>DASVQY010000078.1:0-1795 GCA_036388895.1 Pyrinomonadaceae bacterium | reverse complement strand
CGAAAACGCCGCAGCTCGATTTCGTCGCCGACAGCGAAACGAAAAGATAAGAAGCGAGCGAAGCGGCGCGCGCGGCGGCTGAGAAATGGGTGAATCCGCTTTACGAAAAACTCGAAAAAAATCGCATTAATTATGAAAATTCCGCGAATCCGCTTAAGAATCCAGAAATCAAAAATAAAAGCGATGATACTGCCGTTGAAATGCAATAAACACAATAAATAATAAAAATGTTTTGCTGTTAAGTAGTCAGGCATAAATAGGCTGACATTTTTGCTCTTTGAAATTGATCCGGTATTTTATGCCGATGTTCGTGAAGATTTCAGCTGTTTTTTCTTTGAATCGTTCAAAAGAAATATAATCAGCCGGTTTGAGCCATTCGTATTTTGCTTTGCGCCATAACACTTCGGCGATATTCAAATGTGGTGAATATTTTGGCAGGTAAAAAATATAAAGTTCCTGCTCCTGCCATTTCTCCATCTGCGATTTGAATAATCGGCTGTGATGCGGCGAAGCATTATCCAACACTAAAACGGTTGGTCGCTCAACCGGAATGTGTTGGCAGAATTCATCAATGACGGCAACGACAAATTGCGAGTTGATATTTTGCTCGGAGAATTTTGTAAACGAGCGATTGTCGGAACTGAAAATACCGAAGACATTCGTTCTACGATTGCTTTTGAGCGTGATACTGACTGTTTCGCCTTTCGCCTGCCAGCCATAGGGCAGACAAGGATTCATCGAAAAAGCCGAAGCATCGCCGAAACGCAGATCGATTTGTGCGTCAGCAGATAACTGCCACAAGTAATTCAAGTTCAGTTTGCCTTCGTGGTAGAGTCCCGGGTCTTGATTGGCTTTGAGACATTTGCGGAAACGTCGGAAAGAATACTCAAGTTTTTTAAAAAGCGTTTGAGCGTGTCGGGGTGCATTTCAATTTTCAGTTCATTGGCGAGTTTCGCCGCTGCCTGTTTGAGACTTTGCCGTTCTTCGGAAACGGCTTTTTGCACGGTAGTAACGTGCCTTTGATTCGTAATCTGTAATTTCGGGCGGCGACCTTGCCCCGGCTTTTTGTGTAAGGCTTCGATGCCGCCCGATTCCCACAGGTTAAACCATTCATAAATGGTCACGCGATGAACTTTAAACAGCCCGGTTAATTGCGGAATCGTCTGTCCCTGATGTGAAAGGAGCAGACATTGACAGCGATCTCGAAACAGAAAATGTTTGCCGTAGCGTTGTCCTTGTTGCAAACTTTTCAGATCGGTTTCTGATAATTTGATGAATCGCATTTCTGAATTCTAGCGAAAAATCAATAAATTGTCAGAATAATTTTGCACGATTACTTACTACACCTGACCACTGGACGAATGCGCCGTAATTTATGCCTTATCTCTATTACAGAGTATAAATTATTTGGCGCGTCTGAGCGATATTTTACTAACTAAGAAAGCAGTTTCCCTCTTATATGAAATACTTTCTGTGTCAAAAACGAGCCTTTCTGGAGTTTTTTATAGCTATTTAGAAATCTTCTATTACTACTTCATCGAAACAATTAAATGTTGGGGTAATGGATCGAGCGGAATGTGTTCGTTTTGGGAAAATCCTGTCGCTTCAAACATTTCTTTTAATTCGGTAAACGTATAAGCATCTCCTTGCGGAGTTCCGGCAAGCATTACTAAACTGAACATCGCTTCTGACGGAGGAGAAACTCGGTCATCATTGGGAATAAATTCGAGTGTGATTACTTTTCCTCCATCAGCTAATGATTTATGAACCTTCTTTAGAAGCGTTTCATTTGTTG
>DASVQY010000077.1:0-23802 GCA_036388895.1 Pyrinomonadaceae bacterium | reverse complement strand
TCATCATAAACCAAACGGCTCTTCGCGCGATTGAATCAGCAAAATCTAAAAGAACCAATTTGTGCAACAATAAACCGGCGGCAATTGTCGCCAAGGTCGAAACTATAAATCCGCTGACCAAATAATCCTGAAAAATCAGAGCGAATAATCGCGTAATCCACGGGAACAATGGAAAACCGACAATGTCGTATCTTTCAATTCCGACATTTGTGTAACCGGATTCGGCGAGCCGCGCGTGTCTTAGCGAATCCCAGTAATTCCAAATCTCCAGCCAGCCGCGCCAATGCTCAATCGGTTTGTTCGCCAGCGCATAATAAGCCTGAACTCCGAATAAAAGAACCAATCCTTTAATGGCAAGAATTGTCCAAACCAAAGACCAATCGAAGTTTTTCCTGAATTTATCAATAATTGCGAGGCTGTTCCCTCCTTGAGAATTTACTTCTTCGGTTCGCTCGATTTCATTTTCGATGGTTTGTCTTTCGGACTGATCGCCGATTGCCGACGATTCAGAAGAGGAAACCTGATCGTTACGTTTTTTCATAAAAATTCTTGAATACTCAAAGGGAATATTAGAAATGATTGCGGCTTTCCAAACTGTTAAAAGTGTTTAATGTAATTTGTGCAAGCACGAATCAGAATAGGCAATAAACACGAAAATCAGTAATGCGGCTAAAGACATCGTACGGGAAATAATTATTGATATTTGAATAGACGCCGCCAATTGATTCGGTATAATAACCGAACGCCGCTTAGCATACAAATTGCTAAGCGGCGTCAACGGTTGAGAGTAAAATTTTACTGTAAATTTACAAAAAGATATCGCAGTGTAAAGCTGCACGAAACGAAAGCCTTTTGAGCGCTTTTTTAGAAATCAAACAAGCCTTCCTAAATTTCTGTTGAAATTGCTTACTTCATTCTAAGCATCGGATCGCCGAGCAAAACCCACGACAATCTCACGTCGCGCCCGCTTGAAATAGTGGTTTTAGCGTCATTTATCAAATCGCCGAGCCGGGTTATATTACCCGCTGAGATTTGTTTGTAAAACCTCGTCGCCATAATTTCCTGTATATCGGGCGTTGTCAGTCCCGTCGAAGACCAGGCAGCAACAGCGCCGCCGCTGTTTGTTTTCAAAAGCGTTTCGGAAAGACCGTCTTCCTGCGGGTCTATGAAAAACCCGTTAAGACAACTGAGCATTACAAAAACCGACAAATTATTCGCATTTGAAAGTTGCTGTGCGTTGGTTTTGCCGAAAAATCCCGTTGACGCCCAAACGGCGATGTTTCCGTGTCCCGAATAGTTAACTAAAAATCTGCCGCTGTTTAACTCATTGACCAAAATCGCCTGCGAATTGGGAGTTGCGCGATTGACAAAAGTTTTCGGCATCGTCGCCGGCAGATTGCCGGCAAGTCTTTGGCTAAACTCTTCAAAATTATAATAAGCATCGGTTTGATCGCTGGCGAAAAGCGCGCCTCGCGCGTGTGCCTGTGCTACGCTTGCTTCAAAATTCGTCACTTTAGCGAGCGCGTCCGTAACGTCCTGCGGCGTTCTCGCCGGAATTCTGCCGATTGCCAGTTCGGCTAAACCGTCGTTATTAAAATCCGCCAGAGAATCGTCGCTTCCCGTTTCGGAATAAAGCGTATCAACGAGCTTGGTCGGAACCAGATTGTAATACCCGTATCCTCTATAATTTCTCGGATCATTCGAGGCGTCGCCGACAAGCAAAACGTATTTCGGCGGCGTTTGCCAGTTACTTTTCGCGTACTGCAGAAAACCGCGAATCGCGAGCGCTGTCGGAGCGCCGAAACTAAACTCATCGAAAACGTCTTCGACATCAACAACTTCCGCCGTAACGCCTTGCGAGCGACGATGATTCGCCCACGCGCCGGCTTGCGTTAAAAAGTTTTTGTGGGAAATTACTACCAATTCGGCGTTGTGCGCGGCTGTCGCCAGATTTGAAGCATTGTTCGCCGTAACCGAAGCCGGAGTTAAAACCGCCGCATCCTCGACCGCATACATTACTCTTCCGCGGTGCGAAGGCACTGTGACGCCGAATCCGTTCGCGCTTTGCTGAACTTTCAAGTTGTTGAGAAGCGACGGATTGTTTGAATCCGTCATATCGAAAACGCGTATATTGGCTGAAGTGAATCCGTCCAGATTCGCTTCCTTGTAATTCTGCGTGTAAAAGAAAAGCTGATTTTGCTGCGCGGTATAACGGCGATTATAATTGATGCGAACCGAGTCGAAAAGACTTGTTCCCGTAACTGCCGTCAACTTTAAAGTGTTTGCGCCTTCGCGTAAAAGCTGCGTGGAGATTCTGTATTCCTTGGTCAGCAGTTCGTTGTAATTGCCTGTTACAGATGCTAGTTCCTGATCGTTGAGAGTTACTTTTATTTCGTGGGCTGTGATCGTCCCGCCTTGCAGACTCAACCTCATAACTGCTTCGGGAATGCTAAAATCAACAGCGTTCAAGTTAAAAGTAATGGTCGCTCCAACATTATTAACTATTCTGCCGAAGTAATTCTCGGCGTCGCCGTTTAGTATCGAATTAAAATAATTAGTTCTTTCTTTGAAAATAAAAGCCTGATTGTAATTTCTCGCCGGAACTCTGCCGGCAATCGGGCGAAGCGCCGTCGTGTTCATACGTTTGCCGCTCGCGCCCCCGGCAATTAAGAAATAATACTGCGTGTCGCTTTCGGGCGTGTCGAGCGTTTTCCCGTAGAATTCTATATAATCGCCGTTTCCGCCGACGATTATTGCCTGTTCGACGCCATTCATAAACAATTTCCAGGTGCCGGAATCGGCATTTACGTCAAAACCCGCCGCGGCGAGCTGAGCGCGCGTAACGCGGTGCAATCCTTCTTTTTTGACGCCGATTTTCACGCCCGCTTGTGCCGAAACAGCACGCTGCGCATCCGCGTCCGGCAACGATTTGTAACTGTCGAATTCTTCCTGCAAATCTTTCGGCAAATCCAATTCGCTGCGTTCCGACTGCTGTCGGAAGTTTCTCTTAACTTTTGCCGCAGGCTCGGATTTGTTGCCCGCAACTTCAGATAAATCATTTATAAAATCGGGCGAAATCTCGCCGGTGCTTCTTCTGAAATTGTATATATCCACGCTTTCGACGACGTATCTTGAATTGCCGTCGCCGTCCGCATCATAAAAGTTGTAATTTTTACCCGCCGATCTTCCTTCCGGGCTTTGCGGAGAAGAACCGGCGATAAAAGATTCGCTGACAAGCGCTTTTTCGCCGCCCGAAACGCGGTAAACGAAAAAGCCGAAATTTTTCGTTTCGTATTCGGTCTGCCATTCGAGATAAACGCCGCTTCCGTCGTAAAAGGCATTTATATAATTGTATTTTATCGAGGATTTCTGTAGTTTCGCCGCGTTACCGGTTTTGAGTTTTTGTGCCGGTACGGTTGAGTTTATCAGTAAAGATAAAACGACTAAAAACACCATTGCCATCGTTCTTTTCATATTTCAAAGTTCTCCCATCTCCGCCCGCACACGGTTTCGTAAAGTCCCGGTGAGGATCAATTGTTTTCAGGATGAATTCAATTTATAACATTTTTACGATAAAAGCCAAAATTTTCCGTACCGAATTAAACGGTCAGTCGGCGATATTTTTCAAAATTTTTATGCTTGAAGAGAAATGAATTTAATTACGGCCGAAAGATTGAGAAACAAAAGGTGTAAATAATTTTGCCGGAGTTGGCATATAAATTTTCGGAAATACGAAAATTTAGACTTTTTCTCGAATTTGAATTTATAATTCAAAAAACTTTCGATTACAAAAGCGAATAAATTTTGATAAAGTTACGATATGTTCACGAAAAAGGCGAAAAAACTCGGCGTTTATTTTGTTTTAATCACTTTCCTTTGTTCTTTATTTTCCGTTAACTCGGTTGTTTTCGCCGCCTGGCGAGAACCCGTCAGGGCACAAAAAGCGATGGTCGCGTCGCAGCACGAAGTCGCTTCGAAAATCGGCGCGGATATTATGAAAAAAGGCGGAAACGCCGTTGACGCGGCGATTGCGGTCGGTATGGCGCTGGCGGTCGTTTACCCAGAAGCCGGAAACCTGGGCGGCGGCGGATTTATGCTGATTCGCTTCAAAGACGGGCGCACAACGGCGATTGATTACCGCGAAATGGCTCCGGCGGCGGCGCACCGCGACGTTTTCGTTGACAAAGCCGGCAATTTGATTCGAGGCGAAGGCAGTTCGACAATCGGTTACCGCGCTTCCGGCGTTCCGGGAACGCCCGCCGGTTTCGATTACGCTTTTAAGAAATACGGTTCGGGAAAATTAAAGTGGGCTGATCTGGTCGAACCGGCGCGGGCGATTGCCCAAAACGGTTATGTTTTATCTTACCGGCTCGCTAATCTCTTCAAAACTTACAAAAACAATCTGGAAAAATACGAAGACAGCAAAAAGATTTTTCTGAATAACGGCAATTTTTACGAAGAAGGAGCTTTATTCAAACAGCCGGAACTCGCCGCGACGCTCGCGCGGATGCAGAAACAAGGCGCGCGCGAATTTTACACGGGCAAAACCGCAGAGCTTATTGCCGCCGATATGCGTGCGAACAACGGTTTAATAACGCTCGACGATCTAAAAAATTATCAAGCCAAAGAAAGAACGCCTTTGCGCGGGACTTATCGCGGGTACGAAATAATCTCGATGCCGCCGCCGAGTTCGGGCGGAATCGTTCTGCTGCAGGTTTTGAATATGCTCGAACCTTTCGACGTTCGCAAAATGGGTTACAATTCGGCGGAAAAATATCACGTTTTAGCCGAATCTTTGCGCCGCTCGTTCGCCGACCGAGCGGAATTTATGGCTGACCCGGATTTCGCGGAAGTCCCGGTCGCACAGTTAATTGATAAAAATTACGCCGCTAAAAGACGCGAAACGATAAAAACGGGCAAAGCGTCGTCGAGCAAGGAAATCGGACACGGCAAACCGCTCGGCAAAGAATCAATGGACACGACGCATTACACCGTCGTTGACCCGGACGGAAATATTGTCTCGAACACTTATACGATCAACGATTTATACGGCTCGGCGGTTACGGCGAAAGGAACCGGCGTTTTATTGAACGACGAAATGGACGATTTTGCGGCTAGACCGGGAACGCCGAATTTATTCGGTTTGATACAAGGCGAGCGCAACAAAGTCGAACCGCGAAAACGACCGCTTTCATCAATGACACCGACAATTGTTCTGAGAAAAAACGGTTCGCCCTGGTTTGCGGTCGGCGCGCGCGGCGGACCGCGAATCATCACGGCGGTTTTGCAAACGGTAATCAATATGATTGACCACGATATGAACATTCAAGCCGCGATTGACGCGCCGCGCATACATCATCAATGGTTTCCGGATGAAATTCTTTCCGAACCTTACGGATTGTCACCCGACACGCGAAACATTCTGGAAAAACTCGGGCACGATTTTGCCGCCAAACCGGCGAACATAGCTTCGGCGACCGGAATCGAGATTGACGAAAAAGGAGTGCGGCTCGGCGCGATTGACTCGCGCAGCGACGGCGAAGCGATTGGTTTCTAAAATAGAAAAGCAGATTTAATCAAATGAAAAGGCAAAGTGAAGATTTTACCTTATAGATGCACTTTCTTCACTTGCCTTTTCATTTTTTCTCGGATTTACTTGTCCTTTTGAAGTAACTTTGTAGTATTATCGACAATGCTGGTGGGCGTTAAATCGTTTGTGTCACGCCAATTTCCGGGTGGAACGTAAGCAGAAGCGGGAACTGACTGATGCTCGGGAAGAGCGTTCGCTTGCGGCTTTTTGTTTAACAACTGTTGAGTTTTACTTATAACGTTTTGTCCGAAAACAGAATCATCGGTATCGCTTGACTCAAACATCAAAGCGTAAGCCATCCGCAAAAGCCCTCCGACGAATAATAAAATAGCTGAAATCGCCACGCCGTAAGGTTCGGCACCCGCCCAAATAGTTAAGACAGCAATAATTGGCACGACTAAGAATGTAAGTAAAAAAATAAACAATCCTTGTCTTACTCCTCTCTTTCGCGGCGAAATTGTTTTATTACTCTCGCTTTGCATCGAGTTTTGAATCACACCGCCGTTCGTCAAAAGTTCGCCGACTCCTGTTAGTAAAAATCCGCAGCGTGAGCAAAACCTTGTTTGTTCGCTTATCTGTTCCTGTCCGCATTGTGGGCAAAACATATCTTCTTCCTCGTTTTTACTCGTCTTTGTTCAATAACTTGGTCGTGTTTTCGGTAACGCTTCCCGGACGCGCGAGCTCTCCGGTATTCGGCGCGCGCCAGCTCTCGACCGGAGGAACGTAGCTTTCGACCGGCTGACTGTGCTGCGGCGGAAGCGCGGCTTTTCGGTTCTGACCGCCGAGATAATGCGGGGAATATGCCTCGGATGCGGGCAACGATTGTTGATACGGCGCATTGACCGGCTTTTCTAAAAACATCCACGAAAAAAACATTATCAAAATTCCGCCGATTGTTCCGAGAACCGCGCAAAATCCTGCCAACTCGTCCGCCCCGAGTATTCCGAAAAGCGGCGTGAGCAGCAAAGTTAGAACAAGAAACCAGGAGATTCCTATTTTCACGCCCGTTTTTCGATTCGGCAGCTTTCCCTTTTTCGGCTCGGTCGCCAATTGCGGCAAATGACCGCCGTGATAAAGCAGTTCCGAAACCGTTACCATCGGAAAGCCGCAGCGCGAACAAAATTTTGTTTCAGCGGAAATTTGTAGTTGACCGCAGCGCGGACAGTGCATAATATTTCTCCCACAGCCGGAAAAAATTTTTAAGACTCCAGCCTTAACGAATTTTCACACGAAAAAGTTCGATATGCAAAAACATTCGTCCGCCGCAATTTTCGCGTCGAATATCAAGATTTTTCAAACGCGCGGAAGTTTGCTGTCGCTGAACATTTGATAAACGGCGAAGGCGCGACCTTGAAAATGCTCGGCGCGCGCCAGCGTTTCGAGCAATATCGCGGCGATTGATTTGAGTTTTTCGGGCGCGGGCATTTCTCGAAGCAAATCCGCGTCGGAATTGAAAAAAGCGAAGCCTTTGCGCCGGGTTTCTTCGACTTCCCGCAGATATTCGAGCAGTTTTTCTGTGGTCGAAAGCTCTTCCGGCAGAGTCCATTCAAACGGGTCGTCCCAAAGTCTGGTCGTGATGCCGCCGAAAGCCTGCTCGATTGCCGCCGCCGAACGCAAAACGTATTCGCCGCACGAAAACATCGTGTAAATGCTTTCAAACTCTCGCGGTTTCCAGAATAATTTATCGTCGGGAATCATCGATACGAACTTCCACGATCGATCGTGCAGCTTTTCGAATTGCTCTTCAAAAGTTTTGATTAACGATTTCATAAAAAAAGAAGCGGCGTATATTTTACAACGCCGCTCCTCGAAAGACTAAAAGCCGGAATGCTTCGGATAAACGATAAATTTTACAAATGATTCTTTATTTATCCTTTATCCTTCATCCTTTATCCTTTCTTATTACTTTCCTCTAAAACGTCTGTCCTGCTCGTATATGCCCAATCCGTAATTTCTGCCGTTGTAATTCACGCCGTTTTGCAGTTTGCCTTTAACGCCGATTTGCGCTCCCTTGGTTGGGACGCTGTTCTCGGTGAAAATCCAGATTGAGCCGGTTCCGTCGTCAATCTTGTAAACGCCGCCGCGAATGTTCGTCAGCGGGACGTTTATTCCGTAGCTGTCTCTTACTACTCCCGCAACAGCGACTTCTTTATTCAAGTATTTCGACGGATTCGATTCGATGTCCGCGATGCTTTTGCGTTCCGGGCAAGCAGCCGCAAATGCGACCGTCAGTAACAATAAACCGAGCGTCATCAATTTTGTTCGATTTCTCATTTTTTCTCCTTTCTTATTTGATTTGAAAATGTCGGGAGAGACGTTCGTTCAAATTCTAAAGATTCAGTTTCGTATAAAAAGTTTGCCATATTTATTTATATTTGCGATGCTTTTATCGTTCTTTTCAAGTTTTGACATATAATTTTTGCGATGAAGGCGCCGACACAAGAAACTCAAACCGAAAATTTTTCGTTTTCCTCGAGCATCGCGGCTGATGTCTGGCATCCGAAGAAAGACGGTGCAGCTTATGAATGGTGGTATTTCGACGCTCTTTCCGACGACGGCAAAGAAGCAATCGTCATCATTTTTCTCGACAATTTCATCTTTTCGCCGCGCTACAATAAACGCGAACAAGCCGAATCCGGTTCAAGCTATGTGAAAAGCTTTACGCAAAGGGTTCGCCAGACGCTCTTCAATCCAAAATCCAAAATTCAAAGTCCGAATTCCCGCTTTCCCGCCGTCGCTTTCGTTTATTACCGCGACGGCAAACCGGTTTACCGAGCGATCAACGAATTTTCCGAAAAAGATTTCGAGGCGAGCATTGAAAAGCCCGATTGCACGATCGGCGATTGTTCGTTCAAATACGAAACTGCACCATACGGTTCCGGTTATTTGATTTCGATTAACGCGGTTTTAAGCCGCGACCGTAAACTCGAAGCGCATTTCGAATGGCTTTCCATAGAAGCCGATTTCGCCGCCGAGAAATGCACGCCGGGTGAAAGCTCGCATTGCTGGAACATGGTCGCGCCGCGCTCGGATGTTTCCGGCAGAATCAGCGTTTCCGATAAGAACGGCGAGTCAATTGACGCGCGCTCGTTTCGCGGAACCGGTTATCACGACCACAATCTCGACAATCGCTGGCTGCCCGAAACAGTGAACGACTGGCATTGGGGCAGAGTTCACTTCGCCGACTCGACCGCCGTATTTTATCGTTATTGCGAAACGAACTATAACCCCGCGACAACAAAACTGCTCGTTATCAGCGACGGCGTGTTGCGCGAACGCGATGCGTCTTATACTGAATCAGGTTTCTCACGCGACAAATTCGGCATTCGCTACCCGACCGAAATGAGTTTCGCATCCGATGACTCTCTTCGTCTGTATGTAAAACACCAGAAAATAATTGATTCCAGCTTCTTTTATTTAAGATTCTTAAGCGAGATGACCTTGAAGATGGGCGGCGGCAAATCGAAAGCAACTCTCGGCATCACTGAATATCTCGCGCCCAAAGCATTAAAGTTCCAATGGCTCAACTGGCTGATAAATATGCGCATCGGGCGAGACGGGAAGGGCTCTTTTCTTCCTTGAGATTCAAGGTTCGAAGTTCAAGATTCAAAATTTCAAATTCAAGCTTCAAAGTTCATAATTCAAAAATTATCGGATTGGATAGAAGCGTCAAGATATTTAGAATCAAATGCCGTCTCAATCTTCTAATTCATCACGAATTATGCTTCTTAGTTCAAATTTTTAATTTCCGTTTTTCACCTTAAAACTTGAACATTAATTTTTTATTTATTCAGCTTGACTGCGGTTCCGTAAGCTAGAACTTCGGTCGAGCCTTTTGCAAATTCGGTCGAGTCGTAGCGCATTCCGATAATTGCATTAGCTCCGATTTGTTTCGCGTGCGCGAGCATTCGATTCGAGGCTTCAATTCTCGCTTTTTCGCAAACGTGTGTAAATTCTTCGATGTTTCCGCCGGCGATTGATTTTATGCCTCCGACAATTCCGCGCCCGATTCCGGTGGCGCGAACGACAATGCCGCGCACAATGCCTAAATATTCAACGATTTCATATCCGGCAACCTCATTTCCCGTTGTAATTATCATTTATTTATCTCCTAAAAATTTTTATTCATATCGAAGCGCTTCAATCGGGTTCAAACGACTTGCTCTTAAAGCCGGTAGGACTCCGGCAACGAATGCAATTCCGCAAACCAGCAGCAAGACGAATAATATCGAAGGTAACGTAAAAACAAACATCGTGTAGCCTTCGAACGATTCGAGATAAGTTTTGGCGAGGACGATGTTGGCGATTTTGCCGAGGACGATTCCCGTAACAATTCCGAAGACTGCGCCCCAGAATCCGATTAGAACCGATTCGAGCGAGAATAAAAGAAAGATTTTCGAGCGTCCCATTCCAAGCGCTTTTTGCAGTCCGACTTCTTTCGTGCGTTCGAGAACCGAGATTATAAGCGTGTTGACGATGCCGAACGAAGCGGCGAGCAGCGCGATAAAGGCAAACAAATTAAGTCCGATTTGAAGAATGCCGATTCCGTCGTAAGTTCTTTTTTCCTGGTCAGCGTATGTCTCCGCCCGGAAGCCTTTTTCATCGAGCGTCTTTTTGATTTCGACGAGTCGCTGTTCGTCAACAGCGTTCAAACGAAAAGTGAAACGCTGAAACTGGTTGTAATCGGGCTTATGGGCGTTTTGTTCGTCGTAAATCTTCCGGGCGGTTTTCGCGTCAACGAACGAGTTAAAATTTGCCATCATCCCGCGTGTCGAAACGCCGACGATTTTCAGCGGCAAAGTTCGCACTTCCTCGCTTGGACCTGCTTTGTAGCCGATTGTCGCCGTCTTTCCGATCAAACGATTGATGTCTTCGTCGAGATGACGCGCCATCATTACCGGAATCATTATCTGACCTTCACCGTCAATCGTTCTGCCCGCTTCCGTCTTTTGCACGACGCCGTCGGAAAGCATCCCGAGGCTGACTTGATATTTCTTTGTGCCGTCGAGTGTGATGTATTCGCTGTCGGCGGAGTAAAACGGCGTCACAGCGGTCACTTCGGGCAATTCACGCCTTAACGATTCCATCTGCGCGAGCGAAACTTGAAACGAATTCGGGTCAATGACGTTTCCCTGTTCGTCGCGGCTCGCTTCTTTGTATTCGCGCGGCGCGTCGCCCGTCGCGCGTTCGGCGTCCTCGCTCGGAAACTTTTTCCGAACGAACAAAACGCCTTTCGCTTCGATGTTCTTTACCTGTTTCTCGACGTAATTGCGCAGCCCGCCGCCCAACCCGTTCGTCAGAACGAGCGTAAACGACCCGACAAAAATTGCTAGAATCGTCAGAAGCGTGCGCATCTTGGCGCGAAACAGGTTGCGATTCGATATTCTGATCAGTTCTGAAAGTTTCATAATTTTATGCCGCCCAATGAGCCTGCGACTGATACGAAACTGTTTGAAAATTTGTTTACTAAAAAATAAAGCCGCCCGTAAACGGCGGCGTTGATGATAAAAACAAAGGCAAACAAAGTTTTGCTGTATTAACTAAAATCTTGTTCGCCGTTGTTTGAACATTTCCTTTTTGTTCTTCAAAACTGTTTTATTTATCTTTTTTGTTTTTCTCTTCTTCGACAGTTTTAAGGATTGTTGCGTAACTATTCGATGACGGAAATTCCCCTTTGAACATCGGCAGGTATTTATCAACGGCTTTCCACTTGCCGAGCTTGGCGCTGCCGACGATGAGAGCGGCAAAGGAAACTTCGCGGTATTTGCCCGACGGATAGTTTTTCATATAATCCTCGATGATCTCGTTTGCTTCTCGGTAATCCTGCACGGAGTAAGCGTTTAATCCGAGCGTCACGGATATGCGTTCGGTTTTTTCGGCGTCGGCTTGAATCTCCTCCGTTTTCAAAGCCTTTTTATAAAAATCGCTGCTTAATCTGAGCATTCTCGAATTGCGGTAAGCATCGGCGATTTTCAAAAGCGCGTTTCCGTCGTCTTTTTTCAATTCGATAGCGTCGTAGTATTTATTTAAAGCGGAAAAATCTTTCGGCATTTCGTTTAAGATTGAATTCAAATCTCTGACGCTTTTTTCGCCGAAACCGCGACGGAAAGTTACTACATTGCCAAGCGGATCGGCGAAGACAACAAACGGAATCGCGCTGACATTGTATTTTCCGACCAATCCTTTTTCATTGTCGAAATCAACCTTTACGGCAACAAACGGTTTTATCATCTGCACCACGTCGGGCAATACCCAAAATCTCTCGTCCATCGCTTTACACGGCTTGCACCAGGGCGCTGTGAAATCGAGCAGCAGCGGGCGACTGGTTTCGCGCGCCAGCGCCTTGGCTTTTTTGAAATCTTTTTCCCAGACGATGTCTTCCGTTTGTGCCGAAATGCTGAGAGCGAGCAGTAATGTCGTCAAAACGACCGTGAGAGTTTTAATCATAAAATTATTGTTTTTTTGTAAGCAAGAATAAGGATTGAGACCGACGAGTAATATAAATCACTTCGGCGTATTTGAAAAGATTATTTTTCGCCTTGCGCTCAATAAAAGTTTTTACAAATAAAACTAAAGGCTGAAGGTTTTTCTTCTGCAATAAAAAAAGGAAGAATTCATTCTTCCTTTTACGAGATTGCAAATTAGATTTATAACTTGACCTTTTCGCTTAAGCGTAAGCTTTTGCTGTTTCTGCTTTCTTGCGCGTCAAGCCGGATTTGCGGTTCGCTTTGCGGACGTAGCCCATAGCTTCATACAGTGCCGAATCGTCGCCCTCGGTCGGGTCGGCTAAAACGCCCGCCACGACGAGCTGCGCTTTTTGCAGAAAAGTATTGTCGCAATTGTCGCGGACGGCAATCGCCTGCGTGCGCGAATCTTCCAAAGCGGCAACGGTCGTGCGCGCTTCGAGTGAATCGTTGACGAGAGCTTCAAACTGCGCGAGCGTCATTCCGCCAAAAGTCTTTTCCGGCGCGAGCGTTTTCCACGCAGTCAGCATTTTATTCATTTTTTCTTCGTTGGCTTTCGGATTAAGTGCCATTTTTTTTGTCTCCTGTATTGTGCGAGAAAAGTTTTAACTTGCGGGTTTGAGCCTTAGCGGATTGTAAAAGGCGGGAACGCGAATCATTGGGAGCGGCTGTATCTTCTCGCTTTCGATAAGCGCGTCAACTTTCGCGTTGACGTTCTACATTTTGCAATAACAATTTATAATTTGTCAATAAAAAACTTTTAACTTTGTTTGTAATATATAAAACTATCTATTTAAACCTTTGAGTTTCATCTTTAATTGTTTAATTTCCATCGATTATTTCGCTATCTTTGACGCAGAATGCCGAAGTTTTAGGATAAAACACAAAAGTTTTGACTTGAAACTTGGAAATTTCAAGTTGGTGCGCCCGCATTTTGCTTCGGTGCGCCCGCACTTCGACTCGGTGTCGTCAAGTTCCGGCTTGGTGCGCTTTCCTAAGCGTTAGGTGCGAGCACGTTCCGACCTAGTGCGTGCCCGTGAAGACCGCTCACGCGCAAGTTTCGCTTAGGTGCGCCCTCGTGAGCGTTAGGTGCGGGCACGCTCGGCTTTAAGGCGCGCATGTCCGGACTCAAAATGTGGATGTTTTCTTTTGAAATACGTGCCGCTTAAATCGGAAGTTACGGGTTAGTAAACCAAATTAAAGCATCAACACTTTTCATTTAATCATTCAGTTTCTTCCCGACTATTTCCATTGTTTTGACGCTTGAATTTGTCACTCATTCGAGCAAATCAATGTTCTGTCCTTTGTAATCTTCAAACTTGTAGGTATAAAAATGTTCTACAATCGTCACATCCGAGCGTTTCTTTTTCCAGTATCAGTATTAAAGTCCGTGCGAACACAGGAGTAGTTTGGAGGTTTGGCTATAGCAACTTTAATTTAAGTTTCATTACTTTTTCCGCTTACATTAAGAATTCTGTGAGGTTAGTTGTGATATTTGGCGATGCAGAGCTTTGATATAGGCTTGAAGGCGGGTTTTATAAGATCGAGACGTGAATATCAAACGTCTAAAAGATAAAAGAAAAGGTCGGACGCTACAGTCGCCTGACCTTTTCTCGTATTTATATGTGATAAATTCAGTTTATCGCTTCTTTATTTACTGATAGCTTTTTTCGGCTTCGCTTTTCTGGCGTTTATCTTTTGTTCGATTTCGGCTTTGTCTTCGTCCATCATTTCCTTGATGACGATCATCATTTTCGGCATTACGCGTTCGTGCATCATCGTCATCATGTCAGTCATTATCGGTGTCATCTGCTTGAGAAATTTCTGTCCGGTCGGAGATTTGTAAAAAGCGCTTAAATCTTTGACTTCTTCGAGCGTGAAATACTTATCATAGACGGAATATGCTATTTCATTTACCAATTCGTTGTAATTGATCTTTTGCATCATTCTATCCATCAAACGTTTGATTGAATGTTTATTTTCGGCACCGATAGACTCGGCGAGCGCTTGTTTTTCCGCCGCCGTCAAACCGGTTTGCGCGTCGAGCGACGCCTTCATCGTCGCATCCTGCTGTGCCTGCATCTGCGGAATCATGGCTTTCATCATATCTTCCATATTGTTATCACCGTATTGTAAAGCAACGAGTTCTTTTATCGCCGCTTGTTTTTCGGGAGTAACTACCGTTTGTGCCGAGCCGGATGCGAACATTACGCAAGTCAGCATAAAAATTGTGGGTATGAGTTTTTTCAACATATATTTTTTCCTTTTCTTCACAATCATTATGACACAACCCACAACTTTAAAGATATTTTCTTTCTGATCGCCGTATGGCATCCGGTAATTAAGAGTAAAAATATAAGTTTGAAAGTGAGCGTGAGAAATTTGAGTAAAGTTCTACCGCGAAGGAAAGATAAATAAGAGGTCGAACGGTTGGATTGTTCGACCTCACTTGTAATTTCCAATATGAAAACTTAAATTGCGGATTCTTTGTGGCAATTCGTCGCCCTTTAATTCGGGGCGGACAAGTTATCAGACTTTCTTCAGGCGATATTCCTGACCATTATAGATATTTATCATTTCCGTTACGCGACCGGTGCTGTCTTTGACGAAGCTGACGAGGAGCGGCATTTCTTTAACGAAAAAGTGCGTTTCCGATTCGGCGAACAATTCGTATTTCTTTTCGGTACCGAGCCGTAAGAAGAGTTTGCCGTTTTCGCTCGACACGCTAAATTGTCCGGCTGTACCGAATTGGTATTTTCCCGTGTAAGCGTCGAAGATTTTCGGGTAGAGTTTGACGACGGTTTTTTCCGGCGCGAGAAAATCCGTCCATTCGTATTCGGCGGCGATGCTTCGGAGAACTTCGTTGACGAGCGCGTCGCCGTTATCGGAGTTTGTCATTATAACCGCGCCTTTCCCGTTTTCTTTATAAGTGACGAGCGTGCAGCGATAGCCTTCGTTTGAACCGCCGTGCGTGAAACGCGCCGCTTCGCCTTTGCCCGACAGACCAACGCCTAAGCCCCAACCGCCAATTTGTTCGATGAACATCTGACGGACTGTTTCGGGCGCGAGAAATTTACCGTTTACCCCTTTGTATGCCTGTTGAAGCTCGACGGCAAAGCGAGCTAAATCGGTTGGCGTCGTCCACAAACCGGCTGCCGCCATTTCCGGGTAAGCGTGCCATCTGCCCGTAATCATTTCGCCTTTATCATTGTGCGCGGCGGCAGCCTGCGATTGCAGACGCTGCGGCAATGGCTGTTCGTATGTGCTGTTTTTCATTCCGACTTTGTTCAAGACGGTTTCGTTCGCCAATGCCGGAAATGATTTCTTGGAAACATCAGTCAAGAGTTGCTGAATAATCGTGATACCGCCGCCGGAATAATTCATTTCTTTTCCGATTGGCGCTTCGACCCGGACAGGTTTTGTGTTCGCCGGCGGCGTTCCGTCGAGAATCTCAACGACGGTGGGCAAAGTTTTAACCGTTGCCGCGTAGCCCGGAAAGCCGCTGACACTCGTTCCGGCTGTATGACTGAGAAGCGCGCGCAAAGTTACTTTTTTCTCTTTCGTGAATTCGTTTTCCGGCACCTTCCACGAAACGAGTTTATTATTAACATCCTCGTCGAGACTCAGTTTCTTGTCCTCAACCATTTTCAGCGCCACCGTTGCCGCGACGGGCTTGCTGATTGAAGCCGCTTGAAAAAGCGTTTCCGTCGTCACGGGCAGATTCGTTCCCGCTTCCCTTTCGCCGTAGCCTTTCGCCCATTCGACAACACCGTTGTTTATCACGGCAACGCTCAAGCCGGGCACTTTATAATGCTTCATCCGCTCGGCAATGTTCCATTTTTCGACTTTTTCGCCTTTGATACGAAACGGCGGAATTAAACCGTTTTCAACCCGGCGCATTCTCTCTACAAGATCATTACTTTTCTTTGAGTTGTCGGTCGAAGTCATTTGAGCGTGTGCTGGAAACGCGATTATTGGTTGAAAAATGAAAACGTATAAAAAATAAAATCCGAGTGTTTTCTTCACTAAGTGCATAAGAACCTTTCGTATTATTAAACGTTGAATTTATTGATTGAAAAGATAGAGACAAATTTGAATATCTAAACTTTCAGGCGTTTACGATAATTAACAAATTTATGTTCAATAAAAGGAGAGATTAGATAAAACTACCGTGAGAAACAGATTATAAAACTTCTATCAAAAGCTCGAAAATGAAAAAGATATATTAAAATAGGTGCATTCGGTTAAAAGGTGAAAACGCGGGAATCCTGAGCTATGACGGATTTATTTCGTTCCGAAACTATCTGACCGTCTTTTAATTCGATTATTCTCTGGCATTTCGCCGCCAAGTCATCGTCGTGTGTGACAACTATTAATGTGATGTTTTTTTCGCGGTTCAAGCGAAACAGCATATCTTCGATTATCGCGCTCGTGTTTGAATCAAGATTGCCGGTCGGCTCATCGGCGAAGATTATCTGCGGCTCGCTCACCAGGGCGCGTGCGATGCAAACTCTCTGTTTTTCGCCGCCGGAAAGGTCTTTCGCTTTTTTCGTTTCTTTGTCTTTCAATCCGACCGCTTCGAGAGCGATCATCGCGTTTTTAACAATATCGTAATTTTCCGCGCCTCGAATGCGGAGCGGCAGCACGACGTTTTCAAACACGGTTTCGTGACCGTTTAAGAAGAATTGCTGAAAAACAAAGCCGAATTTTTCGTTGCGCAGTGTGTCTTTTTCCTTTTCGTTCAAAAGCGATAAATCGGCGGATTCAAACGTGACGGTTCCGGTGGTCGGCGCATCGAGACAGGCGAGCAGATGCATTAAGGTGGATTTGCCGCTGCCGGATTTTCCGATTATCGCAACGCATTCGCCTTGCTGAATTTGAAGGTTAACATTTTTCAACACTTCGTAATCCGTGCCTTCGCTCGTGTATGTTTTTGATAAGTTGATAGCTTCAAGCATATTTTCGTGTTTTCCCGCGCTGACTTCCGACGCTTTCAACTTACGGATGAATAATTTTGAAAGTTTCAATTTTCTGCACAATAAAAAACCGCTCCGAAACACGCGTTCGAAGCGGTAAGTGAATATTTACAAAAATGTATCGGAAAACTTTTAAGTTTTCTTTTTATCTTTTGGTTATATAGCTGAATGCCATCGAAGCGATGTCGTCCATCGTGCTGCCGTCGCCGTCACGGTCGAGCATATTGCCCAAAAATCCGCCTTGCGGCGATGCTTGAATCTGCTGCTGTTGCTCGCCGAGATAACCGGAAAGTCCGTCGGGATCGAGTCCGCGCTGTTGTTTCTGTTTTCCGAGGTAGCCCATTACAATCGGAGCGAGAAACATTAATATCTGCGAGATTTGTCCGATGTCGAGACTGCTGTTTTTGCTGATTTGCTGCGCGACTTGTCCTTGATTATTACCGAAAATGTGCCCGAGAATGCCGCCCGCATCAGCCTGGCGCGGCGGCGGTTGACGCGCACCTCCGCTTCCGCCGAAAATCATATCGCCCAATCCGCCGAGATTATTCAAAATATTGCCGTTGTGATCTTGTTCGAGCGCCTGGTTGAGCGACCTTGCGCCTTCCGGCGTTGACGCATTATTCGCCAACCCGCTCATAAGCATTGGAAGCGCCATTTGTATCGCCGAATTAACAGCTTGGTGGTCAGCACCGACGTTTTGGCTGATCTGGTTGACTGCCTCTGTTCCCTGCTCCTGTCCGAGTAAATCCTGTAAAGAAAACATAACCTTCTCCTTTCCTGAAATGGTTTCGCGTAATTCGTTTTATATCGTGATGATAACAAATTATAACCTCATTGCATAAATCCAAATTGGAAAAGGCGGACTTTAACGATTGAACTTCAAAGCGATATGAAATCTTGAAACCGTTCCGAGAGATTGCTTTGAGTTTTGATTTGTTCTTTACCGGAAGTTTATTGTAATTTTGAAAACGAACATCAATGAGCCGTCCAACAATTCACTTAACCATCAAATTTCAGTTTCTGATTTTAATCGTCATTTTTACGTGCTTCGCCTGTCAGACAAAATTTTCGGAACGTAAACCAATAACGAAAGTTGCGACGTTAGCCGGTTTGACGGAAAGATTCGGCGAGCCGTTCGGCGTTGCGGCACGCGGCGATGACGTGTTCGTTTCGGACGGTGAAAAGGGCGTGATTTGGAAAGTCGCAACTGACGGTGCGATGAGTGTTTTCTCCGGTGAGCACGATACGCCTTCGCAAATCGCTTTCGACGCGAACGGCGATTTGTTCGTCGCCGACTCCGGCGCGCACGCTATCAAAAAAATAAAACCGAATGGCGAAATTGAAATCGTTGCGGGCGTTGCCGGTCAATCCGGCTTTCAGGACGGAAATGCCAAGTCGGCGCTTTTTAACGCTCCGATTGGAGTCGCCGTTCGTGAAAACAAAGTCTACGTCGCCGATACTTACAACGACCGCATTCGAGTTATCGAAAACGGAAACGTTTCGACGCTTGCAGGCAGCGAGCAAGGCTTTGCCGATGCGATTGGCAGCGCGGCGAAATTTGACACGCCGTGCGGAATCGATGTGATGGCGGGCGGAAAATTAATCGTCGCGGATGCAGGCAATAAAAGAATTCGTATCGTCGAGCCTTCGGGCGCGGTTTCGACGCTGGCGGGCAACGGTAACGTAAATTTGAAAGACGGATTCGCTTATGATGCCGAACTTGTTCACCCGACAACGGTTTCGATAAATAGTTCCGGCGACATTCTCTTCACCGACGGAAACGCGATTCGTGTCATTCGGCGCGTGTTTCTGCCGATTGTCGAAACAATCTCCGGCACGGAGCGCGGGTACTCCGACGGCAATATGCGAGCCGCGCGTTTTAATCGTCCGAGCGGAACGGCGACCGACGCGGCGGGCAACATTTACGTCGCGGACAGCGAAAATCAAGTTCTGCGCGTTTTTACCGGCGAAGAAATCGGAAAGGAAATCACCGAAGATGAAAGAAAGCGTATGCGATATACGGCTGAAGAATTTCGCCGTTTAGCCCCTCCGCGCTGGACTTACGACCCGCCGCAGGCAAAGAGAGACATTGCCGGAACGCTCGGCGAATTGCGCGGCGAAGTAAACGAACAAAACAAGCCGGTTTGGTTTCATAACGGTTTGGATATCGCCGGAAACTATGGCGAGACGGCTCGATTCATCCGCGATGAGAAAGTATTGAAACCAGTTGCGGCGGAAAATTTCAATACTCTGCGCGAGCTTGTGCGGATGCCGACCATCGGTTACATACACATCCGTCTCGGACGCGACAAAGACAACCGGGTTTTCGACGACAAGCGTTTTCAGTTCGCTTATGACGAAACGCGCAAATTAAAAAACGTGCGTATTCCGCGCGGTTCAAAGTTTAAGTCTGGCGAGCCGATTGGAACGCTCAACGCCTTTAATCACGTTCATTTGATAGCGGGCAGAAGCGGCGCCGAGATGAACGCTCTCGACGCGCTCTTGCTTCCGAATATTTCCGATTCGGTTTCTCCGTTTATCGAAAAGGTTTCGTTTTTCGATGAAAACCGGCGAGTGATTGAAACCTCAAATCAAAATGCGCGTATAACCTTGAGCGGCAAAACGCGCATCGTCGTTCGCGCTTTCGATCAAATGGACGGCAACAACTCCAGACGCAGGCTTGGAGTTTATCGTCTCGGCTACCAGATTTTGCGGGCGGACAAAACGCCTTTGAACGAAACGCTCTGGACGATCTCGTTTGAACGGATGCCCGACGAACGCGCTGTCCGGTACGTTTACGCCGAAGGCAGCCAGTCGGGTTACACGCCCGAAACCATTTTCAATTACATCGTTTCCAATAAGGTTGACGGCGACGGCTTCAAGGAAGATTTCTTCGACGTCGCATCTTTGGAAAAGGGCGCTTACGTTCTGCGCGTTTTCGCGGCTGATTTTTTCGGCAACACTGCATCAAAAGACATAAGTTTCGAGGTTATAAAATGAAAAAATTATTAGTTTCTGTTTCACTATCCGCCTTTTTATTTTCGGCGACGCCTTTTCAATTAAAAGCCGAGCCGTCAGATACGCCATCGGCAAAAGCAATTCGCGTCACCCCGCCCGCGCCGAAGTTTACCGACGCTGAACGGCATGCGGAACTCGGTCGGCGTCGCGCCGAAGTTTTCAAGGCGATGAAGCCGAACAGCGTTTTCGTTCTGCGAAGCGCCGAACCGCGCAATTATGCAGGCGACGTTGATTTTTATTATCGTCAGGAAAACAATCTTTATTACTTAACCAACCTCAAACAAAACAACGCGACTCTCGTAATGGTCAAAGGCAGCGAAGGAGACCGCGAATACCTGTTTCTGCCGAAGCGAAATCCGCAGTTTGAAACCTGGAACGGCAAAATGTATTCCAACGAAGACGCGCAAAGAATTTCAGGGGTGAAAACGATTGTTGACGCAAGCGAAACTCAAAACTTTTTGCAAGCCTTCAAGGATAAAAAAACTTTTACCGCAAAAGACGGCACGAGTATTCCGCTCACGGCGGAAACGGCTTATTTCCTTTTGCCTTACACCGAAGGCGACAGCAACGGATTTGCCGAATTTCAGCGCGAAAGCGATTTTTCAAAATCTCTCGCCGGTTACAAAGTCGAAAACGCGCGCCAGATTATTGACGATCTTCGCCATATAAAATCGCCGTATGAACTCAAATTGATGCAGCACGCGATTGACATTACGAGCGAAGCGCAGATGCGTTCGATGGGAATGGTCGGAAAGGCAAAACACGAATACGAAGTGCAGGCAGAAGTAGAATACACTTTCCGGCGAAGAAACGCTGATTACTGGGGCTATCCTTCAATTGTCGGCTGCGGTCCGAACGCGACGACTTTGCATTACGTGGAATCGCAGGGCGAAGTCAAAGCCGGAGATTTAATGCTAATGGATGTCGGCGCCGAATACGATCATTACACGGCGGACGTGACGCGGACGTATCCGGTCAACGGAAAATTCTCGAAAGAACAAGCCGAGATTTATCAAATCGTTTACGATGCTCAGGAAGCCGCCGCAAAAGCAACGAAACCGGGCGCGACGATGAAAACCATTAGCGAAGCCGCCGACGCGGTCATCAAAGATGGTCTTTTCAAGCTCGGACTTATCACCGATAAAAACTCGAATCAACACCGCATCTGGTATATGCACGGTCTCGGTCACTGGCTCGGTATGAACGTTCACGATGTCGGTCGTTATGGCAGACCGTTTCAAGCCGGAATGATTTTCACGAACGAACCGGGCATTTATATTCGGGAAGATGCGCTCGAATATTTGCCGAAAACGCCGGAAATGCAGGCTTTTGTCGCCAAAGTGCGTCCCGTTTTTGAAAAATATAAAAACATCGGCGTGCGCATCGAAGACGATATGCTCGTGACCGAAACCGGCGTTGAGTGGATGACGAAAAATCTGCCGAGAAAGCTTTCGGATGTCGAAGCGTTTATGGCTCGCGCCACAAAGGAAATGGCGTATACCGATTCGAGATTCAACTCAAATCCGATGCTCGCCGTTTTGAATCTGGACGCGAACACTTTCTTAAACAATGATTTGATTTTCAATCAAACTCTGAGCGGAAAGACGATTCGACGAGGCTGGATTCACTCGGGCAAAAACGCCGCGCATTCCGGCTTGAGTCATCTGGAGCATTCGCACGGCGAATAAAACGGTAAAATAAAACAAAAATTCCAAATTTCAGATTGTTCGTCTATCGTTCGGAAATTTGGAATTTTTTCTTGATATTTATAGTATTATTCTGTTTCGTGTTAAAACTATTTCGGCGATGAAAAAATCGCAAACCGGCGGCTCTAAACCATAAGTCCGAAATAAAAGACAAAAACAGTTACGTTGAACGCCGTAAACCGACGAGAAAGAATCAATTAAATGAGAAAAGGTATCTGCATTCTGGCTTTCTACTCTTTGTTTTTCGCGTCTTGTTCTTTCGTCAAAAAAGTCGAGGAACCGCCGAAGGAAAAACCGATTGAATCAACCAAAGCCGCCGCCGAAATCAATACGGCTAAGCCCGTCGAAGCCAACAAAGCGAATACGCCCCGAACGAAAGAATCTTTCGATGAAATCAAGGTTACGAAAACCGATTGCACGAACATAGACGCCGGAGACAACGCGGTTTTGGCGAAACAAACATTTCCGGTAGATTTCGCGCCATTTAATAATTCGTGTTTCGTGACGACTTACAATCCTGAATACGACGATCCGCCGCTTGAATCCGAGTTCGCCATCTACAAAGACGGCGCGAAAGTTTTCGATTTCCCAAGCCGCTTTAACGGCGTCGAATTCGGATGCTGGGTTGATGCCGTGGCGTTTGAAGATTTGAACGACGATAATCTGGAAGACGTGATCGTCGTTGGAAAATGCAGCGCGAAATCCGGTCCGTATAACGAAAATGTCGTTTACGTGAACACCGGCAGAGACTTTACGACCGACGAGGAAGCGAATTCCAAACTAAATGATTTCAAACGAATCAAGGAGATAAGCGATTTTGTCAGACGCAACCGGCAAATCTTCTTCAAATAACGGCGCCGAGAATTTGCCGCTCGTCATCGTCAATCCGAAATCCGCCGCTGGTTCGACCGAATCGCGCTGGGCGGCGATCGCTTCGGATTTGCGGGCGCATTTCGGCGCGTTTCAGGTCGCGTTTACGAAAAAACACGGCGACGGAACCGCTCTCGCCCTTCGTGGCGCCGATCAAAACAGAAAATTAATTATCGCCTGCGGCGGCGACGGAACGATTAACGAAGTCGCCAACGGAATTCTGCAAAGCGGCAAAGACATCGAATTCGGCGTTTTGCCTTCGGGCACCGGCGGAGATTTTCGGCGAACACTTGGAATGCCGACGAACGCGAGAGACGCCGCGCAGAATCTGCGTACCGGCGAAACGCGCACGATTGATGTCGGAAAGGTGACTTTTTTCAATCACGAAGGCGAACAAATCTCGCGATTTTTTCTGAACGTTTCGAGTTTCGGTCTTTCGGCAGGAGTGATCGGACGCGTGAAAACAAGCACTTCGCTCGGTTGGCTGCCGAACGATTTACTGCGCGGTCGGGCGAGCTTCGCGCTTTCGACTTTGCAGGAAGTTCTCGATTTAAATTACGTCACGGTCAAAGTAAAAATTGACGACAAGCAGGAAAAATCTCTTAACACGATAAATTTCTGCGTGGCGAACTCCCGCTTTTTCGGCGGCGGAATGAAAATCGCGCCCGACGCAAAGATAAACGACGGATTTTTCGATGTCATCAACATCGGCGACATCAAAACCGCGAAAATTATATTAAACGCTTACACGCTTTATCGCGGTTCGCATCTCGCTTTGCCCGAAGTAAAAAGCACTCTCGCCAAAAGAATCGAGGTCGCGCCCGCCGACTTCAATCAAACAATTTATCTCGAAACCGACGGCGAATTGCCCGGACGCTTGCCCGCCGTTTACGAAATCGTGCCTAATGCGCTGCGTATCCGAATTCCGAAAGGCAAATAGCCTCAAAAAATTTTTCTTGCCTTTTAAAAAATAATTTTGTATAAACTAAAACAAACTAAATCGCCGAAGTTGTTTCTATGAACAAAACAACGCGGGGGAACCAAAGTTTTGCCGATGGCAAAACACGGGGCGCATCTGATTTTTAAGGATTTCAGAAGAAGACTTCTTCGCTTCCAGCCCGACAGCTAACCTCGTAGGCATTATCGAAGAAGGACACGAAAGATTTGCCCGAAAAAGG
>DASVQY010000076.1:0-40064 GCA_036388895.1 Pyrinomonadaceae bacterium | reverse complement strand
CCAGCTTTTTCCACCAGTCCGAGAACAGAAATTGTGTGGCTGGAGTATTCGCGAATTTTCACGGAAATTTGCGGATTTTCGTAAAGTTTTATCTTGCTTCTAAGGACTTCTTCAATCTCGTCGGTCGTCAATCCGGCAACGGAAACCATTTCTCCGGCTAAAGGATAATCAATCGTTCCGTCGTTTAGGATTGTGTAATAAGTCGAATTGTTCGGCGAATTTTGCAGATTGATGAAAAGGATGTCGCCAATGCCGACTTTGTAAATTTCGGTCGGGGAAAGCGATACGGTGTTTGCTTTTTTTGCTATTTCGAGAGTTTTTCTCGCGATTGAGGTGTTGTCGTTCGCGGCGGGCTGCGGTTTCGATTTCGTTTTCGGATTTTGCGAATAACGGAAATTTACCTTTTCAACTGTTTCAACGTTTGTTTGTCCGTACAAAAAGACAGCCGGAGCGCAGCAAAAAACGAGCGCTAAAATCGAGATTTTTCCAAGCAAAGTATTTTTCATAACTTCCCTTTCCATAAAAATTTTTCTTTGCTCAATCGTTTAATTGTTTCGGGTTAGAAGCCACTATAAATTACAAATGTATTTTGAGCAAGCATTTTTTACCGGGCATACAAATGCCCGTGCCTGTATAAAGGCGCAAAAACGTTTGAATTTTAGTTTTATTTGATTTTTTTGAAAAATTAAGCGAATTTTTTCGTTATTGTTCAAACGGAAACAAATGCGCCCATTTTTCACGGATATTTTTTCGAACGAGAGTTTCTATTTCAGCGGCGGATTTACAGTTTTCAATCATTCTCACAAGTTCGAGAGTTTCTTCAAAAGCAATGCCGGAGATGACTTTTCTGACGCGCGCAATCGAGTTGACGTTCATACTGAGTTGGCGCGCGCCGAGACCGATTAAAATCGGCGCGTAAAATGGCGATCCAGCCATCTCGCCGCATACTATCGCCGGAATACCGCGATTTTCAGCCGCGTCCAGAACTTTTTTAATTGCCCGAATGACTGAAGGATGAAGCGTCTGAAACCATTCGGCGATGTTTTCGTTGTCGCGATCAACGGCTAAAAGATATTGAACCAGATCATTTGTTCCGAGACACAGGAAATCAACTTCCGCAGCGATTTCGTCAATCGTGAAAACCGCCGAAGGAACTTCGATCATCGCTCCGATCAACGGATTTCCGTAAGCCGTTTTTTTCCTTCTCAAACTCGTCTTTTCCGCTTCCAGAATCTTTTTTGTCTGCATGATTTCGGAAACGTCCGAGATCATCGGCAAAATCAAGTCAATTTTTCTGCCGTTTGCCGAAGCCTGCAAAACGGCGCTCAATTGCGTGCGAAACTGTTTTTTGTTCGTTAAACTGAGGCGAATCGCGCGCATTCCGAGTGCCGGATTTTTTTCTTTTTCTGCGGCTTTGTCGGCGAAATGTTCGGCACTAAGGTCAAAGGTGCGAATTTTCACACCGTCTTCACCGACCATTTCGGCAATTTCGCGATAAGCCTTAGTTTGTTCGTGTTCGGTCGGAAATCCTTTGTACTGATTAAACAAAAATTCCGAACGATAAAGCCCTATTCCGCGCGCGCCGAGTTTTTTCGCCTGTTCGTAACCGTCGGGCAAATCCAGGTTCGAGCGAATAATAATCTCTCTGCCGTCGAGAGTTTTGACATCGCCGTCGGCGAATTCGATTATCTGTTCGTTTGTTTGTTGAAATTGAGCCGCCGCTAACCGGTAATCGCGCATGGTTTCGGCGGAAGGTCGCAAAATAACCTGACCGTTGAAGCCGTCAACGATTATCCGGTCGCCGGTGCGAACGCGTCTTAAAATTCCGGTGCTGCCGGTTACCGCCGGAAGATTCATTTCTCTCGCCAAGATAAATGTATGCGAAGTCCAGCCTCCGTGTTCGGAAACTATAGCTTTCGGGCTGCTTTCGACCAGCTCGACAAGCGTTGACGGTTTCACTTCTTTTGCCACAATAATCGAATCTTTTTTCAAACTAATACTTGACTTTCCGCCGCCGAGCGCCGACAAGATCCGTTCGGCGACATCTTCGAGATCAATATATCTTTCGCGCAGATATTCGTCGGCGATTGTTTTGTATTGAGCCGTGTATGTTTGAGTGACCGATTTGACCGCCCATTCCGCGTTTACTTTTTTTTCTTTTATGACGCTTTCGATTTTTTTCAAAAAAGCGGCGTCTTCGAGCATTAAAATATGCGTTTCAAAAATGCTCGACTGCAATTCCGGCAAATTTTCCCTTTTTTTCTCGGTAATTTTTTTCAGCTGCCTTTTCGCAAGCCGAATCGAAGCGTAAAAGCGGCGAATTTCGCGCTCTATCTGCGAGTCTTCGAGATTTATTTTGTAAAACTGTCTTTTGTTGCCGTGAAGGCTGACGACTTCGCCGATTGCGACGCCGCGCGATACGGAACGCGCTTGAAAACGCACTTCCGCGCCGTTCGTCGAAGAAACCGGGGGGAGTTTCTTGTTATCTGAAACTGGCATAAATACTTTCCTTTAATACAAAGCGTTTGTGCGAAATCATTCTCCAAAGTATAACTGCAAAACTTTTGAGCCAAAGCGAATTTGAAAACTACTGGCGAAAGAGAATACCGATGTTTCAACTAAAGCAATCTTGGGCGCTCAAAAGCAAATCTAAACGGGATGATTTTTTTTACACAAAACAATCAATAAAGTTTCAAAACAGTAAGAATTACAGGGTTAAAATTGCGTCAATATTCGCCTAGCTCCCGAAATCAATATTAAAACCGCTGTTTCCGCTTTGCGACGGGAAAAAAGGTTTTAAAAGCCCGGCAAAAGCGGCTAAATTACGCGTTTGAATCAGAATTTCGCCCGGACCGACGAACTCGGCGACCATTCCTTCGCCGCTCAAAAAGCTGCGGAAAAATCCGCTTTTCGCCGCTTTTCTCAAGTTATATTGCATATGACCTTCCCAGGCGACGAGATGTCCCGTGTCCACCACGTATTGCTCGCCCGGTCGCAACCTTTTTCGATGTATCGCGCCGAACGAAGAAACGAGCAAAAGCCCTGAGCCGGAAACGTTCAAAACGAACAAACCTTCGCCGCCGAAAAACGATTTCGCGCCGCCGAACTTCGTATCAACTTTCAGCGATGTATCTCCGGCAAGATATGAACTCGACTGAACCATAAAATTCTGATTGTTCATTTCGATACCGGCAACATCGCCGGGCGCGCCGGGCGCGAAGGTCACTTCGCCCGCGCCGCCGCGAGCCGTAAATGTCGAAACAAAAGCCGATTCGCCGCCGACTGCGCGTTTCAAAGCGCCGAAAACTCCGCCTTTGAGTTCCGAATGCAAATCAATGTTCGCCGACATCGAAACCATCGCGCCCGCTTCGGCGGCGATTGCCTGTTCGGGCTGCAATTTTATGACTGCTAAAGCGAAAGCGCCTTGATGAACGATTTCCCAGGTGTAGCCGCGTCCCTGACCGTGCCCGTCGGCGTCAAAATGAAAAGCGCCTTGATTTTGACCGTCGCCGAAATTTTCTTGCTGATGCTGCTGACGATAACCGTGTGCTTCGTCTTCGTTCTTCATCCACGAATGAGGATTGTTTTGCTGATACGGCGATTGTTGCTGATTTTGCGGCGTTTGGTAGCTTTGTTCAGGCGCAAAATTTTGCTGCCCGCCCACGCCGGAAGTTTGCATCGGCAAGCCGCACGAACCGCAGAATTTCGCGTTCGGCAAAAGCGGCGCGTTACATTTCGGACAATTGTTCATACTTGTACTCCTTTTGATTTTTCGATGATTAAACGGGCGGCGGTTTCCGCGTTGTCGGCAAAATCGAGCAGCGAAACGTCCGCATCGCTGACGACTAAATTTTCGCGCCAGCAGCTCACGACTTTTTTCCAGCTATCGCCGACTAAAACCAGCGGGCGCCGATTCAAAACACCGGTTTGCAGCTTATTCCAAACAAGAGAGATTTCCGAAACCGTTCCCATTCCGCCGCGCAGAGCGACGAAGCCGACCGAGCGAACGATCAGATTTTGCAGCCGGTCGTAAAAATGATCGGTCGCCACTTTATCGGTCAGATAGCGATTCGGTTCAAATTTGAATTGATTCATCACTATGCCGAAAACACGTCCGCCTTTTTCGCGCGCGCCGAGCGAAGCCGCTTCCATAACGCCCAGATAACCGCCGGTGCAGATTGTAAATCCGGCTTCAGCCAGACGCGAACCGAGTTCTCTCGCTTCGGCGTATTCCGGCGAATTTTCATCGCAGCGCGAGCCGCCGAATATCGTTACGATTTTATCTGTATTGCTCTCAGTCATTGTGTTTTTTAAGTCGGAAATATGCTGCAAAAACCTTTACTAATTATATTCATCTAATTCGCCGAAACAAAGTCCAATTTTCCGAAGATTTTTGACCGATTAAGCGTTTCCCGCATCTTGAATCGCCTTGTTTGTGTTTGTGAACAGCAAAATCGCGCAGCCGGCGACAAAAAAGGCGATCAAAGCGAGAATCGCCGGGCGATACGAATTTGTTATTTGCGCGACGACGCCGAAAACGACCGGACCGATCCAGGAAGTTCCGCGCTCGGAAATTTCATAAATGCCGAAAAATGCCGATTCGCGACCGGCGGGAATCATCTGCGAGAAAAGCGAACGCGAAAGCGCCTGCGAACCGCCTAAAACAAAACCGATAAAACCGCTCATCACGTACGCTTCCGCGACTGTTGATAAAAAAGCGTAGGCGTAGACGACGATGCCTGACCAGATGACAAGCGAAATGATTATCGAATATTTCGCGCCGGTGAAACGCGCGATTCTTTCAAAAGTCAAAGCGCCGATGAATCCGACGACCTGCGCGATCAAAAAAGCAATGACCAGAACCGAACGGTCGGTTTCTATGTTATTGCGAACGAACAATTCCTGCGAAATAAATGTGGCGGATGTCGTAATAACGGTTTGAATCCCGTCGTTGTAAAGCAAATATGCGATTAAAAATAATAATGTGTGTTTTAATTTGAGAAGCTCTTTGAACGTCCCGAACAATTCGCCGATCCCTGCGGAAATGTAAGTTTTCCCGGCGGGAGCTTCTCGCACCGGCTGCCTTCTTTTCAACAATGAAAAAGTTATAAGCGCGAATCCGCCCCACCACAAACCGGCTGTTAAAAGACAGATTCTAACGGCGAGATTCGTCGAAATCCCGATATTCGCCGCATTTTTCAACAAAATCAAATTAGCCAGCAGCACAAGCGCGCCGCTTATGTAACCCGCCGCAAAGCCGTAGCTCGAAACTTTATCGCGCCGGTCAATTGTCGTTATGTCGTTGAGAAATGAATTATAAAAAACCATCGAAGCGCCCGCGCTCAGATTGGCGACGAGAAACAAAACGCAGCCGAGCAGAAATAAATTTCCGTCAATGAAAAACAGCAGACTGCAAGCGGCGGCGCCGAGAAAACAGAAAAACGCCATAAACGATTTTTTGAGATGCGAATAATCGGCTATCGCGCCTAGAATCGGCAGAAAGAAAATCTGCAAAAACACCGAAAGCCCGACCGTGTAGGGATAAAGCGATTTTGCCGTCACGACGAAAAAACCGACATCCAAAACTACGCCGTTTTCGCCGACCGCTTGCTGCGCCAGAGCCGTGATGTATTCGCCGATGAGAACGCCGACCACAGTCGTAAAAAAGACCGAGTTCGCCCAATCGTAAATAATCCAGCCGAAAATTTCGCGGCGGTCGTTGATCGGCTTTTCTTCTATTTCTTGTATTTTCGTCATTCGGTTAAAATTTTTGTAATTGTCGGTGTGATGTCGCTCAAATCTTTTATTCTTTGCGCCGCGAATTCTTTTTCCGCGCCCCATACAACCGTCGGAACGTCGTTCAGAGTGTGATTGCGAACCGACAAATCTTCTATGTTTCCGTGGTCGCTTGTCAAGATTACAGTCGTTTTTTCCAAATCAATCAACTTCAAAGTTTCTCGTAAAAATTCCGCGAGAACTGGTAAATGAGATTCTGCTTTGGCAAAACTTTGCTCGTGCCCGATTTTATCGGTTATAAAATGTTCGTATAAAGTAAATCTGTGTTTTGCCGTTAGATCGGCTAAAATTTTCGCCGCTTCAGTAACGGAGAACAACGGAACGTCAAAACCTCTTTCGCGCAAAGCAAGATTTGTAAAATCGTGAAACAACGCCGCTCCGCCGAGCAAATCCGGCAATCTGCGAAACGACAAACCAGCAGCTTCGACCGCGCAGGTCGTCGCCGATTTCCAGCGCGGCGTTTCCTCGAAAAACTGAGGCGTGTAGGCGTTCACAAAAACGTTTTCCGTCACATTTCGCTTTTTTAACTGTAAAAATATCGAATTCTCTTGAATAACTTCGCGCAGCATTTGATTGGGAAATCCCTGTTTATGATAACCGAGCAATTTCGGAGCATTGACTCCGGTTAAAATGGTCGTTTGTCCCGAAGCGCTCTGTGGACGACCTTCAACTCCGAGTCGCGGATCAGTCGGAATCAACATTCCTTCGAAAATAATCTGCGGCGGCTCGTTTTGAAAATAAGCAATCGGCGAGAGGTTTCCGTTAATGGCAAGCGGATTGTTTTCCTGTCGCGCCCCGATGCCCAAGCCGTCAATAAAAAAAAGCAAAACTGAATTAGTTTTCATAAACAAAATGCTACCAATTTTAGAATGTCATAAACAGCCGGTAAAGATTGTGAACTTCTTGACAAAACACCGTAATAAATAGTAATTTCAAGCAGTTTATCATTTTCAAATTTACGGTTGCCGTTGAAAAAATCGTTTGCACTTCTTCCCCGACTTTCCGGTTATAAACTGTAAAAAAGTGCTTAAATTATTTTCGTTTTTTTAATTCAAGGAGGAACTATGAAGTTATTGTCTTTTTTCTGTAGTTTGCTTTTGATTTGCGCTTTTTCAACGGCTGCGTCATCTCAAACTACTTTTACCAATTCAACACAAATAAACGTACCAGACGGGCTTGCTCAACCCTACCCATCAACCATAAACGTTACCGGATTAACCGGAACTATTACGGACTTAAACGTTAGAATAAATGGCTTCACACATACCTACCCGGATGATGTAGCAATGCTGCTTGTATCTCCCGACGGTAAAAAGTTTGTTCTTCAATCTGACGTAGGAGGTTGCGGACCACCGACGCAGGGTTGTACTAATCCCGCCGTTTCAGGCGTTACTTATACATTTGATGATCAAGCCGCCGCGGTAATACCGAATACTGGTCCCTTTCCTGCTAATAACAGTTCAGTGAGACCTTCCAGCGTAGGCGACGATGATGAAATGCCGCCGCCGGCACCGCCCTATCCTTATGCTCAACCCGCTCCCGCCGGTTCGGCGACACTAAACGGAACTTTCGGAGGAATCAATCCGAACGGTACCTGGCAATTGTTCATTGTAGATTTCTTTCAAGGCGACGAAGGATTAATAAGCGGCGGCTGGTCTTTGATTATTACGACAAGCGGCGGCGGAACGCCAACGCCTACCCCGACTCCGACAGCAACTCCGACTCCTTCGCCGACTCCCGGCGATGCTCCGGTTGATTTCAACGGAGATGGCAGAACCGATTATGCGGTTATCAGAAGCCTTGTTAATACCGCGACAAGTCAGCTTCGCTGGTTCTACAACATCAACGGCAGCAGTGCCGCAACGGTTGCTCTCGATTTTGGTCTGGGAAATTTCACGGGCACAAGCGATAGACCTGTACCGGAAGATTTCGACGGCGATAAAAAAGACGACATCGCCGTCTGGCGACCGGGCGCTCCGAACGTCGCCGCTTTTTATATCTTGAACAGCGCGACCAATACCGTGCGCGTCGAACCCTTCGGACAAACCGGCGATGATCCGACAGTCGTAGGCGACTACAACGGCGACGACAAAGCCGATGTGGCGGTTTATCGTGCAGGAGCAAATGCGAGTTCGCAGAGCATCTGGTTTTATCGCACAACAGCAGGCGGACCGACATTCTTTATTCCTTGGGGATTGGGCGGCGACATTCCCGCTCCCGGTGATTATGACGGCGATAACAGAAACGATTTCGTTATTTATCGTTCAGGGGGCGACGTACAGAATTCGGTGTTTTGGTTAAGATTGGCTAACGGAACTGTTCCGCCGGTGCAGCCGTTCGGACGAGCGACCAGCGATTCGGTTGTTCCCGGTGATTATGACGGAGACGGAAGAACCGATTTCGCCACCGTCAGAAATTCAGGCGGAGTATTGCAATGGTTCTGGCGAAGAAGTTCTGACGGCGTGATCGTCGGTCCAGTTTCGTTCGGCATTGCGGGAACGGATAGACCGGTGCAGGGCGATTATGACGGAGATGCTAGAACGGACGTCGCAATCTGGAGAAATACCGGACAGTTCATCTGGCGCAGCACGACGAGCGGTAACGTGACGTTCTTCGGATTAGGCGCGAACGGAGATTATCCGGTGGCTAATTACAACACACACTGATTCGTTTAGTTTGTGTAATGCTAAAAAAAGGGGCTGTATTAAATTTCAGCCTCTTTTTTTATCTTTAAATTTAACGACCGGCAAACCGTTTTCCGTCAATGCGCGGAGCGTAATTTCATTCGTTGCGCTGACGGCTGTTTCAATCAGAATCTCATTTATCGTTTCCGGCAGAACATATTTTTTCAAACTGAAAACGTCTTCCGGCGATGTAAATATAAATTCGTCAATCGCGCCGCCTTTCAAAAGAGTTTTTAATTTTGAGACTTCATTTTTATCGCCCGAAACGATTTTATAAATCGGCGCCTCCGAAACGCTCGCTCCCGCTTCGTTCAACAAACCGGAAAGCGCTGAATTACAGCCAAGCGGAATCGGAATGTAAAATCTCATATTCGTAATTTCCGATGCGCCGATGTAGTTGGTGAGAGAGGAAAAAATGCTTCCGGTCTCCTCGCCGGTTGTAATGATGTCGGCGTGAAGCTGAACGTACCGCAAACGGTCAGCGACGGCTTCGCCGTAAGCTAAAACCCGAATCTCGTCGAGTTCGAAAAAATCAATTCCCTGTTTGCTCAATGCTTCCAAAAAATAATCAACCGCGAAAACGTCCGAAAAAACGATCCAATCGAAATTCTTCAAAACTTCATTAAAATTATCGAAGTTTGTTTCGGATTCTACGCTTTCGGTGCCGAGCGGCTGGAACTGAAAAACTTTTGAACCGGTTTTCTCGATTTCTTCAACTAATTTTCGGTGCGCCGGATTGGCTAATAATGCGAAAGTTTTCGGCTGAGAATCAGATTTCATTCTTTCAGAATTTTAACGACAAAACCGAATTTCGCAAATTTGCATTTGATGAACAAAAAAAGTATGGTTTGAAATTCAAGATCGATTATTTTCAATCGTCTATCAATCAATTAATCCCTTTCAAGCTGAATATGAAAGCAATGATTTTAGCCGCCGGTTTCGGCACGCGGCTTTTTCCTTTAACAATTGACCGGACAAAACCGGCGATTCCCTTTCTCGGCAAACCGCTCGTCGGATACGTCGCCGAATATGTCGCGCGTTTCGGTTTTCGCGACATCGTCGTCAATCTTCATCACCAGCCGGATTCGGTCATAAAAGCGCTCGGCGACGGCGGCGAATACGGCGTTAAAATCAATTATACGCTCGAAGAACCGAATATTTTGGGCACGTCCGGCGCGCTCGACAACGCCAGACACTTGCTCGAGAATGAAACCTTCCTCATCGTCAACGGCAAAATCATCACCGATATTGATATTTCCGCAGCCATCGAAACGCACAAAAAAACCGGCGCGATTGCCACGATGGTTTTAAAGGAAAACGCAAAAAGAGAAAAATTTACTGATGTCGAAGTAGAAGACGGCTTTGTCAAAGGCTTCGGCAAGTTTCCCGAGCCAATACAAGACTCCGACGAAATCCAAAATCCAAAATCCAAAATCCAAAATCCCTTGATGTTTACCGGAATTCACATCTTGGAACCACGCGTTTTCGATTATATTCCGCGCGGCGTTTACTCGGACATCGTGCCGAGTTTCTACTCGCCGGCAATTCAAAACGGCGAGAAAATCGCCGCGCATATCACAAAAGGAAATTGGTACGAGCTTTCCACGATTCCGCGTTATCTCGACATCAGTTTAGCGATGCTCGATGGTCACAATGTTTTCAGCGGCGAAAACTGCCGCATTTCCGAAGATTCGCAAATTTCTGATACGGTAATTTGGGACGAAGTTCAGATAGAAGACGGCGCGAAACTTCATCGAACAATTATCGCCGACGGCGTGCGCATCAATGCAAACGAACGCTACGAAAACGCGGCAATTGTTCGGGCTGAAATGGTCAGAAATTGCACGGAAGTGCCGGAAAAGGCTTTGCAGGGCGAATATATCGGCGATAATTATGTCGTTCGCCTCGGTCAGTGATAAAATTTTCTTAATTTATGACGCAAGATTTTACTGCTTCCGCGCTTGATCGGCTGCGCGAGTTTTTGAAAAAAAACGACCAATCGAATGAAATTAATTTATTAACTCCAGACGCTTCGACGCGCGAATATTTCCGAATTGTATGGAACGGAAAATCCTCAGTCGCTTGCGTTTATCCGCAATCTTTTGTCGCGCAGGAACAAAGCTATCTTGATATAACGTATCTTTTTCTAGAATGTAATTTGCCCGTCGCCGACGTTTATCATTTCGATAGCAAACTCGGCATAATCGTTCTGGAAGATTTGGGCGACGTAATTTTGCGTCCGGTTCTCGATAAAGCCGAATATGAAGAAAAAGATTTGTATTTGAACGAAGCGATAACTTTAATCGCCCGAATTCAAACCGCTACCGAAACGGCTTTTGAAAAAAATTCGGTCGCTTCCAAATTAAAATTCGACGAAGAAAAACTCGTCTGGGAACTTGAATTCTTTAAAACCCACTATTTTGAAACTTTAAGAAAAACGCCGCTTTCAAACCTTGATGATGCGGAACTTGCCGCAGAATTTCGCGAACTAGCACGCGAGCTCGAAACGAGAGCGACAGTTTTGTGTCACAGAGATTTTCACGCCGCCAATTTGATGATTCACAGCGACGGAAAACTGCGAATCATTGACCATCAGGACGCGCGAATCGGCGCAGTGAGCTACGATTTGGTTTCGCTGCTTCTCGACCGCGTTCTGGAAATTCCATCACAATCCTGGATTCGTGAAAAACGTCTTTTCTTCCTCGAACAAAGAGAAAATTTAGGTCTTCCTCACATTGACCCCGACGATTTCGCTTATGAATTTCGCCTACAAACTGTTCAGCGTTGTTTAAAAGCAATCGGAACATTTTCTTTTCAATCGGCGAATCGCGGCAAAACTCATTATCTTTCGTATATCGAACCGATGTTTCGGATTGTTTTGCAGGCTTGCGAAAAACTTGAAAGGTTTCCGTATTTACAGAAAATAATCAAAGAGGCAATGGATTAAGTTATGAAAATAAAAATCAAACATCTAAAAGTAATTTTTTGAATAATTTTAATTTCACAATTTACTCGTCGTCACTTTTTCCTGCTTTAGATAATCTTCGCCCGGGTTCACGAACAAATTCTGCTCGAAACGATATTGTTTGTCGTAAAGCTGTTTGTAGCGCCCGTTCATCGCAATCAATTCTTCGTGAGTTCCGCGTTCGAGAATTTCTCCGGCTTCGACCACTAAAATCTGGTCAGCCGAACGAATCGTCGAAAGACGATGCGCGATGACGAAAGTCGTTCTTCCCGCCCGCAAACGATTTAATCCTTCCTGAATTAAAGCCTCGCTTTCACTGTCGAGCGAAGAAGTGGCTTCGTCTAAAATCAAAATCCGCGGATTCGCCAGAAGCGCGCGCGCGATGGCGATTCTTTGACGCTGACCGCCGGAAAGTTTTACGCCGCGCTCTCCCACGATTGTGTTGTAAGAATCGGGAAATTTTTCGATGAATTCGTCGGCGTTGGCAATCCGGCAAACTTCCTTTATTTCGTTTAAATCGGCTTCCGGGTTGGAAAATCGAATATTGTCGAGAACTGTTCCGTCAAACAAAAAATTATCCTGCAAAACCACGCCGAGATGTTTTCTGTAATCACGCAGACGGACATGCTGCAAATCCTTACCGTCAATTAAAATTCTTCCGCTACTCGGCTGTATAAAATTCAAAACCAAACTCAAAATCGTTGATTTTCCCGAACCGCTCGAACCGACCAGCGCCGTCGTCGCGCCCGCTTCCGAATGAAAAGAAACCCCTTTCAAGACGGGAACATTTTTTTCGTATTCGAAATAAACGTCTTGAAAATCAATTGTGCCTTTTACAACGGGGAGCGGTTGACGATTTGCGTCTTCTTCATCTTCGGTTCCCATTTCCATCACTTCGCGGATGCGGTCGAGACCCGCAAATGCTTCGGTTATCTGCGTTCCGATTGAAGTCAGCTCGACAATCGGCAGCGCGAGCAGAAAAGTAAAAGAAATGTACATCAAAAAATCGCCGAGCGACATCGCGCCGGTTTGCACCGCATTGCCGCCGATGACGATCATCACGACGCTGATTGCGCCGATGACCAGCGATGAAAAAGCGGAAACTGCGGAAACTCCGGTGAGCGATTTCGCGATGTTTCGGAAAAGTCTGTGCGCTCCCCGGGCGAATGATAGTTCTTCGCGTTTTTCAGCCGTATATGCTTTAACGATGCGAATTCCGCCCAGACTTTCCCCTAACCGACCGGTAACTTCCGCGTTTATAACATTTCTCTCGCGGAAAATAGGACGCAGTTTTTTGAACGCGTACGCCAAAACTCCGCCGAAAGCGGCAAGCACGATGATCGTTGCGGCGGTCAATTGCCAATTAATATAAAATAAAACCCCGACGGCGATAAGCGCCGTGACGACACTTCCCAAAATTTGTCCCAAACCGGTTCCGACGAGATTGCGAATTCCCTCGGCGTCGTTCATAATGCGCGAAATCAACTGCCCGCTTTGCGTCGAATCGAAATAAGAAATCGGAAGCCGCTCGATTCTTTGCTGAACGCGTTTACGCATATCTGTAATCGCTCTTTGCGCCGCGACGCCGAGAATCTGCGATAAAGCAAAGGAAGTCACCGCCTGTACGAATGATGAAATTCCGATTGCCAGCGCAATCCACTTGAGCAAATCGTAGCGCTGATTGACAAAAACTTCGTCGCCGATATATTTCGTCGAAGCCGGCAGAACCATTCCGGCAAGGCGGCTGACAAGCATCAGCACACTTCCGATAAAAAGACGCCAGCGAGCGTGCCAGATCAGGTTTTTCGCTTCAACCCAGGCGCTCGAATAATTTATTTTCTTTTTCTTTTCTGCCACTTAATTGTAATTTGCGCGCGCGGAAACGAAATGTCAAATACAGGCAAATTTTCGTTCAAAGGCGAGTATTTTGAATGCCTCTTTGAATTCAAAAAATATTTTCGCGCGTGTTAACCTCAGCGCGACGGCGAGCGTTATAACAACAGATTGAACGAAACAATCAACACAGTAAGAATTCTGCGACAGCTATTTATATCGAATATTTACAATAAAAAAGAGGAAAATATATGGACGATCAACTGCTTCATGATTTTATGCAAGATTTACTGCCGATAGTGGTTATTCCGGTAATGATTATCGCTTTCGCCTGGGTGATAAACCAAATCATAAGCGCTTTCAAAAATCGCGCTCATTTACGCGCGCAAACTGATTTTCACAACAAAATGATTGAGAAATTCAGCTCGGCGGACGAATTCACGGCTTATCTGCAGTCGGAAGCCGGGCGCAGTTTTTTTGAAAATTTGACCGCCGAACCGGCGACGCCCCTGACGAGAATACTAAGTTCGATTCAAAAAGGAACAATTCTAACGCTTCTCGGTTTCGGCTTGATTTTTCTCGGAAAAACCTTCACCGCGCAGGAAGGCGGAAATATTATGTACGTCATCGGCGTGCTTTCTTTTATGATCGGCGCAGGTTTTCTTGTTTCGTCCGGTATTTCCTACCGCCTGGCAAAAAACTGGGATTTGATTCCGGCAAAAAGTACACGAGTTTCCGCAAACGCTGATGCAACCGTTGTTTAATCGTTCGCATTAATCCGCGCCTCTGTGAACGGCAAACTTTCTTCATTAAAAATCGCTTTGCGAAACAAAAAAACTTGTTTCACCGAACCGGAGTAAAAACATCTGTCGCCGTTAAATGAGACACAATTTGAGGCTTTTTACAACGAGCACTCGCGCCCGCTCTGGGCGTATGTGCGCCGTTTAGCCGACAGCGCGGAAGTCGCAGACGATGTTTTGCAGGAAAGTTTTATAAGATTTCTCGGCGCTTCAATCATTTCAAATACGAATGCAAAGGCGTATCTATACCGGATTGCAACAAATCTGGTTTATGATTACTTCCGACGAAATGCGCGCGTAACTAAAGGTCAAGCAGATTATGCTTCTAATCGAAGCGGCGAACCGATTTACGAACCGTTCGCACACGACAGCGATTTGAACGAGTTTTTCGGCAAACTAAAACCGCAGGAAAGAGCGCTTTTGTGGCTCGCTTACGTCGAAGGTCACAGGCACGATGAAATTGCCGAAATGCTCGGACTTAATGCCCTGAGCGTGCGCGTACTTTTGTTTCGCGCCCGCAGAAAATTGAGCAGACTTATGGAAACAAAAAATTTCGAGGTGAAAAATTTATGAAAGAACGTAAAGGATGTTCAAAAGAACAAATCGTCGTCGAATCTTTCAATTCGGGCTTTGTCAAAGATGAAATAAGAATTCATGTCAGCCAATGCGAATCGTGCCGGGAAACAGCGAAAATTGTGGAATTTTTTCAAAGAAACACGATTAATGAAAATTCGCCGAAAAATCTTCCGGCAGTCGGATTAATTTGGTGGAAAGCTCAAATCCGCAATCGCCGCCGCGCCGCCGAACGAGCTATTCAACCGATTTCCATCGCGCAGGGGGCGGGAGTTTTTATTTTTTTAATGATTTTATTATGGCTTGCAGTGCGCGGCTCGACCGGCTCCTCCACGCTCGACTCGGCTTTCAGCCGCATTTTTGTTTCGATAGATCAAGTGTTTGTTCCTTTGGCGCTCGGACTTGTTTTTTTTACTTTTACCGCCGCAATTCTGATTTACGCGCTGCGCCGTTTTTTGATTGAAAAGTAAAATTCTCCGAACAAGCGTCATTTTGTATTTTTGCGCACGGGCTTGAAAACAAATCCATTTTTTCTCAGATTTTTACTTTGTTAATATTTGCAAACTTTTTTTTTTGTATTATCATAATCGAATTCTTGCTCTCGCCTTATGTGGGAAGCGAGATAAAGGGTTTAGATTGATGTTTTGTGTCTACATTTCTAAGCCCTTTTTTTAACCTATATTTCTCGCTTTTCGGCTTGTTCCGCCCGGAGTTTTATTAATGGACGGTTTCAAATCTCTTGAAAAATCCGACAAAAGCACTGCCGCTGAGGCTTTTAGCTGTGGTTCGCTTTGTACTCTCCGCATATTTTTTTTGTTTTCATTTAATAAAGTAATTAATAAAACAATGAAAATTTTATTACCGTTAATCATTCTTCTTTCAAGTTTTACCTACGCATTTGCTCAGGAGTGCACTTATACCGTCAGTCCGACCGGAACGATCAACGTCGGACCTGCCGCAACGGTTGTCGAGTTTACTGTTATTCCGTCGGCTCCTAATTGCGCGTGGACGCAGAGCGTTAACACCTTTTGGGTGAATTTTATCGGAAACATGAATACCAATCCGGTTCGCGCTCAATTTGCCGTTCAGGAGAACTTAGGGTTTTTCGCACGAACGGCGGCGATCACAATTGCCGGGCAGGAACGATTCATAACGCAAGCCGGTGTTCCTGTGCCGACGCCGACGCCGACGCCGAATAGAACAAAATTCGACTTCGACTCCGACGGAAAAACCGATTTTTCCGTATTTAGACCGAGCTTGGGCGAGTGGTGGCATTACAGAAGTTCGGACGGCAACAGCCGGGCGCACCAATTCGGATTAGCCAATGACCAATTGGTTCCCGGCGATTACACGGGCGATGGCAAAACCGACAGCGCGATATTCCGCGACGGCTGGTGGTATATCTTAAGATCGGAAGACTTTTCATACTACGGCTTTCCGTTCGGTCAGACAGGAGATATCGGAGTTCCTTTAGATATAGACGGCGACGGACGAATGAATGCCGCCATCTACCGTCCTGCGGAAAATGCCTGGTATATCCAAGTCAACTCCGGATTAAACTATTTCGTGAGTTTTGGACAGCCGGGCTGCATTCCGTCGGCGGCGGATTTCAACGGCGATAAGAAAGAAGACCCGTCTTGTTTTTATCCTTTAACAGGTGAATGGCGATACTGGCGCGATTTCAACTTGCCTTTTATATCTGCTTTTTTCCCGAACGCGGCTGGAAGTAAAGTCGTTGCTGCCGATTACACGGGCGACGGAATTGCTGATATGTCGCTTTATAAGGACGGTAATTGGACTATTCTCAGAAGCGAAAACGGGACGGCTTTCATAATTAACTTCGGAGTGGCTACAGACATTCCCACCCCGGGCGATTATGACGGCGACAAAATTGTCGATTACGCTGTTTACCGACCGTCAACTGCAACCTGGTGGTATGCGGCAAGTGCAAGCGGAAGGCAGCACAGAGCCGTTCAGTTCGGCGTAAGCACCGACAAACCCATTCCCGGCGCTTATGTCCGTTAAGATTAAAAGTATTTATCGGTAAAAACAGCAGAAGTATAGGACTGGTGGTTTTTTATGAAATCGGCTTTATGCGGCAAGTTTTCAAGAACGATTTCATCTAAAAAAGCGAATAAACTGCTCAATGGTTTATTCGCAATGTTTCAGATGTTAAATGAGAAATCCTTGTTTACTACTCGCCGCGCAAACTTTTGTCGGAAACATAAATCTTCTTGCCGCTTTCATTCAGATAGTAGTACCCCGCACGAGCCACGCACGTATGTTCAGCCTGTTGAATTGCTCTTAGCGGCAGATTCACTTAATTATCCCGAGGACGAATCAGCCTTCTTTTGCCTGTTATTTTGGAAGACCGCCGTAAAATCTCCAATTCGGTTTGAAATCTCGATTTAGTTTCTGCCGAGTCAAAATCGCTCTAACTATTTCGACCGAAATTGCGCCTTCCTTTAATATCGCATCGTGAAATTGCCGGTTTGTCATTTTTCTCCCGCCAACAATCTCTCGGTGCAGATTGTAAAACTGCAAACCGCCTATCATATAAGCAATTTGATAAAGCGGTCCGTAATCACCGGAAAACGAGCGGCGAACCTCTCCTAACGCATTGTCGCGCTCGTGCCCAACGCGTTCAACGAGAAAATCAACCGCTTCCTGCGGAGTCATTTTTTCAAGATGAAAATTGAGGCTGAAAATAATTCTCGCGCAGCGATGCATCCGCCAGAAAAGCGCGCCGATACGGTCTTCCGGCGTTTTACTGAATCCCATATCCCACAACAAAAATTCCCAATATAAAGCCCAGCCTTCCGTCCAGAACGGCGTGCGAAAAACGCTGCGGTAAGAGCGGTAACGATTATTCATAAACCCTTGTAGATGATGCCCCGGAATTAGTTCGTGATGCGTGACTGCGCGCGCGAAATGCGGATTATTGCCGCGCATACTCATCATCTTTTGCTCGTGAGTCATTCCGCTAGTCGGATAGGAGACGAGAATCGTTTCTCCGCCCAGGAAAAAAGGAGCAACAAGCTGGCGCTCAGGCGACATCATCTCCATTCGCCAGGACTCTTTTGCTAATTTCGGAACACTTACAAGGTCGTTTTTCTCGATGAATTCAATCGCTTCAAATGCAAGATTTTTAATCAATTCGGTCTGTCTGCCCGGTTCGACGTATTTCCCCTTAACAGCTTCCAGCGCCCGTTTCCAGTCATCTCCATATCCCAATTCACGCGAAGCCCTTTTCATTTCCGTTTCACACCAGGCAAATTCCCGGTTAGCGATTTCAACAAGTTCTTCGGGCGTATAAGGAATCATCTCGTATTCAAGTTCCTGCAAAAGAGCCTCGCGCCCGATAGGGTCGCCGATAATAGTCGTCTTATCGTCCGGTTTTATACCAACAAGATTGTTGAGCAGAAATTTTTGATAGCTTTCTAAGGTATCTTCAACTGCTTTGTAGGGCGCGGCATTCCACCAGGTAAAAACGGGGTCGTAGCCGTTGTAAAAATTAAACCAGTTTTTCAGCGTATTGCGAAGTAAGGCGATTGTTCGGACGCTGCGGTTAGCGACCGTCTTTTTAGGTTTGACGGTTTTGTTTTCTTCAATACCTTTTTGTGTTGCGGCAATCTGTTTGCCAAGCTCGTTCAAGAGAGCAGCAGTCTTCGCCGAATCAATCGTTTCCAATCTGCGACGCGAATCCTCCAAATCGCTAATCGTTTTTGCGAAAGGTATAAGAGCAGACATTTCTTCGAACTGTTTTGCGCCTCGGTCAAGTTCGCGCTGTTCGTGTTCCAGATAATTTTTGAAAAGCAAGTAATCAATTTGTTCTTCGTGATTGAGAGAATCGAAATTTTGTTTATTCAAAAAGGCAAGTCTGTTGGCGTAAAGCTCGCGAAGACGCGCCAATCGGTTTAATGAATCGGGTGCCGTGTAGAAACGATTGAGACTGCCATAGTCTTCACGGAATTTCTCAATGACGCCGCGCAAGCGACTCGGTGATTCATTGAAAAAGTTTAAGTCATCAACGATTTGTGCGCTTGCGCTCTTAAAAGTGATGATTGTAATTGTCAATATACACAAAAATGTTATGGGTTGTTGCAAACGATTCATAGTTTGTCTCTTTACTTTCTTTTAATTGCATAAAATCTATACCATAAAATAACTGCAGTCGTAAGTGCTATGAAACATTGTCTGGAAAGAGCACCGAAACAGCTTCTATTTCAATCAATTTTACTGGTAAAACTCCTTCTGCCAAATAAAGTTCTTCGCCCGTTTCAGCAAGCCGGAGTTATTCGCACGAAAGATGAAGCGACCGAGTAGAGCGCGCTGGCTGCTCAAGCTAGATTGGATTACACCGTGAGACTGTTCGAAACAAAATTAGGCGCAGCCGTAAAACCTTTGGCGGCAGGTGGAAAAATGTGGCAGTTTGTTAATAAGCCAAACGCCGACGGCAGATTTGTCCGTCGCTTGAACCGCTGATTGACCCGAAAACCGGCTTGCAGTTTGATGACCCGAAAGAAGCAGATCGCGAATCCCGCGAGAACTTAGCTGCAACCAATATCGCTTCGCGAGAAAAAATCCCCGTCGGGCGAAATGAAACACACTTGAAAGCTGCCGGGATTCGTGCAGACGCATCAGGCTACGCGACTGATTCAAGAACTCAAATTAGCCGCAAATCTTTAGCCGCGCAAGTGAGAAGTCAATTAGCAACGGGCAAACTAAATTTGGTTGATTTGAAAGCAAAACTTGACGCTATGTTCGCACGCAGTGGGAAAAACTAACTCAGGAACAGGAAAATGAAGCTTATGCCGACGCAACGAGTAAAACTGTTATCGCAAACAGTTCGCAGGCGGAACAGACAATTAAAGTTATTCGCAGACAAGAGGCAGCAGCAGGCAAAAGTCCGGCAAAATTAGCTGATAAAACTCAGGAGTTTGTAAATAGTCTGCCAAAATCCGTAAGACCAAAATAAAAAAGATAAAAGGCAGTAATCAGAGAATTGTTCTTACCTCTTGCCAATTTTTACTCCCCATCTCCACAATTGTATTTGCCTGAATTAGATTTCTATGCCAGATTTCAATCCGTCTTTTTTTTCTTGAAAACGGGCGTTCTCGGCACATTGAAATTAGCTTGATCGCCCTCATGTTCATTGTCTTAAGGTTCCACTACTGTATCGGTTGGAAGTCCCCACGGAAAAACGCTCGCGCCGTTTTGACTGCCATAAATCCAATAATATGCTTGCGTTGAGCCGGATCGCCAAATCGCCAAATCTGTTATTCCGTCCCCGTCATAATCTCCGGGAACAGGTGTATCGCCATTTACTCCCCACTTAGCAACTCGAACCGTGCTATCCGAACTTCTCAACCACCACCAATTGCCGTCCGAACTTCGCCAAATTGCCACATCTCCAATACCGTCTCCATCAAAATCTCCCGGAATAAGCCAATCACCTGTTTTTCCGAATGGAACAGTACGAGGAGCGCCCGTCACAGTATCTGTAATTGTTACAACATAATTATTAATTTGATTATCAAATTTATAATGAACTCTATCGGCGCGTCCGTCTCCGGTCATATCACCGCCTCGAAACGGACGAGACTGATTAGGAATTTGAAATTGTACGCCGCCTGTTGTGCCGCTGTATTTGGCGTAAACATTTGTAGGTGCAGCCGTGGGAGGCTCTGTAAAGTGGCTTATCCAAACTGCCGGATCGGTTTTTCCGTCGCCATTATAATCCTGCTGCATTGGTGCCACCGCAGGAACAACATTCTCAAAACCTACCTGCGTAAAATTATTGCTTCCACTGTTCCAAATCCAAAAGTAATGAATTATCGGGGGAAAATTAACCGGGCGGAAAACAGCCATGTCAGTTTTGCCGTCACCGTCATAATCTCCCGGTGCGTTCATATCGCCGTCTGTTCCCCACCGAAAGGCTTTAAATCCGTCTCTGCTTTGCCAAATGTACCAAACTTTTGAACTTCCCTCTCTTCGAGTAATAGCAAAATCCGTCTTACCATCCCCGTCAAAATCATTCATCTTGCGAAACATATTTTGAGAAAAACCTATTGTTGCTAAAACAATTAAGATAAAAGCAACTCCCAACCATCGAACATAAACTTGTCCAACATAATTTTGCATTCTTTTACTCTCCAAAATATGAAATAAAGTTCAGCTTACTTTGCTAACAATTCCCTTTATTGGTGTGTACTGTTTCGAAAAGGGTCCTTTGTGACACTAATATTGTCTCATTTAACGGGCGTTTTTGATACTTTAGTAAAGCTGCTGTTTTATTCTTACATCCATTGAAGGGCGTTTTTGAGACACTTATTGACTTAGCGGGTTATGGTATTCAACTAAACCGTTTAACGCTTATTTGTGCCGTTTATCGAAAAGTTAGTTCAGGTAAATCGAATTCATCTTACAATTTTACATAACTTGCTGACGGAGATTGTTTTTTCTTATAAGTCGAAGATTATACGCTCTCCTTATAAAGACGAGTTCTAACACTGATAGAAACTTGATATTTAGAACTAAAAGAATATGAATCCATTGAAGAATCGAATACTGAAATCGTGTTTATTGTTAGTCACCATTGTTTTGGCTAACAATACTTTTTACGGACAAACAATTGAAAGTGACATTAACAAACAAACAGATAAGCTCTTTTCCAGTTATAACGAGACAACTCCCGGAGTAGCGGTCGCGGTCGTCAGGGACGGAAAAGTAATCTTCAAAAAAGGTTATGGAACGGCTAATCTCGAATACAATGTTCCGATTACGACAAAAACGGTTTTTCAAATAGCTTCGGTTTCCAAACAATTCACGGCTTTTGCAATCTTTCTTTTGGAAAAACAGGGCAAACTTTCTCTCGAAGACGACATTAGAAAATATATTCCTGAAATGCCCGATTACGGTAAGCCTGTCAGGATCAAACATCTGCTTTCACACACCAGCGGAATCAAAGACCAATGGTCGCTGCTCAGTTTAGCCGGGTGGAGAATGGACGACGTTATTACAGCGCCTCAAATTTTGCGAGTGACAAGCCGACAAAAAGAATTAAATTTCGAGCCCGGAAGCAAATTTCTTTACAGTAATTCTGGTTACACATTGGCGGCGGAAATCGTCAAACGCATAAGCGGACAAACATTTGCGGATTTTACCAAGAAGAATATCTTCAAGCCTTTGGAGATGAACGACACGCAATTTTATGACGATTACGAAAAAATCATCAAAAATCGAGCTGAATCTTATGAATTGGAAAGGGGAGTTTACAAAAGAAAGGATCTGCACAGTTCCGCAGACGGTGCGAGTAATCTTTACACTACCGTTGAAGATATGGCGAAATGGACATTAAACTTCGAAAATCCAATTGTCGGAGACGCTGAGTTAATCGAAAGATTTAACGAACCCTCGCTGCTCAATAATGGAGAACGCGTCGTTTATGCGGTTGCCGAGGGCAGACCGATTTATCATGCAAAAGGGCAAAATATCAGTAATTACAGAAGCGTCAACATCCTCAGTTTCGGCGGTCACGCCGCAGGGTTCCGCAGCACTTTCTGGCGTTTTCCCGACCAGCGTTTTGCAGTCGTGCTTCTGAGCAATGACGAACATTTTCAACAATTAAACAATGCCGAGGCGATGATCGAACTTTATCTCAAAGATGCTTTGAAGCCTATTCAGAGAGTAAGTTCGCCCATTGCCGTCAACCAAAACAAGCCTGTTGAAAAGTTGAATGCCGATTTGAAAAATTTTGAAGGCAGATTTTACAACGACGAATTGGAAACGGTTTATACGGCAAAAATGGTGAATGCAAAGCTGATTCTATCACACATCAGGCACGGCAATATTGAACTGTCCGAAACCGGCAAAGGCAAATTTTCCGGCAAAATCGAATTTCCGATTGAGATTGAATTTGTCAGAGGCGGAACCGGAACAGTCACCGGATTCCGAATTTCAAACTTCGGTGCAAAAAATGTAAAGTTTGAAAAGATAAGCAATTGATGTGTTTCAAATAATTGAAGTCTAATAACTAAAAAGCATTATTAGTTTTTGCTTCAAAAGTGGCGTTTTTGACACTATTATTTTATCAGAAAAAAATTACCTTATTTGTATTCAAAGCTGCGTGTATAACCCGTTTCTTCTGGTTGCCATCCATTCTGTAAGGCAAATTCAATAGCTCGGCTGGCAAATTTTGATGTGATGACTTTTGGTTCATACGGTAGAACATCAGATTGTCCTGTTGAAAGCCAAGAGTCTCGCCATTTTGGTAAAACAACAATGGCTCGCTGACCTGATGAAGTAAAACCTTGAAGTTTTAACAGGCTGTTTTCAGCTTTAGCAATAAAACTCCACGAAATTGTTGATTGTCTAAAATCAACTTACGCCGTCCTTTCGCTTTTTTCGGATAACTCATACGTTCCAAAGAATAATATTTCAAAAATAATCGTTTTTGAGACTTTTCGCTGTTACTAAATAAGGTATAACTAAACTAATGAATGCACTAACCAAAAGTAAAAATGTTCGATATGGTCTAAATGTAATTTGTTGAATTTGAAAAGCCCCAAATATCAAAAAGCCTATCAATAAAAATGTAAATTTGCCGTCTTTGAAAAGTAATTCACTCAAAAGTGTGGCTACAATGCTAATAAAGGCAAATAACCAAACAGCAATCGTTACTGATAATCCCCAAGAAATATCTATCTTACTGGTATCTGAAAATTGTTCATATAATTTTAGAGTTCCATCGTGAATGGCAATAAACAATAAAATTTGAAAAATGATGAGAATAATTGATTTGCCGACATTCATAAAACTTCTAATGCCTTGATTAAACAATTTCGCTTCATAAAGGGGGTTTTTAAGGCAGCAGGAAAATAACTGTTTCGCCCTCATGACCATTGATTTGTTGGCTGCCGGGAGTAGAAAACCTGTTGCCGCTGACTTCGTGCCGCCTCATTTTCTGTGACTTGTTAGGCATTTTGGAGATGAATCTTTTCTACAATCTCATCAATACAAGGAACGTATTCTCCTTCTGTCGAGACTTTGATTGTAGGCACGTCAAGCTTTGGTGCTTCGTAACTCGCGGGAAGCAAAAACTCGCCCGTTTTCCTGTAATGAACGACACGATTATCGCTGTGATAAAACTCTCGACTTGGATTCTCTAAACCCCGCTCAAGATGGCGTTTTGCCGCGACTATATCATCAACAGAGCATAAAACAATTGTTGGCGAGCCTAATTCAATAATTTTAGGCATCCTAAACTGCCAAACCTTGTGTTGAAATGCCGCCTCAATGACAACAGAAATTTTGTTCGTCAGATATTGATTAACGATTTCAAAGAAAAAGTCGGAGACAAAAGCATCGGTGTCGGGCGGAAGCTCGTCATGTTTGATGCCGAAAGTGTTGACGTAACCCTGTTTGATTTCATCGCGGCTTATCACGGGCGTCCACAAGCATTCGGCAAGTTTCTTGGAAAGAGTGGTTTTTCCCGCTCCCGCTCTGCCCGTAACAATTATGCACTTTGGTTTTCTATTCATAATTCCAGTCTACTCAACTTCGACTTTCCATTTACCACGAGCAGGATAATTCCACTCGTCAACAATAACTCGTTCGTCAAAAGTTAAATATATTGCGTCGCCAAAGCCAAGCGTCATCACGACAGCATCTTCGGATTCAACGATTTTATCAGTGTAAAGCTGTTTCGATTGCGCCTGCAATTGGCGCAAATTTGGAAAAAGTTTTGGCGGAATTGAGAAGCGCATCATTTCAAAAAGAAAGCGTCGAGCGGCGGTATTGACGCGCGAGGAAACAACAACCACGCAATCTTAAGAGCTTAAGGCAGCGGTTTTAACAAAGTAGCTGTTTCCGCCTCGCGTCCATTATTTATTGGATAGCGCGTTGATATACAACTAAAAGACTTTATTTGCTTAACGGTTGTGCAAGTATCCATTCCATTATAATGTCACTCCCAGATGGATAGGTGTCCCAAAATGGCTCAATTATCTTGTCGGGCATTACCGCAGCCGTATCCGTATCTTGAAATTTGTAGTATCTAGTCGAATAAGAAACCTCTAAATTCGAGTTCGGCAGCCGAAACTCATCATTCTCCGAATAGCTGTTTGGTCTGCCACCGGTTGGCTCACCGACGAGAACGGCGTTTAATTCTTTGCGGAAATCAATGGCGTTGACCATTGCGACGGATTGGGTGGCGCGTCCCGTAATTACGTAAACACTTCCGCTATCACGAAAAGCACTGCGTTTCTTTAAGCCTGCCAGCAAATATCGTCCCTTGTTAAAATCGCCTCCCGTGTTTTGGCGCACATCAATTACGAGTCGTTTCGGCGAAGAAGCATCAACAAGTTTCAGTAAATCGTCGGAGATGCGCTTGAAAGCGCTCGTTTCGGGATAGCCCTTCAAATTAACATATAAGGTTTGCGATTCTGGCAATGAAGTGAACCAGAACTGCTCGCCCGGTCTCTGGCGATATAGCGGAACTTCTTTCAAAGTCGAAAGCCATTCAATTTTATCATTCGGGGAAACCGGACTCATCTCCACTGAAAACTGCCTGCCTTCCGCATCTTCAAACGTCCATTGTGCTCGCTCTAAATTTGGTATGATTTTAAGCGTTAATAAAACTTCCGGCGAAGTCATATAGCCGGGACTGACAAAGCGCACCCAATAATCATTTTCCTGCGGAACTAAACGGTTGACTTTCGCGCTCGCATCTACGACGCTAAATTCTCCGATTCGCAAAACGCGACCGCCTAAAGCACGACGATAATCAGAGATCGTTCTTGTAACGCGAAGCTCATTTCCGAACCAAACGAGTGACAGAGGAAAGCGGCGAAATGTTTTCGGCGGAAAAGTCGAAAAAGTAGTATGAGCATCACCTACCATCGCAATAATTTGTTGTAAACGGACGATGATTTCAGGTTCTTGAAGTAAAGGAATTGCAGCATCCAGTTCATTTACGGCACGCTCGAAGGCTTCGTGGGTAACGTTGTGAAAAACGTTCTTGTGGCGTGCGAAAAGCTTCACGAAAAGACGGTTTTTCAGTGATTGTTTCGGCGCGGGCATTTATCATTCGATTACCGATTGATTCGTCTTTTGACCACTAAGGAATCAGCCCCCATTTTAGACTGGCAGTTTCCCTGGTGTTTTCTAATTCACGAACAGCGGCAATCATCTGTGTTGGAGCGATATTGTAGCGCGGCTCGAACATTGTTTTTGAAGGAGCGTCTTTAATATTAAACTCGCTGCTGACTTTTTCCTGCGGCGCTTTTTGAACGAATCTTCCCCACATATCAACAAATTATACAGCATATTACATTCCTGCCCCACTCGTATGGACCGGCGATGAAATGCGAATACTAATCTGCTCTTTCGCCAATCGCCCAATCAAGCGCCGCAACTCTTTCGCGGACGAGTTTTCGCCATCTTTCAGTTTTGTATAAATCATTATGAGATTGGTTAAAAACTTTCGTGCATTTTTCTACAAAAGAGTTTGATAAAGCGATGAATCTGCCGGTGATTGAACTTCTCGTTTAACTAACCGAACAAATAAACCGTAATAAATTCTTGATTACTAAACTTAGCTTTGGAAATTACTGAGCCGTTGATATTTCAAAGAGCATTGCTTATCGTAGACTTGGCAGACGAGTTAATAAATCCGAATGAGTTGATTATCCATAAGGAAGAAAATCTTATCATTCTCGCTTGTCCTGCCCTTTCTTCTCTTGATTCACATATTTTACAAACTGCCTATATTTAAAAATTAATCTGTTACCTGTTTAGATAGAGTGATACAGAGTGTTAAAATATCTTTAGACATTCAGCAGGTAACACTATGTAACACTTTGTAAACACAGGTAAAAATTAGCATTTATGAACCAAACTTATATAAACGAATTAAAAAATCATATCGGCGAAGAAGTCACTTTGAAAGGCTGGCTTTATAACACGCGTTCGAGCGGCAAATTGGTGTTTTTACAATTGCGCGACGGAACCGGAATCGTACAGTGCGTTGTGTTCAAAGGAAATTCGGAAGAGGTTTTCGAACGCGCGAAAGCTCTCGGGCAGGAATCTTCGATAATCGTTCACGGCTCGGTCAAAGCTGACGAGCGTTCGCCAATTGGCGTCGAGATAGACGTAAAAGACGTTGAAGTTTTACAAAACGCTTCGGATTACCCGATTACGCCGAAAGAACACGGAACCGAGTTTTTGATGGACAATCGCCATCTGTGGATTCGCTCAAAAAAACAAAACGCCGTTCTAAAGGTGCGTCACACAGTTATCAAAGCGACGCGCGATTTTTTTGATGATAACGGCTTTATTCTGGCTGATACGCCGATTTTCACGCCCGCCGCCTGCGAAGGAACGACGACGCTTTTTGAAGTTGATTATTTCAATGACGATAAAGCCTACTTGACGCAAAGCGGGCAGCTTTACAACGAAGCGACTGCCGCCGCATTCGGCAAATCTTACGCTTTCGGTCCGGTTTTCCGCGCCGAAAAATCGAAAACGCGGCGCCATTTAACCGAGTTCTGGATGGTCGAACCGGAGATGGCTTACGCGACGCTGGACGACGTGATGACTCTCGGCGAAGATTTGATCGCGTTTATTGTCGAAAGAGTTCTAAGCGAACGACAGGAAGAATTGAAAACGCTCGAGCGCGACCTTTCAAAACTCGAAGCGATTGCGCGACCTTTCCCGCGCGTTCATTACGACGATGCAGTGAAAATTTTGAAGGAAGGACACGCGAAAGGCGAGCTTGAAAACGATTTCGAATGGGGCGGCGATTTCGGCGCGCCCGACGAAACCTATATTTCCAAACAATTCGACGCGCCGGTTTTCGTTCATCATTTCCCGGCGGCGATCAAGGCGTTTTATTTTGAACGCGATCCGCAGCGCCCGGAACTCGCGCTCGGTGCAGACCTTCTCGCGCCCGAAGGTTACGGCGAAGTCATTGGCGGCGGCGAACGCGCGATGAATCTCGAGTTTCTCGAAAAACAAATCGAAGCGCACAATCTGCCGCGCGAATCATTTGAATGGTATCTCGATTTGCGGCGTTTCGGTTCGGTTCCGCACGCTGGTTTCGGAATGGGCGTCGAACGCTGTACGGCGTGGATGTGCGGCATCGAACACGTTCGCGAAACAATTCCTTTTCCGCGTATGCTTTATCGTCTTAAACCCTAGCAAAGTAAAATCTTTCGCGGATAAATTCCATTCATTCGGTCAATTGTTAATAGAGATTTAACGATTGACCGTTTATTATGGATTTAATCATGAAAAAAAAGGGGTTCGCTTTCGCTTTGTCGCTCTTTCTCTGTTTGCTGTTTGTCTTTCAAGTTTATGCGCAAAAACCGATAAAGAATTTAAAACCGACGGTGATTTTAATTTCCCTGGACGGTTTTCGTTATGATTATCTTGAAAGATACAATCCGCCGACGCTCACAAAATTGGCAAAAAACGGAACGAGAGCGAAATGGCTGATACCGAGCTTTCCGACAAAAACATTTCCCAATCATTACACCGTCGCGACCGGGCTAAACCCGGAAAATCACGGCATAATAGAAAATAATATTTATGATTTCGGAACGGTTTTCAGTTTGGGCAAACGTGAAGAAGTGCAGAATTCGCGTTGGTGGCTGGGCGAACCGATCTGGGTCACAGCGGAAAAACAAGGACAAATAGCCGCCGCGTTTTTCTTTCCCGGAACCGAAGCGGAAATCAAGGGCGTGCGTCCGACGTTCTGGAAAACCTTCGACGGAAAAGTTCCGAACGAAGAACGTGTTGATACAATTTTAAGCTGGCTCGATTTGCCGCAACCTGAACGACCGACTTATTACACGCTTTATTTCAGTGATGTAGACGACGCGGGGCACGCCTTTTCGCCGGATTCCGAAGAAAATAAAGCGGCGGTGAAAAAGGTTGATGCCGATTTAGGTCGCCTCGTCGCCGGTTTGAAAGCGAGAAATATTGATAAAAAAGTAAATCTGATTATCACTTCCGATCACGGAATGGCGACGGTTAACCAAAACAATGTCGTCTTACTCGATGAATATTTTGATTTCAACAAAACGGAAAGAATTTTGTGGACGGGCGAAATCGTTCAGATTTTCCCGAAATCAAATGAAAATAAAAGAATTATCAACTCGCTGCGCGAAATCAAAAACGCTCGGTGCTGGGAAAAAGCCGATATTCCCGAACGTTTTAAATATCAAGCAAGCCCGCGCATCGCACCGATTATCTGTTCGGCAAATGAAGGCTGGACTTTAACAAACAAGGAACGATTGTCTTCAAAGCGAAAAGAAGCCGATTTCGATAAATTGCGCGGCGCGCACGGCTACGATAATCAACTCGAATCAATGCGGGCGATTTTTATCGGGCACGGTCGAGCGTTTAAAAAGAATTTGGTTGTTGAACCGTTTGAAAACATCCAGATTTATAATTTAATGTGCAAAATTTTACATCTGAAACCTGCGCCAAACGACGGTAATTTTTGGAGAGTAAAGCATTTGCTTAGATAAATCTGATTCGTTTGCAAGAGATATTTTGTTTATTCGCCTTTTATCGTCAAAACGGCTATCTCCGGCGGAACGCCGAAACGAAACGGAAGAATGCTCGTGCCGACGCCGCTCGTCACGAATAAATTTCGATCTTTATCAACCACGAGTCCGCGAGCGTATTTCTGCCCGTAACTTGAAGGAATTAAAGGCGCGCCGAGAATCGGAAACCAAATTTGCCCGCCGTGCGTGTGCCCGGCGAGCATTAACTTAAAATCGTCGCCGAGAGTTTTGTAATAATTTAAAACTTCAAAAACATCGGGACTATGCTGCAAAACGATTATATCGCCCTGCTGCTCGTAACTTTCAGCAATCGCTTTGACTTCGGAATCAAAAGACTGCCAGAAATGAAATTTCATATGATCTTTTAATCCGAGCAACCTTATTTTTTGATTGTCTTTGACGATAAATTTTATTTCATTTTGTAAAACGTCAATCCCGACGCGCTCGAGTTCCGCCGCGATTCGCTGATCGTCGTACCCGCCGTCGTGATTTCCCAAAACAGCGTAAACGCCGTATTTCGATTTTATGCCCCGCAAATTATCGGCAATCGTTTCAATCGGCATTTTCAATTTTCCCGTATTGCCGCTTATTTGCGAAACGTAATCGCCGAGAAAAACGACCAGATCGGCGTTTTGTTCGTTTATTAAACGAACGATGCCGCGAATTTTTTCTTCGTCCGCGCCGTTCGAGCCGCCGTGAATATCCGAAACGGCGACAATTTTCAAATCATCGAATGCGGAGTTCCAATTTTTTATGCGAATCGTTTGCTGATTCGCAATTAAAAAGCGCGGTTCAATGAAATAGCCGTAAAATAAACATAGAATTATTGAGAGCAAAAAAATCGGGAGAATAAACTTTAACTTCAACTTTTTTTTCATTCGGAAACAAAAAAAACCGTCGAATATAACAACTTAAAGGTTGCTGCAGTGACGACGGTTAAAGGGATTTTAATTTAATTTCGGGGAACTTTGGTGAACTATTAAAATAGTATCGTAAAGTTTTTCAGTCGTAAAGCAAAAATCATTAATTCCGCAACTTTATTTTCTCGGCAGCTTAGAAATTCATTTTCCGAAATCAAAAATTTACTCAGCGCTTTTTTATCTAAAAACCAATTGAATTTAATTTTTACCGTCTCTCATTGATAGTAATAACGGCGATTTCCGGCGGAACTCGAAAGCGAATTTGCGGACCGCTGCAGCCGACGCCGGTTGTGACGAAAATATTTTTTCCGTCTACTTCGGCGTGTCCAGCCATAAAACGCCGGTCGTTGACGAATGCAATCGCGCCGTAAAACGGAAATTTGACTTGCCCGCCGTGTGAATGACCGGCGAACATTACGGCGATTTCCGGCGGCGTTTTCAAAAGCGAATCGGGATTATGAGTAATGGCGATAATGTTTTTTCTTTCCGGCAAAACATCGAGCGGCGCGGTCGGAACGCTTCGTTTTTTCCAGTAATCTTCGATTCCCCAAAGATTGATCGTTTCTTTGCCGACGTTAATTTGCTCGATTTCGTTTTCTAAAACCCGAATTCCCGCCGCCTCGAATTCGGCGGTTATTTTTCTTTCGTCATACCACCAATCGTGATTGCCGATTACGGCGTAAACTCCGTATTTCGCCTGAAATCCTTTCAAGTTTGCGGCGATAATCTCGCTCGGCATTTTCAAATTGCTTCCGCGCCTGCCGATTTGCGAAACGTAATCGCCGAGCAAAACTATCAAATCAGGGTTTTGCGCGTTTGCCGTTTCAACCAGGGTTTTCAGTTTTTCTTCGGTTACATTATTCGAACCGCCGTGAACGTCGCTGATGGCGACGATTTTGAAACCATCGAGATTTTCGCTCCAATTCGGAACCGTTAATTCTTCATAATGAACGATTAAACGTCGCGGTTCGATTTCGTAAGCGTAAAACGCAAGCAGCGAGACGAACAGCATCAGCGATGCGAAAACGAAGAGGATTTTTTTGATTAATTTTTTCATTTTCAAATGCTTTGACGGACGTTTTCAACAACTATTTTTTCGGAAAATACTCGCTCCATCTTTTATCAACAAGCTGTTTTATATCTTCGCGCGCCTCGACCTCTGCCGGGTACCACGGTTTCATTCTGGCGTCAATGAAAATCGGCGCATTGTAAGCGATGTGGTTGTGTATGACTTTTGATTCTTTGGCGTAAATGTCGGTCGAAGGATTGAAACGCGTCCACGTCGCCCACAAAAATTTATCGGCTGAATCCGCGTATTCGATTTTATCGTGCAGAATCACGATTTGATATTCGTTGAAAACGTTTGTTTTGGCGATTCTTTCCGGCAAAGTTCTGTCTTTTTCGTATTCGGTCGTTTCCAAAACGAGACAGCCGCCGCAAAAAACTTTTGCCGCTTGTACGCCAATCGGCAGCAACCCCGTGAAGTCACGCTTCAATTCCCTTTTCGCCTCGCCGACGCCGACGAGCATCGCTTTTGACCCGTGATTTATTTTCCCGGAAGCGTAGTCCAAAGTGTCGAAAGAAGTTCGGTCGAAAATAAAAAAATCGCTTTCCCAGTTAACCCGCGCGAGAATGTGTTCAAAGAGAGATTTAAAGTCGCGCAAATTTTGCTCTTTGTCGGTCAAAAGCAAAAATTTCGTCAAAGAAAGCTGACCTTCGCCTAAAATTCTGAATCCGGCGCCGAGCGCTTCGCGAGCGTAACGCTCTTTGACGATGGCGGCGGCGAGCGAGTGAAAACCGGTTTCGCCGTAACTCCACAAATCTTTGACCGCCGGCATCACCAACGGAAAAAGAGGCGAAAGCAATTCCTGCAGATAATCGCCGATAAAGAAATCTTCCTGGCGCGGTTTTCCGACGACCGTCGCCGGAAAAATCGCGTCTTTGCGGTGAAAAACGGCTTCGGCTTCAAAAACCGGATAATCGTGCGTCAATGAATAATAACCGTAATGATCGCCGAAAGGTCCTTCGGGTTTTCTGGCGTGCGGTGCAACGCGTCCGCAAATCGCAAACTCCGCTTCGGCAATCAAACGATGATGATTCGGCAAAGGATTTTCGACCGTCGCAATTTTTTGATCTGCCAAAACCGATGCCAAAACAAGCTCTGGCACGTCTTCGGGCAGAGGCGCAATCGCCGCGAGAATCATTGCGGGCGAACCACCCAGAAAAATTGACACCGGCAGCGATTGATTCATTTTTTCGGCTTCGGCGTAATGAAAACCGCCGCCTTTGCCGATTTGCCAGTGAATTCCCGTCGTCCGTTTATCGTAACGCTGTATGCGATACATTCCGAGATTGTGCTTTCCGCTCGTCGGGCTTTCCGTATAAACGAGCGGCAATGTAATAAAATGTCCACCGTCTTCGTGCCATAACTGCAATAACGGCAATTCTTCAAGATTCGCGGGTCGGTCGCAAGCTTCTAAAACCGGTGCTTTTTTTATTTTTTTCGTTCCTAATTTTAACGCAGTATAAGCCAAATCTCGATAATTCCACAGTTCTTTCGGTTTAGGCGGAAGCAGCACTTCGACCGCTTCGACCGCTTTTTTAACGAGTTCCTGCGGCTTTTTTCCGAAACCCAGATCAATTCGCTTCGCCGTTCCGAAAAGATTTGTGACGACTTTGTACGGCGAGCCTTTTACGTTTTTAAAAAGCAAAGCGGCGCCTTGATTTTCTATGACGCGGCGATGAATTTCGGCGATTTCGAGATACGGGTCAACTTCGGCTTCGATCTCGATTAAATCATTTTCCTTGCGTAAAACTTCGATAAATGAACGCAGATTTTTGTGCATAAATTCAAATATAACTTAATACTTATTCAATCAAACTCGCCACAAAGACACAAAAGGCGGAAACATTAAAAACGCTCCGCCTTTTAATTACTGATTTTAAATTTATGAGTTTTTAATTTGTTCTGCGCAGATTTTCATACGCCATATCAATTTCATCGGCGCTTATAACGTCAATTTTCATATTCGGAAAACGCTTCGCCAAATCGTCTTTGAATTTCGCGTAATCGCCGACTATGACGATGTCGCCGCCCAACAAATTCGCTTTGGCGAAATCGCGGATTTGCGCTTCTTTGACCGTTTGAACATTGTTCATATAAGCATTCAGTTCGCTCGTCGGCAATCCGAAACTATATAAATCAGCGACAGCCGCCGCCAAGCCCTGGGTTGTCTCCAAATTTCTTCCGAACCCGCCGGTCAAAACCGATTTGCGCGGCGTCAGTTCCGCGTCGTCTATCGAGCCTTCGGTCAATTTCTTAACCTCGTCCAAAACAAGTTCCGTAACTTCGGCAGCCGATTCGTTTTTGGTCTGAGTTCTGGTTCCGAAATTGCTTTTGTCCGAACGCCACACGAAGCTGCTGCCCGCGCCGTAACTTAAACCGCGTTTGATGCGAATTTCCTGATTCAAACGCGACGAGTAACCGCCGCCGAGCAGTGAATTGAGAACCGTCGCCGGATAATAAAGTTTTCCGCCGCGCCCGATTGAAGCAAGACCGATGTTATAATTAACGGACGCTTGCCCCGAGTTCGGCAAATCCACGACGAGAATTCGGTTTACTACCGATTTCGCTGACGCAGGCTTCGGCGAAACGATTGCGGCTGCGGCTTTCGCCTGGTTTGTGTTTTGCCAGCTTGAAAAAAACTTTTCCGCCAATGAATATGCTCTTTCCGGCGTGATTTCACCGGTAAAAATCAAAACCGAATCCTGCGGCTTATAATTATTTTTATGATAAGCCGAGATGTCGCCAGCGGTAATTGATTTCAAACTTTCCGGCGTTCCGCCCGCCGGATGTTCGCTGTAACTGTATTTCGACGCGACATAATTGGCTAAAAATCCCGGTTGTTTGAGATTGTAAGCCAAACTGTCGAGCGTCTGGCTTTTCAGCAAATCGAGTTCTTCTTGTTTGAACGCCGGATTTAAAACAACGTCCGACATAATCGCCAATGCAGGCTCGATTTTATCCGCCATCATGTCAACGGAAACTACCGAATTGTTCCACCCCGCTCCGGTATTAATCGAGCCGCCGAGAAATTCGATTTGTTCGGCGATCTGGGTCGCCGAGCGCGTTTTCGTTCCTTTGGTTAAAAGCGAAGCGGTCAAATTAGCCAAACCCGCCTTTTCCGGCTTTTCCGATGACGCGCCCGTTTTGACGAGAAGCTGAACGGTTACGAGCGGCACATTTTTCCGCTCAACGACGGCGACCGTCAAACCGTTCGGCAATTTTCTTTCTTTAACCGCCGGAATATTGACGGATTTCGCGGCAGCCGGCGCGGGCGGCGTTTCCTGCGCTTTCAGACAAATTGTTAACGCAAAAAACAAAAGGCAAAACGATGTAAAGGTTCGAGTGATTTTTAATTTTGAATTTTTCATTTTGAGATGTTTGCCTCCGCTTGTTTGTAATAAATCACGACTCGATTTTTATCGTTGAAATATTTTTTCATAACTCTTTGTACGTCAGCAGCTGTGACGGCTTGCAGTTTCTGAATATCTGAATTGACGGCTTTAGGGTCACCGTCATAAGCAACGGCGCGTTCAATCGCAATCGCTTTTCCGTCGTTCGTTTCAAGTTCCTGCAGCTTCCGCATTATCAATTGATTTTTTGCTTTTTCAAGCTCTTTCGCCGAAACAGGAGAATTTTGTATTTTTTTCAGTTCGGCGAGCAGCGATTTTTCAAGTTCTTCGGCAGATTTTCCTTCTGAAGCAATCCCCACAAAATAAAGCAAACCTTTGTCAACGCGAATGTCGGCGTTGAAAGACGCTTCCTGAGCCAACTGCTGCCGGTAAACCAATTCCTGATAAAGCCGGGAGCTTTCGCCGCCGGAAAGAATAGTTTCGGCGACGCGCAATGCCGGAACGTCCGGGCTTTTCGATTCGGGCGCGAGATAAGTTATCGCCACAGCCGGAAAAGGAACGTTCGGCGCGGTCATTGTATGACGCTTTTCCTCGGTTCTTTCCGGTTCGATAGCCGTAATTCTCGGAACCGGCGTTTTACTCGCTTTTATTCTGCCGAAATATTTATCAACCCAATTGTCCAACTGCGCTTGCTGAAAATCGCCGACGACGATTAAGACCGCGTTGTCCGGGCGATAAAACGTTTTGTAAAAATTATTCGCGTCTTCGGGCGTCGCGGCGCTCAATTCATCGAGATTTCCGATTCCCGGACGTTTATACGGATGAGTCGTAAACGAAAGTTTTTCGAGGTATTGACCGAAAAGCATTCCGTAAGGGTTCGCCAGAATGCGCTGGCGAAATTCTTCCTTGACCACATCGCGCTCAGAGCTAAAGTTTTTTTCGTCAACGTTCAGATTGACCATTCTGTCGGACTCAGCCCAGAGCAGCGGTTCTAGATGGTTTGACGGCACGACTTCGTAGTAATTCGTAAAATCGTCCCATGTCGAAGCGTTGTTAAAACCGCCGACATCTTCGGTCAAACGATCCATTTTCTCGTTCGGCATATTTTTCGTGGATTTAAACATCATATGCTCGAACATATGTGCGAAACCCGAACGTCCCTGCGGGTCGTCTTTCGAGCCGACGTTATACCAGACGTGAATCGCCACGGTCGGGCTGGAGTTATCCTGCAAGGAAACGACTCGCAAACCGTTCGGCAAAGTCTTTTCCTCGATGTTTAAAGGAGCGATTTTCACTTGCCCGAAAGTCGTCTGAACGACGAGCAAAGCGCAAATCAGCATTGATAAAATAACGGATTTTTTTCGCATATTTGATTCCTTTGAAAGAAAATAAAAACAGAAGTTTTCGCGTTTAATACGCAATCGAGCGCAACTTAGTTTTTGATTCTTTATCTGTAAAGGCGGATGTATCTAACTTTAAGGTCCAGATTAACAAACCGTTGCGAAGCCGGCGAGAATTTTGTGTCGTTCGGGCGCAAAGCCGTGACAAAATTACCTTTATCAGTGATTGAATGTTTTTGCCCGAAATATTTATAAAAAAAAATGAGTTGCAAATATAATAAATGCACCTCACCTTTTTCCCGCTTTGTTCAAATCTGCGAATTTTTATTGATAATCGTAAAAACCTTTGCCCGTTTTTCTGCCGAGCCAACCGGCGTCAACCATTTTTACGAGCAGCGGGCACGGACGATATTTCGGATCGCCCAAGCCTTCGTGCATTACCCGGAGAATCGCCAAACAAACGTCCAAACCGATAAAATCCCCCAGCGTCAGCGGTCCCATCGGATGATTCATTCCGAGCTTCATAATGCCGTCAATGCTTTCTTTTGTCGCGACGCCTTCGTAAAGCGCGTAAATCGCTTCGTTAATCATCGGCAGCAAAATCCGGTTGGCGACAAAACCCGGGTAATCCTGACAATCGAGCGGCGTTTTGCCCATCGTTTCCGACATTTCTTTCACGCGCGCGTAAGTTTCGTCAGAGGTCGCAATACCGCGAATGACTTCGACGAGCTTCATCAGCGGAACCGGATTCATAAAGTGCATTCCGATAATCTTGTCGGGTCGTTTCGTCACGGCGGCGATTTTCGTTATCGAAATCGAAGAAGTATTCGACGCGAGAATCGCATCTTCCCGGCAAATTCCATCAAGGCGCTGGAAAATTTGTTTTTTTACATCGAAATTTTCTGTTGCAGCTTCGACAACGAGAAAACAATCCTTTAAATCTTCGAGATTTGTCGCCGTTTTTATTCGACCGAGAACTTCCTGTTTCTGCTCTTCGGTCATCGTTTCTTTTTTGACAAAGCGGTCGAGGCTTTTGCCGATATTTTGCAAACCTTTATCTACAAATTCCTGCTGAATATCGCACATTATCACGTTAAATCCAGAATTTGCGGCGGTTTGAGCAATTCCGTTGCCCATCGTTCCGGCGCCGATTATTCCAATCGTTTCACTCATTTTTTATAAAAACTCCTTTATTAAAATTATTTGTTAAACCCAAACTGTAAAAATAAACAAAATTTTCGTTTGAAACAAATGGACGATTCTTTTATGAAAAATAAAAAAGCGAAAGCCGGAAAATATCCTTTCCAAACTTTCGCTTTTTAACTTTTTTTGCTTTTAACTCGCTAAATTTTATTGCCAGCTTTGCGGCGGAGGCGGAAAACTGTTCCGCGCGTCATTACTTCCGTCCAAATAAAATCCTTTTCCCGCTTCGCCGAACAAAAACCAAAGACCGTAAACGCCGGCTGCCGTTCCGAACGGAAAGCTCAGAAGCGCGAGAATGCTGCCGATTATTCCCCAGGTTCGAGCGTTATTCTTTTCTTTCAAGATTTTCATTCCGCCGATAATTTGCGGAACAATCAAAAATACGGAAACAACTGCGATTAGAACCATCACGCCGAGGAAAACTCCGCCAATCAACTGCTCTTCCTGCCTTGTTGCGGAAGCCGCCATTCCGGCGCCGATTATGCCATAAATGACGACCATAAAAATCATCATCAAAGCGGAAACTCCCCCGTGCACCAACAGAAAAATTCCGACAAGTTTATTATGCTCTTTTGCTGTCATTGTTTTTTCTCCAAAAAATTTGCGGTCAACGCAAATGAATACTACATCAATTAACGTCAACCGCAAATAAAAAGTTCATAGAGTTCCAGAGTTTATTGAGTTTAAAAAGTTCGTTGAGTTGAAGGAATTTCTTTTACTCAACGAACTCAACAAACTCGATAAACCCAACGAACTCTTTAAATTCTTAGTCTCTTTCGACAGCCATAGCTACAGAATTTCCGCCGCCGAGACAAAGCGCCGCCACGCCTTTTTTCGCGCCGCGTCGTTTCATTTCATAAAGCAAAGTGGTTAAAATTCGTCCGCCGGAATTGCCGATAGCGTGACCAATAGCAACCGCGCCGCCGTTAACGTTGACCTTTTCGATGTCAACGCCGAGTTCCTGCATTACGCCGAGCGCCTGCACGGAAAACGCTTCGTTAAGCTCAAACAAATCAACGTCTTCCATTGCCCAACCGGCTTTTTCCAATACGTTTTTCACGCCTTGAACCGGCGCCATCATAATCATTTTCGGCTCGATTCCCGAGGTCGCATAAGCGACGATTCTGCCCAAAGGCTCGACGCCGAGTTCAGCAGCTTTTTCAGCCGATGTCACGACTACTGCTGACGCGCCGTCGTTTAAACTCGAAGCGTTGCCGGCGGTAACCGTGCCGCCGTCTTTTTTGAACGCCGGTTTTAATTTGCCCATTCCTTCGGCGCTCGCGTCTTCGCGAATGCCTTCGTCGTGGTCAAAGACAATCGGATCGCCTTTTTTCTGCGGAATTTCAATAGGTACGATTTCGTCTTTGAAATAGCCTGCTTTTCTCGCTTCTGCCGCTTTGCGGTGCGAATTAAACGCGTATTCGTCCTGCGCGCTTCTGCCGATGTTGTAAGTTTCCGAGACGACTTCGCCGGTATTTCCCATATGCCAATTTTCAAACGGGCACCACAAACCGTCGTGAATCATCAAATCAACGATTTTATTGTCGCCTAACCGAAAACCATCGCGCGCATTCGGCATCGCATACGGAATGTTCGACATAGATTCCATTCCGCCCGCGACGACGAAATCCGCGTCGCCCAATTTCACTGCTTGCGCGGCGAGCGCGACGGCTCGCAACCCCGAACCGCAAACCATATTAACAGTCAAAGCCGAGACTTCCGGCGGCAATTCGGCTTTCAACGCCGCTTGCCTCGCCGGTGCTTGTCCCAGTCCGGCTTGCACGACGCAGCCCATAATCACTTCATTAACTTCCGCCGCGTCGATTCCCGCGCGTTTGACCGCTTCTTTGACTGCGATGCCGCCCAAATCGGTAGCCGAAAAAGGCTTTAAACTTCCCTGAAATTTGCCGGTCGCCGTTCGCGCCGCGCTGATAATAACCGCTTGTTTTAAGTCTGCCATTTATTTCCTCTTTATAAATATATGTTATAGCGTTATTGCCGATACTTTATTCTAAGACGAATCAGCAAGTCGTTCAACTCCGCTTTTCCGTTCGGATTTTCGGGCAAATTCGATTTTTCCGCCGCCCGTTCCAATTCGCCGACCAATCTTTCGTATTCCTTTCGGTAAAATCCCAAATCCGTTTCCAACAAAACCGCTTTTTCATTGCCGTTTATTTTTCTTTCGACCAATTCGGGAATGTATTTGATGCCAAAAACTTCGTTCAGTGTTTCCAGATTCGCTTCGATTTCGCCTGTTCGCATCAAATGAATTCCGGTCAGCAAAACGCGAAAAATATACAGCAGCGGTTTGACCCGCGGCGGCGTTTCCTTCTCGAAAAGTTTCCATTCAGTCTTGGCGAACCCGAAATAATGATGCGCGTGAAATTTCGTGACGCAAAGTTTGCCGATTGCTTATAATTCCTCGTGTTCGGGCGAAGTCTGCACGATCAAAGGCGAAAAGAGCTGTTCCAAAACATAACCGTTTTTTTTGAGCATCAACCCGAAAAACTTCCGCGCGTCGTGCGTCACCAAATCGAGTTCGAGATTTTCCCTGATTTCCTCAACCTGAATCGTCTCGCGCCCCGCGTCTAAACCGACGACATCACGAAGCGGCAAAACGTGAACGCCGCGCAAATCATAATCCGAATCATCGGACGGAAACCCGTAAAGATGCGCGCCGCTGACAGTCGCAAAAACCAGCGGAAACGGATGTTCGGAAGCTATTTTTTTGAGCTTTTCTTCAATCATTTCAGCGACTCATAAATTAGTTAAAGTTGTCCTGTTCAAACGGAATTATTTTTTATCTGCAAAAAACTTAATTAGTCCGATGATAATTACGACTATTCCTCCTATGGCAAACCAGAAAAAGAGTTCTGCCATACTTTTATTATATTTATTGTCTATATCAGTTCCTACCTCGGGAGAAAAATAGAAACTGTCTGTTTTTATTCCCTTTACAAG
>DASVQY010000075.1:0-210175 GCA_036388895.1 Pyrinomonadaceae bacterium | reverse complement strand
CAGTTCCAAGACCAAACGGGAAAGCATAATAGCTGCCGTCTTCACTTCTAAGAATGTACCAGGTGCCATTTGAAGGTCGATAAAAAGCAAAATCCCATTTACCGTCTCCGGTGTAATCGCCAGGCGTCATTACGTCGGTTGCAATTCCGAATTGAAAAGCGTTATTACCGACGTCTGAACTTCTTAGATACCACCATTCGCCAGCAGATGGGCGAAAGATTGAAAAGTCTGATTTATTATCTCCGTCAAAATCAAACGGAGCACGATTTGAAGTAGTTGGAGAAAATACATCAGTTTGATTGATTGTAAAAATCTGCCCGGCTACGTTAAGCGTTCCGGTTCTCGGTATTCCGTTATTTGACTGGAGGGTTACCACAAGAGTTGCTGTCCCTGTAGCATTCAAATTTGCGTTAATCCAGGGAACATTGCTCGATACTGACCATGGACAACCTTCATCAGTGGATACAGTAACGCTACCTGTGCCGCCGCTTAACGGAATATTAACCGATGTTGCCGAAAGCGTGTAAGTGCAGGCAGCTGCACTATTAGTTGAAAAAGCCTTTTCTGCTGACTGATCTTTAATTAATTTAACTTCACCTTTGTTATCTGCGAAAGCTGAAACATTCTGCATTCCGCCAATTACAATCAAACCGAAAAAAACACTTGTAGTAACTCGTTGCCAAGCTGTAAATAAATAATTTCTCATAATATACTCCGTTTCCACCTTTTAACTGTTCAGGATTTCTGCCTCTTAGTTTTCTTATTTCCGAATCCTTGATTGGTTGGACGACGAAAAGAATTTAATTTGCAGTTCAGGATTAAAAAACTAAATGAATTATCAGATAATTATTTAATTTTGTTGTTTGGACGGGAACAATGTTTAGTAGCGAGTAACGTCCGTCAGCGTCGGTAAAGTTATATAAATCGGTGTTTGTTTCGGGTGTATTTGTCATTGAATCTCCAAAATAAAAACGCCCTTCAAATCCAAGTTTTTCACTTAGAAATGAAAGGCGTTCAACTCTTTCTTTCGCCCTCAAAAGGGGCAACAAAATTATGTTAATTTAGCTTATTTGTGAGTATTTATCAATGTTTTATTGGTATTACATATAAAAGGAAGACTTTTGTCTTTAAGGCTTCACAACACGTAATGTCTTGAAGCTTTCATCGCAGATATGGATTTCAACTGGCTCATCGTTAAACACTTCAGATGAGAGCTGCGCGGCGAATAATCTAAGCGTTTGGGCATATGATTTATCGTTTCTAAATTCAGGTTTAACAACCATCCGAAATTGATAAGTTGAATCAGATTTATCAAGTTGAACGGATATCCTTCGACCGTTAAAAAATCCTGACTCTACCAGGTTGTTACCAAGTGCCTGAGCCTCATCCGCTGTAACATTCGTTGTGTAGTAAAGTTCACCTCCGTCGAATTTAAGTTTTGTGCCGAGTTGGCTACAACCTAAACCGACACCGAGCAATACTGCTATTACTAAAATCCCGCCGATAATACTTATGTTTTTCATCTTCCTTTCTCCTTTGATTTATAAATTCGCTTTCAACCAATAAGGCGGAGAAAAGAAACTAAACAGTCCAAAATTTATCTGAAGTCTTATATGAACTTTTAATAATTTGATTGAGGGTAAAAACTTGTAGCTTTTTGTTTACTTTGTAAAAAAGTTGTTGCTTTTTTTCTAATATTGATATAGGATTCGCGCTAAATTAGTAAAAGAACTTGTATTCCGGCACTTATTAGGCTTCGTGTCGGAATTTCTTTGTGAAATCAAATAATCCTTGACATAAAACTAAATCAGCAGATAATAGCAGGTGCTTTCACCCAGGGTTAGCTTAATCAATTTAATCGTTCTTGTCGCCTAACCCCTTTTTAGGATTACAAGCCTTTGCTCGCTTTTCGACCTTAATAAACCCGGAAAGTATATTTACAAGATTTTGGAGTTTTATAAATGAAATACTTTCTCCCTTTATTTATTCTGTTATTCACCTTTAACTCATACGCTAATTGGTATTCGGTCGGAGAGTTTAATATTGAAGCCTTAGCGGAGCGGAGCACGGTGCAACTTGACTGCTCTTATTATTTTTCTGTCTTAGAAAATCGCGCTTCTTTTTCCGCACAAGGCGCAACGGGATATTCCATTACGGTTAGAACGCCGTCAACGGATGAGGGTTGTAAAAATGCCAGCGTTACGATTGTCACTACTGATTCAAATTGGATTACAATTGTAAATCCGGCTTTTCCTTTACGATTCGCCGTAGCGGTCAATTCGGGCATAGAGCGTAGCGGGCGAATTTATATCAATCCGGCATCTTCATTAGGTCCAAACTATGTTGAAGTTTCTCAGGCAGCCGGAACGGTCGCAACGCCGACGCCTACTCCAACGCCAACACCGACGCCAACTCCGACACCTGTAACCTGTCAATATACGGTAACGCCCGAAACCGTTAATATCGGTTATCAAGGCGGGGCGGTTGAATTCGCTTTAACCGCGACCAATCAAACCTGCGCGTGGCAGTCCTCTTCGAGCGCAAACTGGCTGACTTTTACCGGCAACACGTTCGGCAGCCCGAATCTCGTTCGTTTCGCCGCGCAGGAAAACTTCGGCTCTGAACGTACGGCTACTGTAACTATTGCCGGGATAACACGAACTGTTCGGCAAGCCGGGCGACCCGCTCCGACGCCAACTCCGACGCCTGTTCCCTGCACATATTCTTTATCATCAACGTCAGCTTCTATTGCTGCAACAGGCGCTACCGGAACCTTTTATATTACAACTAATTTTGGGTGTAATTGGGCAGCAATTAGTCAGACCCCGTGGATTAGAGTTACTGGTATTTCTATCGGAACTGGAAGCGGATGGGTTGACTATTTCGTTGATCCGAACTCAGGAGTAGAAAGGAGCGGCTCAATTGTAATAGCCGGACAAGTTTTTACGATTACTCAGGCTGGAACCGACACTTGTACAGTTACTGTTCCCTCAACAATTCCTGTGTTTTCTGCTCAGGCTACAAGCAGTACATTCACTGTAACAACAGCTAGTAATTGTACTTGGAATGCTTCTACAGCAGCATCTTGGATAGCAATTTCTAATCCGACGGGGACAGGAAACGGAACTGTTTCTTTTAGTCTCGATTCTAATACAGGACCAACAAGAACAGGCTATATTAATGTAAACGGACAGATATTTACTTTCTCACAAGATGCCGGAGCTAGACAAAGACGCGTTGCATACGATTTCGACGGAGAGGGAAAAGCTGATTTCTCAATTTTCCGACCTTCTCTTGGTGAATGGTGGTATTACAGAAGCACTGATGGCAATCATCGAGCTTTTCAATTCGGCACAGAATCAGACAAAATTGTTCCTGCAGATTATACAGGTGACGGCAAAACTGATATTGCATTTTACAGACCGAAAAGTGGCGAATGGTTCATTTTAAGAAGTGAAAACTTCAGCTATTACTCTTTTCCGTTCGGAATAGAAGAAGATATTCCTGTTCCCGCTGATTATGATGGAGATCAAAAAGCTGATGCGGCTGTGTATCGTCCTTCAACAAACACTTGGTACATTATGAAATCTACCGGAGGTTTTACTATTGAGCAATTCGGATCAAACACACAGCAATTTGCAGGAAACAGTGACACACCAATTCCTGCTGATTACAACGGTGACGGAAAAGCAGATTTAGCCGTTTATAACAGTTCGACGAGTAATTGGAGAATTAAGAATGGCAATAATGAATCATCATTATCACTGTTTAGAGAAAACACCAACAAACCGATTCCGGCAGATTATACGGGCGACGGAAAAGCAGACATAGCGTTTTATGATCCATTGATTGGAGAATGGTACATCATCAGAAGTGAAAATCAGACTTCTTACACTGTTAGATTCGGAGCGGTAGATGATATTGCAGCACCGGCAGATTATGATGGAGACGGGAAAACAGATTTAGCAATATACCGACCATCTACAGCAACTTGGTGGTATGCAGCAAGTGCAAGCGGCGGACAGCACCGAGCAACACAATTTGGTATCAGTACTGATAAACCTGTGCCAAGTGCTTACATTCGCTAAACTGTAAAAATTAGGATTTAACCTTGCAAAGTGTCGTGTCCGATTTTGCGGTAATTGTCAGATGTCCAAATTCAACATCTTAGCCGACAAGATTGATAAGAGTTTTCGCTTCATTGCTTTTAGAAATGTTTTTTTTACGCTAATAGTGGCTCTTATTTCTTTTCCTTTACGCGTATAAGTTATTTGTCGTCTGCCTTGACACGAAGCAAGCAGTCGCAATTCTTCATCAAAAGTTAAAATGCGGCTTCGCTCAATTTCGCTCGACATATCAATCACTTTAGCGTTCAAGAAAATATCTTTTAATATCCACCCATTGCTAAAAGCAAATCGCATCATCTTTCGCATTGCCGAAAGCGCGCGGTTAACGGTTGCGATCTTTACGGGACGCCCTAATTGTTCTGTGTTGGTTTTTAATCGCCAGAGTTTGTAATCAATTAAGCTTTCTGTCGTAATGTCTTCAATAAGGCGCTTACCGAAGAAGGTGCGTAAGTTGTCTATTTGGGGCTTTACTGAAGTAATAGAGCAAATGCCGGAAACTTTTTGCCCCTGCGCGATCTCGGCAGGTTTATAAAAAGTTTTCTTGCAAACACCGCAAGTTGATTGAAATTCATTCTCTCGCCGGTCTGCATTTGACCGTGATACTTTCTAACATCATTAATCAATTTGTTTCTTAAATAAGCGGCGTCGCCTTTTCTATCAGTCTGCCGTTCAATGTATTTTGTCTTGCCGGTTAATTCATCCAGGTACTCAATACGAACGATCCACTTATCTTTGCTTTTGCGGAATTTACGCTTGAAGATTTTATCTTTTATTTTTATATTTCCCACCAAATATAATGGAATATTGCGAAAGAAAATGAAATAGAATGAAGGAAAGAATTAATAAAAATGGCTTGTGATGCAGGCTTTGTGGGACTCAATGAAATAGATTAAAAAGGCTGATATTGAGGCAGTCGTGATTTGTAATCATCAGGTCGGCGGTTCAAATCCGTTCACGGGCTCCATTATTTACAACAGTTGAAGGCATCTCGCGAGATGCCTTTACTTTTATTCACACCTTTACTCACACTTTCTTCTATACGAGGTACGTATTACAAGTGGGTCAAATATATTACCGCCGATGCTTACTGTCTCGGCTCGAATACCGGGGCAGACTCATGTCTGATCACGATTACAGCATCGAAGTAGCCTGACCAGTCAGCGGAGGTAAAATCGCCTAGCAGCCGGGATGAAACGTTGCCGATGCGCCGAAGCGCCGATGCGTCCAAAAAAACTGCGGCGGCATCATTATTATCGGTTGAGCGGGCTTCGAGCGATTCCGGCGGCGCCTGAGGTAATTGTCTAATGGGTTGCGCCGCCATGGACGACTGCCCGGCTAATGCCGTAAATCCGATGACCGCCAGGCGCTTTCCAAACCGCCTGGCAAGACGCGCGCCGAGCGGCAACTGCGGCAGCTTACCCTGTTGTCGAGCGGAATGTACGGTGGAAGTCCAGATGATTAGCTTACTGCCGGCAGGCATCCGCCGGGCGTACCAAAGAACGTTGCCGTACATTGCATTATCTCTGTCCGGCGCATCCGGATTGCCTCGCTGGCGGCTGACATATCTCGCCAGGTTGTCGAGCATCATTTGCTCGGGCGTGTAGCTGTTAATTCGTTTGCGCCGGGATTGAGCGCTCGCTGCATCTGCCGCGCACCGCTGAAGGCGTAATTGCTCCGCCTCGTCGAACGGGTGAACGGCGTCGTAACGCCAGTACAGATTCCTCTCGATAGTCTGCTCGCATTCGGAGACGGTTTGCGGCGGAAGCGAGGCGGCTGACAGCGCAGGCAGAACGCGGCGAGCGTAATCCGACGTCGCGCTTACTTGATCGTCAATTCCGCCCAGCAGCAATCTGCCGCTTGTCGCCCGCTCGAATAACCAAAGCCGCCAATCTGCCAGCTCGCGCGTTAACCAGAAGCGACCTATCGCTCGATCCAGTTGAATGGACGTAGCAGTCTTCTTTTTTGCCGCAGCCATCTCGAAGCCCAAGAAGTCGTAAATTGGAGCTTCAAAGAGAACCGCGTCGAACCCGCACCGGTCAACCAGTCGTCTGACGATCTGCGCCTTGATTTGGAACGCCTGAGACTCGCCGTGACTGGGTAGTTCTCCCAGCATCACTATCCGGTTGCCGCAAACCGTGTCCGCGGCTCGCTTCGCAGCAGCGGACATCTTGGATTGTTGCGCCCAGCTCTGTGTAGGAGCGATGAGCAATCCGGTTAGCGCGGATAGTCCGAGCAGAAGGCTCAGCGCACAGCGTGAAGATATAAATGTGTTTGGCAACATGTTAAAAAGGTTTTTTTTACCTGTCTTGAGAAAATTGAGTTCAAGTGAAATTTTTCAAACGAATTATTATTTGCCGAACCCGCAATAATAAATTCACGAACCAATTAATGTCTTTGCCCGATTTGAGCTTTTCGATGATCGTTAAGATCCGCTTGTTTATTGGTATCGTGCGTGTTTAAGGCTAGAGTTAACTCTGAACGATTAACACTTAAACTCAATTCTTTTTAGTGAAGGCGACCAAAAGCAGGGCGCGCAGATCTATAAAAATATGTGCCAGTATTGACCACCACAGAGAACCTGTTTGGATATATATGACTGTAAATAAAGCGCCCATTGCCGCTGTCAATAATACTCCAAGAATTCCCTGATAAATATGCACCAACCCGAATACAATCGCAGTTACAATAAGCAAAGGAAAACCGGTAAATCCAACGGATTCAAATAATCTGAGACCGTATCCCCGGAATATAAGCTCCTCCCAGATGCCGGCGCTGAGAGCTACAAAAATAAACCACAACTTTTCGTTTTTTGTGCGTGGCAGCAAAGCCTCGATGTCGCCAACTGTTACATTCTTCCCGAACCTAGCCAGCATCGGCACAACGATTAAGCCTAAAAGGCTTCCAATAGCAGCCGCAGCAATTAGAGCATTTCCCATCTCTCCAAACCGAATACCAAACGTATCCGAAGAGTTGAAAATTTCATATCCGATAGCTCCGAACGCTACCAGCCCTCCTGTAATCTCTCCTAAAATCGTTATTTTATACTCTTTCAGGAGTGCTTCACGCTCGCCCTTATCAAGAGCGGTTTTTAGCTTTTTATAAGCAAATATACTCCACACCGTCCAAGCTATAACAAGTAAAGGCAGAAGATAAAATAAAATTCTCATTTGGTTATCGTTCCTTTAAGCTGCGCATAAAATCATCCAATTCGGTGTTTTTAACTTTGCGCGGCTGTTTTTGAGAAAAGTCTGTATTTCCCGTTTGTATAATCACAAAGACGTGGCTATGCTGCGCTCGCGTTCATTGAATTTTCGACGCCGCGTTTCATATCAAAGTGAATTCGACAAATAATAATTCCCCAATTAATTAATGTCTTTGCCCGCTTTGAGTTTTTCGATCATCGCCTGAACCGCCTGCTTATTGGCATCATTCGGCGCGAGCGGCAGAGCTTTGCTGGCAAACTCCAGGGCTTTCGCGTATTCGCCGGTAGCGGATAATCCTCGCGCCATTCCGGTCAGCGTGACGAACTGATTCGGGTTTTTGTCGTAATTAAACTGAAAAACTGCCAGCGCGGCTTGCGGCTTTTTCGCCGTTAAAAGCTGTCTGCCCAATTGCTGTAGCTGAACTGCATTGCCGAACGGCAAAGCGCTTTTGATGACCTCAACAGCTTCGTCCGACCTGCCGAGTTTATCGAGAATCATCGCTTTGGTCGAAAGCGCGGGAAACGAAGTCGGATCGCCAGGAAACTTCTGACCGCTCGCCATTGTCGCCCATTCGAGTCCTTTTTCCAGCCCGTAATCGTTCTGCAAAGTCCATTGCGCGGCGATAGTTAGGCTTTGCGGAGTAAAGCTGCGGGGATTTTGCAGTTCGGCGGTGAAAGCGTCGAGCTGCTGTTTCAAATAATCAACTTCGATTTTGAAAGGAATTGAAAGTTTTTCCCACGCGAGAGAGACGACCGCCGAATTCGGCGTTTGGTTTGAAAATTCGTATTTCAGATTCTCGACACTTTTCTCAATCGGCTGCGGTTTGACTTTAACGCGCAACGCATCTTCTTTTTCGTCGTAAAAAAACGAACCCCAGGCGTCCGTTCTTTTCGAAAAAATGACGATGCTTTCCGACGGATCATAAGCGACGAATAACGCATACTTCCCTTTCGGCAGAATTTGCCCTTCGATTTTTACATCGTTATCGAATTCGATAACCGTATTTTCGTTCGCCCCGGCGCGCCACGGCGCGGGTTTGCCGTTTCCGAATCCCTGATCAACAAAGCCTTTGTGAACGACTTCGCCCCAGATTTTACCTTCGCGCCCCTTGACAGCCGGACGATGATACGTGATTGTGACTTGCGTCAAACCGACTTGCTCGGAAACCATCGCTTTTTTCGTGTAGCCGTTAGGAACTGCCGAGTTATACGGCACTTGTGCAGACGATGCAACAGCAGCAAACAAAATGATTGCCAGTAAAAATAAATAGTTTTTCATATTTTTGAATGTCCTGTTTTTTTGAATTCGGCAATGCCTTTGCGGCATTAAAAGGTTTTGCACAAATATTCACCAACGATTGCATAAATCGTTAATTTATTCTATCGGATTGAATGTTCGCGCAACACCAGCGCAAAAGCCCGGTCAGCATTTTGCAGCATAAATTCTCACTTCTTACTTTTTAGATATTTCAAAGGGCTTTCAACCGTATAAAAATCCGACTCTTTCGCGAGTTGATTGAGCAGTTTGTTGTGTCCGGCGCCGTAAACGACGAGGATTCGGTCATCCATTGAATCGGTGAGTCTGATGATGTTGGTGAGAATTGCCATATTTCTGCGATACCACCACGAAAAATAACCTGCTCCCGCGTATTCTTTACCGCGTCCGATTCGCATTATGTCGAAATAAACTTTGTGGTCTTTTTCCATTCGTTCCGGCTGGTTGAGAAAAATCATTTGCTCGGTTACGGAAAGTGCTCTTAGTTTTTCGTATTCCGCGTCTGTTTCCTGTTTTAGTTTCTGATTAACTTTTTTGAGAAAGCCTTCCAGCTCGGCATCTCGAGCGGCATATTTTATATAGTTAATATTAGGGTCGCGCGCGAAATCGCTCCAATCAGCGCAGTAGACTTTTTTAAGACCCGACTCTTTCGCCAGACGAAAACCAATCTGGTTGGTTTCGTTTTTTGAGAGTTGATACTGCCCGGACAAGTATTTATCGTAATTTTCCTGAGTTTTGGCGTCGTCTTCCGGATGGTCGCATTCAAGCACAATTTTAGTCGGTTTGAATTTCTTCAACTTTTCGACGAGTTCAACGACCTGCTTTTGTCGTTCGGGAGAAGTAATGTCGTCAACCTGATTGTTAACGACATTACTTGTGGTCGCTGTCATATGATAAGTCCCCAAAATAACCAGCGCAGGTTTCGTCTTAGCATTTTGGTCAACGATACCGATTTGAGCCTTGGCGGAAAGCGTCAAAAGAAAACAAAAAATGAACAGAAAAAAAGTTGAACGCATTTTGAAAATCAAACCTCGTAAACTGGAAATATTATCAATAATAAAACACTGTAGAAATTATTTTTAGGACGTAAATATTTCGGTTGAGATGAACAAAACTAATAATTTATGCAGCCGCTCCCGAATATTTGTGCAAAGTTTTAAAATTCGTAATTGATTAAAAGACCGCCGCTTTTGTCGGCAAGCGGTCTTTTGTTGAAATCGAACAAACCCGAATTTTAGAACTCAGCGTTTTATCTAAAATCCTAAAATTTCTCATTTTCGACAGGCAGCTCAACTTGCAGTTTTCCCGGACTTTGTTCTGCGGGTCTCAAATCGCCGAATTGTCCGAAATCAACGGAGCGGTGCGTTTGCGTCGAGCTTTGAAAAATCCACCAGCGGTATTGTCCGCTTTCGGAAAGTGTTTGCCGGGAGACAAAATCGGTTTTGCCGTCGCCGTCATAATCACCGAACAGAGGAAAGAAATACGGCGAGTTGGGTCCCCACATCAAACTATACATCTGTCCGTCAGAACTTCGGCGCACGAAATACACGATTTGTCCGTTTATGGCGCGTCTTACCATAGCGTCTTGTTTACCGTCGCCGTCAACGTCAATCACGAAGAAAAAGAATGGAAAAGGGTCGGTAGCGGCGCTGCCCCATTGAAATACCTGCATTTGTCCGTTAGAGCTGTTGCGTATATACCAGAAAAACAGTCCGCCCTGATTGCGAACTACGGCTAAATCAGCTTTACCATCGCCGTCGAAATCGCCGACCTGCGGACTATCTCCGGGTAGTCCCCAAACTTCGTAACGGGGATTGCCGGTTGTGCTTTCGATGATATACCACACGCCGGTTGCGCGGCGCATAACGGCTACGTCCACCTTACCGTCGCCGTCATAATCGGCAGGAACGAATTCATCTGAGCCGATACCCCGAAACTGTCCCCAGGTTACGATCCGTACTGTATTGGTTTCGCTTTGCAGGATAAACCACGTGATGACATTGTTTTGATCGAGGTTATACATTACGCGGTCGGCTCTGCCGTCGCCGTCAAAATCGCCCCCATTATTGAGAAACTGGTCGTTAAATCCTCTGCCGACCGGAATAGAAACGGTGGTATTGTTTTCTAAACTGTCTAATGTATAGAACCTTCGGTCTTGTGGACGATAAACGACGGGGTCGGTGCGCCCGTCGCCGTCATAATCGGCAGGCACATTGGCTCGTTTAACCTGCCCGCGAATCTCGCCGTTGGGAAAGTTCGAGGTGTGAACGTCAACATACCATTTGTTGGAACGCAGATCGGCGACTTGCGCGGGTGTCGTGTTAAATGTCAGCGAACTGGTAATTGCGCCGGTTCTGCCGCCGGTAAAAGAAAAGTCGTAACGAATCGAACCGATAACGCCGACCGGTCCGTTATCGTGAATGTGCGCTCCTACCGCATTTGAAGTTAAATTTCGATAAGTACACTCGACCGTAACCTGTGTTTCGGTCGCGTTAAGCGTTATCATACAAGTGCCGCTGCCGGGCGAATTATTCGCCGGAACCGCCTGTCTGCCGCTTAAGTAGACGGAAAACTTTTGCTGCGCCGCCGCCGTTATGGAAAACATCATTGCCGACAAAATGATTGTCAGCGTCAAGAAAATTTTTCTTTGCATTTCACTTTCTACTCCTATAAGTTTTGAACTGTTGAAAAATGTTAGGTTTTAGAACGAAATTAAAACGCTCATCTTTATACAGAGATTTCCTGTTGTTTAATAAGGTCAATGGTTTTGCCCGAGAGATTATTTCTTCCAGTGATTCAACAAACACTTTTTTGCTTTAGTGCATCTATTTATTGATTCAACACATCTTTTTATTAATACTTATCGCTAAAACAAACATAACGATCTTAGACAAACGGATGGCGTTTCGGGCTTCAGGTAACTAAAATGAACGCGGCGGTTTTCCATCATTGAAAGAATCTTTTCCACGGCGTAACCCGTAAGCAGCGCCGCTTCGGGAAGCAGGACCATACTGACTTCTTGCCCGCAGTCTTCGCACCAGGCTCGAACGAAAGTTCGGTTTCGTTTAACAATGAAGGTTTCGCTGGTTTCGATAAAAACTTCCGTCCGAATTTTTGCCATTGATTTCCTTTTTGCCCGAAGGCGGCTACAAGAATTTGTCTAAAACCTTTAGAATATTTCGGACGAGGAAAACCAAAGTGCAGTTGTTGCTGTCTTGCACACATTTACAAACCGCAAATTGTTATCGCCTCCCTCATCCGTCGCTAACAATAAAAAATTTTCGTTATAAAAGTCTTGAAAGTTACGTGAAAGTTCGTTTGAAATTTTTATGAAAGACTTTTCAAATACGTTATGAGCAACAAAACACTACTCTTTTTCAAATTCGACGATTTCCGTCTGGATGTCGGCGAGCAATGTCTGACGTTTCAAGATCAGCCGGTTTCGCTTACTCCGAAGGCTTTTCAAACCCTCGTTCTATTGCTGCGCAACCACGGAAAGGTCGTTGAGAAAGAATGTTTTCTCAATGAAGTCTGGGCGGACACTTTTGTCGAAGAAACGACTCTTTCGCAAAATATCCTGACCTTGCGAAAAACTCTCAGCCGCTTTCAGAAAGACAAAGAATTTATCGTCACGTTTCCGCGCCGCGGTTATCAGTTTGTCGGGGATGTGCAGGAAATCGTGCCCGTCGAGGAAAAAACCGAAGAAAAAGCCGAAGAAATAATCGTCGTTGAAAAACGCACGCGAACGCATCTCATCGCCGAGCAGAGCGAAATTCACGACTCAACCGATACGAATTTGGAGACGATTTCGAACGAAATCGCGGTGAATTCTCATACGTTAATTTTGAAGAACGGTTTTTCAGTGCGAAACGCAGTATGCGTCGGTTTGCTGACGGTTCTGGCTTTCACTATCGGCTACTTCGCTGCTTTCGGCTTTAAAGGAAACCGGAGTTTCGCCGAATCGCAATTTAAAAAATTTCGGGCTGATACGATTGTCGCCGATGCGGACATTCGAAACTCGGTGATTTCCCCGAACGGAAAGTATCTCGCGCTGGTTCAAGTTAAAAGCGGCGTTCAATCTCTGTATTTGCGGCAAATTGAAAACGGCAACAGCGTCGAGATCGTCCCGCAAATTAACGGCACGTTCGTCGGCGCGACATTTTCGCCGGACAGCGAACAGATTTATTATTCGGTCAACGAAAACATCGAATCGAACAAACCTGCTTCCTTGACGCTTTACAAAGTTTCCGTTCACGGCGGAGCTTCGCGGGAAATCCTGCGGGGCTTAGAAAGCGCGGCGGCTGTTTCGCCCGACAAAAGCAATCTGGTATTCGTTCGCCGCAACCCAGAGAGCAGAGAAACCTCGCTGGTACTGACGGATATTGAAGGCAAAAATGAGCGAATTCTTGTGACTCGCTCATCGGAAAACGGGTTTACAAACAGCGGCGTTTCCTGGTCGCCTGACGGAAAATTTTTGTCTGCGACTGTTTATAATCGTGAAAACAACCAAACACCGGTCCAGGTCGCGGTAGTCAATGCCGCAACGGGCGAGCAGAAAATCATATCTCATGAAAACTGGATTTCGGCGGGTCAAACCGTCTGGCTCAAAGACGGCAGCGGAATTTTCGTGGTCGCATACGGTGCGAAATCGCCCGGCTTAAACGACGAACTTTGGGTCGTTTCATATCCCGACGGCAAAGCGCGCCTTATAACTAACGGCATAAACGGAAAATATGGAATCAGTTTGAATGCTGAATCAAATTCGCTTATTGCCGTAAAATCCAGTAAATTCGCCTGTTTCCTCACTGCTCCGGTCGATAATCTAAGAAAAAATACACACGTTCTGACAACTATCTCGGACGAATGCCCGCTGCCGTTCGGCGCAGATTGGACGAACGACGGGCGAATCGTTTATTCAGCAACGGACAACGGCAACGCTAACATTTTCACTATCAGTGAGGACGGCAGCGAGAGAAAGCAGTTGACTTCCGACCCGAGCGCCGAAATATCGCCGAAGCTTTCCGCCGACGGACGTTTTTTGATATTTATATCAAACCGCACCGGGCAGATGGACGTTTGGCGTTCTGATTCGAACGGCACAAACGCAAAGCAGCTCACCATTAACGGGAATGTTACGGATTCGATAATCTCGCCGGGCGGCGAAGCGGTTTATTACCTCGTTAAGGATTCAGAAAGCGGGGTCAAAAAGCTCTGGCGGGTTTCGATTAACGGTGAAAATCCTGTTCGATTAACCAATCGAGAGACTCGTTCGCCGCGCATTTCGCCCGACGGGAAAACGATTGCCTGTTATATTTCAAATCCCGAAACAGGCGCGATGATGCTCGCGCTCGTTTCAGCCGAGACTGGCGAAGTCTTAAAATATCCGGCGACGCCGCAAAACGACGATATTCCTTTTCTCGACTGGTCAAAAGACGGCGAAAATTTGTTTGTCGTATTGCAGCGGGGAAAGCCTACCAGTTTCTGGAAAATTCCCCTTAACGGTAGTCAGCCCGAACAAATACGAGAATGGGAAAACGACGCGATTTTCCGGCTCGCCATTTCCAGGAACGGCGAAAGAGTTTTTTATGAAGTCGGAAACCAGTTAAACAGCGTGGTACAATTTCAAAACCTGAATTGAAAGGACAAGCCGGAACGAGGGCAACAGGAAATTTCCAACTTTGAAGCTGCAAGTAATAGAAAGAATCAGTGTTTAGGGTTTACAAACGGATTATTCAAAGGTTTATGTTTGGCTACGCGCGAAATCCGGCAGAGATTCCAAACGCCGTTGCACAATCGGGCAAATACGATTATGAAGCTGAACGGGCGAGAAATCGCCCAACCTGTTTTGACCTGTATAGAACGTCAGTTGCATGATTTCTGCGCCGCCTTCACCCGGTTTATCTCTTCAACATCCATAAAATGTTCAAAATAATTTTATGAATTGCAATAATGCTAAAGCTGCCTTAATACCTACACGGCTTGTTGTAATTTCTTTGTGAAAAGAAAAAGCAAGTCCTTTTTCTCGAACTCTTTTATCATCACTGCCTTTAGAAGTTGTCTCTTAAAGACCGTTTATCATCATTTTTTGCCGCTCAAATAAAATTCCGCCACAATCCAAATTAACTATTTTAAGATTACTTTCGGAGACGGCAGTTGAAATTTATTGCTCGTCCCATATTAAAAGTTAAAAGGAATAATATGAATAAACAGGAAAGTAATAATTTAGTTGAACGAAAAGTGATTCGAAGAATGTTTACGACGGTAATTTTTCTCGCGTTCTCGGTTTTTATTGCCGGCGATGTCTTCGGGCAAAAGACTTCAAAGGAAACGAAATATTCTTCGTTTAAGGTCGAGGTAACGGGGCAAGGAAAGCCGATGATTCTAATTCCGGGACTTTCCTCTTCGGGCGAGGTTTGGGAAAGTACGGTCGCGAGGTATAAAGCAAATTACGAGTGCCATGTGCTGACGCTCGCCGGGTTTGCCGGTCAACCGGCGATTAAAGCTCCTTTTCTGGAAAAAGTCAGAATTGATTTAGCCGCTTATATTCGCGAGAAAAATTTGAAAAAACCGACGATTGTCGGTCATAGTCTCGGAGGCTTTATGGCTCTCTGGCTGGCGAGCGTCGAACCTGATTTGACAGGACGGCTCGTCATCGTTGATTCACTGCCTTTTTTGGGAGCATTGAATAATCCGAATGCTACACCGGAAACAATAAAGCCGCAGGCGGAAGCGATGCGTAAAGGAATAACGGCGACAACCCAATCGGACGAACAGCGGCGGCAGGCACAGATCGGAATTTTACAGACAATGATTTCCGATCCGGCAAAAATAGCGCTGGCTACCGAATGGGGAGTAAAATCCGACCCGGGAGCGATCGGTCAGGCGATGTATGAAATGTTCACGACCGACTTGCGTCCTTCTCTTTCACGCATCAAAAGCCCCACTCTGATTATCGGCACCTGGGCTGCTTATCAGCAATACACGACGCGGGCGGCGGTCGAGAAAACGTTTAGAGATCAATACGCCAATTTACCCGGCTATCGCTTTGTTATGTCGGAGGCTGGAAAACATTTTGTGATGTATGACGATCCGAAATTGCTTTTCAGTGAAATGGACGCTTTTCTCACTGATGCGGGCGAGAAAGGTAAAAAATCGGTAAAATAGCCGAGAGATGAAGGGTGAAAAAATTTACTGGCTTTGTCAGATTACGGGATGGTCGCTTTACACAATGTCGACCATCTTTTTGTCCGCCGCTTTCGGCGTTTATTCGTGGAGCAATTTCGCATCCCAGGTTTTAAGCTGCGGAATCGGACTGACTCTCACGCATCTTTTTCGTATTCATGTGAAACGGCGCGGCTGGCTTCGGCTTTCCCTGCCGTCTCTCGTGCCGAGAATCATCGTTTTCTGCGTCTGCGGGGCGATTGTATGGATGTTGCTGGTGATACTGTTTTCGATATTTGTCTTTCAAACCTTCACCTTTTGGCAGATAAATCCAGCCGTTGTTTTCGTCATGGTTTTTAATTGGAGCGCCACGCTTTTTATCTGGTCTTTGATATATTTCGGTTTCCATTTCGTTGAGAACTACAAAAAAACCGAAGTTGAAAAATGGAAGCTCGAAGCTGCCGTGAAAGAAGCCGAACTGAGAGCTTTGAAATCTCAAATGAATCCTCACTTTATTTTTAATAGTCTAAATAACCTTCGGGGATTAATCGTTGAAGACCCGGAACGGGCACAAACTGTCGTCACGCAGCTTGCCAGTATCCTTCGGTATTCGCTACAGGCGAGTGACAAGGAAACTGTAACGCTCGAAGAGGAACTGCAAACCGTCTCGGATTACCTGGCGCTCGAAGCCGTTCGCCTCGAAGAACGTTTGCAGGTGAAAATGGACATTGACCCGGCGTCGCTAAAAATTCCGGTTCCGGCGATGCTCGTTCAAACATTAGTCGAAAACGGAATAAAATACGGCGTGGCAACGCTTCCGAAAGGCGGCGAAATCGGCTTGACGTCAAGGGTTAATGCTTCGATGCTGAAAATTCAAGTGATTAATTCGGGACAATTCTACGAAACATCCGATTCAAACGGAGTCGGTTTGAAAAACAGCCGCGAACGGCTGAAGTTGCTTTTCGGCGAAACAGCCTCCGTCACGGTTGAAAACACATCGTTCAATTCGGTAACGGCAAAAGTTGAAATCCCGATCAGGCGCGAAAAATTATGAAAACATTTATCGTTGACGACGAGCGCTTGGCGCGCAACGAATTAAAGCGTTTGCTGAAAAACTTTTCCGCCATAGAAATCACCGGCGAGGCGGCAAACCCCGACGAAGCGATTGAGAAAATCGAAAATCTGCGTCCCGATCTTTTGTTTCTCGACGTTCAGATGCCGGGACGCAGCGGCTTCGAGCTGCTCGAATCTCTGATATACGTCCCGAAGGTGATATTTACCACCGCATTCGATGAATACGCGCTCAAGGCTTTTGAATTTAACGCTCTCGATTACCTGCTCAAACCCGTCGAACTGAAACGCCTGGCGGCGGCAATAGAAAAAGTTGAAAATCACCAGCGAGAAGAAAAAAATATCGTATCAAAACTGCCTCCGCTCGGTGAAGCCGATCAGGTTTTTGTCAAAGACGGCGAGCGCTGCTGGTTCGTTAAATTGCGCGACGTTCGCCTGCTCGAATCCGAAGGCAATTACACGCGGCTTTATTTTGATAAAAATAAGCCGCTTATTCTGCGTTCGCTGAATTATCTTGAAGCGCGCCTCGATGAAAAGACTTTTTTTCGCGCCAGCCGAAAACACATTATCAATCTGCGCTGGATAGAAGCGATTGAGCCAAGCATTGACGGCAGACTCGACGTCAAATTGACAGGGGCTCCAAAAGTTGAAATGTCTCGCCGACAATCTCAGAAATTCAAAGAATTAATGAGCATATAGAATTGAGGCGAAACGGGTGATTTCATCTCAAGCGCTTTGCGTTATTCCGACTGTTCGCGCTTTTGCCGTTTTAGTGTTGAAAGCCAAATATTAATTGTGCGGTTATTTGTGCGATTCACAGAAATAGCTTCAGTTTCTGCCGATGTAAATCATCCCGGTAATTTTACAATCGAAGCCGTTCTTTTGATTTATTAAGGGCGCCTTCAACCTCATCATGACAAGGTGTTTTCATCATCAATTCATTCGACTTTTCCCGCGGCATTTTGCTTTTAAGATAATCGTGCGGGCGAAATTCGTTATAATAATTCTGCCAATCTCGAAGTTTTTGCCGGAGTTCAGAATCTTGTAAATCAACATTTGGATAAAACTCTTCCAAATCAATTCTTTGAGATCGCTCATCACAAAAGGCGTTTTTTTCGTTTGGCGTGCCGGTTTTCAAACAGTGCTTTACAGCCGCCTTCAAAAAGACTATTTCATTACGTTCAAATTTTTAGCAACCTTTATTTTTAGTTTGTCGTCATATCTGCATACAAGCAATTTCAAAAATTTAATTTGAACGTAACTGTTCGTAATGATGTTTGTCCGGTAGTGTGTTTGCTATCAGCTTTTTGATTTATCAAATCAATTCAAACACCTTCTTTAATCTGCATTGGAACTCGGAAGTTCTAATTCTATATATATTCAATCAATAATTTGGCTGCATACCGAAAAACGAGTTTTGGTGCGCCTTCGCTTTTAAGAAATTTTATTTGATGAGAAAAATTTGCCTGTCAATCGTTTTATCCGTCATTTCCGCTTTTTCAGTTTCAGCTCAAACGAAATTCAAAACTGTTGATAAACCGAGCTTAACCGAAAACGTTAAAATCAATTCCCCTACTGAAAAAGTCGAAAACGAATTCATCAAAACTGTTGATAAAAATTCCGAAACAAATTTCCCGGAAAAACAGAATAATCAAACAAGCGTTGATATAAACTTACCGGTGTTATCTCTATTGATGGTAAATAGATCGCTCGGAAAGTTTTCGACCGGCAATCAGAAAATTGACGGTTATATAGAAGAGTTCAGCGCCATTTATAATATTGATCCTTTGTTGATTTACGCCCAGATGAGTCAGGAAAGCCGTTTTAAGCTGAATGCTGTTTCTCACAAAGGCGCCAGCGGATTAATGCAGTTGATACCTGACACGGCAAAGCGTTTCGGGGTTAAAAATATTTACAATCCGGAGCAAAACATCAAAGCCGGAGTAAAGTATATGCGCTGGCTGCTCGATGAGTTCGACGGCGACACACGTTTGGCGCTTGCCGGCTACAACGCTGGCGAGGGAGCGGTTAAAAAATACGGTAATAAAGTGCCGCCTTATCGAGAAACCGAGATTTATGTTGCAAAAATAATGGCTCATTACGAGCAGCTTTCAAAGCAGACTTCGATTCAAAACGAAACATTTGCTAAAGTCTTTTAATAAAATCTTTAATCATTTTATCAATAAAAAAGTCTTTTGATGAGAGTCAATGCAAGTGACTCAAAACGGAATGTCTCTGCTTTTAATTAATAATTTACTTGTTTAGTTGTGCTTTATTGGCATTTTTAAGCTTTAACGTTGTATAAAACCGCTTTATTTTATTTTTTATCTTAAAATTCAAGGAGTTTGTAATGAAATTCGCAAGAATGTTTTTATCTATGCTCGTGCTTGCTTCGCTGACCGCAACCGCAGTTTTAGCGCAAAAAAACGAGCAGTTGCCACCGATTAAATACACTGAATACAAATTAAAAAACGGTCTTCGCGTAATTATGCACGAAGATCACTCGACGCCGATTGTTGCCGTTAACGTCTGGTATCACGTCGGTTCAAAAAACGAAGAAACGGGCAGAACCGGGTTCGCCCATCTTTTCGAGCATATGATGTTCCAGGGCTCGAAAAATTATAATGCCGATTATTTTACGCCGCTTCAGGAAGCCGGCGCTAATCTGAACGGCACGACCAATTCCGACCGAACGAATTATTACGAAATCGTTCCGTCTAATTTTCTGGAACTCGCTTTGTTTATGGAAGCCGACCGGATGGGCGGACTGCTCGATGCGATGACGCAGGACAAGCTCGATAACCAGCGCGATGTCGTAAAAAACGAGCGCCGTCAGCGAGTTGACAATCAGCCTTACGGAACCGTCGGCGAAAGAATCGGCGAGATTATGTACCCGAAAGGACATCCTTACAATTGGTCGGTCATCGGCTCGCTCAGCGATTTGAGCGCCGCTTCGATGGACGACGTAAAAGCGTTCTTCCGTCAGTATTACGTTCCGAACAATGCTTCGCTCGTAATTGCCGGAGATTTCGACCCGAAACAAGCTCGCGCTTTAGTCGAAAAGCATTTCGGTCCGATTGCCAAAGGCGGCGACATTAAACGCCCGAATCCGGAGATGCCGAAGCTCGAGAAGGAAACCCGCGTTTCTTTTGAAGACGCCGTTCCGCTCCAGCGTGTGTATATGGTTTGGCACAGCGTTCCGCAAGGTCATAAAGACGATGCTGCGCTCGATCTTCTCGGCTCGGTTCTTTCCGGCGGACGCGGCTCGCGGCTGCAAAGCAATCTGATTTACGAAAAACAATTATCACAGGACATCAGCGCCGGAAACGGCGCGCGCGAAATTGCCGGACAATTCTCGATTTCTTCGACCGCCCGTCCGGGCAAAGCTCTCGAAGAAATCGAAAAGGGAATTAACGCCGAAATAGAGCGCATTAAAAATGAGCCGCCGACGGCTGATGAAATTTCCAGAGCGTTGAACCGGATGGAAGCGCAAGCGATTTTCGGTCTTCAAACCGTTCAGGGCAAAGCCGACGCTCTCAACAGAAATGCCACCTTCTTCGGCAAACCCGATGTGTTCCAGCAGCAGTTGGACGAGTATCGCCGCGTCACTCCGGCTGATATTCAAAGAGTTGCCAAAACTTACCTGACGGAAAATCGTTTGATTATGACCGTCGTTCCGCGCAAAGGCGAAGCGCCGAGAAGACCGGCGGCGACCGAAACGGACGGTGAAAACACTCCGACCACAGCCAGCAGCACCGATAAAAAGAAAGTCGAACCCGATACGTCGAAACTTCCGAAACCGGGACCGAATCCGAATTTCAGCTTGCCGGCAATTGAAAAACAAAAGCTTTCAAACGGTCTGGAAGTTTGGGTTGTCCGGCAGACCGAGCTTCCGATTGTTTCGATGAATATGGTTTTCAAAAACGGCGGCACATTCGAGCCTGCCGAAAAATCGGGCGTCGCTTCGATGACCGCGAATTTGTTGACCAACGGAACCAAAACTCGCTCGGCGCTCGATATTTCCAACCAGTTGCAGGCGATTGGAGCGTCGGTTAACGCCGGTTCGGGTTGGGACGCGGCAACCGTTTCAATGCAGACGTTGACCAAAAATATGGATCAAGCGCTGGATATTTACTCCGATGTGATCGTCAATCCGGTGTTTCCCGAAAAAGAACTGGAAAATGTTCGCCGCCGCGCCGTTGTCGGATTCGCGCAGCGTAAATCGAACCCGAACGCGATTTCAGGCTTGGTTTACGACCGCATACTTTACGGCAGCAACCATCCTTACGGCAGACAGCTTTCGGGAACCGAAAACACCATCAAAGCTTTGACGCGCGCCGATCTGGTCAGTTATTACGAAGGCAATTACCGCCCGAACAACGCCGTTCTGATAGTCGTCGGCGATGTTGAAACCAAAACGCTGATGCCGAAGCTGGAAAAAGCCTTTGGCGATTGGAAAGCGGGAACGGTCGCAAGCGGTACTTTGCCGAGCGTTCCGCAGCTTTCAAAAACCGCAATTTATCTCGTTGATCGTCCCGGTGCCGCGCAATCGGTTGTTGCCATCGGACACGTCGGCGTTGACCGCAGCAGCCCGGATTACTTCCCGCTTCAAGTGATGAACTCGATTTTGGGCGGACAATTTACTTCGCGCATCAATCTTAATCTGCGCGAAGATAAAGGTTACACCTACGGCGCGCGATCCAACTTTTCGATGCGGCGCGGGGCGGGACCTTTCACGGCTTCGTCCGATGTTCAAACTGCCGTTACAAAAGAGGCGGTCGCTGAATTTATGAAGGAGTTAACCGGAATTCGCGGCGCGGTTCCTGTTACGCAGCAGGAACTCGAATACAGCAAGCAAAGCCTGATTCGACGTTATCCGAGCGGTTTCGAAACTGTCGGACAAATTTCCGGTCAGCTTTCGAATCTCGTAACCTATGGCTTACCGGATACATATTTCAACGATTATATCTCGAAGATTAACGCCGTCACGTTGGCGGATGTCAACCGCGTAGCCAATAAATACCTGACGCCGGACAAAATGGCTATTGTCGTCGTCGGCGACAGAAAAGTTATTGAGTCCAAACTCAAAGACTTGGGGCTGCCGATCAACTTGCTTGATACGGAAGGCAACACCATTACCCAGTAGTTTAGCGGGTGAAAGTAGAAAGGGAGCTATTGATTCAAGTTAAAGTTTAACTTGAATCAATAGCTCCCTTTTTTAAGTTTTAGTGATCAGAAAACAGATTTTTTCGGAAAACAGAACTAACCACAAGAAACTACTCAAAAATGGTTAATCTTCCCCAATAAATCTGATGATGTGGTCCGCGTCGTTGCTCTTCACGGAACTAATTTTGCAATCTCGCCGTATTGAACTGGCAGCCGCATTTCAATGACATTGAGAGAGTAAAATTATGTCCGAAAATCAGATTACGCCCATTTCACCGGAAGAACGGATGAAGGTTATAGACGCTTTGCGCGGATTTGCCATTCTCGGCATTCTAATCGGGAATATGCAGTGGTTTTCCGGGTACGGCGTGATGCCTCCGGCGGTTGCAGCACTCGGTTCAGCATCCGACCACATTATCCATTTTCTGATTCATTTTTTTGTCGAGGGCAAGTTTTATTCAATTTTTTCGTTTTTATTCGGTTTCGGTTTCGCGCTGCAAATTGCGAAGGCTGAGGCGCGCGGCGATTTGAAAGCCTCACTTTTCAAACGGCGTCTGTTCTGGCTTTTGATAATCGGTCTCGTCCACGCGTATTTTATATGGGCTGGCGACATTCTCAGCATTTATGCCCTCACGGGTTTTATCCTTATTTTATTTCGGCGGAAGTCGAATCGTTCGATAATCAAATGGGTGATAGGTTTCTGGCTCGCTCCGATTCTGGTTTACGTTCTGCTGTACATTTTGTTCATCTCTTACGCTCCGCCCGAAGTAAATATCGTGCCGGATGCCGCAAAGCAGTTTGAAGGATGGAACGCGGCAGCCCGCGAAGTGTCACAAGGCAGTTACTGGCACATTTTCACCACATACAATCTTCAGTATGTGTTGTTCAGATATGTCGGATTGTTCGCCGAAATGCGCTGGACAAAACTTCTGGCAATGTTCCTGCTCGGTTTTTATGCTTATCGCCGCGGCATTTTCCAGAATTTAACCGAACATAAATCGTTCATCCGCCGCGTGTTGATCTACGGACTCATTTTTGGACTCATCGGAAACATCGTTCTTTCCTATACGATGTTGATTGCGCCGCCCTTTCCTCCGAACGCTTTGGGAATTGCCGGGACAATCGGTTATGTCATCGGAGTTCCATCGCTCGCGCTGTTTTATGTCGCCGCAATTGCAACGCTGTGGCAAAAAAATGCGCGGCACCGCGTGCTGTCTGTTTTCGTTCCGGTCGGACGGATGGCTCTGACCAATTACCTGATGCAGTCAATTATATGCGTCGTGCTTTTCTACGGTTACGGCTTCGGTCTCTACGGAACTTTCCGGGCGACAGCAGCAACTCTGACCGCGCTAGTCATTTTTATTTTTCAGATAATGTTCAGCGCGTTGTGGTTAAAATACTTCAATTATGGTCCGATGGAATGGGTTTGGCGGCAATTGACATACGGACGACGATTGCCGTTGCAGTAATAGCTGATTACATTACAAATTATTTGTATAGTCGCTCTTAACATATCTTTTTTGGCTCGTCAGCAAGCTTTTAACCGAAAACTATACACTTTTAATCATACTTTAAACTTTACTCAAAAATTGAATTTCTCATAAAAAACCAGCCTTTTGCCTTAATTCCACAATCGTTTTCGATTCTTTTTCGCGGCTCCGAGTCGCAGAATCAATCATCGTTTCTTTGCAGATATCAAATATGCTCGATACGAGTGCGTTGTCGCGGCTGATTCCATAATCGCAGCAATTTATTTCGTTTGAGTTTCGATGTCGAAGCGCGTTCGCCTGAGGTGTGTTTCACTGATTAAGCTGTCTTGGATTATTCTGTTTTTATATAAAGCCAATATATGCTTTGACGGCTAATAATATAATCTTGCAGGAGTAAGTGCAGATAAACTAAAAAAACGCGAAATCAATAAAGATTATGGATGACGAAATCGTTATTACCGAGAAGCAAAATAATATTTCTAAATTGTTACAGCAGGAACGATCTCTGGTGATCAGTATTATTTCGACTTTTTTGCTTTTATTATTCGGCGGCACTTTGATGGCGAATCTTTCGAACTCATTCGTGTTCGTTTTTGTTTTCCTGTGGCTTTTCGTTGTAATTTTGCTATCGGCTTTCGCCATTGTCCGGCACGCCGAAAGCCTGGCGATCATCTTGGGCGAGCCGCTCGGGACGTTGATTTTGACGCTGTCCGTCATCGGCGTTGAAGTGCTGATGATTTCCGCCGTTATGCTTACGGGGGAAAGCAATCCGACAATTGCCCGCGATACGATGTTTTCCGTCGTGATGACTCTTTTGGGCGGTATGACCGGCGCCGCGCTTCTGCTCGGCGGCTTACGGCATCACGAACAGACATACAATCTGCAAGGCGCGAACGCTTATCTGGCATTGATTATACCGCTCGCGGTTCTCGGTTTGGTACTGCCGAATTTCACGACCACGACCGCTGGACCGACGCTTTCGCCGTTTCAAAGCATTTTTACCAGTTTGATGTCAATCGGTATTTACGCGATTTTCCTCGGCGTGCAGACCAGCCGCCACCGCGAATATTTCATTTCGCCCGGCGATATAACCGAGATTGAACATACGGGCGAAGACTCGCAGCTTCACGGAGAACACGAAATTAAATCAACCCGACATCACGCTCTGTTTTTGATTTTATACATTCTGCCTCTAGTGTTTCTCGCTAAAGAGCTTGCCGTTCCGCTCGAGCACGCCACGCGGGTCTTTGGCGCGCCGGAGGTTTTAAGCGGTTTTTTAGTCGGAGTTTTGATTCTCTCACCCGAAGCTATGAGCGCGGTGCGCGCTGCCGTCGGCAACCAGTTGCAGCGTTCGGTTAATATCTTGCTCGGTTCCGTTCTGGCGACAATCGGGCTGACAATTCCCGCCGTTTTGACAATCGGTTTAGTGACGGGCAAAACCATTTTCCTGGGACTCAGCTCGGTTAACACGATTTTGCTTCTTTTGTTGCTGGCGTTGAGCACAATTACTTTTTCAAAAAATCGGACAAATGTGCTTCTCGGCGCAGTACATTTATTGTTATTTTTTGCCTATTTAATGCTGATGTTCGAAAGCTAAGAACTTTTTACGATAACTCGCTAACCAGCAAGTTATTGATAACAGAATGCTTTTGAAAAACCTGTAATCAGAATCGCCGTTTTCCGCTTTTTCAACTAAACATTCGGTTTGCTGGCTAAAATGTCCCGGATTTCCGTTAATAAAGTTTCAGTCGGAGTCGGTGCCGCGGTTGCTGCCATAAATTTCAAATATTTGGAAAACCAGCGGACAATCAAGAATAAAACCGCTCCCACGATCAAAAAATTGATAATGTCATTCAACAGTTGTCCGTAACGCACAATGTTAAGCGTTCCGGCTTTAACGGCAGCATCTATCGCTTCGGGCGTCGCGCTGGTCGGAACCTGTCCGCTTAACACAAAAAACTTTGATTTAAAGTCAATTCCGCCGGTTATCAAACCAAGAAACGGCGAAATAATTCCTTCGCTCAAAGTTGTTGCGATTCTGGTAAAAGCAGCCCCGATAATCACAGCGACGGCTAAATCAATGACGTTTCCGCGAAAAATAAAAGCTTTAAAGTCTTCCCACATAAAAACAATCTCCTTTTAATCATTTATTTTTTGAGTAAAGCGACAAAAATATAAACTTGATTCAGGAGAAAAACAATTTCGATTCCTCAGTTATCAGCCCGCTCGACAAATGCATTATCGAATAATTTATTGAGCTTTAAGAAAAAACTACTTTCCTGCGCTTTCAAAACGGCTTTTTTTCAGACGGCGGCGGTAAAAAATTAAATGAATTTTATTTCCGGCAAAATGGCTCTGTTTTTGTTCGATCGCGTGTTGTCACAAACACCTTAAACCGGAAAATCAATCTTGCGATTGATTTTAGAAAAAGTCATCGGCAACGAAAGTTAATTTCGAATCATTTCAAAAAACGACGCGGCATTTTGCGATTTAACGAGAAATCAGTGTTGAAAAGGTTTTTCAGGTTTTATATAAGTATTTGAAGTGCGAGATTTTCCCGAATCACATTCCAAGCAGCAAATTATCACGCCAAAGTCAGAACCGCTCGCGCTTATCGTCGTCATACTCGCCTCGCTTACAGCTTTCGCTCCGCTTTCGATTGATATGTATCTGCCGTCTTTCCCGCAAATCGCGGCGGATTTTCGCGTTCCAATCGCAAAAATCGAATTGTCGCTGGCGGCTTTTTTTGTCGGTCTGGCGTTCGGTCAATTGCTTTACGGCACGGCGACTGACCGATTTGGCAGAAAAAAGCCGCTTTACGTCGGATTGAGCGTTTATTGCGCGGCTTCACTCGCCTGCGCTTTCGCGCCGAATGTCGAAGCATTGATAATCTCGCGATTTTTTCAGGCTTTAGGCGCGTGCGGCGGCATCGTGATCGCCCGTGCGACCGTGCGAGATTTATTCGATCACAGCGAATCCGCGCGAATCTTTTCCCTCTTGATGCTCGTCATGGGTGTCGTGCCCATTTTAGCGCCGCTTATCGGAGGCTACGTTGCGCTTTTTTTCGGGTGGCAGGCTATTTTCGCTGTCGTTTCCGTTTTCAGCGCGATTTCGCTTATGACGGTTTATAAGTTTTTACCCGAAACGAAGAAACCGAATCCGGATGTCAGATTGGGCAAAACGTTCGGGATTTATCTTAATATTCTCAAAGATAAAAATTTTCTCGCGTTTACGTTCGCAGGCGGCTTGGCGCAAGCCGGAATGTTCGCTTACATTACCGGTTCGCCCTTTGTTTTTATCGAATTATTCGGTATTCCGGCGGAACATTACGGCTGGATTTTCGGCTCCAACGCACTCGGAATGATCGCGGTTTCGCAAATCAACGGCAGACTCGTGCGCGCTTATAATCCGACTAAAATCCTGCGGGTCTGCCTTTTCGCCACAGCAATTTCCAGCCTCGTTTTAATATTTGCGGGAGTATTGAATTTCGGCTTCTGGGGCGTGGCGATTTCTATTTTCCTGTATATCGCCAGTCTCGGAATGATTTTTCCGAACGCGACCGCCGGCGCGCTCTCTGAACAAAATGAAAATGCGGGTTCCGCCTCGGCGCTGATCGGCACTTTGCAATACGGACTCGCGGCAATCACTTCCTCGCTTGTCAGTTATTTCAACAACGGCACGTCTCTTTCGATGACCGCCTTTGTAGGCGGCTGCGGAATTGCCGCTTTTCTTACGCTAAATCTACTGCTCGGCGCCAGGAAAAAACAGGAATTCACCGTGTCGGAAGAACATACCACCTTTGGTTGAATTCGTCTTTTTCGTAAAAAATAAACACTGAAATAAGAAACACGAGAAGTGTCTTATAAATATAATTTATCTGATAACTGTAGAATCCGAATTCTGCATTAACAATTCAATTTCGCGCAGCTGTGCCATCGAATTGTCGCCCGGAGTCGTCATTGCCAAAACGGCGTGCGCGGCGGCGCAATCTATTGAATACTGCATATTTTTTTCATTTAGAAGACCGTAAATTAATCCCGACGCAAAAGCGTCTCCGCTTCCCACCCGATCAAACACCGAAATATTTTTATAATCTTTAGCCTTGAATACTTCGCCTTGCGCAAAACAGACGGCGGTTAGATTATGTTCACTAGCAGATTTTACTTCTCTTAAAGTCGTGACGATGACTTTCAGATTCGGGAATTCATTTTGTAATTTTCCCGCCGCCTGACGAAAATTTTCGGCATCAAATTCATCGAACTTCGCATTATAATCCGGAACGCCGAAAACCACATCGGCAAACGGTAAAAGAAAGCGGTTAACTTTGTTGGCTTCGATTTTCCCGCCCCTTTCTCTCCATAAAGAATCGCGGTAATTTAAATCGTAAGAAACAACTGCGCCGTTTTTTTTAGCCGTTCGCATCGCTTCAAGCGCGACATCAGGCGTCGAATCGGACAATCCGACAAATATTCCGCCGGTGTGAAACCATCTGGTTCGGTATTCAACAAAAATTTTTTGCCAGTCAATATCTCCGGCTTTTAACTGCGAGACAGCGGTATTTGCCCGGTCAAAGCAGGAAGAAGGCGCGCGCGAACCGAAACCGCGTTCTATAAAATACAAACCGTTGCGCGTATTCGCGCCGATACCGTCGTGCTCGCGCCACAATATTTCTGAAGAATCTACACCAGCCTGCCAGATCAAATTTTCAGCCAGTCGCCCCAGCGCGTTATCAGCCAGAGCCGAAACTACCGCCGTTTTCTGTCTGAAAACCTTTGCGAGATTCCGCGCGACGTTGTATTCGCCGCCGCCGTCGAAAACGCGGAAATTCTGCGATGAATGAATACGTTCATCGCCCGGGTCGAACCGGAGCAAAACTTCGCCCAGTGAAACTAAATCCCAACGACAATCGGCTTTTGATTTAATGTTTAATTCGTTCATTTGAATGAAATGCAGCATACCAGAATTACAAATGAAAGAATATCGTTTTTCATCGGTAATTAGTAATTGCTAACGCGCCATCCAGCCGCCGTCTACCACAAGAATATGACCTTGCAGATAATCTGACGCCGCCGAAGAAAGAAAAACTAGTGCGCCCGCCAAATCTTCGGGTTCTCCCAACGTCCGGCGGGAATTCTCTCCAAAATCTGGTGGTTGCGGGTTTCGTCCGCTCTGAGCGGTGTTATTGATCGCCATATAATCGGGCGCGATGGCGTTAACGCCGTATTTAGCCCTTTCATTGGCGAGAACTTTCGTCAGTCGGGCAACACCTAATTTTGAATCGGAGTTGGTGGAATGGCAGGCGCCACCGGCGGAATATTTATCGCCCAACTCCTGGCTTACCTTTTAGAAACAACCGACAGTTTCGTGCCGATTTTCTCCATCGCGGCTTCGGCATATTTGATAGCTTTAGGTGTTATACACCTGCTCGCGCCCGAACTTGAACCGGTTCGAATTAGCGAAGTTTGATTTGTTTTGTAGAATATACGAATGGAAAGATCTCTTGTATTAAAAACAATCAAACGCGAAAAGCTTGTGCCAGTCGTGCGAACAAACGATGCGGAAGATGCGCGAAAAGCGGTTGAAAGCCTCGCTTCGTGCGGCATCAAGATATTTGAAATTACAATGACCGTTCCGAACGCGGCAGAATTGATTCGAGAATTAAGTTCGTCTGATCCCGGCATTCTGCTTGGCGCGGGCACCGTCTTAAATCGCGAGCAAACTGAAAAATGCGCGGAAGCCGGCGCGAGGTTCATCGTCAGTCCGGCTTTCGATGCCGAAACAGTTCGCTTTTGCCGGGAAAATCAAATCGTGGTTATGCCCGGTTGCTTAACGCCGACCGAAGTTCTAACTGCCTGGAACGCCGGTGCTGATTGCGTCAAAGTTTTTCCGTGCGATGTGTTGGGCGGAGCGAAATACTTGAAAACCTTGAAAACTTTATTTCCGCACATCGAAATGATGCCGACCGGCGGCGTTTCGCGCGAAACGATTGTTGATTTTTTCAAAGCCGGGGCAATCGCCGTCGGCGTCGGAACGGATTTAGTTGACGTAGAAGCGATTCGAGCGGGAAATACGAATGCAATAGCACAAAAAGCGCGAGATTACCTGAAAATTGTGAGTGATATTTAATATTTTTAACTGCCGAACTAACTTTTCGAAAATAAAGGGAACAATAATTCAATAGATTGTTTAAATCGGTTTTATTGCGAAAATGATCGCCCGAGGCAGCGCTCGAATTCCGCCATTTCGACCGCGCCTCCGATTATCAAAGGCGTACGCTGATGCAGTTCGGTCGGCTGAACATCTAAAATCGGCTGCGTTCCGTTAAAAGCCGCGCCGCCGGCGTTTCGGCAAGAAACGCGACCGGATTGGCTTCGTACAAAAGCCGCCACTTTGGATTTTGATTTCACCTGGCGCGGGTCAATCAAAAATTCATCTTTTTTCCCTGAAACCTTTAAGTCCTTATCAACTGCAGCAGAAAGCGCCTGGTTTACGTATGCGCTTACTTGCGGTCCGGCAGACAATTTTTGAAATTCCTCAACGGCAAATATCCATTCAATTTTGCCCGTGGTTTTTGAAGCTGCTTCCTTTTTTTCTTTTTCGCTCAAACTGGAATCTTTTTGGATTAGCTTCGCTTCGTCATAACCGCCAAGAAAAAAATAATAAATAACAATCTCGTCGCCTTCTTTCAGCTCTTTGCCGAAGAACGGGTCAAAGGTTTATTAATTCGGACTTTGTTAATAATTTCTCAAACGTATAAATATTTCTTTATCGATAAATTCAACGCAGTTCTGAAATTAATTTGAGCCAATCGGGTCGCCCGGCGGATTCGGCAGCGGTACAGTTTGCTTTCGCGGAGCATCCGGGCGGGTTAAAAATCTCTCGATGTCTTCGACTATTGCACGATTATGCGCCGCGCTGTCTCCGGCGGCAGCGGTTCGCTTGAGTGTTGTTTGTAAAGCGCGCAACGCGTCCGTCGCTGTTGCTCGAACCTGCGCTTGCGCGTTTGGGTTCGCCGCTAAATCCATCAATCGCGCAACCGTCAAACTCTGTACGGCACGCGCTATTGCCGTTTGGTAAGCATCGTTATTCGCCGGTGTTTTCCACGCAGATTTGACGAGCGCATCAACTACTTCTCGAAAATGCGGATAGGCTTTGTTCCTCGCATTAAAGTTCATAAGGCGGGCAGCCCGGTTCGGTTCCAACAAACCGCTAATCGTCATATCGGCGGCGATTTCGGCGGCTCCGATAGGATCAAAAACGGGATAGGTCCGTTTGCTGAAAAGTTCGGAGCGGCTCGAATAATATCCGTAAGCGGTCGGCGGAATCAATTTCAGAATATCGTTCGAGATGGCGAGTTCTTCGGGTTTTATGGTATCTAAAACGGTTTGCAAAGCCTCACGCTGGCGTTCCGCCGGAACAATTTCCTGCACTAAAGTCGGATTGGTCGCATTTTCCGTTCTGACGGCGTAAGTGTAATAAACGCCGCCGAGCGATTTTATAGCCGCCGTTAGCTGGTAGCGGTGATGCAGATAAAGCGGCAGAAATTTGTTTTCGAGTTCCGACAAAGGAGTTTTCTGCGGTATGTTATTCAATCCGAATTGATTTAACCCGATTCGCCGGACCTGCATTTCAAATTTGAGCCTTGCAACCGGGTCGCTGCCGTTGTCCCAAAGATTTGACAACGGATTTGCGGCGCTCGCCGGTCGCGTGTCACTGTCCGAGATAAACAGCATTCCGTTTGAAACGCCTTCGCGCAGAATTTTTTCCAGCTCGTTTTCTTCATTCGCGTTCGCCGTAAACTGCGAATAGCCGTAACGAATCGCAAATTTGTCGTATGCGCCGATGCCTACTGCGTACGCGTTTGAAAAATCGAGTTTTCCATTTTTAATTTCAATTAACGGCGCCGGGTAATCCATTACCGACGCTCTCCCGTAAGTGCTGGCGGCGAAATTATGCGTCAGTCCGAGCGTATGCCCGACTTCGTGTGCAGAAAGCTGACGAATACGCGCCAGTGACATCGTATGAGCGTCGCCGCTTTGCACTGAATTTATCAAATAATCAACATCTGGAAGCAAAGCGAAGTCGCAGGCTGCGTTTGACATTCCATTCGCCGCATACTGCGGAACGAGACCCGAACCGATAAGAAAGTCCTGCCGCGCCCTTTGCGAATCGAGCGTGACAACGCCTTTGATAATTTCGCCGGTGCGCGGGTCTGTGACGCTCGTGCCGTAAGCCCATCCGCGCGTCGAGCGATGCACCCAATTAATAACATTGTAACGAACGTCCATCGGGTCGGCGGCGTCGGGCAAAACTTTTACTTGAAAGGCATTGCGAAATCCGGCGGCTTCAAAAGCCTGATTCCACCACGAAGCGCCTTCAACCAAAGCATCCTGAATAGCTTTCGGAGCGCCGTTATCAACGTAATAAATAATCGGCTCGACCGGTTCGGAAACCGCCGCGTTCGGGTCTTTTTTCTCTAAACGATGACGGGTTATCAAGCGTTTTTCGAGGTCTTCGTTTATTCCGGTTGCATAATCGTAAAAGCTGATCGGGAAAAATCCGACGCGCGGGTCAAATTTTCGGTAATGATAATTACTGTCCGGCAATTCAACGAACGAATGTCGCTGACGAACAGTCACTGAACGCGGAGTCGGCGCTGTTACCAGACGTCCTTCATAAGAATTTGACGAAAGAGTGATTGTCGCTTCGACTTCCGTATTCTTCGGAAAACCTTTTGTGTTTGGCAGAAAGAGGGCGCTGCGGCTTTCATCGAAATTGTAATTTCCCTGTTTTGCGTCACGAAGCCGGTCGGCGACTCCGTGCGCGTCCCGAATCAGAAAACTCGTCGCATCAACCAAAATCCTTTCGCCTTCAATCGCTTCTACTTTAAAGCCCCATATTACCGATTTCGCAAATGATTCTTCGACCGCCCGGCGTTCTGCCGGATTGTCGCTCAAAGCGCGGTAATCATAATTCGGCTGTACAAGCAGAATTTTGTTTCCCGCCCGTTCGAAATACACGACTTTCGTATCGCCGAGCTGCCCGCGATCAAGTCCAATCGGATTTGAGCCGACGCCGGTCGGAAGCGAAACCTGATAAAGAAATTCCCGGTTAAAACGCGATATTTCAAGATAAATTTTTCCGTCTTCGGCGTTAATGTAAACCGGAACGAATCCGTCAATCTTTTGCAGTTTTTCGACGAATTGAGCGATGTTTTTCTTTTGAACCGGCTCGGTTTTTTTGTCCTGCGCGAAAGTAAAATGAAAAACAGATAGAAGTGTTAACAGCGCGAGAAAAAGACGCTTCATATATTTGGTTGATGTTTGTAATTTTTGTTGAAGAGAAAGTAGCATTTTTGGTTTATTGTTTCAATACAATTTTTATAATACGATTTAAGTCTTTTCAATAGTTTTTCAATTATTAATAAATGACCGTCGAAAATTTGTATGAATACGGAAAAACCATACGCCATCGAATTGGAAAATCGAGATAAATATTTATACGCCTTAGTTGGCGGAGAAAAATTGACGCCGGAAATTTCCAGAATGTACTGGGACGAAATCGCAGAAATGTGTTCCCGATTGCAGTTGTCGAAAGTAATGATCGAGAAAAACTTTTCCGAAAGCGTCTCGCCGCCCGAAATGCTGGAAATGGGCATATATCTGGGCAAGATTCTCCCCGGAAAAAAGATAGCGTTTTTAGACTTGCACAAACACGAAAACATCAACGAACTCGGAAAAATTATAGCGAGAAATCAAGGCGTAATGATGAGAATCTTTAAAGATAAGGAAGAAGCCGAAAAATGGCTAATCGGAAATTAGTTCACACGCTACAAATAAGGTTCTGAATTCAGTATTCCGACTGAATATAATTAATATGAAAATTTTATTTCCGCTGTTTGTTTTGATTGTTTCGCTGTTTTTACAAACCGGCTGCACCGCGGCGAAAGACGCGCAGGGCGAAAGTCAGGCGCCGGCTCCGAAAACAGCGGGCGGCTCAAATGAAAATAATTCAGCCAAAACCGAAACGAGCGTCGCGAAAAACAATTCTGAAACGGAAACCGTCACCGACACGCCGATTAAACAGCCGAAAACGGTTCGCGAATTTTTTAATTTGCTGCCGCAAAAATATTTCACGCTCGAAGGCTGCGCCGATAAGCCGACAAAGGAAAATTGCGAAAAAGCGCGCGCCGCGTATTTAAAAAACTACCTGGAAGTCGAAGATGCGGCGAACGGTTATATGAAAGGCGGCTGCGACGGAGCGCAAAGTTGTTTCACAATGGCTTTGTTTAAACGCCCGGACGGAACTTACATTGTCGCGCTGAACAAACTTTTTGAAATGGGCGAAGAAACGTATTTTCTCGAATATGCGAACGGAAGCTGGAAAGATATCGGAGCGCAGGTCGTTCCCGAATACAGCCGCGAGAAAACGTACGAACTGCCGCGCTACGGCACGAATGTAGCAGTTTACGGTTTGAAAGAGATTGACGAAGGAATAAATGAACGCGGCGAAAAACTTTACGATTTAGTCTGGAAAAACGGAAAATTCAGCATCAAAAAATAACGGCTAACTTTTCGCTAACCGCTAAATACAACATTTATAAAATTAAAGGAAAATCTACGCGATCAATTTAAATATTTTTTTAAGGCATTTATTTCGCTCAAGACGTCGCGTCTGCCATTTCTTTAAGCCGCGCTGACTTTTGCCGAGCGGGTAACCTTGTTTTTGATACGTTTTTGTATTGGCGCCTTCAAAATATTTTACAAATGCATTAACACAGTTTTCCGCCGCTTTTCTAAGCTGCTCGTCCGACGAGAGGAAATGCTTAAAAATCGCTCCGTTTATTGCAGGTTTCAGGCTCATAATTCGCTTATTCTAACATAGATTCAGCGCAACGCAAGTTTGAAGAATTTAGGCTTTTTTTCGTGATAATGCGCCATGTTTTTTTACTTTATTCGGAATTTTCAAAAGTTTTTTTTCAGGGTTTATTACGCGTTTCTTCGGTGAATTCGGCATCGGAAAAACTTTCGTCAAATAAACTGTAACCGGAATCGAACTTCCCGCGTCTTTCTATTAACTATTCTGTCTCCTTGACGAATTAGTATTAAGCGCTTTGTGATCTACGGGAAGACAATCACAAAGCGCTTGTTTATTTATTAATAGAATTCAAAAATTACGCTTTTGGTTCGTTATTTTTGTCCGATTCGTTGTTTATCAGTTTCTCACGCTTGCAAATTCGCCTTCGCAATCGAGCAAAGCGATAACTCTGCATAAAAAGTTCAGCGCATTACAAAATTTGATTTAGAATACTTAAAGCACTATTCTTCAATTCTCTGCTGATTTACTCGAATGAAATTCACTCGCCGCGAAATTTTAACAGCGTTTTTGGGTCTTCCGCTCGCGCTTTCGGCTTGCGGAAAAGATTCTTTGACTAATCTTCCTGACGGCGAAATTGTCGGCGCAAATGTTAACCTCGGTCATATTTTACGCGAAAATCGCAGCTACGAAGTTCCAGCGAGCGATTGGGAAACCGTAAAAGTCGCTATCATCGGCGGCGGCGCGGCTGGTCTTGCGGCGGGTTGGAAATTAAACAAAGAAAATTTCACGGATTTCGTACTTCTCGAATTGGAAAACAAAATCGGCGGCACGGCGCAGAGCGGCGCGAATAATTTTATCGGTTACCCGTGGGGCGCGCATTATTTGCCGGTTCCGTTTCGAGAAAATACCGAACTTGTTTCGCTTCTCGATGAAATGCAGATCACCGAAGGCAAAGACGCAATCGGCGAATTGATCGTCAAAGAGCAATACCTTTGCCGCGAACCCGAGGAAAGAGTTTTTTACAAAGGTCGCTGGTACGAAGGTTTATATTTAACCGCCGGAGCCGGGGACGAAGATAAACGTCAGCTCGCTGAATTTCAAAAACAGATTGATTTTTGGGTGAATTGGCGCGACGCAAACGGAAAACGCGCTTTCGTTTTGCCCGTCGCGGAATGTTCAAACGAAGCGGAAGCGACTGCGCTCGATTCGATTTCGTTCGGCTATTGGCTGCGCGAAAAAGGTTTCACGTCTGAAAGGCTTTACTGGTATTGCGATTACGCCTGCCGCGACGATTACGGGCTGCGTTTAGATCAAACTTCAGCCTGGGCTGGACTTTTTTACTTTTGTTCGCGCGTTCGTAAATCGGGCGAAGAATCGCAGCCTTTTATCACGTTTCCCGAAGGCAACGGACGCTTCGTTAATTATTTACACGACAAAGTAAAAAACAAAACGCGGGTCAATTCAATCGTCGTTGAAATCATTCCGCAGGAAACCGGCGCAGACGTAGTATATCTCGACGCGGCGACGAATAACATTCGCGGAATTCGCGCAGAAAAAGTGATCTACGCCGCGCCGATTTTCACTTCACGATATTTGATTCGAGATTTCAAACAATCCGCTCCCGGATACATTAAAGAATTTGAACATAATGCGTGGTTCGTCGCTAATTTGTTTTTGAAAGATCGCCCGGCAGCGCAATTCAAACGAGACTTTCCGCTCGCCTGGGACAATGTTTTATATGAAAGTCCTTCGCTCGGCTATGTGAACGCGACGCACCAAAAAGGAGTTGATTACGGGCAGACGGTTTTCACATATTATTTCCCGATGGCAGAAACAGGCGGACGAGCAAAGCTTTTCTCGCTCGGCTGGCGTGAACTCGCCGACATTGTTTTGTCGGATTTATCGCTGGCGCATAAAGACATACGCCAATTAACCGAGCGAATAGACGTAATGCGCTGGGGACACGCGATGATTTCTCCGCGCACGGGTTTTTTGTGGAGCGGCGCGCGCGAAGAAGCGCAAAAACCTTACAGAAATGTTTATTTCGCGCATTCGGATTTGAGCGGAATCGCTCTTTTCGAAGAAGCCTTTTTTCACGGCGTTCGAGCGGCGAATGATATTTTGCGAATGAAATAAAACGCGAAAATAAATTTAACGACAAAAGAAATTTTGTGAAAGACGCAGTTAAACAAAACTACTGGCTTTTTTCCCGAAAAATTGATTTATCGGTTTTTCTCGGCAGCGCCGTTTTGTCGCTTTTGCTTCTTGCAATCGGTTGGCAGCTTGGAATTTTGAACGATGAATCGCCGGATTGGACGTGGATTTCAGCCGTTCTTTTGATTGATGTCGCGCACGTTTGGTCAACTTCTTTCAGAGTTTATTTTGACGCCGAAGAATTCAAGCGCCGCATTTGGCTTTATACGCTCGTTCCTTTGCTCGGCTATGTGATCGGCGTCGCGCTATATTCCGAATCGGCTCTCACGTTCTGGCGCGTTTTGGCTTTGGTTGCCGTTTTTCATTTCGTTCGCCAGCAATACGGCTGGGTTAATTTGTATCGCGCGAAATTAAAGGAAAAATCAAACGCGACGTGGTGGATTGACGCCGCCGCGATTTATCTGGCGACTGTTTATCCGCTTGTTTACTGGATGACGAGTTTGCCGAGAAACTTTGAATGGTTCGTCAAAGACGATTTCGTAAATCTGCCGGGAATTGTCGAACGCGTTTTGTTTCCGGTTTATGCTGCGGCGCTCGTCGTTTATTTCGGCAAATCAGTTTGCCTTTATTTCAAAAACGGATTCTTAAACATCGGCAAAGATATTGTCGTCGCAACGACCGCCGTTTGCTGGTACGTCGGTATCGTCGCGCTCAATTCCGATTACGCTTTTACGGTCACAAACGTCTTCATTCACGGCGTTCCTTATTTTGCCTTGATTTATTTCTACGCAAAATCGAGGCGCGAAAAAGCTGGACGAATTTATCGGGGACTTTCGAGCAATTGGATTATTTTTCTCGCGACGCTCTGGGCTTTGGCTTACGTTGAAGAACTCTTCTGGCATCGAGGCGTGTGGCACGAGCGAAGCTGGCTTTTCGGCGCGAATCTCGAATTGGAAGATTGGAAGATGTACCTAGTTCCGTTGCTAGCCGTTCCGCAGCTCACGCATTACGTTCTCGACGGCTTCGTCTGGCGCAGAAAAAACAACGCTAATTTTCGTTTAATTGATTAAAATTTAGGGCGAATTAAAAACAAAAAAGCGAATCCTAAATTTTAAGATTCGCTTTGGTAAACGCCGTTCGGCTTTTATTTATAAAAGCATAAAAATAAAAAACCGAAATCGGTCAGGTGATTTAACCGTTGCTTATTGGACTTTCGATACGTTTTCCGCCTGCGGTCCTTTCGGTCCGTTGGTGACTTCGAACTCAACGTCTTGTCCTTGAATCAAGGTTTTATAGCCGTCGCCGGAAATCGCGCTGTAATGCACGAAAATATCCTGTTCGCCGGGCTGTTCGATAAAACCGTAACCTTTCGCGTTGTTAAACCATTTAACCTTACCAATTGTTTTAGACATAATTCTTAATTCCTCCTACAAACTTCAATAAATTAATTTTTAGCCGAAAGCGTTTTTGTGAAAAAACACAGACGAAAAAACAAAAACCTTCGCCTCTTGAGATTAGCTGTTAACCTCATCAAACACAGATTTTTATAAATGTTTGACAACTCATTTCCAAACAAATAAGAAAATCTTAAACTTCAAGATTCGGGGGTTTAATTTGTGTGTATTGGTTGATAGACGAAGGAAAATTTAACTAAACTTTAACATTCTGTCAAGATGTTTTTTCACTTTTTTGGAATATCAGTCAAATTGACATAAATTTTCCGATAAACGATGATTAGGCGTGGATTTTATAGTGCGAGATTCGACACAAAAAATGTGAAAATACGCTTTTCAATCTCGAATTCTTAACCTTGTATTTTATTATGACCGAATACGGAAAAAACGCGCCGCTTTCTTACAACAAATATTTGAAAGTACCCGAACTGATCGGTTTGCAGGAAACGCTGTCCGAACCGACGAGTCACGACGAACTGCTTTTTATCATCATTCACCAAACATACGAATTATGGTTCAAACAAATTCTGCACGAAATTGACGCGAGCATTAAATGGATCAATGAAAACCGCACGTTTCGCGCAAACCATTCGCTTCGCACGGTGACGGCAATTGAAAAAGTCATCGTTTCGCAAATCCACATTCTCGAATCAATGGCGCAAATCGGTTTCCTGGAATTTCGGGACAAATTAAATCCGGCGAGCGGCTTTCAATCAATGCAGTTCCGCGAACTCGAATTCGTTTCCGGCGCGAAAAACGAAAACATTCTGCGCTCGTTCAAATCAGACGAATTCGCTTTTGAAAAATTGACGGCAAGATTCAACGAGCCGAGCCTCGCCGACGCTTTCTGGCAAATTTTGCGGCGCAACGACTTTCCCGTTGAAACCAGCGAAGAAAAAGTTCAATCAATCGTTGAAATCTTAACGCATCCAGAAAAATACGCCGATTTTTTCATAATGCAGGATTTGCTCATCGAACACGACGAAAACATCGCGTTGTGGCGTTATCATCACGTTTTAATGGTCGAAAGAATGCTCGGAATGAAACTCGGCACGGGCGGCTCTGAAGGCGCCGGATATTTAAGAACAACGCTCGACAAAAAATTTATGCCCGAACTCTGGGAAGCGCGAACGCATTTAAAGGTGAATAATTTTTAATTGTTGTTATTTACCTTTTCCGATTCATTTCCCAACCGGTCAACGCTCGTGACGACAATTTTCTCTATTTTTCTACCTGCGGAAAGCGCGATTGATTTTGTTTCGGCGGGCAAAATCGAATAACTCCAGCCGTTTTTATCTTTCGCGTAAACGACGAACCAAAACGCTTTTCGCCCGCCATTTTCCGTCCAGTTCGCGCGAACGAAATCTTTTTCACGAATGATCGAAACTTTCGGCGCGAGCGGTTTTGCGGTTTTTATCCAATTCGACTGCGGAACGAGCGCGGCTTTCCGGTAAACTTTTTCGCGCAGAGCGTTTTGGATGCCGCCCAAATCGTTGCGCAAAGATTTAAAGCTGAACAGAATGCTGCCGTCGGTCGGCTGAATTTCGCGCGTTAACGAGATTTGATTGAGGATTTCCTGCGCCGTGAAGCTTTCGCGCGGATTTCCTATTTTATAAGTTCCGAGTCCCGCCCAAATGTGGCGGTTTTTCGGGTTGCGGCTTTGCCAGTATTTTAGAAGAAGCGGAAATTCGCGCGTCGGTCGGTCAATCGTCCAGTAAAGCTGCGGTACGAAATAATCAACCGTTCCTTCGCGCAGCCATTTTTCCGCGTCGGCGTAAAGATTTTTATAATTTTCTTCGGCGACGCCGAACGGCGAAATTCCGTACAGAACTTCCGGTTTGATTCGTTTCGCTTCGCGCCCGACAGCTTCAATAAATTGATTGACGTTTTGTCGCCGCCAATCATCGCGCGATAATTTACCGCCTGATTTTATATAAACTTCCCAGTTTTTATCATCTGGAAACTCAATTTTATTTCCATCCGCGTCTTTTTCCGCATACGGATAGAAATAATCGTCAAAATGCACGCCGTCCACGTCGTAGCGCCGGACTACATCCGCTACGACTTTTAACGAATAATCCTGAACTTCTTTTTCGGTCGGGTCGAGCCATAAATATTTGCCGTACTTTCTAACCAAATCGGGACGTTTTTTCGAAATGTGATTCGCTGAAACCGTCTTCGCCGCCGGGTGAAAGGCGCGATACGGGTTGAACCAGGCGTGAACGAGAATGCCGCGCCGGTGCGCTTCGGCGATAAGAAATTCGAGCGGATCGAAATTTTGCGCTTTGCCCATTTCTCCGGTCAAAAATTCCGACCAAGGCTCGATGTCTGATTTGTAAACGGCATCGCCCATCGGACGAACCTGGAAAACGACGGCGTTTAATTTTAATGATTCGGCGAGTTTGAGATTTTCCAGCAGCTCGGCTTTTTGCTGCTCGATTGATAAATTTTTTTTTGTCGGAAAATCAATATTATCAACAGTCGCAATCCAAACGGCGCGAAATTCGCGGTCTGCTTTGGGCAAATCTTGACTGTTTGCAGAAAGAACAAATACAAACGCTGAAAAGAGCAAACTTAAAAGAATTTGTTTGTACATTATTAATTTTAGTGTCAGCAGTGCGGTTCGTAATAAGCAAAATCCCCGCGCACCTCCGCTATCTTTTTACCTTTGACGTATTTTCGCAATATTCCGCGTAAAACTTTTTCTCCATCTTCACCGGAAGTTTTGTTTTTGAAAAAAGCTCCTTCAAAACGATACTCGATTCCTTTTATTTTTTTTGTTCTGAATTTCGCCTTTTTTTCATCAACCTCAGCCCAATTCGATTCAATAACTCCCTGATCACCGTATTTCTCGAACGAAGTAAAAATACCGGCGGATGAAACAACTCTTTTTACCTCACTAAAATCATCATTCATTTCATAATGCCTCGCCAAAAGAATGGTTTGAACTTCGGGCATATTTTTGTAGCTATCAAGTTGGTACCAACCGGAAAAATATTGTTCGCCCAAATTGTCTTTCTCTAAAGTTTCTTTATTTCCTAACGATTCGGCTTTGATTGCGGGAATCTCAGCGACTTTAATTTCTTCTATTTTATTTTTTTCAAGAGCATTTTGGAGAACCGGGTTTTGTTGAAAATGACAAACTTCAAATGTAAAAATTCCCACAAAAAATGTTGTGAGCGCGACCGTTAAACCAAACAATGATTTTTTCATATTTTCAACCCCCTGTAGTGGAATTTACGCCCGGCTTTCGGTAAAGTCAATAAATTTTTATAATCTGTTGTTTTATTTTCGCATCTAAAATTCGCGATATTAGTATAATCAAATCAATCATTTTTTTAAGGAGATTTATTGTGCGGCTTTTTCGTTTACTGTCTTTTTTATTAACTTTTGCGGTTTCGCTTTCAGTTTTCGCTCAAAACAATTCGCCGATTCGCGTGACGATTCTGCATGTCAATGACGTTTATCAATTTACGCCGGTCGAAGGCGGCGAACGAGGTGGTTTGGCGCGGCTTTTAACGCTGAAAAAACAAATCAAAGAAGAGAATCCGAATACGATTTTCACCCTCGGCGGCGATACGGTTTCGCCTTCGGTCGAGACAAGAACGTATCGCGGCGCGCAGATGATTGACGCCTGGAACGCCGTCGGGCTCGACTATGCCGTCTTGGGAAATCACGAATTCGACATAAAAACTGCCGAACTGTTGCAAAGAATGAAAGAATCGAAATTTCAATGGCTCGGCGCGAATGTGATTGATACGAAAACGAACAAAATTTTCGCCGACACGCCGCCGTTTGTAATCAAGGATTTCGGCGGCGTCAAAGTCGGTTTTCTCGGGCTTCTTTTGCCGGAAACAAAGGAAACCTCCTCGATGGAAGCGAGTTTAACGGTGAAAAATTATTGCGAAACCGCACGAGAAATCGTTCCGAAAATTCGCGCGGCGGGCGCAAATGCGGTCGTCGGGCTGACGCATATGTTTATGTCTCAGGATAAGGAGTTGGCAAAGTGCGCCGATTTCGATTTGATTTTAGGCGGACATGAACACACGCTTCTGCAATCGTCGTCAAACGGCACGCCGATTTTCAAAATGACTGCCGACGCCCGCGAAATGGGCAGGTTTAATTTGAATTTCGACCGGCAGACGAAAAAACTCGAAAGCATTGATTGGGAAATCATTACGGTCACCGACAAAATACCCGAAGCGCCGGAATTTGCCGCGGTTTTCGATAAATATAAAGACCTTTTGCAGAAGTTAGCCGAACCGGTCGGCTTGACTTCGGTCGAGCTTGACGCGCTCTCGTATTCGAGCCGCACGAAGGAAACAAACGTCGGAAACTTTATCGCCGATTCTTATCGAAAAGCCGTCGGCGCGGACATCGGATTCGTCAACGGCGGCTCGATTCGCGCCGATTTGACTTACAATCCGGGCGTTTTGACCAAGCGCGACGTGCTTTCTATTCTGCCGTTTAATAATCCGATTGTAAAAGTCGAAGTTTCCGGCAAACTTTTGCGCGAAATTCTCGAACACGGCGTCGCCCGCAGCGGCGGCGAAGACAACGAACCGGGACGCTTTCCGCAAATTTCCGGAATGAGCTTTAAATACGACCCGAAAAAACCGGCGAGAAACCGCGTAACGGAAATCACGGTCGGCGGGAAACCGCTTGACGAAAAGAAAAACTACACGCTCGCGACTTCCGACTTTTTAGTTTCGCGCGGCGGCGACGGCTATACGATGTTCAAGGACGCGAAAGTTTTATTAAAAGCCGAAAACGCGCCGAAAGATTCGGAAATCTTCGAGCAGGCGATCAGAAACGCGCCGAACAAAACGATTGCGCCGAAGCTCGAGAACAGAATTACAAAGATAAATTAGCCATAAAAGGCACAAAAGCCGCAAAAAAAGAGTTCTAGCTGCGAACAAGCACGAAAAATCAATAAAACAAAATTCTTCACTTTATTTTGGATTCTCGCGCGCCTGTTCGTGGCTAATCTGTTCTATTTTGGCGCTTTTTGTGCCTTTTGTGGCTGTCAGTTGTAATTACAAACGGTTACGTGCGCCGCTTTCAAATCGGCTTCGATTCGTTCACGGCTTTTTTCATCCGATTCGCGCAGAAGACAAATCACGTTCGCCGCGTTTTGTTTGACGCATTTGCCTTTTTGATGTTTTTTTATCTCGCTCAGAACCGAGTCGGTCTGACCGATGCAGACGAAGGCGTGATGACCTTTGCCTCTTTTATCGGTTTTGCGCTTCGAAATAACGTAAATTGCAGAGGTTTCTTCAAGCTCCGCCGTGAGCGGAAAAACTTCAAAATTATAAAGGGATTTTTTGCCGCGAAAAACCGCTTCGCTGATTTTCGGAGATTTTTTTCTTGCGTGTTTCATACAAGATATTGTATCGCAGATGAAACACTTTCTCAAAAAGAAAAGAGCGTTTTTTATCAAACAAAAACGGCGAAAACTTCGTTTGAATAAACCATTCCCTTTTGCGTTAATCGCAAGTAATTTTCATCAATTTCAATTAATTCAAACTCTTCAAGACGCCGCAAATCAGCCGCGTATTTCTCCGGCAATTTAACGCCGAAACGTTTTTCGTATTCGGCTAAATTTACACCTTGCGACAATCGCAAACCTAAAAAAACGAATTCCGAAGCGAGATCAACGTTTTCGCGAAAAACCTCGGGCGATTTGTTTGCTTCGATCAATTCAACATATTTCGCCGTGTCCCGTTCGTTGGCGAAACGCGATTTTCCGTCGAAAGAATGAGCCGAAACGCCGAAAGCGTAAACCGGCTCGCACAGCCAATATTTCGAGTTGTGCTTCGATTCAAAACCGGGCAGCGAAAAGTTTGAAATTTCGTATTGCCGGTAATTTTTTTCCGAAGTTTTCCGAATCATTAATTCATACATTTCGCCGCTCAAATCTTCGTTCGGTGCGGGCTGACGTTTACTGCGAATCTGTTCGGCGAGCGGCGTTCCTTCGTGAATTTCGAGCAAATACAAAGAAAGATGTTCGGGTTTTAATTTTAACGCTTCGTCCAAATTCCGTTCCCAATCTTCGATTGTCTGGCGCGGAAGTCCGGCGATTAAATCGAAACTGACGTTATCGAATCCGGCGCGGCGTAATAGATCAATCGTCTCTCGCACATCGCCGGCGGAGTGCCGCCGACCGAGCCGTTTCAATTCAGCATCATCGAAAGTTTGCGCCCCGAAACTCGCGCGATTGACGCCGAGCGATTTGTAATCTTTCAAAGTTTCAAGCGAAACAGTTGCCGGATTCATCTCCATCGTCATTTCCGGGTTTTCCGCTTGTGGAAAACTTTTATAAAGTGCCGATAAAATTTTCTCCAACTGTTTTGCAGATAAAAGCGAAGGCGTGCCGCCGCCGAAATAGATTGTATCAATTCGGATTTTGGATTTTGGATTTTGGATTTTGGATTTGATTGTGTCGAAAGTTAATTTTTCGGCAAGGTTAAAATCGTCAAATTCAAAGTTCTCAATTTCCTTAACCAGCGCGCAAACATAGCGTTCAACCGTCGCTTCGGATTTGAAAACGTCGGTTGCAAAATCGCAGTAAGAACAGCGCGAACGGCAAAAAGGTATATGCAGGTAAACTCCGGCTGCCATAAATAAAACTCGATTATAGCAAAGAAAAGTTTAACGATTCAGAATTAAGACAAGTGTTTTTGCCGATATTATTTTTGTGATTTTGCTTTGAATTTATAAAGCGTGTAATTTATTAGCAGATAAGAAAATTCAGGAGATTTTTATAAAAAACAATAATGAACAATCAAGCAACTGTCTCCGACATTTTCCGGCGCGCGCTGGAAATCAGAGCAAGTAACCCGAACGGCTCTTTAGCGGACGTAAAATCAAAAATCGTGAGTGAGTTTTCCGGGTCGCCGTTTCCGCCGACCGACCGTTTGACAATTCCCGAATACGACAATATCGCGCCGGAAGAGGACTGGACAGCCGGATTGCCGATTGTTCTGCGCGGCATTCAATTAGAAGATTGGAATGAAATTGCGCACGGAATTATTCTCAGTTTGGAACAGGTGGAAAATTATCCGAAGCAGTCAGGGCGCGAAGACGATCCGCAAAAAGAATGGCGCAACAGACATAAAACAATCGCTGATGCGGAAGAAAAAAACTTGTCGAAATGGATGCCAGAAGAATTGATGGCGATGGCGAAACGCAACGTCAAAAGGTAATTTTAGCCGCGAACAAACACGAAAGGGCGCGAAAATAAGTAAAAAAGTTTAGCCGCGCGATTAAACGAATCAGCACGAATAAAAGAATTCATTATAATTTTCTTATTCATTTTGATTTGCATAATTCGTGGCGAAAATCTTTCTTGTCCTTTTTGTTTTTTCGCGGCTGATTTCTCTTTAAATTTCAAGGCGCAATCCGTCGCGCGCTTCTAAAACTTCGCAAAGCGGCGAAAATTCAGCGACTTCCTTTTGAAAATCAACATTGTCCCATTCCGCGTAAAAATGCGTTAAAACGGCGCGTTTCGGCTTCGCGTAACGAATCAGATGTATCGCTTCGGCGAGTTCGAGATGCTTTTCAGTCGGTTTATTTTTGACAAACGAACATTCGAGCAGAAACAGATCAGCATTTCGCGCTAAAGTGGCAACTGTCACATCAAATCCGGTGTCGCCCGAGTAAACTAAAGTTTTATCGCTTTTGTCTCTCAAATGAACGGCGAAGCTTTCGTCTGTGTGCGGCGTTTTCATCGCGACTGCTTCTAAATCCGGCGTAATACTGAATTTTTCGAGCGGTTCGATTTCAAGAACTTCAACCGGAAAAGGCTGTTTGAAGAGTTTTCCCCCGCTCGCCTCATCAAAAAGCCCAATTGTTTCTTTCAAATCTTTGGCGCCGAAAATTTTTAACGGCTTCGTTCGTTCCTGAGTTTCCGGCGCGTTTTTTGTTCCGAATAAAAAAGGAGCGATGCCGCCAATGTGATCGAAATGAAGATGCGAAATCCAGATCGCATCGAGATTTGCCCAATCGAGATCTTCCTGTGCCATTCGGTGAACGATTGACGCCGAACAATCAAGCAAAACGGAAGAATTTTCAGTTTCCAGCCAGTAACCGGAACTACTTCTATGCGGATGCGGAACAGCCGTTCCCGATCCTAAAACAGTTAAATTCATTATTGAATTTTAGCGGCGAATCTCGCCGTTTGCACGAACAAAAGCGATGAAAATTCGTATAATTCGTGGCTGACTTTCTTTTATGTTAAATTTGTTTCTATGAAGGAAGTTGACATTCTGGCGATTTTCGCGCATCCCGACGATATGGAATTGACCGTCGGCGGAACGCTTTTGAAAATGAAATCGCTCGGTTACAAAACCGGCGCTTTGGACGTAACGGGCGGCGAAATGGGCACGCGCGGAACGCCCGAAGGTCGCGCGGAAGAAGCCGAAGAAGCGGCGAAAATACTGAAACTAGATTTACGCGAAAATCTCGATTTATCCGACGGTCACGTTTTCGTTGACGACGAATCGAGAACGAAATTGGTGCGCGTTTTACGGCGTTTGAAACCGAAAGTTATTTTGACGCATCAAGCGGACGATCCGCACCCGGATCACAATCACATCGCTCAGCTCGTGCGCGAATCGGCGCGGCTCGCTTCGATGCAAAAATACGACGAATCTTTCGGTCAGGCGAGAACAAACGTTCCGATTGTCGCGCACAATGTTTTTTCGCGTCTTCTCGCGCCGTCGTTTATCGTTGACGTTTCGGAATTTTTAGAACAGAAAATGCAGGCGATAAAAGCGCACAAATCGCAGTTTTACAATCCCGAATCAAACGAACCGGAAACGCGCCTGACGGGCAAAGGATTTCTCGATGAACTGGAAAACCGAACGCGATATTTCGGGTCGCTGATCGGCACGGCGGCGGGCGAGCCTTTTTACGTGCGCGAGGCTTTGAACATAGACGATCCGATTGCGCTTTTGTCGCGCCCGATGAATCTTTACTCGTAATAAAAGTTGTAAAGATAATCGAAGTTCTATTTTTGTATCGAAGTTCTATTTTTGTAATGTCCGTGTTTTCCGTTAAAATTTGTGCTTTATGAACAATCTTGCGCCCGAAGAAATTGAATTAAATAAAAAACGTAAGGTTTTGGAGCGTTTGAAAGATCGCCTCGCGACGCGCGAAGAAGAAATGACCGAATTGCGCGCCGAACTCGAACAATTCGAAGCGCAATACACGATGGAAGTCGCGCGTCTTTACGCCGAATTGGACGAAATCGAAGCGCAGATTGCCGAAGAAGAAGTTAAATTGGTTCCCGACGACGAAGAAATAAAAAAACGCGCCGAAGAACTGCGCCGGCGCGCCGAAGAATCAGCCGCCAGCGCCGAAACGGCAGAAAATTGCTCGTTCAAATGGCAGCCGACCTTGGAGGCGAAAAAGGCTTATCACAATTTAGCCAGAATTATTCATCCCGACTTGGCTTTAGACCGCGAAGAAAAGGAAAAACGTCACGATTTGATGGCGAAATTGAATGACGCTTACTCGTCCGGCAATCAGAATTTGTTAAATAAATTGGTCGAAGATTTCCGCGATTCGCCTGATTTAATAAAAGGCGATTCAATCGGCGACGAGCTTGTCCGGGCGATTCGGCAGATTTCGCAAATAAAAAACCGTCTGAAAGAATTGCGCGAAGAAAAATTAAAAGCCGAGCTTTCGGAACTCTACACGCTGCGGGAAAAAGTGCAGGCGGAAATGCTCGAAGGCAGAAATCTGCTCAAACAAATGGCTGAGCGAACGAAAACGCACATCAAAAAGAGCGAACGTCGTCTGGCGAATTTAAGAAATTTGAATCTGGCGCAGGAAGATTACGTCAAAGAGCGCTTCGGAATGGATATTTCGGCTTTTCGTTAATTTTTGGTTTTATTTTCTTTAACTTAAAACACGCGCTTTTTCATAAATGTAATTATTTTCGCATTGCGTTTTCAATTTCACATTTTTCGTTAACACTCAAAAATGCTGTATCCATTTGCCCGTTACAATCATCTAAGTGAGCGATAAAAAACTGTAATTATTAAAATATTATCTATGAAATTTCTTCATATTTCCGATGTTCATCTCGGCTGCACGCGCTATCAACTCGAAGAAAGTCCGAAGGATTTTTACAGAGCCTGGGTTGACGTTCTGCAAAAATATGCAATCGGAGAAAAAGTTGATTTCGTTATTATGGCGGGCGATTTTTTCCACAAACGCAACGTTCCGCCCGAAACGATGAACCACGCATTCGCCGGTTTATCGTTGCTCAAAGACGCGGGAATTCCGATTGTAACTATCGAAGGTAATCACGACCAGAAACACAACGACAGCGAATACAGCTGGCTGCGTTCGCTCGAAAACTGGCGGCTTCTGCATTTATTAGAACCGCGCAACGTCGAAGGAAAACTCGTTTACGACGAGTGGAATTACGACAGCGAACATTATATTCGCGGCGGTTACATAGATATCGGCAACGCGCGGATTTTCGGTTCGGCTTGGTACGGCGCGTCGGCTAATTGGGCGATTCCGATGCTGACCGCAGCGATGAAAGAGAATCGGCGCGAAGGCGCTTTTCATATTCTGCTTTTGCATACAGACGTTGAAGGTCATCAAACGCACCCGATTCCGGCGCTTTCGATTGCGAATTTGAAGGAATTAAAATCCGTCGCCGATTACGTCGCGCTCGGACACACGCACAAGGCTTATGAGATTGATAATTGGGCGTTTAATCCGGGTTCACTGGAAATCACGAGCATTGACGATTTTCGCGAAATGCGCGGCGCGTTTTTGATCGAAGTTGATGAGAACAATCAAGTCAACGCGCGACATATTACCGATTATCAGCAACGCTCTTTTCAGCGTCTTTCGTTTGACGTTTCCGGTTACGCGAATGCGGCTGAAATTACCGAAAGCGTTTTGGAAAAAGTAAACCTGGAAGCGCGCGCGGCTGAAGAAAATCAACCGCAGCCGATCATCGAAATAACTCTGCGCGGGCATCTCGGATTTCCGAATTCGCTTCTCGAACTCACAAAAATCCGCGAAGAAGCGCAAAAAACGACAAACGCGCTGCACGTTCGCATTAAAAATCATTCCGCTCCGGTCGAGTACGCCGTCGCCGCCGATTTGGAAGAAGACGCTTCGCGGGAAAAGCTCGAACGCCGCGTAATCGAAGATTTAATCGTCCGCGACAATCGCTTTAAAACGCGCGCCGCAGAAATGGCGGAAGCCGTTATCGGCGCGAAACGAATGGTTTTGAGCGACGAGGAGCCGGAAAAAATTGCTGATTTTATCGCGCTGAAATTAGATTAAATTTAATTTTTGAAACAATAAACTTGACTTTGGGCTTTGGACTTGAGAATTTGGACTCGTAAATTTATGTCCGAAGCCGCCGAAAAAGTTTTAGGCATTAAGCATCTGCCGTTATTTCCGCTTTCGCTCGTTTTGCTGCCGAACGAGCTTTTGCCACTTCATATTTTCGAGCCTCGTTACCGGCAAATGCTTAAGGACGTGGCTTTCGGGAAAAACATGTTCGGCGTGATGATGTTCGAGCCGCAGGAATCTTTCGCGGAAAAACCGCTTGCCGGTTCTATCGGCTGCGTCGCGGAAGTTCGTGAAGTTCAGGAATTGCCCGACGGACGGTCGAACATTATCACAATGGGCGTGATTCGCTATCGTTTGATTGATTATGTGGACGCGGGCGAGCCGTATTTAGTCGGCGAAGTAGAGTTTTTTGAAGACGAACCGCAAGACGAGACAGTTTTGGAACCGTTAGTTGATGAAGTTTTCGCTTTATTCGAGCGCATCGCCCGCGCCGCGCATAAATTGAGCGGGCAACGCGGAAAATTTCCCGAAATTCCGCGAAATGACGCGGAACAATTTTCTTTTCTCGTAACGGCGGCTTTTAATTTTGAAAACGATTTGAAATACAAACTTCTCGCAACGCGTTCGACAATCGAACGCCTCGAAAAGCTGCGCAAAGTTTTACGCGAAGCCGTAGTTAAAATGGAAGAAAGCGCAGAGCTGCACAAAATTTCACAATCAAACGGACACAGCAAAAAGAAGATTGATATATAAGAAGCGAAAATCCAGAAGTAAGAAGTAAAATCAACCCTTTAAATTAACTTCGCATCTACTTCTTACTTCTCATTTCTCGTTTCGTAACCGCCCAAACTAGCTTTGAAGAATTCGATAACTCGCTGGTCATACGCTTCGGATTGCTCCAATGAAGCGTTTATAATGCTGAATCCCGAGGGACTTAAATCGGTTTTGCTTTGAACTTTGGTCGTGTTCGGAAAACAGCTTGCTAGTTTGCTGGTCGAATCCTGAAAACGCGGAGCGTCGGAACCGGCGAGAAGTAGAACTTGACGATTGCCGATTGTTTTCGCCGTTTCGCACAAAGAACCGCGCTTGTAACAACCATCAAAAAAATATAGATACGTTCCGGTCTGGGCGAATTTTGAAGTTATCGAGCTGGCAAACGGAAAACGCCGTTCAATGGCTGCAGCGAGCAAATCATCGGAATTCTGCGGGACCGAATCGAGCACCAGAGCCTTAACGGTTTCAACGTTCGCAGCCGCCGAAAGCGCCGTCAGAGCGCCCATTTCAACGCCGTAAATTCCGATATTCTGACCGACTAGAACGTTGTTCGCCGGTGATTTTAGCCCGCGCAAAAATTCGATGGCGCCGAGTATATCTTCTGATTCACAGCCGCCGAACGAACTGGTTTTCGATGACGGCTTTTCGCCGTGACCGCGAGCGTCGGGCATTAGAACGGTGAAATTCGAAGATTCGCTAAGTTTTACGCCGATATTTAAAACGTGCGAGCGGTCTGTGCCGTAACGATGCAGCAAAATAACGGCGGGCGCGTTCTCCGAACCTCTGAGAAGCCAGCCGCGAGATTGTGTTTTGTCGCTGTTCGTCCAGGTTTCTTCGGTTACTTGAGCGGCGCGCGAGCTTAATTGCCCGTATTTTTCCGGCGTTACAAGATAGACCGCATTTTGCGGGTGAGCGGTTTTATAGTTGAGCCAGAGAGAAGCAGCAGCGGTCGTTAAAAGAAGCAAAAGTATAACGGGCAGTAAAAGTCTGGAAAAACTCTTAAAAAGTCGTTTGATTTTTCGCATAATGTAAAAAATGTAAAACTATGAAGTAAAATCGAGAAAAGGAATACAACTTTGAAATGATTTAGCGAGTCTTAGGTTGATAGCCCTTGAAAATTAGGCTTTCGGTATGCTGTCATAAATGTTACCATAAATGTCAGCGAGAAAGGAAGATGTTTTTATAATCATAAAGTATGACAAAAGCAAAGTTTACCGCCGCATTTCTACTCAGCTTGACTTTTTGTTTCGGTGCTTTCGCGCAGACGCAAGCTAAAAACGTAATTCAGACTAATTCGACGAAAAATTCAAAAGCTCAGTTCTTTCCGCTTTCCGAATTAAAAGAAGGAATGAAAGGAACGGCGCGAACGGTTTTTCGCGGAAGCGAGCCGGAGGATTTTCAGGTTGAAATCTTAGGCATCGTGCCGGGCGCAATCGGTCCGCACCAGGATATGATTGTCGGACGAATTTCTGGCGGCAGTGCCGATAGAACAAGCGTTTTTGCCGGAATGAGCGGTTCGCCGGTTTACATTAACGGCAGGCTAGTCGGCGCGATTTCATATAGCTTCCCGTTTTCCAAAGAACCGATTTGCGGAATCACGCCGATTGAACAAATGCTTTCGATTTTCGAGCAAAATCAGAAAGCGAAATCAAAACCGCAGGAACCGCGCGCCGTTTCTTTCGCCGAACTCGCCGCAACGACCTGGAAGCCCGATTTTCCGAAAAACGCAACGGTAGCAAGCTCGCTTTTGTCGGGCGCTTCGCCAAACTCCGCGCTCGCTTCAATCGCCGGACAATCGTTTCAACCGATTGCTACGCCGATTGCTTTCAGTGGATTTTCCCAGGAAACTCTTAATCTTTTCGCGCCGCAGTTACTGCAAGTCGGCTTAATTCCTGTCTCAGCCGTCGGCGGAGCGGCGCGAATCACGCCTATGAAAAAGGCTGACGAAACCACGCTCGTCGGCGGCGATTCGGTTTCGATGCAGTTAACGCGCGGCGATTATTCGCTCGCCGCTGCCGGAACCGTAACTTACCGCGACGGCGAAAAGATTTACGCTTTCGGTCATCCGTTTTTAAGTCTCGGCTCGTCGGATTTGCCGATGTCGGAATCGAGTGTCGTGACGGTGATTCCAAACGTCAACAACTCGTTCAAACTGGCTGTTCCCGACGCAATGGTCGGCAGTATGACGCAGGACCGCGCGACCGGCGTCTTCGGCAAGTTAGGTCAAGCGCCGAAAATGATTCCCGTTCAGATAGATCTCGAAACGAGTCGCGGACAAACCGAAACTCTGAATTTTGAAGTAGCGAAAGACGATTTTCTCACGCCGCTTCTGCTGAACATTTCGATTTACAATGCGATTGTCGCGCAGGAACGCGGAATGGGCGATTCGATGATTTCTTTGAGCGGCGAAATCAATATTAAAAATCAACAGCCCGTCAAACTCGAAAACCGCTTCGCCGGAATGCAGGCGTCGCAATACGCCGCGCTTTCTGTCGCCGCGCCGGTCAACACGCTTTTGCGAAGCCGTTTCGACGATTTGGAAATCAGCGGAATAAAGCTGAATTTGTCTTCGGACGACGGGCGCCGAACGGCGAATCTCGAACGCATTTCTCTCGACCGAACCGAAGTGCGCGCCGGTGAGACTTTTGAAGTTCAGGCGTTTGTTCGCACGGATTCGGGAAAAGTTTTCGCACAGAAAATCCCGGTCAAAATTCCCGCGGATACGCCAACAGGAACTTTAACAATAGCTATCGGCGACGGTATGGCGATTCAGCAAAATTCAGCTTTGCTGCAATTCGTTCCGAAAGATTTGAGCGAACTCATTTCGGTCATCAATAAAGTTAAAAAAGCCGACCGTTTATACGTGCAGACTTATCGCACAACAAACGGCGCGGTCATCGGCGCGAGCGAATTGCCGAATCTTCCGCCGTCGGTTATGGCGACATTGAACAACGACCGCACCGCTGGCGGATTCAAACCGACCGTTCAAACCGTCGTCACCGAACAACCGATTGCGCCCGCCGATTTTATCGTTTCGGGACAGCAAACGCTGACAATCGAAGTCGTCAAATAATTTTTTTCAAGTTACTTTCAAATTATTAAAGAAAAAGATCGAGAGCAGTAATTTGTTCTTGATCTTTTTTATTTTACGGGTAAACTGAAATATGAATAATCTAAATAAAATACTGCATGCCGCCAGTTTCGCGGCGAAAAAACACACCGGACAAACACGCAAAGGCGACGACGCTCAGCCTTATATCAATCACCCTTTGGAAGTCGCCAATATTTTGGCGAATATCGGAAAAGTCGAAGACACGGAAATTTTAACTGCCGCTATTCTGCACGACACAATCGAAGACACAAAAACGCCTGCGAAAGATTTAACCGATCTTTTTGGCGAGACGGTTTGCGGCTACGTTTTGGAAGTAACGGACGACAAAAGTTTAGCGAAAGAAGTTCGCAAACAACTGCAAATCGAACACGCGCCGCATCTTTCAAACGGCGCGAAGCTCATCAAACTCGGCGACAAAATCAGCAATATTACCGACGTAATGAACAATCCGCCCGCCGGTTGGTCGAAGGAAAGAAGACTGGAATATGTGAATTGGGGCAGAAACGTTGTCGCAGGTTTGCGCGGCGTGAACGAAAATCTGGAAAGGCATTTTGACGAGTTAACCGAGAAAGCCGAAGCGCAAATCAAACATCAAAAATCTTAAATTCCGCTTCCGCTTTTGCGTTCTCGGTTTGCGAATCGCCTTCTATCCATAATTCACCGTCGGCGAAAACCTCTTTTTTCCAGATCGGAACGGTTCGTTTCAATTCTTTTATCAGCCATTCGCAGGCTTCAAAAGCGGCTCGCCGGTGCGGTGCGGCGACGGATATAACGACGCTCGTTTCGCCGATTTTCAGTTTTCCCAAACGATGAACGACGCCGACGTTTTCGATTTCAAATTTTTTGTGCGCCTGCTCGATAAGCTTGCTCATTTCCTTTAAAGCCATCGGTTCGTAGGCTTCGTAAACCAGATGCAACGTTTCGCGTCCTTTTGTAAATTGACGAACGTAGCCGTCGAGCGTAACCGTCGCGCCGCAATTTTCCGGAACGATGCGCCTCGCTATTTCGCCGACATTCAAAGGCTCGCCGGTTATTTCGTAAAAATCGTTTGTCATTTAACATTTGTCATTTAACATCTATCATTTTAGGTTTCGTTTACTGTTAAATGATAAATGTTAAATGACTTATCCGCCGGAAACTGCTGTAAAAACTGCTAATTCGTCGCCATCTTTAATAAATTCAGCGCCGTTTGCGTATTCCTGATTGACCGCAAAAAGAAGTTTGTGTTCACCGAGACGCGGAAATTTTTCGAGAATTTCCGCGAGAGCTTCGTTTGCCTTTGTATTTTTTGCAAGCGAAACCTCGATTTCCCTCTCGCCGGTCTCGTCAGCGGTCGCGCCGAAAAATAAAACTTTTACTTTCATTTGATTTTTTAAGTGCCTGCGAAAATAAATTTCAGATATTTATAAAAAACTCGTTCTAAAGCTTTTTAATATAAGGCTATTTTATCGCGCCTTCGATGGGACTCGAGGCTGAAGCGTACAAACGCTTGGGCATTCTGCCGGATTGGTAAGCCAATCTTCCGGCTTGAACGGCGAGCTTCATCGCTTCCGCCATTTGCGCCGCATCTTTCGCTTCGGCGATTGCCGTGTTCATCAAAATCGCGTCGGCGCCGAGTTCCATGGCAATCGCGGCATCTGACGGCACGCCGACGCCCGCGTCAACGATAATCGTCGCGTCCGGCAATTGTTCGCGCATAATTTTTAAATTCGCCGGATTCTGCACGCCCAATCCCGAACCAATCGGCGCGGCGAGTGGCATCACGGCGGGACAGCCGATGTCCAGCAGCTTTTTCGCCATTATCAAATCGTCGGAAAAATACGGCAGCACGATAAACCCTTCTTTCACAAGAACTCGCGCGGCTTCGAGCGTTTGTTCGTTATCCGGCAAAAGCGTGATTTTATCGCCGATTACTTCTAGTTTTATCCAATCGGTTTCGAGCGCCTCGCGCGCCAGACGCGCCGTGCGAATCGCGTGTTCCGCGTCATAACAACCAGCGGTATTCGGCAAAATCTGCATTTGCGGATCGAGATAATCGAGAAACGATTCGGTTTTTCCGTCGAGCGGGACGCGGTTTACCGCAACGGTAACCATTTCAGCGCCCGAAGCGCGGTGCGCCGCCTGCATTTCGGCGTAAGAGCGATATTTCCCCGTGCCGATGATTAAACGGGAATTAAAGGTTTTTCCGGCTAAATTAAAAGAATCAATCATATAAAACAATTATGAATTATGAATTTTTTGTATATTTAAGCATTAACTATGAATTACAAGTTTTTGTATATCTCTAATCTTAGCAAAAAACTCGGCAAAATAAATGCGGATGAAATATTTCTAATTTCAATCCGCATTCGTAATTCGTAATTCGTGATTAGTAATTGATTCTACCCGCCGCCGACAAAGTGAATTACTTCGATTTTATCGGCGGCGGCGACTTTTACATTTTCCCAATCCTTTTTTCGCACGACTTCTTTGTTCAGTTCGACAGCAATTCGTTCTTCGGGCAATGCGAGATGTTTGAGCAGTTCGGCGAGGCTCAGTTCCGCCGGAATTTCTTTCGTTTCGCCGTTAATGTAAATTTTCATAATAAGATTTTCTCTTATTTTCGCTTATCAAGAAAATTCTTGTCCAATCATGAAACGAATCAACCGTGCAGAATCGCTCTGCGCAGCTCGACTTGCTCGCCCGCATTCATCGCTCTGACGAGAAGCGCGGCGCGTCCTTCGCGGAAATGCGGCAATTGCAGATGAACCGAAGCGACGCCGCTGCTGTCGGATTGCGCGTGAAAAATCAGCGGGCGAAAGCTCGAACCGAGAACTTTGACCATAACTTGCGCTCCGCTTATGCCGCCGCTTTCACGATTTCCGCGCTGAATCAAAACGCTGATGGTTTTGCGGTCTCCACCTTTGAGCGCCGTCTCCGACAAAAGCTCTATTTTTAATTTATCGGGTTTCGCTTTTTCGCCAGAAACGAGTTCGGTGACAATTTCAACCGCTTCAGCCGGCAAAATCACTTCGTCTTCTATAATTCGAACAGCTTCGACGACCGGCTCATTTTCAAGCGATTTCGTCGAAAGCTCCCAGTTTAACTCGCGTTTCGGTTTCGGAATCGAAGGCAGAGAGCTTCCGATGCCTGAATTTGCCGGTTGATCGAAAATCGGTGTTTCTTGTTTTAACGTTGCCGACGGCTGTTTTTGAACTTTTTTGTCCGGCAAATTATTGATTTCGGCTTTTGCCAGGTCAATTTTTTCGGCTATTTTCTGCGAACTTTTCGCTCTTTCAACAAACGGGGGCTTTATTTCGGAAACGGGCGGATTGGCTGCAATTTTCTCGGACGAAGATTTTACGATTTCGTTTTGAATTTTCGACGTATTTGCAGTTCGATTCGAAGCTCCGTTGTTGTTTTCTTTTTTTGCGGCGGAATCTTTCACGGTCATCCGCTTTAAATCTTCGATGCGCCCCGCGCTAACCGCCGCACAAATCAATTTATGCTGTTTTTGCAACCGCTCCGCAAGCACTTTTTCGTCGAAATTACTGCTCAGTAAATCATCATAAGGAGATCGCTTGCTCGCCAGAATTGTGCCGCGGTTATAGACAAGCGACAATATCAGAGGCGTTTCCATACCTTTATCTTCGGTCTGGATGTGATAGGTAACGCCTTCATACTCAACATCTGTATTGAATCCGGTAATCACAATTTTCGATTAATCTGCGGGCGAGAATAAAACAGTAGATTTACAAAGCACAATTTGCCATTTATGAAGTTAACATAGCCCGTTAATAACGGTCAATAAATAAAATCGGCTGATTCGCGCAATGCTCGTTTCACGCCGGTAAAGCGACTCTCTGCTCTTGCTTCTTGACTCTCATACTGGCTTAACTTACGATTGAGTTTGTGCCAAAATTCTCAATCTTTAGACAGCGATTCTTAACGTCGGATTTCACGATTTTGGACAACTCCAATAAAGGAATTTTTATCAAATAATGTCTGAATTTAGTTTAATGGATTATGCGCCGATTGGAGTGATGTTTCTCGTAGCAATCGGGTTTGCGGCAAGCCAGATTTTGGTGACCCAACTAATCGGACCGCGTAAGCGAACCGCGACCAAGCTGATGCCGTACGAATCCGGAAAAGACCCGGTCGGTTCGGCGCGCGACAGATTTTCAATAAAATTTTATACGGTCGCCGTAATTTTTTTGCTGTTCGACATCGAAGTTCTGTTTATGATTCCTTTTGCCGTGGCTTTTAAGGAATTACTGGCACAGGAAAAAATAAGCGCAATCGCTTTCGGCACGATTGCTTTTATAGAAATAATGATTTTTGTCGGCACGCTTGTTGTCGGTTACATATACGTTTGGAAAAAAGGCACTTTTGATTGGGGCTTGCAGGCGCGTGCCGAAGCTCGAGCGGAAGCCAAGGAAATGGCAAAGGAAAGAAGAACGCGCGCTATAGAAGTACAACGAGCGGCTTGAGATTTTGGAGTTTAAAATGGGATTAGAGAATACACTTTTTGAATCATTGCCTGATGTTTTAACCGTCAAACTGGATGCGGTGGTTAACTGGGCGAGAAAGTCCTCATTGTGGCCGGCTACGTTCGGATTGGCTTGCTGTGCTATTGAAATGATGAACACTGTAAGCTCGCGGCACGACCTTTCACGTTTCGGTGCGGAAACATTTCGCGCAAGCCCGCGACAAGCGGACGTTATGATTGTTTCAGGACGCGTTTCGCGAAAAATGGCTCCGGTGCTGCGACGTATTTACGATCAGATGCCTGAACCGAAATGGGTTATTTCGATGGGGGCGTGCGCTACATCGGGCGGCGTTTTCGACAACTACGCAATTGTACAGGGCGTAGACAAAATCGTTCCGGTTGACGTTTACGTCCCCGGCTGCCCGCCGAGACCAGAAATGCTTATTCATGGTATTATGATGCTGCAGGATAAGATTATGAAAGAATCGGTCAAAGACCGGCGCGACACCTTTGAAGAAGAATCGCGTCGCTCGATTGTTCCCGGAACTTTGCCTGTCAGCGAAGGAACATCTTTGGAACAGGAAACCAAAGAACTGGTCGCTCAAAATCAGATTTCGCGTCCTTATACGATTCCTTCACGCCACGAAAGACGCAAATCATCGTAAAATCCAAGTGGTGAAGTCGAAAAAACTCACCACTTTTTCGTTAAATTATGACTGATGCAACAGAACTCCTGGTTTACGTCGACAAATTAAAAGCGGAAAATGCCGCCTGGGTAAGCGATTTTAAGAATGCGCGGGGTGAAGTTACCATTATGGTTCCGCGCGATTCAATCGCTGATGTTTGCCGGTTTTTAAAATCCGTCCACGGCTTTGATATGCTCGCGGATTTATGTGGAGCCGATCTTGGACCGGAAGAAGACCCGCGTTTTGAAGTCAACTATCATTTGTTTTCGACGAAACATTTCAAGCGTTTGCGTTTGAAAGTCCTGTTAAGCGAAGACGCACCGAATGTCGAAACCGTGACGAGCGTCTGGAGAACCGCCGACTGGCACGAACGCGAGACTTACGATATGTTCGGCGTAGTTTTTGACGGACACCCGGATTTGCGCAGAATTTTGCTGCCGTCAGACTTTGACGGACATGCACTGAGAAAAGATTTTCCGCTGCGCGGGTACGAACCGTACAGTTTAAGTTAATTTGCGATTTTGATTTTGTAGTTAAGATTGGACGACATTTCTTAAATCCAAAATCCAAAATCCAAAATCCAAAATTGATATGAGCGTTGTTGTAGAAAATATTCCCGGTCAATTTGAAGACCTCGATCAATCTCTCGAATCGCAGATGACGCTTTCGATGGGACCGCAGCATCCTTCGACGCACGGCGTTTTGCGGCTCGAACTGAAACTTGATGGCGAACTTGTCGTCAAAGCCACGCCCGACATCGGCTATCTGCACACGGGAATGGAAAAGCTGTTCGAGTACAAAAAGTATCAGCAAGGGATTGTCATCACAGACCGAATGGATTATCTCAATCCGCTCGGAAACAATTTAGCTTACGTGATGGCGGCTGAAAAGTTGCTCGATTTGGAAATTCCCGAACGCGCACAAACGATTCGCGTCCTCTTTTGCGAATTGCAGCGTATCGCTTCGCATATGGTCTGGCTCGGAACATCCGCGCTCGACCTCGGCGCGATGAGCGTTTTCTTTTTTTGCTTCCGCCAGCGCGAAAAGATTTTAAATTTAATCGAAGCGGCGTCGGGCGGACGTCTAACCCCGAGTTATTTCCGTATTGGCGGGTTAATGATGGATTTGCCTGCTGGTTTTGAGCGCCGCTGTCAGCAATTCGTCGAAGGCTTCCCCGAAGCTCTGGAAACTTTTGAAACGCTTGCTACTGGTAATACAATTTGGCAAAGCAGAACTCAAGGAGTCGGCATTATTTCACGCGAAGATGCAATTGATTGGGGTTTGACCGGACCGTGTTTACGCGCGAGTAACGTCGAACTTGATTTGCGTCGGCACAATCCGTATTCGGGTTACGAAACTTACGATTTTGAAGTTCCGGTCGAAACGGATGGCGACGTTTGGGCGCGTTTTCGTGTTCGTATGCGCGAATTATATGAATCGTACAAAATCATCCGTCAAGCTCTGGAAAGATTAAAGCCGGGACCGATTAAAGCAGATGCGCCGAAAGTCGTTCTGCCGGACCGCGATGACATGCGAAAACATATGGATTCGCTGATTCATCACTTTTTGATCGTCGCCGAAGGCTTTTCAATTCCAGAAGGCGAAGTTTATCACGCAGTCGAAGGCTCAAAAGGTGAACTAGGCGTTTATATGAAAGCCGACGGAACTCCGAAACCGAGCCGCGTTCACGTCCGCGGACCGAGCTTTATCAATTTGCAGGCTCTTCCGGTAATGAGCGAAGGCGAGATGATCGCCGACGTTGTGGCGATTATCGGTTCGCTCGATATTGTGTTGGGCGAAATTGATAGGTAAAACCTATGGCTGACGAAACGATTTCGGACGATAGATTCAAAAGCGAGATGACCGGGATGATGAATACCGTAATTCTCAAAATTGACAAACTCGAAAATAGATTCGACGGTCTTGAAACCAGGTTTGATGGGCTTGAAGAAAGATTCGACGGTCTTGAAATCAGGTTTGACGGTCTTGAAACTAGGTTTGATCGTTTAGAGAATAAGGTTGATGTTCTTTCAAAACAGGTGGCTGAAATCGGCTTGAAAGTCATCGAAATTGACAAACGTTTATCGGCAGTCGAAAACAGGCTGTCGAGTATTGAAAAGGAAGTCGTTCGGCTTCGCACGGAGTTAGAAGAGGTAAAGCACAGAGTCGAAAATTTAGACAAAAAAGTTTCGCGTTTCAGCGTTAATTATCTTGAATTGGAAGCCAAAGTCGAAGATTTGACCGCCCGGCTCGAAAAAATAGAACAAAAATTAGCGGCATAAAATATGGCAGCAGCAGCACCGACAGATTTTACAAATCAAATTGTTTACACCGATGAAGTAGCGAGTTTTTCGCCTGAAGTCGTCGAAGAAATGCGTTCGCATTTAACGAAATATCCGCCGGAGAGAAAGCGTTCGGCGCTGATCCCTTTGTTATTTATTATTCAGCGCGAACGCGGCTGGGTTGACAATCAGGGCGTAAATTTTCTGGCGAAATTTCTCGAATTGGAAATCACGGACGTTTGGGAAACGGCGACGTTTTACTCGATGTTCAATCTTCGCCCGGTCGGTCGGCACCACATTCAAATCTGCAAAACGCTTTCGTGCAAGATTATGGGCGAGCCGGAAATTACCGAACACATTTGCAGCCGTTTGGGAATTCATCCAGGAGAAACGACCGCTGATGGTAAATTTACTGTTTCGCTGGTCGAATGTTTGGGAAGCTGCGGCACAGCACCGATGATGCAAATCGGTTTTGATTATCACGAAGATTTAACGACCGAAAAAGTTGATAAAATTCTGGAATCGTTAAAATAAACACATAAAGTTTTCTAAATATGGAAATCAGAGCAATCGGATGTGAACCTTTACAACTAAAGCGCGTGCATATGGAAAATTCGCATACGCTCAAGGTTTACCAGGAAACCGGCGGCTACGAATCGCTGAGAAAAGCGATGAATATGACGCCGGACGAAATTATTAACGAAGTTAAAGCGTCGGCACTGCGCGGACGCGGCGGCGCGGGTTTCCCGACTGGAATGAAATGGAGTTTCGTTCCGCGTCAATCGCCGAAGCCGAAATACATCGTCTGCAACGCCGACGAATCCGAACCGGGAACATTCAAAGACCGTTATTTGCTTGAACTCGATCCGCATTCGCTTATTGAAGGAATGTTGATAGCGGCTTTCGCGCTCGGTTCGCAGGCTTGCTACATCTATTATCGCGGCGAATATCGTTATTTGATTGATATTATGGACGCGGCGATTGAGGAAGCGCGCGCGGCTAATTTAGTCGGAAAAAACATTTTAGGCTCGGATTTTACGTGCGAGGTTTTCACGCACACTGGAGCAGGCGCATATATCTGCGGCGAAGAAACCGCGCTTTTGTCGAGTCTAGAAGGTTATCGCGGACATCCTCGAATGAAGCCGCCTTTCCCGGCTGTGGAAGGTGTTTATGCTTGCCCGACCGTTGTAAATAACGTGGAAACTTTGACGAGCGTTCCGCAGATTATCGAAATGGGCGGCGAAGCGTGGCGCAATTTGGGAACTGAAAAGAGCGGCGGCACTAAATTGTGGTCAGTCTCCGGTCACGTCAAAAAACCCGGCGTTTACGAGCTTCCGATGGGCTACCGCGATATGGAAAAGTTCATTATGGAAGACTGCGGCGGAATGATCCGACCGGATAAAAAATTAAAAGCCGTTATCCCCGGCGGTTCCAGCGTTTACATTATGAACGCCGACCAAATCATCGGCAAAAATGTTACGCTCGATTATGAAGGTTTAGTCGAAGCCGGTTCGATGGTCGGTTCGGGCGGATTTATCGTGATGGACGAAACGGTTGACGTGATGGAATCCACGAAAAATCTGACGGAATTCTACAAACACGAATCGTGCGGCTGGTGCACGCCGTGCCGCGAAGGAACCGATTGGCTGGTAAAAGTCTTCAACCGCATCGCGGCAGGCGACGGAAGACCGGAAGACGCCCAACTAATGCTCGATATTTGCGATAACATCGAAGGAAAATCGTTCTGTCCGCTCGGAGACGCAGCAGCGTGGCCTATTCAAAGCGCTGTTAAACGTTTTCCTGAAGATTTCAAGAAATGGCTTTTGAATAAAACGAACGGCAACGGAATTTCTCCTAACGTATAATTTTTTAGAGAGGTGAAAATTGTGGGAAAAGGCGATAAAAGAACCAGACGAGGAAAAATTTTTGCGGGCAGTTACGGCAAAACCCGTCCGAAAAGTAAAAACAAAAATGCGGCGGGTGCCGAAACTAAATCCGAAACGAAAGAGTAGTTTTTAGTTTGAATAGAATTAACGATTAAAAATGTCAGAACTCATCAAAGTTACAATTAATGGACAGGAATTCGAAGTCGAAAAAGGCGCGCGCCTTATAGAAGTGTGCCGCGAAAACGGCTTCGGGATTCCGTCGTTTTGTTATTACGGAGACCTCGCTTTACAGGCTTCATGCCGGATGTGTTTGGTTCGCATCGAAAAGATGCCGAAGCTCCAGACTTCTTGCACGATTACCTGTACTGACGGAATGGTGGTTACCACACAAAGTGAAGAAATTGAGAAAGCGCAGCGCGCGATGAGCGAATTCCTGCTCGCGAATCACCCGCTTGATTGTCCGGTCTGTGACCGCGGCGGCGAGTGCGAATTGCAGGAAATGGTGATGGATTGGGGTGATCTGGAAGAACGGTTTGTCGAGCGCAAAAATGCGCAGCCGGAAAAATTCCTCTCGCCGATTGTCGCCAACGATCCGCAACGCTGTATTTTGTGCAAACGCTGCACGAGAGTTTGCGATGAATGGATGGGTGAAGAGGCTATCGAAGCCGGAAATCGCGGCGTAAACACCGTTATTGGAACATACGGCGGCTGGCTCGGCTGCTCTCAGTGCGGCAATTGCATCGAAGTTTGTCCGACGGGAACGCTTCTAGACGGACTTTATCGCCACGAAGCGCGTCCATGGGAAATGGATCAAACTCGTTCGACAGACACGTATGGTTCGGACGGAATGCAATTGAGCCTCGGATCACGAGGAAGTGAAATTCTCCGTATAGTTGCGCGAGATCGTTATGTAAATGGCTTGAACGGTGAATTTCTTGATGTTAAAGCGCGTTTCGCTCACGGTTTTATCAACTCTAAAGACCGACTTAAAACGCCTCTTATTCGTTACCAAAAAGGCGGGAAACTGATTCCGACAACCTGGGACGAAGCGATTCGTTTTGTCGGCGCTAAATTCAGAGAAAGCGGCAGCAATGTAGGCGTCGTCGCGTCGTCGCGATTGACGAACGAAGCGATCTTTACGCTCAAGCAATTCGCGACAGAAGCGCTTAATACGAGTAATTACGCAGTTTCAGACGCCTATGATTTGGCTCCGTTTTTCGACAATTTGAGCGCGCCGCTTACTACGCACAAACAGATTCGGCACGCGAAGACGATTCTTTTAATCGGCGGAGAGCCGGAAGAAGAACAGACTTTTACCGGAAAACAAATTCGCCAGGCAGTTCGTAACGGAGGAGCCAACTTCATTGTCGTTCATCACACGCCGATCCGTTTGACAGCTCAAGCAAGCCAGTTTATTCACGTTAACCGAGGCTCGCTTGATGCTTTTGCGCTCGCATTCGCTGACCAGGCAGACGAGACGGTTCTCGATAAAATGGGCGTGGGTCAAGAGGAAATTGATAGTTTATTAAAAACAATCGGCGAGACAGAAGGCGATCTGGTAATTATAGTCGGCAGAGATTTGTCGGCGGAAGCTCAGGCAGCTTTGGCGAACGCTGCCGGGAAATATGCTTCGGAAAACCGACGCGTGTTGCTTCAACCGCTACCGCTTTACAATAATTCGGTCGGTGCCAACGATATGATGGCGGGCAAAAAACCGCTCGAAGAAGTTCTGCGCAGTTCGAGAACGTTGCTTATCGCCGGAAGTCTGCCCGAAGATAAAACCAATCTTTTAGCAAATAAAGATTTTGTCGTCGTGCAGGAATTGTTTGAAACCGAGACAACCCAATACGCTGATGTTGTTCTCCCGGCAGCGAGTTTTGCCGAAGTTGACGGAACTTTTACCAACAACACAGGATTTGTGCAGAGAGTTCGCAAATCAATCGAACCGGTTCATCAATCGAAACCTGATTGGGTCATCGCTTCGATAATCGCGCGCGAATTAGATGTAGATTTCGGTTATAATTTCTCGTCGCCGATGGTTTTCAAAGCGATTGCCGACGCAGTTCCAGCATATGCGGGATTGCGTTACACGAATTTAAAGGACGAATCGAAACCTGTTCAGGTCAAACACCAAATTCGAGAAAGCCGCGATTTGTCGAACGAATTAGATGTCTTACGGCGAAAAGTCGAAGCGATGCCGAAAGCAGGCGAAAAAATTACTGTTACGCCACGCGTCGGGTACAAACTGCATCGCGTTACGACGATGACCGGTAAAACTCCGCAGTTTCATCTGCTCGCGGCGGGAAATCCGAAACCGGAAAACTTGCTGGTTCCACCGCTCGCGCAGTTTAATCTCGACGGCACGCTGAAAGTCGAAGAATTGGCGGAGATCGCGTCGGTCGGCGTCAAAGATAGAATTGACGACAAAGAAACCGTCGCCAGCAATGTTGTTTTCAAATAACATCTGGACGAGTCAAGCGGCTCGTCCAATTTTGCTTTAGCGCGCGAATTCAATTAAACTTTTTAGTTTGTAAAATTCAATAAATTTCGCGGCATTTGCTGCGCCGGACGAATTAATTTTTTCGTCCGAAAATTCTTTTTATGGAATCTGTCGTAAGAACTGCTTTTCCTTTTATTGTTTTTTCTATAGCGATTCTGCTCGCCTTTCAAGGCGTTTTGATGATCGTCGCGTACACGGTTTTGGCGGAACGGAAAGTTTTGGGCTGGATTCAAGGGCGCATCGGTCCGAATCGCGTCGGACCGTGGGGCGTTATGCAGCCGTTTGCCGATCTTTTGAAATTCATTTTCAAAGAAGACCTCGTGCCCGACAAATCCACGAAATTCGTTTATTTTTTAGCGCCGATTGTCGCTTTGACGTGCGCGCTGATGCCGATTGTCGTTTATCCGTTCGGTCCTGTAATTACGACGATTGACTGGAGTTTCCTGCCTTACGGTTTGGGCGACAACATTCGCCAGCTACCGATGACGATTGCGCAGATTGATGTCGGCGTTTTGTTTGTCTTGGGAATTACCTCGGTCGGTGTTTACGGAATCGCGTTAGCAGGATGGTCGTCAAACTCGAAGTATTCTTTGATGGGCGGACTTCGTTCGTCGGCGCAGATGATTTCGTACGAGCTCGCGATGGGCGCGTCGGTCATCGGCGTTGTAATGCTCGCCGGCACGCTCGATTTGAACGGAATCATCAACGCGCAGATTTTGTCGCCGTTCAGGTGGTTTATCATTCCGCAGTTTATCGGGTTTATCGTATTTTTGATCGCGGCGTTTGCTGAAACGAACCGCGTGCCGTTTGACTTACCCGAAGCTGAAACCGAGTTGGTTGCAGGGTTTCATACTGAATATTCGGCTCTCAAATTCGCGCTGTTTTTTATGGCGGAATACGTGAATATGTTCACGGTTTCAGTAATGGTTACAGTTCTGTTTTTGGGCGGCTGGTATATTCCGGGACTCGGACGTATTCTCGAACCGGGCTCTATTCCCTACGCAATCGTCAGTCACATCGGATTTATCGGAAAAATTTGCGCGTTTTTGTTTCTATATATTTGGATTCGCGGAACGCTGCCGCGTTTTCGTTTCGATCAATTGATGAACTTCGGCTGGAAGTTTCTACTGCCGCTCGCGCTGGCAAATGTGATTCTGACGATTGTTATCGTTTATTTTTTGAACAGTTAAGCTAAAGATGTCGGATGCGGGTATTTGATTTTCACTGACATCTGACATCTGACATCTGACATCTTTTCTATGACTACCGCTTTATTTTTCATTTTCGCCGGACTTGCCATCGCCTGCGCACTCTCGACGGTTTATCACAGAAACCCGCTTTACAGCGCCATTTCGCTGATCGGCGTGTTTATTTCGCTTTCGGTTCTATATGTCACGCTCGCCGCGCCGTTTATCGCCGCAGTGCAGATTTTGATTTACGCCGGCGCGATTATGGTTCTCGTGGTTTTCGTCATAATGCTCTTAAACCTCGAAGAAGACAGACCGCTCAATCGCCTGCGCTATCTTTATGCCATCGGCGGAGGTTTGGGTCTGGTCTTGCTCGTGCAGACGTTTTTTATTTTTTACGCGGCGATGAAGGCTCCGAAGCAGTCGGTCGAAACGGGCGAAACGGTCGGTAAGACGATGAGCATCGGAACGGCGATGTTCACGGAATATCTTCTGCCCGTCGAAATCGTCGGCATTTTGCTTTTGATGGCGATTATCGGCGGCGTAATTTTGGTCAGAAGATTCAGCCAGCCGCAAATCGAAGCGATGGTTGAAGATGAATTGGAACGAAGAAACGAAGGCGACGAAAAAGACGATTACCGAGTCGCATTTTAAATATCAAACGCCAAACGCTGGATGCCAGAAAATAATCGCTTATCAAGCGGCATTTGACCATTAACTTTATGGAACCGAGTTTAGCAAGCTACTTAGCACTTTCAGGAATTTTATTCACCATCGGTGCGGTCGGCGTTATTTTCAAACGTAACGCCATCGGAATGTTTATGTGCATCGAGCTGATGCTCAACGCCGTAAATTTAACATTCGTCGGATTTTCGCGTTATTACGCCGACGTGACCGGACAGCTTTTCGTTTTTATGGTAATGAGCGTGGCGGCGGCAGAAGCGGCGGTCGGACTCGGAATTATAATTTCGTTTTTCCGCAACCGCGAATCGGTCGACGTTGACGACGCGAGTATTTTGAAAAATTAATTTATATGTCTGTTACGTTTCGCCGCGCCGTTCGTGAAGACGCGCGAACGATTGCTGAGTTCGCGCACAAGCTCGTCGAGCAACATCAGCAATATAACCCAAAACGCTTTGCGGAGATCGCTGACAAAGAACAAATGACAATGTTTTACGGCAGTCAGACGCAAGCCAAAGATGCGGCGGTTTTGGTCGCCGAATTTGAAAAACGAGTCGTCGGTTTCGCTTATATAAAATACGAAGCGAAAAATTACGCCGATTTGCTCGTATCCGCCGCCTGGATGCACGACTTGTACGTTGAGGAAACAGCACGCGGACAGAAAGCCGGAAAGCTCCTGCTCGAAAAAGCGGTCGAGGTCGCTAAACAATTAGGCGCTGAAAAACTGATGCTGACGGCGGCTTTTCAAAACAAACGTGCCCGAGAATTTTTCGAGCATAACGGTTTTAGAACAACAATGGTCGAAATGATGTTTGATTTGACCGAAAAAGAGTGTAATGACTGAAAACAACTTTTTAAGTCTAATAATTTTCGCGCCGCTTCTGGGCGCAGTAATCAACTGGCTGATCGGCGGACGCTTGAAAAACGAATTGTTCAGCGGCGCGGTCGCGTGCGCCGCGGTCGGCGTTTCGTGCGTCGTCGCTTTTATGATCGCATTCGGCATCGGAACGCCGCACGAAGGGGCGCTGCGGTCAACGGCTCCGGTTCTCGACCACCTCTGGACGTGGATTCAGGTTGGTGGTTTTCGCGCTGATTTCGGTTTGGGGATTGATCGGCTTTCGGGAATTTACGTTTGTTTTATCACGTTCGTCGGGCTTTTGATTCACATTTTCGCCACTGGTTATATGCACGGCGATAAAGGGTTTTATCGCTTTTTCGCGTATTTAAATCTGTTTATGTTCTCGATGCTGACGCTCATTTTAGCGGATAATTTTCTGCTGATGTTCGTCGGTTGGGAAGGCGTCGGGCTGTGTTCTTATTTGCTGATCGGTTATTACATCAAGCGCGACGAAGCGAGAAAAGCGGCGAAAAAAGCGTTTGTAATGAACCGCATCGGCGACTGGGGCGTTTTGATGGGCGTATTTCTCATCTTTTCGATGACCGGTTCGATTTCTTTCTACGACAAAATCGTCGGCGGTGAAGAAGTCCAATCCGCGCTCGGCTTAATCGGACAGATGGCGCAGGAACCTTTTGCCTGGGGCGCGATTTTAGCGGGCGGAATAACTTCCGCAGCCGTTTTATTGTTCATCGGCGCGACCGGAAAATCGGCGCAAATTCCGCTTTTCACCTGGCTGCCTGACGCAATGGCGGGTCCGACGCCCGTATCGGCGCTTATCCACGCGGCGACGATGGTCACTGCTGGCGTTTACATGGTGGTTCGCTGTAACGCAATTTATCAAAACGCGCCGACGGCGATGTTCATCGTCGCAATCATTGGCGCGGCGACGGCGATTTTTGCCGCAACAATCGGTCTGGCGCAAAACGACATTAAAAAAGTTCTCGCTTATTCGACGGTTTCGCAGCTCGGTTATATGTTTTTGGCGTGCGGCGTCGGCGCGTTCGTCGCGGCAATCTTCCACGTAATGACGCACGCTTTTTTCAAAGCGCTTTTGTTTTTGGGTTCGGGTTCCGTAATTCACGGAATGCACCACGAACAGGATATGCGGCGAATGGGCAATTTGAAAAAATATATGCCGATTACGTTTGCAACAATGCTGACCGGATGGCTGGCGATTTCAGGTATTCCGATCTTCGCCGGGTTTTTCTCGAAAGACGAAATTCTTTATAAAACTTTTGCTTCGCCGAATATTCCTGAACCTTGGAATTACGTTTTGTGGATTGTCGGGCTTGTAACCGCCGTTTTGACCGCAATTTATATGACCAGAATGATGGTGATGACGTTCTGGGGCGAAGAAAGATTTCACGCCGAATTGCCGGTAGCGGATCATCCGCACGAAGCGTCGCGAGCCGAAGAAAATGCTTTTGCGTTAGGCGATGCCGCCGACGCGAAAGAGCCGCACGGCGATCCGCACGCCTGGGCGCATCACATTGACGAACATGACGCGCATTCAGATTCGGCGCACGCAGATGACCACGATGATGAAGACGAACATCATCACGCGCTCGCGCCTGATTTTCGCCCGCACGAATCGCCGCTGGTGATGACCGTTCCGCTGATTGTTCTGGCGATTCTTTCGACATTCGGCGGTCTCGTCGGCATTCCGTATGCACTGAGTTCGCTGGTCGGAATAAAAGATGCGAATGTTTTTGAACATACGCTCGAACCGGTTATCGCCAAAGTCGAAAATAAACACGGTGAACGCGACGCGCACGCTCCGGCTTCGCCCGTCGGCGCAGACCGGGAAGAAAAACCACAGCCGAGACATTTCTTTGCCGCGCCCGCCGGCAAACCCGAATCGCATCAGACGGCAGCCGAAGACCACGCGGAGCACTCGCCTGAAGAAGTTCGCAATGAAAGACTTCTCGCCGGTTTGTCGGTTTTGTTAGCCGCATTCGGCATCGGCGTCGGCTGGATGATTTTCAGGGGAAATCCGCTCAAGCGAATGCCGAGGATTTTAGAAGAAAAATGGCGCGTTGATGAATTTTACAACGGCTACATAGTTAATCCTTTGACGAACCTTTCGCGCAACGGTTTATGGAAGGGATTCGATGTCGGCGTAATTGACGGCATCGTCAACGGCATCGGGCACGCGGTCGCGGCGCTCGGCAACGTCGCGCGCGGCATTCAAGTCGGATTCGTCCGCAGCTACGCCGCATTTATCCTTTTCGGCGCGTTGATCGTCATCGGATATTTTATTTATTACGGATTTAGGTTGATCGGGTAAAACAGTTTTTAGTATTTAGCTTTTGTTTTTTCAAGATACTAAGCGTCAAATACTAAAAGCCAATCTAACAAAATGGATTTTATAACGGAAAATCTTTTAACAATTTTGATTTTGCTTCCCTTAATCGGCGCCGTTTCGGTCGTCGGACATCAGATGTTCTGGAAGCAGGAAAATCATCTGAAATGGGTGACGCTGTTTTGGACGCTCGTTAATTTCTTGATTTCGCTTTTTTTGATTTTCGACCGCGGCGCGGCTTCGGCGAGCGGATTTTTCTTCGAGCAGAACGTGCCGTGGATTCGAGCGATAAATACGAATTATCATATCGGCATTGACGGGCTTTCATTGTGGCTGGTCATTTTGACGACGTTCATTATGCCGATTGCGGTTCTTTCAACCTGGCACGCCGTCGAAAAGCGTCACGCCGCTTTTTACGCTTTTCTTTTACTACTCGAATCGGCGATGATCGGCGTTTTTTGCTCGCTCGATCTCTTGGTATTTTATCTGTTTTTCGAAGCATCTCTGGTTCCGATGTTTTTCCTGATCGGCATTTGGGGCGGCGAAAATCGAATTTACGCAGCGGTCAAATTCTTTATCTACACGGCTTTGGGAAGTCTTCTGATGCTTGTGGCGATAATTTATTTATATTTTCTGCACGCGGATGCAACCGGAGTCGGAACCTTCGATTACGTCACGCTTTTGAATTCGCTTAGTACGGGCAATTTAGTCTTTGCCGGTTACACGGGAATTATTCTTTTCCTCGCTTTTGCGCTCGCCTTTTCGATCAAAGTTCCGCTTTTCCCGTTTCATACATGGCTGCCCGACGCGCACACCGAAGCGCCGACGGCAGGTTCGGTAATTCTTGCGGCAGTGCTTTTGAAAATGGGAACTTACGGGCTGATGCGTTTTAATTTCGCCCTTTTCCCGGAAGCGTCGCGCGAGCTCGCCTGGATTTTTATAATTTTAGCAATTATCGGCATTATTTACGGAGCTCTCGTTGCAATGGTACAGCCGGACGTAAAACGTCTGGTGGCATATTCATCGGTTGCGCATATGGGTTTTGTGATGCTCGGAATGTTTTCGTTTACCGAAATGGGAATGCAGGGCGCGCTTTACCAGATGCTCAATCACGGAATTTCAACAGGCGCCCTCTTTTTGCTCGTCGGATTTATTTACGAACGGCGACACACACGCGCGATTTCCGAATTCGGCGGTCTGGCGAATGTGATGCCGATTTACGCGACTATTTTCGTTATCACAACGATGTCGTCTATCGGATTGCCTTTTTTGAACGGATTCGTCGGCGAATTTTTAACGATGGTCGGAATGTGGACTTCGACGGCGGTTTCGCATCCGTGGATTGCGACGATGTTTGCCGGAACGGGCGTAATTTTCGCGGCGGTTTATCTTTTGTGGATGGTTCAGCGCGTATTTTTCGGAAAGCTCACGAACCCGAAAAACCGCGGCTTGAAAGATTTAAGTTGGCGTGAATTAGGATTAATCGCTCCGCTGCTGTTCTTAATGGTTTATATGGGCGTTTACCCGAAACCGTTTCTTGATCGCTCGCGCGAGTCAGTCGCCGTAATCGAGCAAAGATTAATGCACAGAGCGGGCGGAACGATTGAAAAAGCCGAGACTGATTTAAAGCCGCAGGTGAGCGCTGAAAAACATTAATAAATTAACAGAAACACATAAAAGAAACGGAATAAAAGAAAACTTTAAGCAGCATCTACAATTAGTGTTTTATTCAGTTCTGTTAATTTTATTTTATAAAAATGAATACGATTTTATTGCAGAATTTAGTTAATCCGAACGTCAATCTACAGGTTGTTTTGCCGGAAATGATTGTCGCGCTGACCGGCATCGTCGTGATGCTTTACGATTGTTTCGTTCCGCGACAGCGAAAAGTAACGGGCGCCATCTCGCTGATCGGACTGGCGATTTCAGCCTTTTTTCTGCTTTCGACGTGGAACGATCCGGCGTATACCGCCTGGAACGGAATGATTGCGCACGACGGTTTGCGGCTGAGTTTCTCGCTCGTTTTTCTTTTCACTTCGGCAGTCACGATTTTGATTTCGACCGTGTGGACTGATCGGGAAAACGTGCCGGTCGGGGAATATCACGCGATGCTGCTGTTCGCCACATTCGGCAGTTTGTTTATGGCTTCGGGAAACGATCTGGTGATTATTTTTCTCGGTCTCGAAACGCTTTCGATCTCAACATACGTGATGGCTGGTTTGCGGCGCAACGATCTGCGCTCGAACGAATCAGCAATGAAATATTTTATTCTCGGTTCGTTCGCCTCGGCTTTTCTGCTTTACGGAATGGCGCTCGTTTACGGCGCGACCGCGACAACCAATATTTCTGAAATTGCGTTGAAAGTAGCCGATCCGAACTTTCCTGCACTTTTACTCGTCGGCGGTTCGATGATGATCGTCGGTTTCGGATTCAAAGTCGCCACGGTTCCCTTTCACGTTTGGACGCCGGACGTTTACGAAGGCGCGCCGACGCCGATCACGGCATTTATGGCAGTCGGCTCGAAATCGGCGGCTTTCGCTTCGTTTTTGCGAGTTTTCGTGCTCGGCTTTCCGCTTATTGCGGGAGTTCAGGCTTCTGAGTTTCTGCACGAATCGTGGATTACAGCTTTGTCAGTGATGGCGATTCTGACAATGACGGTCGGAAATATAGCAGCGATTTTGCAGGACAATGTTAAAAGAATGCTCGCGTATTCTTCAATTGCGCACGCCGGTTACGCTCTCGTCGGATTTATCGGCGCAGGAATGGCGAGAAGTGATCAGGAGAGAGACTCGGCAATCGCCGCTGTCGCATTTTATATGCTGACTTATGCGGTGACGAATCTCGGCGCATTCGCGATTGTGACTTTGATCGCGCAGAAAAATGACCGCCGCACGGCGTTTGAAGATTACAACGGCATCGGTTTTCGCTCGCCGGTTCTCGCATTTACGCTTTCGCTGTTTATGCTGAGCTTGTTCGGCTTACCTTTGACGGCGGGTTTTATGGGCAAGGTTCTTGTATTTCGCCCCGCGCTCAACGCAGGCAACACTCTTTTGACGATAATGGTCATCGCTGCCGTAATCAATTCGGCGATCTCGGCTTATTATTATCTGCGTTTAATAGTAGTGATGTTTTTCCGCGAGCGGACAACGGATTGGCTCGCCCCGCGCATTCCGACCGCTCTCGCCGCAGCGTTGTTGATAACGGTTATCGGTGTTTTGTATTTCGGAATATTCAGTGACGGGGTAATTGAAAGTTTCTCGAAATCATCGGCGGTGAATGCAATTAGAGCTGAAAGGTAATCGAAAATAAACAGTAACCACAAAATAAACAAGGCGTAAAACATTATTCATTAAAATCCCGAGCGATTTGTGATTTAATTGATTTTACGCCTTTTGTGCATTTTGGGTTTATTTTTTGTGTTTATGGAAATTGCGGCAGAGATTCGAGAAAGTTTGGGCGACGAGTGGATTCCGGTCATTTACCGCGAAAAAGTGCGCTCGCAGAGAACGCGCGCGTATCACATTAACGTGCCGAAAAAAGAAAATCGAGCCGAGATATTTCATACTCTTCTGGGCATTGAATTAAAAGTCGGCAACTATCGTTTTACTTGCCCGGATTTATCAACCGCCAGATATTTGCAGGTTTTCGCCCGCATCGGCTGTCAGGACGTGGCTATTCCGTATGATATTACGAAAATTTCTTTTCTCGCCGACGAAATCGAAATCTCCTGGCACAAAACGATTTTATTGTTTGAAGAAAAAACCGGAGAAAAAGCGGCTTCGGCGCGCGGGCGGATGCGGGCGAACCTGATAAAAGAACTGCGGCAGGAAATCGAAGAAATCGGCGCCGGAGCTTTAATGCCGGAATTTAAGCAAAGCACAAAACAGCGTGACGCTAAAAACAGCAAATAAAAGCAACGGGTAAAAGCGAACGGCACAAGCGCGAATTAAAAGGCAAAAGGACGAGGCGAAAAAGCATCTTAATTTTATCGTTGACGTTACGATTTATAAAAATGTTAATATAGAAAGAACGCCGCCAAAAAATGCGGCGTTCTTTTAATTGAATATGTTAGATGCAGGAACAGTTATCACGAGGGAAATGCAGGACGCGCATAATTTGCCGTTTCCGTATAATAATCAAAATTTTTGTCGCTATGAACCGATTGAAAAGCGCATAAAACACGCTAAGGTTTTAATCGTTAACGACCTTTTGCGCTACGAATCGGATTTATCGAATTTAGCCATAACCGAATGGAACGGCACGATGGAACCGAAACTGCGTTTTGAAAGAAAAATTTCGGGAATGGCTTGCGACAATATCGCCAAAAACGTCATACGCCTGGTTCAGCAGCCGAAAACCTTAACGGTTCATCTTTCGGAAATCGGCGAAGCTGCCGAGCGTTTCAACCCGGACGCGATTGTGATGAGCGGAACGCTTTCCGATTTCGATTATTACAACCCGGCGCATTTGGAAAAATTCAGTAAATTCATCAAAAAAACGAAGATTCCCGTTCTTGCAATCTGCGGCGCTCATCAGCTCGTCGGAATGAGCTTCGGCGCGCAACTGAAAACGCTCGATTTGTTGGACCCGTCGGAAAAACGATCTGATCGAGTAGTCGAGTATCAGTATCGTTTTATTAAAATCGTTGACGAAACAGACCCGATTTTTGAAGGCGTCGCCAATGCGGAAAGCGGCGTTTGGCAGGAATATACGGTTCAGGACGACATTTTGCGCGTCTGGCAGAACCACGGCTTACAGGTCGAAGGAGTTCCCGGCGGCTTTGAATTGCTGGCAACTTCTTATCTATGCAAAAACCAGATGATGGTTAAGCGTTCAGAAGGGCAAATGATCTACGCCGTTCAGTTTCACCTTGAAAAATCGTTTGAAGATTGGTCGAAAAACCCGACGCGCTGGCAGCACCCGAACGAATCGCGCGACGGTCGAATTTTGTTTGAAAATTTCTTAAAGCTCGCTTTACAGCACAAAAGTTAATTTTCGTTTTGCTCGTTCGGCGAACAAATCCGCGTTACTGTTTCTCGTTTTCTACGGCTTGAGAATGGTTTGGTTCGTTTGCGCCGGCGGAAGTTGTTTCTGTTGTTCGTTTTTCCTGTTGTGCCGCTCCGATTTGCGCAGGCGTCTGGTTTTGAACGGGAAATTTATAACTCGGCATCGGCTGCAAAGATTGTGAATTCTGCGGCTTGACTGAAACGATTGACGGTTGCGTTCTGTTTTGTCTTACTTCGTATAATCCGGCGGCGTCCGCCAATTCATCGCCCGATGCCGTTGTTGTTTTGTCGAGCATATCTTCCGGCAAATCCTTAACATCTCCGTTTTGTCCGTAAACAAAAACCTGTCTTTTTCCGTCGCCTGTAGTGCGTAACATTACGCATTGCAACCGCGGATGATTATTAAAACACCGGGTTTCGGTTTTATTGCCGAAACCGTCGTACAAAGTATTTATCCGGGATTGATCGGCGGCAACTTTCGTGATTCCCTGCGAAGTCGGCATCGAAACTGAAGCGTTCTCATTTTTATCGCCGGTAAAATTGTCACTGAAAACAACTTCTCCGTTCGTTTTTTTATTATCCCCGTCAAATACAATTTCGTCCATATTGACAGATTCGGATTCGTTTGTCGTCGCTTCTGAGCAAGACGACAATAGAAACGCGAGAATCATTGTTAATAAACAAAATTTATATTTCATAGTCTTCCGGTAATAATAGAAATGAGACAAAAAGGGGAACAGAAAATAAAGAACCGTGAATCGTTTCCGTTCCGACAGTTCTTTATTTGTAAGCTTAAATCGTTTACTTTTCCGCGACGCCTAAAGCGATATTACTAATGGCGGTCATTCCGTTGGCGACACTGCTCGAATTATAAACGATAGTCGAATTACCGCCGCCGGATAAATCGTATCGCGGAGCGAGGAACGATGAGCTTGTAGTAATGGTAGATTTGTCTTCGTAAACAGCCGGAGTGCTTCCAACCGGAGGCGTCAGCATTATTCGGCTGTGGTCGTACGGCGCTACGACAATATTTCCCTGAAGGGTTCCGTTGCCGCCGCCCGAGCGCTGAACGCCGCCCGCGCCGGTAACGATTATCAATCCATTAAAATCGAAGCTTCCGTTAAATGTTAATGAACCGGTGACAACCAAAATGCCGCCGCCCGAGCCGCTGAATGAAAAATCGCCGTCAACGAAAGTAAGACCTTTAGCCGTTAAATTATCACCGATATTGCTCGGACTCTGCCCGGGCTGATAATAGCTTCCTGAATTTAAGGCTGTGCGATAAAGAGCTTGTACGGCGTTTTCCAATTGCCGCGGATTCTGGAGCCATTCGGGCATTTCCTTTGTAACGTCCGAAGGCGTTCCGATGACCGTTCCGTTAAACGGATGCGGCGGTTGCCCGTCAACCGATTCCTGCACATCGTCTAAATTATCATCGTCAGTCGTCCCGATAGGAGTGATAATATCGGTTGATACAACGTCGTCGCCGGAATACTGCGTCACGTTCGACGATCCGGGGTTGAACACGAAAGTCGAAGCGGGATTGGTTGTGCTGCGGGGTCCGACGAGTGTCAGCGTTGCCGGAGCTGATAAGCCGTTGAAAAAGTTTTTCTGGACAATAGCTTCGAGCCGCTTGGTCGCGCCGCGCGGTCCGTAGCCAGTCGAACGAATTAAAAGCCTGGTCGGTTCGGCTGGCGTTATGGTTCCGTTTACTGTATTAACGCCCGAAACCAAGGGCGCTTCGTAACCGACGCGCTGCGGCGGACCTAAAACGTGAACATTCGCGCCCGAAGGCATATTCAATGTCGAAACGCTTCCCATCAAAGTAAAGGTCTGCGAATCGAATATGATTTTTGTCGTGATCGAACCCGAACTAATAGTTCCCGTTTGGATATAACCGCGAATAATTTTAGTAGCGACATACGGTTTCGTCATCTTTAATAAGATTTCAAAACGATTAAAAGCCGCGATAGATACAGTTCCGGTTGCCGGCGGAATCACGGTAAAGGTGCCGTAATTTGTATTAGCCGTTCCGCTGGATACGTCTTTGTTCGTGACCGTTACCGGAGTATACTTGATTGTCGCCGAGCTTCCGTTGGTAGTCCAGGTTTTCTGCTTTTCATCAGCATCGCTGTCGAAAAATCTTCCGGTAGTGTAATAGGAAACTAATGTGCCTGTGTTGTCCGGGTCGGAAAGCGCGAGCGAAAAGGCGTAACCGGTTTGCGGAGTATAAGGCTTATCTGGAGTTTCTCCGACAACGACTCGGTCGGGGTAAGTATTTTTGTAAGTTATCCAGCGCGATAAACGCGGCGTCAGACTTGATTCTCCGGTTGTATTCGAGTAAGAAGGAATAACCGCTTTGACAAAATCAATTTGATTGGAAACGTCGCTCGCCGGTTTCGACGGATTCAGAAGAGGCTGCGGCTGTCGCGCCGGATTGCCGCGCAAAACGTCAATCGCCGCTTGAATGCCGCTTTCTGCCGCGTTATATGCTTGCTGATCGGCGGTGGCATCCGTGACGTTCGCCGTATTCATTGCCGTTTCCAACAAAATTCCCGCGCTCGCCACCAAAAGCAGAAACGAAATCAGCAGCGCCATAACCAGCGCCGCGCCTTTTTCATTTTCTCTGTTTTTTTTCTTTCTTAATTCTTTTTCAATCATATTGTATTTCAGCTTCGCACGCTTTCTTCGTACGATTTAATACTGATTAAGCATATAATCCGAGTTTCGCAAAGTTACGTCGGAACTGAATTGCACTTTTTGATTATTAGGCTGTCCCTGAACGGGTTCGAGCGAAACTTCAACCGTGATCCTGACACGCGAAGTGTTGGCTGTCGGCGTCGAAGTGATAGTCGGAGTCGAATTGCTTCCGCTGTAGTTGAAGTATTGAAAAGTAACGTTACTGATCCGGTTAATAATAACCGAGGTTTGTCCGCTGTATGTATTCGTCGCCGCATTGTAAACCGCATTGGCGTCATAGCGGACAATCGAATCCGTCGCGGCGTCGAAAAAATAGGTGATGTCTTCGCCGGGTTTGGTGATATTAGTGTCCGCCGATGTTTTGAAGTTAACCACATTCGCCCGAAAGTGTATTTTGTTTGCGTTTGAATCGGCTAGTACGATTCCGTTAAGCGGAGTCTTTTTGTCAGGATCGGTGTATAACCCGAAACCCGAATTGGCTAGTTCGCGCGAAATCACATTGAGCGCGGCTTGCGCCGAAGTCAGCGCGTCCGTTTTGCGGCTTTCTCGCGCGCGTATGCTCAATGCTCTCGAATATATTGTTGATACAATGCCCAGCAGGACAAGCATTATCGTCATTGCAATCATCAGCTCTGCCAATGAAAAACCGGCGTTTTGTTTGGTTTCTGTTTTTTTCATTTCTTAAAACTATCTAGTTTGATCTGACTCTTTGCAAAATGACTGTCGCCGGCACGGACGTTTGCCAGCCCGGAGTAGGATTGTCTAATGTCACGGTTATACGGATTTCTTTAAATCTGGTGGTAGCCTCGTTCGTAGTCTGCACGCCATCGGTAAACGGGTCATTATCAACAACCGTGGCAACGCGAAATTTGTTTCCGTCAGCCGATGTGACTACCCTTACGGCTTTGGTTCCGCCGGTAATGTCGCGCCGATTATCGTTTGTGTCTACAGGCGTAAAATTATCTCTGACGGTCGGCGTAAATTTCGCGCTTCGAAAAAGCTCGACTTCTCGCTGCAAAAGAGCCAGCGCCTGTGCGCGCGAATTATTTCCGGCGTTGTAATTTATGGTGTAAGTAAAGGTCGTGAATACTCCGAGCAGGGCAACCAGAATTACGACCATCGCAGCCGCTACTTCGATAAGCGAAAATCCGACTTCTCCGCTGCTTTTTGATTTAGCAACGGGCGAAGAAAAAGCTTTTGCGGCAGCAAAGTTCGTATTTTTATTTCCTTTGGTCAAATACTTCATAATTTTGAAATAAAAGCGCGTTGCTTTTTCATTTTATTGACACTTGCCGTTGCCTCTGACCCACCTTGGCGCCTGGCACACACAACCTGTGTCTCTCGGTCTCTGTCCGTATGCGCAAGCATTCGGCAGCGGTGTCGGCGTCGCCGTCGGTAAAGGTGTCGCCGTCGGTGAAGGTGTCGCCGTCGGTGTGGGCGTCGGTGTTGAAATGGGCGTCGGTGTCGGCGTCGGCGTTGGTGTTTGAGAAACGGATGGTGCCGGAGTCGGCGATATTATCGGATCAACGGAATTTACTTGAATAAGAAGGTCGGGATTTATTTGATAACCGCCGCCGGTGACGCTCGGACTCGTAAAATTCGGCTGCGTTTCGCCGCCAGCCAGCATAGCAACTGTTCCGGTCGGCGAAACCGTAATAATATTCGCGTTCGTCTTAGTAGCAGTTGCGGCAGTGCAGTTATCAGTGCAAAAAATAAATCGCGTCACGCTTTTTTTCGGCGTCGAGCTGTCTAAAGAAGTGATTTGTCCGCGATGATCGAATGTAATAGTAACCGGAAAAATTCCGTCTTCAAGCACGATTTTCACGTTGCTGTTATTGCTGAAATTGACTGTTCGCGTATCGCTCGCGTCGAGCACGTTGTTTTGGTTAAGGTCGGTGGTAACGCTGAAGGAAGTAGGGTTATTGATTACGACCCGCGCCATTACGGTTGTGTCGCTCGCATTTCTTTTTACCGAATCGAAACGCCCGCGTTCGAGGTTGACCTTAAACTCGCGCGCGATATTTTGTCTTTGAAATGTAACTCTGGATCTTCCGAACTGAGCAACCGCAAAGGTCACCAGAATTGCCAGGATGACAATTACTATCAGAATTTCCATAAGAGAATATCCGTTCTGCGAACCGAAATTTTTAATATTCATCTGAATGTAACTTGCGGGATGTTTGGGTGTAAATTGGAAAACCGGATGTAAACGAGAAAAGAAATATCTACTCAATTAGGGACAATACAATATGTGAAAAATATTGTCAAATATTTTTTTGCAATGTTTAACAACATATTTCAAAAAAATCGGACTAATTCAACAATTAATCCGATTTTTATTAAAATTATTTTATTACAAAAGAAAAGTTAGTCGAAGCAGACTTCCGGCACGTTTTCCATTGTGTTTTTAACGAGCATATCAACGACCGGCTCATAGCGCTCGCCGGATTCGTAATAAACGCGCAATTGTTCATCGGCAGACGTTCCGCGTTCGAGAATCGTGTGAATATGTTCGATTTCCTTGCGCGAACCTAATTCATCAACGACATCGTCAACAAAATCAAGCAGCTCTCTAATCAAATCCTTTACGTGAACTTCTTTCTGCTTACCTAAATCGAGCAGTTTGCCGTCGAGACCGTAACGAACGGCGCGCCATTTGTTTTCTTGAATCAGTCTTCGGTGGTAAAGCCTGAAACCCAGATTTTTTTCAATTAATACGGTCAGTTTGGCAACGATGGCTTGAAAAAGAGCGGTGACGGCGATGGTGTCGTCAACGCGTGTCGGAATATCGCAAACGCGAAATTCAAGCGTCGGAAATTTCGGGTGCGGACGCACGTCCCACCAAATCTTCGTCGCGTCCTGTATGCAGTTCATCTTGACAAGCAAATCAACGTATCCTTGAAATTGCTGGTGAGACTCAAAATGATCCGGAATGTCAGTGCGCGGAAACTTCTTGAATACTTCGGAACGATAGCTTTTCAGCCCCGTGTTAAATCCGAGCCAGAACGGCGAAGAAGTCGTCATCGCCAAAACGTGCGGCAGAAAATAGCGCGCCGCGTTCATAATATGGATGCGGCGGTCTAAATCTTCGACGCCGACGTGAACGTGCAGCCCGAAAATCAAAAGCGAACGCGCAACCATCTGCAATTCGTCAACCAGAAGTTTATAGCGGTCGTGTTCGAAAATCGTCTGATCAGACCATTTGGAAAAAGGATGCGTTGAAGCGGCGGCTATCACCATTCCCTTTTTTCGGGCGAGCGACGAGATTATGCAGCGCAGTTTCGTAATATCTTCGCGCGCTTCCTGAACGTTATGACAGACGCCGGTGCCGACTTCGATCATTGATTGAATCATTTCCGGCTTTATCTTTTCGCCGAGAAGCAGTTTGCCTTCGTCCAGTATTTCCGAAACGTGTGATTTCAACTCGCGCGTGTGCGGGTCAACGATCTGAAATTCTTCTTCGATTCCGAGAGTAAATTGCTCAAACATAATTTTTAAGTGGTAAACGATAAATGGTAAACGGTAAATGGTAAGCTTTTTCACTTTCCACTTGCCGTTTACCGCTTGCCATTATTCTAGTTCCAATTCTCTATTCAAAAACTCTTTGTCGTCTTCGGAAATATCTTGAAAACGCACGCCGACGCCTTGTCCGGGATCAACATAAACGACCGTTCCGCTGAATGAAATTTCTCGTTCGCCGACGTTCATCGTCATATAAATCGGCGTTCCCATCGCGAGCGTCGTGTTCGTGGTCATATACAATCCGCCGACACCTATATCACGCGTATTTGCGATGCCGGTCGCGTCACCGCCTTCAAATTTCACGTCAATAATTAGCTTTTTACGGTCTGATGTTCGTCTTTCCGAAGGCGCCAGAGCTTCGGCGTAATCTTTTTCAGTCATATTTTCCTCGCTTTTTTCGGGGATTTAAAGTTAAAAACTAAAAGTTTTGAAAAACAAACTTGCTGTACATTCTAACTCATTTTTCGGCAAATGAATAAAAATTTTAAGACGTTAAATTTAATCTCGTTAATTATTAGACATTCGCTTTCAGCGATGTTTTGCGCGTCAGCGACTCATTTCCTTTGCCAGCTTCAAAAAAACTTTTGCGGCGTGCGACAAAACCGAATTTCGGCGGTAAATAATATTCAGCTTTCTTTCCAGCTTCATTTCTTTAACCGACAAAGCCACGAGCCGCCTGTCGGCAATTTCGTTTTGCGCCGTCAGTTTCGGAACGAGCGCCACGCCGACGCCTTTTTCGACCAATCTTTTAATCGCTTCGAGCGACGGCAATTCGATTGAAATATTCAATTTCGTATTATGCTTTTCAAACGATTCGATAACTTTTTGCCGGTACGGAGAAGGCGCGTTGTGCGCGATGAACTTTTCCTCACCGAGCTCTTTGATCGAGACGCTCGTTTTGCCTGCAAGATGATGTTCGGGCGAAACAATCAGCGCCAGCTCATCGGATAAAACCGAAAGCGAAACGACCGAGTTATCCGTCGGCTTGAACGAAATGACTCCCAACTCGACTTCGCGTGCCATAATTTCTTTCGGCATTCGGCTTGCGACGCCGCGCCGAACTTCAATTTTTATCTGCGGATGCTGCCGACGAAATTCTTCAATGACAGGTAAAAGGTAAAAAACCGTGTGTTCGTTGGCGCTGACCGTTACTTTGCCGTGCTGCAAATCGCGCATTTCCTTGATCGCATCGTGTGCCGTCTGCCGCAAATTGAGCATTTGTTTGGCGTAATCTACGAGAATTTCGCCGGCGAGCGTCAAAGTTCCGTCTTTGGACGAACGATCAAACAGCTTTTCGCCGACTTCTTGCTCTAAACGACGAATTGCTTGGCTGACGGCGGGCTGCGTTCGGTTTAATACCTCGGCGGCTCTTGAAAAACTCTTTTCACGGGCGACGACCGACAAAACTTCGAGTTGATTTATGTCCATATCGTTTTCAACGGAACTTTAGCGGTATTTTATTAGAAAAAGTTATTGTAAATGTCTTTGAATAATTTTGATTTTTTAAGTTTTACTCCGCCTTTTGAATAAGGTCAAGTTAAACAAAAAAACTTTGCCCGTCAGTTTCATTTATCCGAAAGAGTTTAACGCGGATTATTCAATTAAAATAATAACGCTGCGAGAAAAAAATGCGGCGGTGGTAGTCTATTTTTCCCAAAAGAGTTAAAATAAACGAGTTTTTAAGGAAAATCAGATATAATTTATGGGCTTTTCGACAATTGCAATCCACGCCGGAAACGAACCCGACCCGACGACCGGTTCGGTGACGGTACCGATTTATCAAACTTCTACTTACGCGCAGGACAGACTCGGCGAGCATAAAGGTTATGAGTACGCGCGCACGCAAAATCCGACGCGCTCGGCTCTGGAAAAAAACATAGCCGCGCTCGAAGGCGCTCGATTCGGCTACGCTTTCGCTTCGGGAATGTCGGCGACCGACGCCGTTTTAAAGTTGGTAAAAGCGGGCGAACACGTTATCTTGGGCGACAACACATACGGCGGAACTTACAGGCTTTTCAGCCGCGTTCTGGCGAATTACGGGGTCGAATTCGATTTGGTTGACACGTCTGACGCGACGAATCTGGAAAAAGCATTCAAGCCGAACACGAAAATGGTTTTCGTCGAAACGCCGACCAATCCGATTATGACCGTAACGGATTTGCAGGCGGTTTCCGACATCGCGCACGCGAACGGAGCAAAAGTAGTTTGCGACAATACTTTCATGTCGCCTTACCTGCAGCGCCCGATGGAGTTCGGGGTTGATATCGTCGTTCATTCTACGACAAAATATTTAAACGGTCACTCGGATTCGGTCGGCGGTTTTGCCGCTCTCAACGACGAAGAAGACGCCAGTTGGATTCAGTTTATTCAAAACAGCGTCGGCGCGATTCTCTCGCCGTTCGATTCCTTTCTGGTTTTGCGCGGAACGAAAACATTAGCCGTTCGGATGGAAGCGCACGACAAAAACGGTCGCGCCGTGGCGAATTTTTTAACCGAACATCCGAAAATACAAAAAGTTTATTATCCGGGTCTTGTGTCACATCCGCAGCACGAATTGGCAAAGCGCCAGCAGAAAGGATTCGGCGGAATGGTTGCATTTGAAACCGGTTCGCTTGATAATGCCAGAAAGGTGCTTGAAAATGTTAAAATCTGCACCTTGGGTGAAAGTTTGGGCGGCGTCGAAACACTGATTTCTCATCCGGCGACGATGACGCACGCATCCGTTCCCGCAGAAAAACGCGAAAGTTTAGGCATTACCGACGGTTTAGTGCGAATTTCCGTAGGAATCGAAGACATAGAAGATATTATTGAGGATTTAGACCAGGCGTTGAGATAGTTCATTGAGTTCGTTGAGTTCATTAAGTTCGTTGAGTTAAAGGAAATTTCTTTTTTTCTCTCAACGAACTCAATGAACTCTATATACTCAACGAACTCGATAGACTCATTTTTATTATGTTGACTGTTGATATTCATGCCACATCACACATCGGGCGCGTTCGTAAAGGCAACGAGGATAATTATCTGATGCTGCACGTTTCAAACGTAAAAGCGTGGACGAGTTCGCAGGAACCGAACGAATTCGTTATCGAATCGCAAAGATTTGAAATTGATGACAGCGGGATTGTTCTAGCCGTTTCCGATGGAATGGGCGGCGCTTTGGCGGGCGAGGTCGCGAGTAAAATGGCGGTCGAAACGGTCAGTCAAAAAATTCTCGGCGACGACCCGGAAAAAACCATGGCGCCGGATGATTATGAAACTTCTTTGATCGGAAGGCTTTATGAAGCGACGATTTACGCCAATCATCTGATTCATCAACAGGGACGGACCGACCCGCAATTTCAAGGAATGGGCGCGACTTTCACCGGCGTCAGCATTACGCGCGACGCAATTGATTTGATTCAGGTCGGCGACAGCCGCGCTTATCTGATTCGCAACGGTAAAATTTATCAGGTAACCAAAGATCAATCGCTCGTTCAGCAATTGATTGACGCACAGCAGATTTCTCCCGAAGAAGCCGAAACGCACACGCTCAAAAACGTAATCCTGCAGGCTCTCGGAGCGCAAAGCGAAATTTATCCGGTTTCGGCTCGTTTGATTCCGCGCCGCGAAGATATTCTGCTGCTGTGCAGCGACGGTTTGTCGAACAAAGTAACCGGCGCGAGTATGCAGCGTATTGTGCTCGAAAATAAAGACCGTTTGGAAATGGCTTGCGCCGAACTCGTCAAAGAAGCCAACGAACGCGGCGGCGATGATAATATTACCGTTATTATCGCGCGACTTTTGGGCGATGAATTGCCTGAACCAAACGGCGAAGACGTAAAGCTCGAATTATTAAACCTCGGCGATATACACGATACGGCTGACCAAAATATAAGCGGAGCACTGTAATCAATTACGAATTACGAATATTGAAATAAGTTTTTTGAATTTTAAGGTTAGCGTCTTAACGTTTTTTGGAAATTAAAGTTTATAGTTTGAATTTGTAATTTGAAATTGATAATTCGTAATTGACAATTCGTAATTCAATCTTCCCCTCTCCATTCGGGTAATCCTCTTTCAACCCGGCGAACGTAAATCGAAGAACCCTTTACGCTGACGACTTCAACTTTTTCTCCTTCCGTTAAAATATCCTCGCTGTTTACCGGAAAAGCCGTCCACGTCGAACCGTAAACTTTAACGGCTCCTTCATTCAGCGCGCCCTTACTCGCCGACGTAACCGTCCCGATTTGTCCCGGCAAAGCGTCAATCCCGGTTTTCACGGCAGTTTCATCATTGTGCGAAAAATAATTTACCAAAATCGTTCTCGACATAACGGTTAAGGCGACCGAAACGACCGCGAAAACGATAAACTGTACAACCGTACCCAAACCGAAAAATCCTGCGAGCGCCGCCGCGAATGCGCCGATGCCGAACCAGAACAAAACAAAACCGAGCGTAAAAATTTCGGCGATGATAAGAATAACGCCCAGCAATATCCACAAAATCCAAGCCAAATTTTCCATCAAATTTTATCGTTGCGCCTTTTTCGCCAATGATAGCACAATTATTTCCCTGTTCGTCAGTTTATGTTCATAACTTCGGCTTTGAACTTAAATTCGAGTCGTGTTAATCTCTAAATCGTGCTTGGGTGGCGGAATAGGTAGACGCACAGGACTTAGATCTTTGAGCATCGGAAGCGAAATCTTCCGTATGAATGGAATCAAATTCGGTGAAACCTTTAATATGGCAATACCGAGCTAAGTTTGAAGTTCTTGTTTTTTCCTCGACATGTCGGAGTCAAAGCATGACAATTCGGACAAAGCAATCGTAGGTTAATAAAACGATTATCTAAAGGATTCCCATTAATATGATCAAGTTCGAGTGGAATTGGTTTTCCAAACCATTCCGCAAGACTGCAACTTGAGCATTGAGGGATAAAAATCTTTTCATCAATCAATCGTTTTTTTAGCTTATTAGAAGATATAGAAATTTCATTATTCAAATATTTTTCGATTGGTTTTCTTGCTCCGATTTTCTTGTCTTTGTTCCAAAGTTGAAAGGTAAAATGGGAAACGTCTAAATTAAAGTGAGAAATCGCTTTCTTTAATGCTAGATAATTTCCACCGCAAGGAATTACATTGAGCAGTTTTAAGGCTTGAGCAAAAGAATACGATTCTTTTACTGCTGTTCTTAATTGTTGCTCAGTATATTTTTTAATTTCATAAAACTTCAAAAAAGTGTAGAGACTTGACGGTTCCCGCCTGACTGCTACGAAAATAGTAAAAGGTGAAGATAAAGTCCAGACCACAAATTACTTTTCAAAGTAAGCGGCGAAAGCCGTAGTTGGTAAGAAAATCCTGTGTCCCTTGTGGACGTGCGGGTTCGATTCCCGCCCTAAGCACCATTTAGAATCAATAGGAAAGGGCATTTTTTAAGATGCCCTTTCCTATTTTTATAGTCATTCGTGAGCTAATTGTTTGCCGACAGTATAAAGGGCGAGCAAAAATAAATAAGCTAATTTCTAGCTGAATCTTATGGTTGTGGTCAATAACTGCTGAAGGCTTTTTTAGAAGTTACTTACGAGGCAAAGATTAAAGTTTTACCTCGTAAGGTTTTGCATCTTTATTTATTCTTAATTAACGCTTTTTCAACCTTGTTTGAAATCGGTTTCAGCGTCCGCAGATAAGCGTAAATAGCAGCCAAATCTTCGTTTGTCATCTGAGAATATTTCGACCAGGGCATAATCGTATTAAATTCGCCCGGTTTTACCGCATCGTTTAGGTTATTGCTGGTTTTATCAAAAGCTTTAAATCGCTGAACAAATGTTTCTTCATCCCAGTTACCAATGCCCGTCTGTTTATCGGGCGTAATGTTTGCCGAAATCACTTCGTTGCCGTCCGGTAAAGAGAAAAATCTGCCGCCCGAGTATTCCATTTCCTTAATGATTTCGCCCCGCTTGGCAGGCGTGTGACATTCGGCGCAGGATGCGGCGTTTGCTAAATATTCGCCGTATTTTAATTTGTCCGCGGGTGCGGGCTTTTGCGTAAATTCGGGCTTTGCCGGAATCATATGAATGACGATGTTCATCGGAAAATCCGATTCCGACTTCGGAGTTTCGTTTTCGATATTCGGCAAACTGCGTATGTAGGCGATAATCGAATAAATATCTTCTCGATCCATTTTCCCGAAACTCAAATACGGCATAACGGGAAATAGCGCACGACCGTCTTTACTTACGCCTGAAGTAATGGCGCGAAAAAGCTCCCCGTCAGACCAATCCTTTAAATGATAAGGCGTCAAATTAGGCGCGTAATATTTGCCCGGAAAACCGATTTTCTGATCGAAAGCTTCCCCGCCTTTGCCTTCGGTTCCGGAAACGATCGGACCGGAAAATCGAGACCAGTCGCGCGCCGAATGACAATCAACGCATTGCGCCACATTATGAGCAAGATAACGACCGCGCTCGATTCTTTCCGGCGTGTATTCGATTTTTACTTCTTCGACGGGAATATTCGGCTTGAAATTCGTGATGTAAGTCAATAAACCGACCGCTCCGACAATCAGCACAACTACAAGAATAGCCAATATTTTTAGTAACTTTTTCATTGGTTGATTTGAATAAAACTCAAAAGACTTATAAATAAAATTAAAATTTAATTAAGTTTATTCTTCTTATTAACAACGCTTCAAATATTCAATTTCTAACGCGCAGAAAAAGCGGAGAAAGTTTCAAAATATATATGAGAGCGCCGTTTTTGCCAGTTTTTTTTCTTTTGCCCCGCCCAATTTATTTCATCTACTTATTTCTGGCATATCGTTTGCCGCTTCATAAATCGAGGTATTTTATGAAAGAAGCAAAAAATTTATGTGCATTCGCCTTTGTGCTAATCGCAGTTTTTTCTCAGTATGCTGCCGCGCAAGATCGTGCGGTAATAAACGAAGCGCAGAGAATTACGAATGACCGATTTACTGTTTCCATGCGAACGCCGAAAGGCGCTCTCGTTTACGCCGTTAATCGTCCGAATGAGCGAATGCTTGCTGCGATTGATGACGGATTGAAGAATCTTTTCGCGCTCGCCCGGAAAAACAATTACAGCCGCCGCACGAATTACTCCGATTACACGATTTTCATTGCCAGAGCGGACAGACTGCAAGACTATAAACTTCAATACTCGCCGGACATTGCCGTCGGCGCGGCGCAATACGCCGGAACGATTTTCGATAAAGGCGGCTACATTTATGCGGCGGGAATGGTCATATCTTTTAATCCGTGCGCTTTTGTCATTGCCGAGCATACAAAACACTACGAACGCGTTTCCGATGTCGTGCGCTACGAAGGCGAGCATTTGATTCTTTACCACAACGACCGGCGACTTTTCAATCAAACCGCTGATCACAGCAAGGGCGGCGGTCATCCGATTTTGCAATAAAATTCGGATTTTGAATTTCAAACTTAAATTTGATTCTTATAATCTGAAATTTGAAATTCTTAACCTATTTCGTGCAAGCCGTAAACGATATTGTCGTAAATTTTATAGACATTTTTTGACCTCTGCGTGTAGAATTTCAAAAACCGGTGTATTTTCAACACTTTTCAATATTACACAATCAGTGGCACGGTCGTTGCCAATTACCTTCGCGGATGTCTTTTGGAAATCCGCGAAGATGGAGGTCATATGAACTTTTGGCTAAAAAAGACCAAAATCTTCGCTTTAATCTTACTGTTCTTTGCATATTTTTCATCAATCAAAGCCCAGAATTCTATATATCAGCTTGAGTCGGGCACAAAGATTCGTTTAAGGATGGACACTGAAATTAACTCGAAAGTTTCCAGCCCGGGCGATACTTTTATTACGAAGACTTCGCAGCCTGTTATTGTGCGCGAAACAATTGTCGTGCCCGTCGGGACGATAATTGAGGGACGCGTAATCAGCGCCGAGCCTTCATCAATCGCCGGGCAAAGCGGAAAAATGGAAATTGTATTTGAAACTATGCGTTTTGCCGACGGCGAAAAACGCGATATACAAGGCGAATTGGTTGATGAATTGAAAGTCGAATCGGTTCAAAAAGGCAATATTTTGCTGATTATCGGCGGCGCGGCAGTCGGCGCAATTTTCGGAGGCGCCTCCCAAGCGGAAAACGGAGCATTAATCGGCGCGGCGGTCGGCGCGGGCGCGGGAACGAGCGCGGCTCTTTTGCGAAAAGGCAAAAACAGGCGAATAAAGTCCGACGAAGAATTCGAAATTGAATTGAAAAAAGCCGTCGTTCTTCCGGTTCAGGGTTATTAAAAGTTTTGAAAATTACACAAGTTTGGTCGTTGGCGACATAAATCCGCGACCATTTTGAGAAAGTCTGGTGTGAAGGGGAGAGCGCATCAGACTTTTTCTTTTTTTGGAATTTATTCAGACACAGGAAAAATGAAAACGATACTTCTTAAAACGCGGCGGCTTATATATCAACTAAAAACAAATTTTGCGGCGGTTCGGGAAACTCCACGTCCAAATAAATCTCCGAAAGCGAAATTTCAACTCCGAATGCGGTAAGAAAAAGTTTGCTGCTTGTATCGGTCGCCCCTCGTTGAATCCATTCGTTTTCATTTAACTTGACATCAGCGTAACGTGCGGGCGATTTACCGTAACGAGCAGGTATTCGGTAAAACTTTCAATTGACTTGTAATAAGTAAACTTTTCGCCGCGATCAAAGGCTTCGGTCGAAGGCGAAAGAACTTCGACTATCATCTGCGGATTAGTTAAAACCTCCAAGCCGCCCATCGTTTCATAAATGCTTTCGCCGCAATAGACCGATAAATCAGGATAACGATATGGCGAATAAGCCGGAACTTTGACCTTTAAGTTAGAACCGAAAACAGAACAGCCGCGCCCGCGTAAAACTTCCCGAAGATGTCCGGCGATATTAACGACAATTCTTTCGTGTTCGGGACTCGCGCCCGTCATGTTCGAAATGTTTCCGTCCCAATATTCGTACTTCTCTTCAGAATTTTTCCCAATTTCGAAATATTCCTGCAAGCTGTACTCGCGCTTCGGTTGTGCGGTCATAATTACTCTTCGGAAAGAATTTTCTCTCTTTTGCCGTTTCCGATCATCTGTGACAAAATATCCTTTTTATTTTACACAAATATACACAATAGGAAGGAATAAAAATGATTAGACGCAATAAAATTACGGTCGTCGGCGCGGGAAATGTCGGCGCGACGGCGGCGCATTGGATTGCCGCAAAAGAATTGGCGGATGTCGTTCTGGTTGATATCGTCGAAGGAACGCCGCAGGGCAAAGCTCTCGATTTGGCGCAAGCCGCGCCGATTGACGGTTTTGACGTAAAATTGGTCGGCGCTAATTCTTATGAAGAAACGAGCGATTCGGATGTGGTAATTATCACCGCCGGACTTCCCAGAAAACCGGGAATGAGCCGCGACGATCTTTTGAAAACGAACGCTGATATTGTCGGGAAAGTCACGGACGAAGTGGCTAAATATTCGCCGAACGCTTATATCATTGTCGTTTCAAATCCTTTAGATGCTATGACGCAGGTCGCTTTTCGGCGTTCGGGCTTTCCGAAAAATCGCGTAATGGGAATGGCTGGCGTTTTGGATTCGGCGCGAATGCGCTGCTTTTTGGCTGAAGCGCTGGACGTTTCGGTCGAAGACGTGACGGCGTTCGTTCTCGGCGGACACGGCGATACGATGGTTCCGCTGCCGCGTTATTCGACCTGCGCCGGAATTCCGGTCACGGAGCTTTTGCCGAAAGAGCAACTCGACGCGATTATCACCCGAACGGCGAACGGCGGCGCGGAAATCGTCGGACTTTTGAAAACCGGTTCGGCTTTTTACGCTCCGAGTCTGGGCGCAGTTGAAATGGCGACTTCAATCTTAAAAGATAAAAAACGAATCTTGCCCTGCGCCGTTTATCTCGAAGGCGAATACGGCATTAATAATTTGTTTGTCGGCGTTCCGGTTAAACTCGGCAAGAACGGCGTCGAACAAATTATCGAGATTTCGCTGACCAACGAAGAGCGCGCCGCGCTGCATAAATCAGCCGGGGCAGTTCAGGAATTGGTTGATGTTCTCGGCATATAAATTTTGTTGTTTGCCTCACAACGCGAGACAATACCGCGAAATATAAAGAGTTATAGAGTTTCAGAAATTTTTTATGGCTAAAGGCGCATTATTCGTTGGTTGGGGAGCTTTGATTCCGGGTCGAGAAAAGACGGCGCAAAACGTGCTGAACGAAGCGATGCAGTATTGCATGAGACTTCAGGAAGCCGGAAAGATTGATAGTTTTGAGGCTGTCGCGCTTGAGCCGCACGGCGGCGATCTTGAAGGTTTCGTTTTAGTCAAAGGCGATAAGGAATCAATCGCTCAACTGCGAGTTGACGACAAATTTGTCAGAATAATGGTCGGTGTGCAGCTTGTTCACACAAAGGTCGGCGTTGTAGGCGCTTATACAGGCGCAGAAATGCAGTCACTGTTTGAGATGTGGGACGAGCAAGGCGAGAATTTGACCTGAAATTAGCCATTTTATTAATTCATTTTTTTTAAGGGAAAGCCAATTTGTGCTTTCCCTTTTTTTGTTCATCAATCAGTCTGACCGAGCAGATCAGTCAAACTGACAGAAATTGTTTCTCGAACAAACTGCCGGATTAAAATAAATGCAGTTATATCAGTATTTGCCCAATGGCACGAACGTTGCCATAACGGTGTAGCGATTAATGCATAGTGTTTACCTTTAATTTCAGGAGTCAGAAAATGAGAGCGACCAAACAAAAATTCCCGGTTTTGTCCAAGGCTTCTGCTTTGATACTCGTGTATTCGTTTTTTTTAACAAATGCTTTCGTCGGCGTCAGCGCCCAAACAACGGGTCAAAAAACGGTTAAATATTCAGCTTTAAGCAAGCATACTGTTGATTTAACCGCTCTTGCGCGTCAAGGCAGACTTCACACGACGACACACTTCGAAGCCGAAACAAATCGTCTGATTAAATCTTTAACGAGCGGTGAGATGAGTCAGCCGGTTATTTTAGATGATACGGGCGAAGCCTGCGAATTAGTCATTGACGCTCTCGCAGCGCGTTTCGCCGCTAAAAATGTCCCGTTAATTCTGCAGAACAAACGACTTCTGAAACTCGAAACGGCAGCGCTTTTCAGCAATGCCGAGTCTGACAAGGAAGCTTCGCAAATAATCGAAAATATTTTTTCCGAATTGGCTGGCGCCAAAGGCGAAATCATTTTATTTGTTGATGAATTGACTAATTTTGCCGGAAAAGACGAAATCAACGACGCATTAACAAACGCTTTGTTAAATGGAAAAGTAAAAATCATAGGAGGAACTTCCAAAGCCGCTTATTACGAAAAAATTGACGAATCGGCGGCGGCTTTATTCAATCCTTTTTCCGTCGGCGAAGATGAAAACGACGCGCTCGATAGAAACGGTTCGAACGCAATGCGCCGGAACGATTTTCGCGGCGATAAGGTTTCGGCGGATTTACGCGAAATGATGGCTAATGATCAGACCGGAAAAAAGCGCACCGACGTAATAATTCAGGCTAAAGACGCGGAAAATCCGGTTCTGCGCTCTCTGCTGGCGGAAAACAAAGCCCGGATGACCGAAAGGGTCGGCGCGAGCGACACGATGCTCGTCAATCTTCCGTTAAAAGCGGTTGAAGCCCTGGCGCAAAGCGGGACCGTTAATTTTTTGTCGCCCGACCGGGAAACAAAAGCCTTCGGGCATCTCGAAAAAACAACAGGAACTGAAATTGCGCGAATGCAGCCGGCAACCGCTATTCGTGCCGCTTACGCGCTGGACGGCACGGGCATCGGAGTCGCCGTTATGGATTCGGGAATGCTGGTCAGCCACAAAACATTTAAAAGCGGCAACAATGCGAACCGAGTCGTTTTCAGCAAAAGTTTCGTGGATACGGATATTGACCCGGACGACGATTACGGGCACGGCACGCACGTCGCCGGAATCGCCGCCGGAAGTTTGAATAAAAATAATAACGCTTATCGCGGCATTGCGCCGAATTCGAATATTATCAACTTGAAAGTTCTGGACGGACGGGGACGAGGAAAAGCGTCCTGGCTTCTGAACGGTCTGGAATGGATCAAACAAAATCATCAAACTTATAATATCCGCGTGGTTAATTTAAGTCTCGGCGGACCGGCGGTAGATACTTACACGAACGATCCGGTTTGCCGCAAAGTTCAGGAGTTAAACGCACTCGGCATTCTGGTTGTCGCCGCCGCCGGAAACGAAGGCAAAAACGCCGCCGGGCAGAAACTTTACGGAAAAATTCATTCTCCGGGCAACGATCCGTCGGTTTTAACGGTCGGCGCGACGAATTCAAAAAATACTGATTCGCGCGACGACGACAATCTCGCGACATTCAGTTCGCGCGGTCCGACGCGAAGTTTTTACACCGACGATAAGGGCAGAAAAATCTTCGATCACGCCATAAAGCCGGATTTGATTGCTCCGGGAAATAAAATTATTTCGGCAAAAGCCAAAAACACCAGTTTTATGGTCACAAATTACCCGGGTTTGTCCGACGCTTCGCTCGAATCAACCAGCGACGAAAGTATGCTTTATATGAGCGGAACCTCGATGTCGACGCCGGTCGTTGCCGGAGCCGCCGCGCTCTTGTTTCAACTCAATCCGAATCTGACGCCTTCGATGGTGAAAATGATTTTTGAATACACGGCGCAGCCTTTGAGCGGCTACAATATGTACGAGCAGGGCGCGGGACAATTAAATATGGAAGGCGCGATTCGCCTCGCAAAATCATATAACTCTCTTGTTGATTTCAGAACGACGGTAGTTTCCGGCACTTCCCTTCTGACACCTGGTAACAGTTTTCCGGCTGCGCAGTCAACTTTAAACGGAAACACTTTTAATTGGTCAAAGGGAATCTTAACCGATCACGCGTATTTGAAAGGACAAACGCTCGCCGACACTTTTCATAGCGTTTACAAAAACGGCTCATGGTTCGAAAAAGGCGTCAGTCTCAATGCTTCGCACAAATTTTCGCTGAATAATAATTTCGCCAACGCTCAAAACATAAGTTTGACCGCCCGCGTCGCCGTCAGCAACGGCTTGACTCTCGGAGAAGGTTCTATCTTTTGCGCTTACGGCGTACTCGTCAGTGACGGAGTTTTAGTCAGCGACGGCGTTCTGGTAAGCGACGGAGTACTTGTTAGCGATGGAGTTTTGATTAGCGACGGTGTTTTAGTTAGTGACGGCGTGCTCGTCAGCGATGGTGTTTTAGTCAGCGACGGAGTTTTAGTCAGCGACGGCGTCCTGATGAGCGACAACGCATTAGCCGCGGACTCAAGCGAAAACGTAGTTTATGGAGAATAACTTTTTGCGGTTTCTCAAAAACAACCAGAATTTTTTGTTGCGGCGTAAGACTCAGCCTGCAAATTTAACAAACCGATTGAAATGCAAAACGGCAACGAAGAGCCTTTGTTAAAGGATGAAAATTCATAGACAAAATTTTTTGTTTTGAATAACAATGGAAAAGGATAAAAGATGCTCTCAAAATCTTTTATCCTTTCACGAGTTCACGAAACATTTCTCAAAAAATTTTGTATTTTTGCCGGATTAATTTTCATCCTCTTTATTCACTCCCGCACCTGGTGAAATGAAAACTCAAAACCTGACAAAATTTTATATGCACATCGTTACCGTGATCGGATTTTTGTGTCTCGGAACGGCGTTTTATCAGGTTTTGCCGATTCAAAAAATAAATTACGAATTTTTATTTTTCGCATTCATAACCATCGGTTTAGGCTCGCGAATATCGGTTCAAATTCCGCGCTTCAAATCGCACATCACCGTTTCGGATACTTTTATTTTTCTTGCGATACTGCTTTTCGGCGGCGAGACCGCAGTTTTATTGGCGGGTCTCGAAGCGTTTGTTTCAGCCTGGCGTTTTTGCAATAAAAAAATCACCGTATTTTTTAACGCCTCGGTAATGGCTTTTTCGACATCCGTAGTCGTTGCGGCTCTGCATCTGCTCGGATTAAATACCGGCGAACAGATAAATCACGGCGCGATTTCCGATTTCGTTATTGTTCTTTCAGCGATGGCTCTGGTTCAGTTTTCGTTTAATTCCGGTTTATCAGCCGTTTACGGCGCGTTGAAAAGCGAAAAACCGTGGTGGGAAACCTGGAAGACTCATTACCTCTGGACATCAATCACATATTTTGTCGGCGCGCTCAGCGCGGGCGTTTTGACGAGACTGATTCACTTTATCGGTTTCGGCGTTTTGATAGCTACGATTCCGGTCATCGTCATCGTTTTTCTGACTTACCGGATGTACCTGAAAAACGTGGAAATGTCCATCAGGCAAGCCGAGCAAGCCGAACGTCATTCGGAGATTCTCGAAAAACAATCAATCGCTCTGCGCGAATCCGAAGAGCGTTTTCGCAGCGCGTTTAACTACGCACCAATCGGCATCGCACTGGTTTCGCCGAACGGCAAATGGGTGAAAGTCAATCACGCGCTATGTCAGATTCTCGGGTACACCGAAGAAGAATTTCTCGCCGCCAATTTTCAAGCAATGCTTTCGCCCGATGATCTCGGCGACACTTTAATCAAAATCAACGAACTTTTAACCGGAAGGATTTTAACCTGTCAGCTCGAACAAAGATATTTACATAAAAACGGGAAAACCGTCTGCACATGGTGGAGCGTTTCGGCAGCGAGCGACATCAAATCGGAAAATCCGAATCTGATTTTCCAAATTCAGGACATTACCGACAAAAAACGCGCCGAAGAAAAACTGCGGTATGACGCATCGCACGACGCTTTGACCGGTTTGCCGAACCGCAAATTTTTTATGTCCCGACTCGAAAGCGCGCTGGAGAAAAAGGCGGCGGATCCGCTTCACAAAGTCAGCGTATTGTTTATTGATCTCGACCGCTTTAAATTCGTCAACGACAGCCTCGGTCATCACACCGGAGACGAGCTTTTAATCAAGATTTCAGAACGTTTGCGGGAATGCGTCCGACCGACCGATACGGTCGCGCGGCTCGGCGGCGACGAGTTTACGATTTTAGTCGAAGCCGTTTCCGAAGATAAAGAAGTCATCAGCATCGCCGAACGCATCCGCGAGAAGTTCAATCAGCCATTTAATTTAAGCGGAAACGAGCTTTACAGCTCGGCGAGCATCGGCATTCTGCACGCCTCGAAAAAACATCTGACTTCGGAAGATTTAATGCGCGACGCGGACACGGCGATGTATCAGGCGAAACGAGGCGGCAAAGCCAGACACGAAGTTTTCGACGAAAATATGCACGAAGCCGCCAAAGAAATTTTGCAGATCGAGACTGATTTGCGGCGCGCGCTGGAAAAAAACGAATTCATAGTTTATTACCAGCCGATTTATTCGCTGATCACCGGCACGATTGAAGGTTTTGAAGCGCTGGCGCGCTGGATGCATCCCACTCTCGGCGATATTCCGCCGACGAGATTTATCGCTCTGGCTGAAGAGACCGGCTTGATAGACGTTCTCGGCGAGCAGATTCTACAAAAAGCGTGCAGCCAGATGGTTTCCATCAAAAACGATTTCGGCGATTTTTCACCGCTTTTACTGAGCGTTAATTTATCTTGCAAACAATTTGCGCAGCCGACGCTCGTCAATCGGATCAAAAGCATTCTCGATGAAACCGGTTTTCCGCCGACGCGACTTAAACTCGAGATCACCGAATCGGTATTTTTCGAGCACAAAGAAGCGGCAATCGAGATGCTTCACCGGATGCGAGCGATTGGTATTGAAATAAATATTGACGATTTCGGGACGGGTTATTCAAATCTAAGCTATTTGAGGCAGTTGCCGATTTCCGCTCTGAAAATTGACCGCTCGTTTATCAGCTCGATTGAGCAGAACGGCGGCAACACGGAAATAATTCAAACTATTCTGATGCTGGCGAAAAATTTGGGATTGCGCGTCGTCGCCGAAGGCGTCGAAACCGAAATTCAACTCGAAGAATTAAAAAAACTGAAATGCGGCGGCGCGCAAGGCTTTCTTCTTGCAAAACCGATGGCTTTTGAAGAAATAGCAGAATTTCTCAACAAAAAAAGTATTACAAATATATCTGAAATCCACTTTGAAGACGTTCCGGTCCTTTCTACAATTCAATAAAAAAGTAAAAGGCAAAACAAAAAGTAAAAGGCGAGAAAGTTATTGTTCGGAAAGTCCAAAACTTCTCGCCTTTTTATTATCTCGACTTTTACTTTCTAAGCCAGCCGAACAGTGCGTTAATCGTAATATCGCGGTTCGTTTCGTAAATCGCGCGCGTCAGCGGAATTCCCATCGGACAAACTTGTATGCAGTTTTGCGCGTTGCCGCAATTGGTGATGCCGTCCTCCTGCGTTAAGCCTTCGAGCCGCTCGTCAATCGTAAACTTCCCGGTCGGATGCATATTTTGGTAACGCGCCTGCGCGATTGCCTGCGGTCCGATGTAATTATCTTCGTGATATTGCGGGCAGGCTTCGAGACAGCAGCCGCACGTCATACAGCGCGAGTAGGCGTAGCGTTCCTGCGCCGTTTCCTGCGACATCTGCGGTCCCGGACCGAGATCGTGCGAGCCGTCGAGTTCGATCCAGGCGTTGACCTGTTTGAGATGTTCAAACATTCTAGTGCGGTCAACCTTCAGATCGCGCACATTGGGAAACTTGCTCATCGGCTCTAAAGTTACAGTATTTCCGCCGTCCGAAACGAGCAAATCATCTATTAAAGCCGAACACGACTGCCGCACGCGCCCGTTTATAACCATCGTGCAAATGCCGCAAACCTGTTCGAGACAACTCATATCCCAAACCGGCGGAGTAGTTTGTCTGCCTTCCTTGGTCACGGGATTTTTGCGAATGTCCATCAAAACGGAAATCACATTCAGGTTTCGCCGATATGGAACGGTGAAAGTTTCCCAGTAGCTTTCGGCGCCTAATTTATCGCGCCGCTGAATTTTTATATCAATCGTTTCCGGCGGATTCGTCAGCCGCTCTTTTTCTTTAAACTCGTTGCTGTCGCTCATAAATTTCCTTTCGGTTTGTATTATTTTTACAATTAAAACCGACTTTACTGCTCGCCGTGTTCGCGCTTTTCGTCGCTTATTTCCTTGAAAGATTCGCCTTCCTGAACTTTTCTGCCTTCGACAGTCCAAGTCGTTTCGCGTCCCTGCGGTTTCTGTTCGCTTCCCGGTTGCTGAACTTGAGCCGCGCCGCCTTTTTCGCCGGAATCGTTTGTTACCGCCGCTTTCGCTTTGCCTTTTGTGTAATCGCGTTTGCGCGGTTCGATCAACCCAACATCAACGGCTTCGTAGCTTAAAACCGGCGCTTCAGCCGTCCATTCGGCTATCGTCGTTTTCAAATATCTCTCGTCGTTACGTTCCGGAAAATCCGGCTTGTAATGCGCGCCGCGCGATTCGTCGCGGTTCAAAGCGCCGAGCGTGATGACACGCGCCAATTGCAGCATATTCCACAATTGTCGAGCGTGCGGAACGGCTTGCGTCGCCCACAAATTCGAGTCGTTGATGGAAATGCGGCGGAAACGATCCTGCAGTTCGAGAATTTTTTCGTCGGTCGCCTTCAAACGGTCGTTGTAGCGCACCACCGTGACGTTATCGGTCATCCATTTGCCGAGCTCGTCGTGAATTTTGTACTGATTTTCCGAGCCTTCGTTTTTGATGATTTGATTGTTGATTTCCTGCTGACGACGCAGTTCAGCCGCGTGAATGCCGTTCGTTTCAGTGTTTTTTCGCTCGACGTTTTTCGCGTAATCAATCGCCGACGGCGCGGCGACGAAACCGCCGTAAACGCAGGAAACAAGAGAGTTTGCGCCTAAACGGTTCGCACCGTGAATCGAATAATCGCATTCTCCGGCGGCGAAAAGTCCGGGAATGTTCGTGCGCTGCTCGAAATCAACCCAAAGTCCGCCCATCGAATAATGAACGCCCGGGAAAATTCGCATCGGAACGTGGCGCGGATCGTCGCCGACGAACATCTCGTAAATTTCCAGAATAGCGCCCAATTTTCTCGTCAAAGTTTCCGCCGGAATGTGCGTTAAATCGAGATAAACCTGATTTTCCCCGCCGATGCCGTAACCGTCGAGACAAACCTGGAAAATCTCGCGCGTTGCGATGTCGCGCGGCACTAAATTTCCGTAAGCCGGATATTTTTCTTCGAGAAAATACCAGCGTTCCGTTTGCGGAATGTCTTTCGGATTACGTTTATCGCCTTGATTACGCGGCACCCAAACGCGTCCGCCTTCGCCGCGCGCCGATTCGGACATAAGACGCAGTTTATCTTCGCCCGGAATCGAAGTCGGATGAACCTGTATAAACTCGCCGTTCGCGTATCTCGCGCCTTGCTGGTAACAAGCCGAAACCGCGCTGCCCGTGCAAGTCATTGAATTGGTAGATTTGCCGAAAATCAGTCCCGGTCCGCCAGTCGCCATAATCACGGCGTCGGCGTAAAACTCTTTGAGCTCGAGCGTCTGCAAGTTCATCGCAATCAATCCGCGACAAACCTGATGATCGTCTAAAACGAGCGAGAGCATTTCCCAGCCTTCGTATTTATTGACTTTGCCGTCGGTTTCCCATTTTCGTACCTGTTCGTCGAGAGCGTAAAGCAATTGCTGTCCGGTCGAAGCACCTGCAAACGCCGTGCGATGATGCAAAGTTCCGCCGAAACGTCGAAAATCAAGCAGTCCTTCCCTCGTGCGAGAAAACGGTACGCCCATTCGGTCGAACAAATAAATGATGGACGGCGCCATTTCGCACATCTGTTTGACCGGCGGCTGATTTGCCAGAAAATCGCCGCCGTAAACCGTATCGTCGAAATGTTTATAAGGCGAATCGCCTTCGCCTTTCGTGTTTACCGCGCCATTGATTCCGCCTTGCGCACAAACCGAGTGCGAGCGTTTGACCGGAACTACAGAAATCAAATCAACTTCATGTCCAGCTTCGGCAATTTTCATCGCCGCCGCAAGCCCGGCAAGACCGCCGCCGACAACCGCTATTTTTAATCCGTTCGATGCCATAATTATTTATCTTTAATGCCGCAATGATACGGCAAACATACAGCCTATTTTTAATTAAAATCTTCTCGGCGCGTTTGGCTGAGTAATTTTATTTTCTTCCAACTCACTGCATAACGCTTTTGGAAACAGACCGCACGGACGAACAAAAGCGATAGCGGCATTTGTACCAACGACAAAAAGTCCGATAGCTAAAGCGATGCAGGCATACAACGCGTATTTTTGCGCCTTTTCTCCGATGACGATTCCCCAATCAACCGCGAAAAGCCAAATTCCGTAAGCCAGATGCCACGCCGTCGCCGCCACGCCTAAAATATAAAAAAGCAAAATTCCGACATTCTGAAACTCGGCGGCGACAATATCAAAAGCCTGCGTCGCGTTTCCGGCAACCGGATTGCCGTAGGATTCCAAACCCGGAATGGCGCCGAAACGCAGATTCAAAATATGAAACAACAAAAAGAAAAACAAAAAAACGCCGGTCACGCGCTGAAAAATATAAAACCAGTTGCGCCCGTAACTATATTCCACGCCGTTCAGTCTGGCTTCAGCGGAAATAACCATTCCGTAAACCGAATGAAACAGAAGCGGCAGAAAAATACCGAAAATTTCGACAAACAGCAGATACGGGATATGATGAATATCGCCGACCGCGTCATTAAACACTTTTTCGCCGCTCATCGCCTTTGAATTCGTAAACATATGAACGAAAAAAAATGCGCCGAGCGGAACGATTCCGGTCAACTGATGCAGTTTTCGCAAAAGAAAAGTTCTGCTGAGTTTAATAGCCATTTGTCTCAAAAGCCTCTATCGAATTATTGATTAAAAAACGCCGATTTACGTGATTCTAAAATTAAAATCGGAAATCGGCAATCTTAAACATTGTATTTAATAATACTTTTTTTCGTTTATAAGTTAAAATGAATTCTCTTGCACAACTTATTCAGAAAAACTTATAATAACAGTAAATGGTGGACGGCGAATCAGAGAGCTGTTTTTCATTCACCACTTGCCGTTTACCATTAAAAGATGCATATAGAAACATTGAAAGTTTTTTGCGACCTGGTTGATTTGCAGAGTTTTTCGCTGGCGGCGGAACGCAATTTTATTACGCAATCGGCGGTCAGTCAGCAAATCCGCACTTTGGAAGATAAATTCAAACGGCGTTTGCTCGAACGCGTGCGCGGCAGGCGCGAAGTGCGCCTCACGGCGGCGGGCGAGGTTTTTTACCGCGAAGCGAAAAATGTTTTGGATTGTTACGACAATTTAGGCGAAAGTATGCGCGGGCTGGTCGGCAAAATCGGCGGAACCGTCAAAGTCGCCACCGTTTACAGCGTCGGGCTGCACGAGCTTCCGCCGAAAGTTCGCGAATTTATGTCCAAATTCCCGTCCGCTAAAATTGATTTGGAATATTCGCGAACAACGCGCGTCGTGCGCGACGTTTTAAACGGCTCGGTCGAACTCGGCGTCGTCGCCTTCCCCGAACCGAGACGCGGCTTAACGATTGTGCCGATGCAGAGCGACCGCCTCGTTCTCATATGCTCACCCGAACACGAATTCGCCAAAAAAGAAAAAATCAAAGCAAAGGAACTGAACGGACGCGATTTCGTTTTGTTCGAGCGCGACATCCCGACGCGGAAAGCAACCGATAAAATCTTAAAGGCAAACGGCGTGGACGTTAGAAAAGTCGCCGAATTCGACAATATCGAAACGATCAAACGCGCCGTCGAAGTCGGTTTCGGCTTGGCAATCGTTCCGCACCCGTCGGTCGAAGACGAAGAAAAAAACGGTCAATTGGCAGTCGTAAAATTAGCGGAAAAGGAATGGGTTCGTCCGGTCGGCGTTATTTACAGAAGCGACCGTAGTTTGTCTCTGGCGGCTAAAAAGTTTGTGCAGCTGCTCGACAATGATACATCGCAACTTTAAATTTAATTCTATAAACGGGCGAAAAAATGGCTTTTGTCCGAACAAATTCTTTAATCGAGACTCACTAAAGTCAGTGAAGAAGTCGGATTTATTCCGTTAAGCGCGCTTTTCAGCATCGGCACAATTCCTTCGGCTTCCATATATTCGCGCCCGAGCAAGCGGCGAAAGCGTTTTTCTTTCGTTTCGCCTGTTACTTCCCTCAACATTCCGCGGCAAAATGCAGTTACGAGTTCCGGGGAAAATTGTTTTCCGGCGTTTCTCTGCAAATCTTCGATAACTTCGTTCGCCGGTCGGCGTCTTTTATAAGGTCGGTCGGTCGTCATCGCGTCGAACGAGTCGGCTAAGTTTACTATTTTCGCGATATATGGAATTTCCTTGTCGTAAAGACCGTCGGGGTAGCCGCGACCGTCAAGGCGTTCGTGATGATATTTTGCGGCGAGCGGAACATCAGTATACGGATGATGAATCGGCAGTAGAATTTCGTAGCCGATTGTCGGATGTTTGCTGAGTTCGGCTGATTCTTTGGCGTTTATGCGATACGGCGCGTTGATGATATTGCGTTCGACCGTTAATTTTCCGACATCGTGCAGGTAACCGGCGACGGCGACGCCTTCGACCTCGCTTTCGTCGAACCCTAATTCCTGCGCGATGATTTCCGAATACTTGCCGACCCGGACCGAATGCCCTTCGGTGTATTTGTCTTTGTAATCAATCGCAGCGGCGAACGCTTTGACCGTATCTTTGTAAGTATGGCGCAAATCGTCGTAAAGTTTGCGATTCTCGTCTGCGCGCACTTCTAGTTCTGTCAGCATATTTCTTTGCGCGATTCCGACGCCAATGTGCCGCGCCATTGCGGAGATAATCTCCTTGTCGTAACCGGAATAAGATTCCCCGTTTGCCTTTTCGCCTAAAAATATCGCGCCGACGATTTCATCGTGGATGACGAGCGGCACGACAATCTCGATTCGTTTTTTCTCAAAACTTTGGTCGTAAATTTGAAAAAACGGTAAAACCTTTGCCGGAGCGACTTCAATCGGGAACGATCCGTTAACCAGAAACTGGCGTTCATCTTCGTAACACAAATCCAGACCGAGCGGAAAATCATCGCCGAGACCGCGCACGACAAGCATACTCAGTTCGTGTCCGAAGCGCGAATATCGCGCGATGCCGCCGCGCATAATCGCCAGACTTCCCAAAAGCAGGTGAAGCGACGTGCGCATCATTTCCTGAAAATTCTGCTTTTGCGCCACTTCCGAACCGAGTTCCGCCAACGCGCCGAAAGTATGAATCAGTTTTTGTTGATTTTCCATTTTCTTTAAAGTTTGCAGATAGTTGCGGAAAGTTCCGGGCAGTTCCAGATAGTTGAAAATAGCTGATAGGAAATTATGATATTTAAGTTCCTAATTCTGTAAATTTTTATAACTTCTGGCAATTTCCCTGTGCTAACTATAAACGCCTGTAACATCCAGCAACTATCTGGTACTTCCTGGAACTTCCTGCAACTATCTGGAACTATCTGCAACCTTCCGTCAAAGTGACGTGATTCGTCAATCCGAGCATCTCGAAAAGCTCGGTCGTATCGGTGTTTACGTCAGAAAAGATTACTTTCGCGCCCGCGTTTGAAGCCGCGTCAATTACGCCCAGCAAGATCGAAACGCCGATGCTGTTGACTATTTCCGTATCGGAAAAATTGACTACCAAAGTTTTACAACCCGCTTCCAATTGCCGCCTGCATTCACGCTCGATCTTTTCGCCGCTCAATTTGTTCAAATAATCATTAGCGTAAACGATTGCAGTTTCGCCGCTCTTTTGAACAGAAACATTGTTATTTATTTCCACAGAATTATCGCTTTCTACTGGATAGATTTAGAACTTGCAAGTTAAGGTAAAACTTAAAGCCAGGGTTTGTCAACTATTTTTCAGGTACTTGGTCATAGAAATGCGCGTGCCGTCATCGGTTTCTTCAAATTTAACGTCATCCATTAAAGTTTTCATCAGTCTCAAGCCCCAGCCGCGCCTACCTTCGTTGGGCATGATTTCGGTAGCTTTTTTGTCGCTTAAACGCAGCCCTCGATTAGAAATCGTGATGATGATTTTGTCATTTTCGACCGTGAATTTCTGGTAAATTTTCCGGTCGGGACTCAATGAATGCTCGGTCGCATTTATACAGGCTTCGACGAGCGCGGTTTTAATCTGGTTAATCGCTTTCGGAGCGAAATGATGACGGCGGGCGATTTCTTCGAGTGTTTGCGCGGCGATCAGCTCGGTATCTTCGCCCATCGGAACAATTATTTCGTATTCGTTCGCTTTCAGCTTTTCGCCTAAAACATCTTTGGCGTTCAAAGATTTTATCAACAATTCGACTTGTTTCCGGCTCGAACCGAAAGCGTTTCGCGCGCGCAAAACTTCGATTGCTTCCGGCGAAAAGCCTTCGGGCGCGACGAGCCAAATTTTATAGTTTAGGAAATTGCACATCAGCGCGACGACTTCCAAACGGTCGCACCAGAATTCCGCCGCTTCTTTATCAGCTTCGAGTTTTGAATCAATTTCCGCCGCAATCCAGACCGTTTCGTCTTCGTCCGTATATTTACTTTCCTCGAAACCGAGGGCGACCGCCGTTCGTTCTCTTTCGATTGTCTGCTCAATCGGCGGATAAAATGCCGCCGTATGTGCCGTATAAACAATCTGCGGCAAGCGAACTTTTTCCTCGTCTTTGCTGAGAGATTTTAGCAACTCATCGTTCGGAGCGCCTTTGTATTCGTCTCGAAAACGGCTGTAATCGAGCAAAGCGAGCGGAATTTCCTGACAATCGAAAACCGAAAGCAGTTCGCGCAAACCGATTGCAGCGCCGCGCCGGTAAAAACGCGCCATTATCTTCGGAGCGCGTTTCAAATAAGCCGAAAGCGACTCGCCGACGACCAGACCGCGTTTTTCTCCGGCGATTTCAAGCCGAAAACGCGCCGTAATGTAATCGCTCGTAATTTCGTTTTCAGCCATCACCTCGACGTGATTCGAGCTTAAACGAATAAATTCGCGCGTGTTCAGTCGTTTCATTACGGCGTAAAATTCTTCTCCGCTTAATCCAGTTCGATTTTGCCAGAACTCTGCCGGAACTTTTTCCCTTTCAACCGTCAATGCGTCAAAAATAAGCCCGACGATATTTTTTTGAACTTCTAAATTCGATGCGGCTTCAGTAAAGGATAGGTCGTAGAACTTGCCGATTCTGCCGCCGAAAAGCTCGTCCGTATAAATTTTTTCAACCTGCCGGAAGCTGTCCAGATTCTGCCGCCGCTCGCTCGCCGCTTCAAACAAAAATTTTATAAACTGCGGATTTCCGTGCATTTGCGTCGCTATCAAATCGCGCGTTTGCTCATTGATCGCAACGCCGCATCTCTCCGCCGAGCTTTCCGCAAGCAAGCCGGCGTCGGAAAAAGAAAGCGGTTCGAGTTCAAGCATTTTGTAATTTCCCGGCAATGCGCCGAACAAAAAACGACGTCTGCCCGAAAAAACGAACGGCGAATCGAATTGCGAAAAAACACCGCGCAGTTCGGCGATAAAATCGGTATCGCCCGCGAGGTTTTCCGCTTCGTGCAAATCGTCAATCATCACGAAAATTTTCGCGCCGTTTGCCGCCGCGCGAAGCGGAGCGCTCAATGCTTGCCGCAAAAAAGAGCGTTCGTTTTTCGTTTGATTTTCGTTTTGATAAATTTCGATCAGCCGATCAATCAAATGACCGTCACTCGGAACGGCAATTTGCGCGAGTTCGTAAACATCGCCACCGAAGCTCAAAATTCTCGCATTGGCGCGGCGAAAAGCGACTAACTGCTGCAAAAATTCGTATAAAAATCGAATTGCCGTTTGCCGAGCGGTTTCATCAGTTTTTTTCAGCGCGAAATAAAAAGGAATCGTTTCGCTCTGTTCGCGAAAGAGAGAGTCGAAAACGTTTTTGAGCAGTTCGGACGCGCCTGATCGGGGCGCCGCCAGCAGCACTAAGCCGCGCTCGTATGCTTCGCCGCGCGCGTGGCGCAGGAGCGCGTCGGTTTCGCGCGTTCTGCCGACGAAATTTTCGGCTGTCGCTAAAATTTCTTTTCGCTGCAAATCGTTTATTCTCCTTGTGAATTCTCGAAATTTCCGTAAATTTGCACGTTGTTTCTGCCCTTTCGCTTCGCTTCGTAAAGAGCCTTATCCGCCAGGTTAATTAAATCTTTTTCGCAATCAACTTCGGGCGAGCAGTCCGCGATGCCGATGCTGACCGTTAGCTTTCGGTTCGGAAAATCAGTATTTTCGATGCGCGAGCGAACGCGTTCAGCGATTGTTTCGGCTTCTTCAATCGTCGTCTGCGGAAGAATAATCGAAAACTCCTCGCCGCCGTAGCGCGCCGCCACGTCAACGGCGCGCAAAGATTCTTTCAGCTTTTCTCCGACTATTTTCAAAGCTTTATCGCCTTCGACGTGCCCGAATTCGTCATTGTAAGATTTGAAAAAATCCACATCAATCATCATCAAACTGAGCGGAAACCGGTGGCGTTTCGAGCGGTTAATTTCCTCGGTCAAACGGCTTTCCAGATAAAGCTTGTTGAGCAGCCCGGTTAAGAAATCAGTAATGGACAACCGTTCGTATTCAAAGGCTCTGTCTTTAATCAAAGCGTGATCAACGGCGACGGCGACTTGCGGCGCGATGGTCTGAAGAAGCTCCAGATCGTGATTGCCGAATTCGGTGCGGTCAGCGCGATCCGTGAAATTCAAAACGGCGATTTTTCGTTCGCCGATCATAATCGGAAAACTTAAAAACGAATCGGTTTTATATTGCCATTCCGGCGGCGCGGGCGCGATTGCGGTTTCTTCGATTCGCGCGACGACCATCGGCGCGCCCATCTGCCAGACTTTTCGCGCTACTCTTTCGCCGATAGTCTGATCGTCGCTCAAATCGTTCACGACGCCGACCAATGCTCTCGCCTGCCAGGAATCTGCTTTTTCGTTGTATATCAAAAGCGAAGCGCGTTCGGCGCGCAGAAGCTCGGCGGAAATCTGCGTGAGATTTTGCCAGAAGTCTTCGGCGTCAATTCTTTTTAAGCTTTCGCTGAGTTTGTGCACGGTTCGCGCTATTCGATTGCGCCGCGAAAGTTCTTCGCGCAGCCGCAAAATTTCCAGGTCAGAGGCAATTGTCCGGCAAAAACGAGCGAGTCGGCGTTTTTCCTTTTTGCTTTCCAGATAATCGCCGACGATCAGCGCGCTTCGCACTTCGCCGCCGATGATCAGCGGAAATAAATTTATAGTCTGCGGTTCGCCTTCGGAATCTTGTTCTCTTCTTTCGCGCAGTTCGAGCGGCTTTCCGGTTCGCGCCGCTTCGAGCAGTCGTTCATCGTCGGCTGAAACGCCGATTTGAATTTGACGCCGTTTCAATTCGCCGGCTGCCGAAACGATTTCCAAACGGTTTTCCGCGTTTTCCAGCCACAGCATCGAAGTCAAACCATATCGTTTTCGCAGAAAATCAAGAATTAATCCGCAAGCCTGCCGGTACCCGAGCTGCAAGAGCGATCCGAAAAGCGAACGCCAGGCGGCAGCTTCTTCGGCTTCCGCGCGATTTCTCCTGGCGATTTTTTCATATTCTTTCGCCGTCAGCTTTGTTTTTTGATGAAACTCTTCGACGAGCTTGGCAATTTCGTCCGCCTCGGTTTTAGCAAATTCTTCGGCGCGCTGTGCCATTTCATCAATCGAAGTTTCGCGTGCGGCAAAATCTTTATCTACGGTTTGTAAAAGCTCTCGTTTTTCTTCGTCGCTCAACCTTCCGAGACGATTGGCAAGTCTTTCCAGAGATTTCGGCGAGGCAGTCAGCAAAACGTTTTCAAAAAATTCGGTCGGATTGAATACGCGCCATTCGCCGTCAACGGCTTTTTCGGTCGCGGCACGATATTCAGCGGCTTTTGTAAAAGTTCTGCCGACGATGACGGCAAAACTTTCTTCACCCGATTTGAGCGGAACAGCCATACAATTCAATCCCGCGTGACATTGATAAGAAACAGGTTTTCCGGCTTCGTTCGCCCAATCGAAAGCGCGACCGCAATAAGCATCGCAGCGCGGAGCAAATTCTTCGGAAGAATACAGCGCCCGACACATCGAATTGTTATTCTCGCCTTCAATCGGTTTTGATTTTCCATCAGTAATGACAATCGCTAAACCGCTATTTTCCGAGAGGTTTTCGAGCAAACTTTTACCGTTTTTTTTCTGACCTGCGCTCATTCCGATTTCGAGTGAAAAGTTCTATCTGCCGAATTTTTTGTGAATTCGGTCGCGTATATGAGATTTTTCACCTACCTGCTTATACGTTTAATAGTCAGGGATTTTCAATAAATAAGGTGATGCGATTTTTCTCTTTTTTAGATTATGGCATACAAGTTGTTTGAATTACTACAAACACAAAAAATGAATTGCTGTCGAACACAGTATTTTTTTTACTGCTTTAAATGGAGGAATTATGGATAAAAAATTAAACGGAATAAGGGTAGCGATTTTAGCAGCGGACGGGTTTGAACAAAGCGAGCTTTTTGAACCGAAAAAAGCCCTCGAACAAGCCGGCGCGCAAACGCACGTCGTCTCGCTCGAAAGCGGCGAGATAAAAGGCTGGAACGAAAAAAATTGGGGCGACTCAATCGCCGTTGACGCGACTGTTGACGAAGCCGATGCGCAAACTTACGACGCTTTGCTTCTGCCCGGCGGGGTAATGAATCCCGATAAACTGCGGATGAATGAAAAGGCTGTTAGTTTCGTTAAATCATTTTTTGAAGCCGGAAAGCCCGTCGGCGCTATTTGTCACGCGCCGTGGACATTAATCGAAGCAGGCGTCGTCAACGGAAAAACTCTGACATCGTGGTCTTCTCTAAAAACTGATTTGGAGAATGCCGGCGCGAAATGGATTGATCGTGAAGTCGTCACAGACAACGGCTTGGTGACGAGCCGCAACCCGAACGATATTCCTGCATTCAACGAAAAAATCATCGAGGAATTTGCCGAAGGCATTCACAAACGACAGAAATCGGCGGCGCAATAATTCGATACAGCGATGTCTGCATACGCTTCATCCAGATTTTTTTTTATTTTGTTATAACCTAGTGTTTATCTGGTGTTTATAAAGTAAATAATTATTGGCACGAAGGTTGTTAATTGATAGACATAAGTCAGGAGGAGTAATTAACACATTAACAAAAGGAGTACATTTATGAATAACGAACAAGCAAATACAATGACGAACGACGAGGTAATTTCAACGCTTAATAATTTAATCGAAACCTGCAAAGACGGGCAAAACGGTTTTCAAACCTCGGCGGAAGGCGTTCAAAATTCCAACTTGAAATCAACGTTTTACGAATTCGCTCAACAGCGGGCGCAATATGTCGGCGAGCTGCAAACATTGGTCAGAGACCTGGGCGGAGACCCGGAAAATTCGGGCAGCACGGCGGCGGCGATTCATCGCGGATGGATAAATATCAAATCAGCCATTACGGGACAGGACGATGCGGCGATTTTGAACGAAGCCGAACGCGGCGAAGACATCGCCAAAGATCAGTATAAAAAAGCATTGGATATGTCTCTGCCGTCGAATGTTTCGAGCGTTTTACAAAGCCAATATCAAGGCGTTCAAACGGCTCACGATACGGTGAAAGCCCTGCGCAACGCGGCGAACAACACCGGAACTTCGGCTTCGACTGCCAGTTAATTTTTATTTTGAAGATTAGAAACAAAAAAGAGGCTTTACACGAGCCTCTTTTTCTATTTCAATTTACCTGCATTTTATTATCTGTTTGCGTCCTTCTCTACTCCGGTGCCGATTGCCCCCAAACCTTCTTTTTCGTTTTCTTCGATATAAGGTTTTTCCGCATTTATGCGAATACAAGCGGCGTAATGCTTCGGTTTGATTTCGACCAATTTCGGCACGATGCGCTTGCAGTCTTCGATAGCCCACGGGCAGCGCGTGTGAAAAGGACAGCCCGACGGCGAATTTATCGGAGAAGGAACATCGCCTTTTAAAATTATGCGCTCGCGCCGCGCTTCGATTTCCGGGTCGGGAACGGGAACCGCTGAAATCAAAGCAATGGTGTAAGGCATTAAAGGCTCCCGGTAAACTTCCTTTCCGCCCGCGAGTTCGACGATTTTTCCGAGATACATTACCGCGACTCTGTCCGACAAATGGCGGACGGCGCGTAAATCATGCGATATAAAAAGATACGTCAAATGCTTTTCGGCTTGCAGGCGCTCCATCAGATTCATAATCTGCGCCTGAATCGAAACATCCAAAGCCGAAATCGGTTCGTCGGCGACGATAAATTCCGGGTCAACCGCGAGCGCGCGGGCGATGCCGATTCGCTGCCGCTGACCGCCTGAAAACTCGTGCGGATAGCGCTTGACGAAGCGGCGATTCAAACCGACGGTTTCCATTAATTCCTGCACTTTCGATTCGACCGATTTTCCGTTTGCCAATCCGAACGTGCGAATCGGTTCGCCGATAATATTACCCACCGTCATTCGCGGATTTAAGCTGGCGTAAGGGTCCTGAAAAATCATCTGCAAGTTTTTCCGCTGCTCGCGCATATCGCCCGACTTCAGATGAGCCAAATCCTTTCCGTTATAAAAAACCTGCCCGCCGGTCGGTTCCGTTAATCGCAGAATCGCTTTTCCGAGCGTTGATTTACCGCAGCCGGATTCGCCTACAAGACCGAGAGTTTCACCTTTTTTTATATCCAAAGATACTCCGTCAACAGCTTTGACATATTTTATTTCTTTGAAAAGTCCGCCGCCGACTTTGTAATAAACTTGCAAGTTTTGAATTGAAATTAGATCGTTTTCGTTTTGATTCATAAATTAAAATTTCTGTGAAAATCGCAAAATTACTCGTCAACTTTCATCTGCGGCGCTGTTTGTGTTTTTGCAGCGTTTTCTTTTAAGGATTCGGCGTAAACTTCGCGCGCAAAGTGACATAGCGAATGATGATTTTCGTTTATCTGGACGAACGGCGGAAATTCTCGAAAACAAATTTCTTCGGCGCGATAGCATCTTTCGTTAAACGGACAGCCGGGCGGAAGATGCGCGACATCGGGCGGCAAACCGGGAATTTGATAAAGCTCTGTGCCTTCTTCGTGCGCCGGATCGGGAACCGATTTCAGAAGTCCCTTCGTATAAGGATTGGCAGACGTGGAAAAAAGTTCGGCGGTCGGCGCCTGCTCGAAGACTTTTCCGGCGTACATCACGATAATTTTATCGGTCATACCGGCGACGACGCCCAAATCGTGCGTAATCAAAATCACACTCGTTCCCATCCTTGTGCGTAAATCTTTGATTAATTCCAGGATTTGCGCCTGAATCGTCACGTCCAAAGCGGTCGTCGGCTCGTCGGCAATCAGCAATTCCGGGTCGCACGAAAGCGCCATCGCGATCATCACGCGCTGACGCATCCCGCCGGAAAACTCGTGCGGATAATTATCAACGCGGTTTTCGGCATCGGGAATGCCGACGGTTTTCAGCATTTTTATCGCGTGCCGGTAAGCCTCGTCTTTTGAATGCCCGAGATGAAGCTGCGTTACTTCCATCAACTGCGTCGAAATTTTCAAAAACGGATTGAGCGATGTCATCGGGTCCTGAAAAATCATCGCCATACGTTTTCCGCGAATGCCGCGCACTTCGTCTATCGAAAGCTTGCGCACGTCAATGCCGCTGAAAATAACGTCGCCGTCAACGATTTTTCCCGGCGGTTCCGGTATAAGGCGCATGACGGAAAGATTCGTCACAGATTTTCCGCTGCCCGATTCGCCGACGATTCCCAAAGTCTCGCCTTTTTTCAGCTCAAACGTAATGCCGTCAACCGCTTTGACTACGCCGTCTTCGGTTTGAAAATAAGTCTTTAAATCTCTGACCGATAAAATTGTGCCGTTTTGTTCGTTCATTTATTTTCTTGTAGTCATTTTTGAAATCCAACCTTTCTAAAACTTGCGCGTTTGCGGATCGAGCGCGTCGCGCAGACCGTCGCCTAAAAAGTTCAGCGAAAATAACGTTAAAGCCATCGTCACGCCCGGAAAGATCAACTGCCACGGATAAATGGCGATGTTTTTGATTCCGTCCGCCGCGAGACTTCCCCACGAAGCGTATGGCGCCTGCACGCCGATGCCCAAAAATGAAAGAAATGCTTCGGTAAGCATAACGCTCGGAACAGTTAGCGTAGCGTAAACAATTACGGGTCCGAGAGTATTTGGAACGAGATGTTTGAAGACGATGCCGAATGTAGAGACGCCGGTCGCCCGCGCCGCCATTACGAATTCCTGATTTTTCAAGCTCAAAACTTGCCCGCGAACAACGCGCGCCATAGTCAGCCACGAAACGAGACCGAGCGCGAAAAACAATAAAAATATCTGGTTTAATCCTTGATTACCCGCGCCGCCGAATTTTGCGGACAGCCACGCAATCCAGTTCGGCGTATTAGGACCGGCAAAAACCGAAAGCAGGACGATAACGATCAAAATGTAAGGAATCGCGTAAAGTATATCCACGAAGCGCATCATAATGTTATCAATTCTGCCGCCCAAATACCCGGCGATTGCGCCATAGCTTACGCCGACAATCAGGGAAACGATAGTTGAAATAATACCTACCATCAGAGAGATTCTGCCGCCCTGCAACACTCTGGCGAGCAAATCGCGTCCTGCTTCGTCCGTGCCCATCGGATGCTCCCAGCTCGGCGGATAAGAAGCGACGAGTTCGCCGTTGCCGATGTCGGATGGAATATAATCGGGTGTAAAACCGGTCGTCCAGCGAATAATTGCCGGACCGATGCTGACGGCGACTACCATTATCGCTAAAACTATCATTCCGAAAACGGCAAGTTTATTTTTCAAAAGCCGCCGCCACGCGTCTTTCCAGAGCGATATTCCTTTAACTGTCTGCGTATTTTCTGCCATAACTTTTTTAACTTTAATCAAACAACAAATTGCTTGACTCTTAATATCTTATTCGTACCGAATGCGCGGATCTAAAAATCCGTAGGAAATATCAACCAAAAGATTGAAAATCATAACAAGAATGGAAAGAAACGCTACGATTCCCAAAATCAAAGGTTCGTCTCTATTCAAAACAGCTTGAATAAATATGTTTCCCAAACCCGGAATTGCGAAAACTCTTTCGATCACGACCGTACCTGCCAAAAGCGAAGCGAGCGCCGGACCGGTGAAAGAAACTACCGGAATAATACCGCCGCGCAACCCGTGTTTAAGCAAAACGGTTTTTTCGTCCAAGCCTTTTGCCCGTGCCGTGCGAATGTAATCAGAGCGCATTACTTCGAGCATCCCGGCTCGCGTTAAGCGTGCAATATAAGCCGCATAAATTGCCGCTAAAGTTATTATCGGAAGAATCAAGCTGGAAATTCCTCCCCAACGCGCGGGAGGAAACCAATAAAGCCCAAGCGAAAAAATTAAAACTAAAATCGGTCCTAAAACAAAATTCGGAACGCTCAGCCCGAGCATCGCAAACGCCATCGAACCGTAATCAAACGGAGAATTTTGCTTTAGCGCGGCGACAATTCCGGCGGTTAACCCGAGAAACAAAGCCAGAATATAAGCAAAAAACCCCACTGTCGCCGAATACGGGAAGTGGTCTTTGATGATTTGATTGACGTTTCTGTCGGGATATTTAAGCGAGGCTCCGAAATCGAGACGCACGATGTTCCACATCATCAATCCGTATTGTTCATACCAAGGTTTATCCAACCCGTATTTCTTCTTGATGTTTGCTTCGATGGCGGGCGGTAATTTCTTTTCCGACGAGTAAAAACTGCCGGGCGCGGCGCGAATTAAAACCCAGGTTACGGTGACAACCAAAAGCGCCATCGGAATAATCAGCAGCAGCCTGCGAATGATGAAACTTAGCATATTATTAGTGATTATTAGTCAGCAGCAAGCTGTCTATCAGTGATGGACAGCTTACTACTCTTTATTTTTGTAATTTATTCAGCCTTTGCCGTATTAGTTTCTTTGGTTCCGGCTTGCTTCGATTTTTGGAAGTCTTCCTGCGTTTTCATCAAACGGCTGATTTGCTGTTCGACCCACGGCTCGTCCGCTTTCATAATGTTTTTGACTTGCGTGTCCCATTTCGCCGGGTCTTGTTCGATGTAGACAAATTTCCATGGGTGCAGCGTTCCCGGATTCGGGTAAAGTCCTTTGACATAAGGTTTTTTAATCCAATTCGTTTCCTGCGTTAAAAACGGAATTACGGGCTGATCTTTCATCAGGAAATATTCGGCTTGCGCCAGTTTTTCAAAACGCTTCTCCGGGTCGAGTTCTTTGTTTGCATCGTCCAGCATTTTGTCGTATTCAGGATTGTGCCAGCCGGTCGAACTGTCGTTGTTTTTGCCGTAAAAAAGATTCAGAAACGTAAATGGATCAATATAATCTCCGACCCAGCCGGAACGTCCGAAACCTTTGTACTCAACGTCTTTTCGCACTTTCAAAAACGTTTTCCATTCCTGATTTTTGAGCGGCACGGTGACACCTAAATTCTGCTTCCACTGTGCTTGAATAAACTCAGCAACCGCTTTGTTGCTTTCCGAAGTGTTATAAAGAATTTCTACGTCTGTCGCCGGAAACGCGCCTTGCGCTGCCGGATTTGTTTCGATAGTACAGCGACCGTCGGGCTTTCTCTCGCGCACTTTGTAACCGGCTTCTTCGAAAAGATCGCAGGCGCGTTTCGGGTTAAAAATTTGCGACTTTCTTTCTTCCGTCGTTATTCCGTCCTTTTTCAGCAATTCGGCATAAACTCTGTCGCGCACTTGTTCATATTTCGGGAACGCGCCTTCGGGCGTGAAATCTATCAGCGGATTTAAGGCATTTCTGCGGAAAGTGGCGAGAGCTTCGCGGTTGACCGCCTGACTGAAAGCCCTGCGAATTTTCACATTGTCCATCGGCGGTTTATTCACGGAGATTGTGTAATATTCGATGGAGACTTCCGGGAAATTAAGATACTCTTCTTCGTATTGCTTGACGACCGATTTCCAGCCAGCCGGAACTGTGTGGTTGTAAGTCGCATCAACCGTGCCGGCTTTGTAAAGATTCATCATCGTCGTCTGCTCTTCGAGCGGGTAAAACTCGATGCGCTGGAGCCGAACGTTTTCCGCGTCCCAGTAAGTCGGACTTTTAACCGCGACAATTTCGTCATAAGGCTTGTGAGCGGCGAGATTGAACGCTCCGCTCGTTACGATATTTTCCGGCTTCGTCCAATCCTTGCCGAATTTTTCAACGGTTCCCTGATGAACGACTCTGAAAAATTGATGACCGAGCAGCCCGATAAAAAACGGCGCGGGCTGTATGAGCTTCATCCGAAACGTATAATCGTCAACGGCTTCAACGCCGATGTCTTTTCCTTCAATCGGCACGAGCTGTCCTTTTTCGACGGCGGCTTTAATTTTCGGATTTTTCTCAAAAAGCGTTTTTTGACTTTTCTCGTCATCGGGCACGGTCAAACGTTCCGGTTCGTTGATGTATTTGTGAAATTCGGTTTCGGCGACTTGCGGGTTAGCGATTTTTTCGGTCGTCAACGGGTCTGCGACCGGAACGCCCGGCTCTACCGTGCGCGTAGCCGATTTTTCCGCAACAGGAGCCGCCGTCGCCGTGTCGGACGCGACATCTTTTTCCAAAATGAAAGTGCCGTCCGGTCTTTTCACAAACGATTTGCCGGAATTATAGGCTTCAGCGTATTTGATGTAGTAAGCGAGATAAGCGTTTTGGGCGGCGAGTTCGGGAGATAAAGCGCGGCGCATCGTATAAACGAAATCTTTTGCGGTTATCGGATCGCCGTTGGAAAACTTCGCGTTTTTTCGCAAATGGAAGGTATATTCGGTTCCGTCGGCGCTCGGTTCCCAGCTTTCGGCAATCGCCGGAATCGGATCCATCGTTTTCGGGTGATATTCGACAAGTCCGTCATAAAACGCCATCAAAACGCGCGCTTCCGGTTGTCCGGTCGGAACTTGCGGATCGAGCGACTCGGGTTCGGAACCGGAAATATACCGCAGAACCTGCTCTTTCGGAGCTTTCGTCTGTCCCCAGAAGCGTGCGGTTGCCTGAGTCGAACAACTGATTAAAAACGAAGACAAAACGATAATTGCCAAACCTGCGCGAAGTTGACTGAAGCTAATCCGTGTCATAATTTACACTCCTTTTACAAAACTTCCGAAATGTTGAAACCCAATCTTAAAAACCCGAGAGGAGAGATGCCGTCTTTTTTATTTCCGCCCTAAACTTATCACGTTATAACATTTACAGGCAAGAACTTTTCCATTTTTCGATTTGCGAACGGCGGGTTTTACTCGTCGGAAGTTCGTATCTGCACAAAATCCGCTGCCCTTAAAACACAAACCGATTTATGAGCTTACGATTCGCCCTTCTTTTCTTTTGGTTGCCAGTTATTATTAATCCTAACGTCCTTGAGCGAGGGAGCGTCGAGCACGTTTATTTCAAATCCTTGAACGTAAGGTTTGACTAAAGAGTAAGAGGTGGGAAAATAAAGCGGAATTGCCGGCAGTTCAGCGAGCGCCTCGGCTTCGGTCAAAAACAAAGCGCCGTCGTCTGTTTCCAGAACTTCCTCCGCCGCTTGGTTCTGGACAATTGATTCTTCATCGGCAGAGGTTTTGCTTTCAATTTTACCTTCGGCATCCTGTGTCGTTTCACTCGGAGTTTCAGCCGGATTTTCTTTGGCATTGCCGTTTAAATTTTCGATTCGTTTGATAACTTTCTTTTTCGGCTGGAAAATTGCCAGCATATTCGCCGTTTCGTCAACCGTCGGAAGCAGGACTCCGCGCCGAATTAAATCAAAGTCGCCCGCTTTTCTGGCAATTTCGAACTCATTCGTATCTTTGGCAGAAATTTCCGTGTCAATATTCAAGTTTCGTTTCCACATTCTAGCGACCGAACGCGCGATTTTTTGCTGAACATCGTTGCGCTTGATGACCAGACGCACAACCGGAAAATTTTCTCCGTTCGGGAAACCGGCTTCGGCGAGCAATCGTTTGGCTTTTTCCGCGTCCTGAACGATTTTCGTTTTCAGTTCGCCGGAAACGGGCAAAAAGCCGAGCGCCGGTTCGGTCGCTCCTTCCATATCGCCTTCGGTCAGGCGCTCGCGCTCGATGGAGATTGCCAACGCCTGACGAACGCGCGGGTCATTGAAAGGCGCGTTTTTGCGATTAAACTCGTAAAAATTAAGCGCTCCGTGTCTCGTGCGGCGAAAATCGTTGTACGAAGTGAGCAGCTTCAAAACAAGCGGTTCAAAATTCACGTTCGTTAAGGCGTCAATTTCGCCTGCGCGATAAGATTCCAGTGCCGTTTCGGCGTTTTCCGTCGGAATGAAACGAACTCTTTCGATTTCGACTTTATCGCCGTTCCAGTAATCCTCGAAGCGGTCGAGCGTTACGCCGTCCTGCCCGATTGAAGCAATCCGAAACGCGCCGTTCGTGACAACTCCGGCGTTTAATTTATCCGCTTCAAAGTCTTTTCCGTCTCCGTAAACAGGGCGAAAGATCGGATGCGCGACGAGCGAAGGAAAATCCTTGTCCGGTTTGATTAACGTAACTTTTAGAGCGTGATCGCCGACGGCTTCGACCCCGAATTTCATTTCGGGTTTTGCATCGGCTTTTTGATTTGTTTTGGTTTCAATCGTTTTATCTTCCGATTTCCCCAGGTTCGGCGGTTCAACGACTTTATTGGAATTAACTTGATTCTGCAGAAGCGGCGTTTTTTCGATGCTTAATTGAGTGAGAAGAAAATCCGCGGAATCGTCTAAAACAGGTTCATCGCTTGCCTTAATGCCCGGCATTCCGACGATGTTTTGCAGCAACTCCGGGTGCGACACTTGTTCGCTCATCTCCGAGAGACGCTTCCACGAGCGCACGAAATCGAAAGCTGTCACCGGTTTTCCGTTCGTCCATTTCGCGTCGCGTCGCAGCTTAAACGTCCATACTCGAAAATCTTCGGAAGAATCCCACTCGGCGGCGATTGCGGGAATTGCCTTTAATGTTTTCGCGTCCGTTTCGGTCAGCCCGTCGAACAAGGCGCGGACAACGTCGGTTTCAGGAGCAGCCGAAGCGCGCGCCGGATCGAACGACTTCGGCATCTTGCCGTTGCTCCAGCGAAATTCCTTTTTTTGCGGCGGTTTAGTCTCGGCGTAAAATGGTTCGGGCACGGGCTTTTTTAGCTCGCTGCACGAAACTAAAAGCATCAGAGGAGACAAAAGAAACAAAAGACGAAAAGCGGAAAAGAACATTCCCGAAGAACGCGAACGCAAGCGAGCGCAGATTTCTTTATAGTTTTTGATTCTTCCGTCTTTCATCGCTTGTGTTGTCAATCGCTTTTCGCGGTCTGATTTATTACACAACTAAAACCTTTAATTGTTCGAAAATTTCAACAGTCTGCTGATTTGTCGCCTCAAACCCGTCAGACGTATCAATTAAATAATCGGCGTACCGCTTTTTTTCTTCCTGCGGCATTTGCGCATTTATACGCCGCAAAGCGTCAGCTTCGCTTAAATCGTTGCGCATCATCAAACGCTGCAATTGTATTGCGGGTTCGCACCAGACGACAATAAGTTTTTTAAATCTTTTATAGCTTCCAGATTCTATCATCAAAGCGGCGTCAATGACAGCAATTCCGCGTGGGTTGATTTTCTCGCACTCCCTGAGCCAATCGTTTTGCGCTTCAATGACCAATGGATGCACTAATTCATTAAGAAGTTGCCGTTTCCGCTCGTCAGCAAAAACAATCGCGCCGAGTTTCGCGCGGTCTAATTCGCCATTCGGCTGTAAAACTTCCGCACCGAAATTTTCAACAATTTGGCGTAACCCTTCCGTGCCGGGCTCGACGACTTCGCGCGCCGTCTGATCGGCGTCGAGCACGAAAGCGCCGAGTTCGCGCAAACACGCGCAAACGTAAGATTTGCCGACGGCAATCGAGCCTGTTAAACCTACTTTCAACATTTCGGTAAGAGCGCGGACGACTTATCCGCTTTTGAGACTGAAAACGCCCCAAAATCCTTTGTTTAATTGTTTTGTTTAGTTAAAAAGATTGATTCTTTGAAAATATTTCAATTCTCAAAATAACTAACTAATGAAAAAAATATTTAATGAAACACCCGCTTTTGCTTCAATAAAAATTTTTGCTTCAATAAAAATATAATTCTTATTTACGATTGTGTCTTGCAGCTAGTTTTTCAACATTATATTCGGCAATCTCTTCGAGCGTTAAATTTAATTCGTCCGCGCAAGCCGAAATGTACCAAAGAACATCGCCCAACTCGTCCTTTAACTTTGCGCGAACTTCATCCGTAATCTCGCCGCCGAAATCGCGCTGAATTTTCTTGACGATGTTTGCGACTTCGCCCGCTTCGCCCGCAAGTCCGAGCGTCGGGTATTCAAGATTCTTTAAACGATTCGGATACAAAGCCGTCTGCTTCGCTTCGCGCTGATATTCTTCAAATTTCATTTTTCCCACCGAGCGCACAGAGCACAAAGAGATTTTACAACGCAGGTATCTTCTCTATGCGCACTCTGGCTATTTTTTTAATCTTCTCGCTTTCGCCGCGTCAACCGTATTTCGCATCAGCATCGCTACGGTTAAAAGACCGACGCCGCCCGGAACCGGCGTAAAATTTCCCGCCCTTTCTTTCGCATCTCGCGGATTTACGTCGCCGACTAAAGTAAAACCGCGCTTTTCAATCGTGTTCAGACGTTTTTCCAGTTCGGTTTCATCAAAAAGCTCCCGCGCAAGATTCTTATCGGAAACACTATTGATGCCGACATCAATGACCGTCGCGCCCGGTTTTATATGTTCGGCGCTGATAAATCCGGCGCGTCCGATTGCCGCGACTAAAATATCGGCTTGGCGCGTCATTTCCGGCAAGTTTTTCGTGCGGGAATGACAAATCGTCACCGTTGCGTTTTCCCGCAAAAGCAGCATTGCCATCGGTTTGCCGACGATATTGCTGCGCCCCACAATTACAGCGTTTTCACCGGCTATTTTTATATCCGAACGCTTTAAAATTTCAATGACGCCCGCCGGCGTGCACGGAGCGAGCGCGTTTTGTCCCTGCGCGAGGCGCCCGACGTTTTGCGGATTGAAACCGTCAACGTCTTTTTCAGGGCTGATTTTTTCGAGTATTTCCTTTTCGTCAATCTGCGGCGGCAAAGGCAACTGCACGAGAATTCCGTCAATTTCTTCACGCCGATTCAAATCTTCGACCACCTTTAAAAGTTCCGCGTGCGTCGTTTCCGCGGAAAGATGATGATGCTCGGAAATCAAACCGAGTTCTTCGCTGGTTTTGACTTTATTGCCGACGTAGACAGCGGAAGCCGGGTCTTCGCCGACGCGGACGACCGCCAAACCGGGACGCAAACCGTAACTGCTTTCTAATGCTTTGACTTCTTCCGCGACTTCTCGTTTTATCGCATCGGCTATTTCCTTGCCGCTCAAAATTCTGGCTGTCATAATTCCCGCGTCCAATTCTACGGAATTTTAAATTAATTGTCAGTTTCGGACGACGGAAAATTTCAGCTTTGCATCTATGAATATTACGCGTCGGTTTCGATTCTTTTTTCTTTCAGTAATTAGAGCTAATATTTCTATGATGAAACTTTCCAAAATTTCCCTTTTGATTTTCACAATCGTTTTTTCCGGCATTTTACACGCGCAGACGCACGAAAAAATTATGCGGGCGGTTGAGCAGCGAAATTATCCGCTCGCCGCTGCCGAGTTAGACAATCTTAAAAAATCCGACCCGAAAATTTTCGAGGTGAATAATTACGATTATCTACTCGCTCGAATGGCGGAAAAAAAAGGCGATTACGCGGCGGCGATGGCTAATTATCAATCGGTCGCCAATCGCAATTCCGTTTTAAAGGAGTATGCGCTGTGGCATCTCGCGCGGATTGCCCGTTCGAGCGGAAATTTGATGCTCGAAAGAACGTTTTTACAGGAAATTTTGACGTTCGCGCCGGATAGCTTGTTGATTGAAGCGACGAAAAATCGCCTGGCGCGCAGTTATTTTGAAAGCAAAAATTATGACACAGCAATTCGGTTGCTCAGCGGGCAAGCGTCATCAAATGCAGCGCAGACAAAAGAAAATCCAGCCGCTATCGCGCAGCAAAAACCATTAAACGCGCAAAGCCGCGAAAACCTCGTTTTGCTCGCGCAAGCATTTCTGCAAAGCGGCAAAACAGAGCAGGCGCGCGAAACTTTCACAAAACTGATTACTGGAATGCCGAACCCGGGACAACCCGACGATTTTGCTCTGGCTGGCGCGCGCGGGCTCGATGCTTTAGAAGTCGGCGCGGAAAAATTCGGCAAAACCGCGCCTGCTTTGTCCGATTACGAACACCTTCGCCGCGCCCAGATTTACGCGTTCAATCGAGATTTCGCCGACGCGCGGCTGCATTACCGCGCGATCATAGAAAATCATCCGGCGAGCGGACTCGTGCCAGACGCGATTTATCAAATCGGTCGCGGTTACGTGCAAATGGGCGAATTCGTCGAAGCGATAAACTGGTTCGAGCGCGTGCAGGAACAATTTCCCGAACATCCGGTTTCAAGAGACGCTCTAAGCCAGGCGGCGTCAGCGTATTCGCGCGTTAATAAACCGAGAGAAGCCGTTTCGCGCTATCAAAAGCTCATCGAAAAACACGCGGATGCGGAAAATCTGGAACGCGCGTATTTGAACATTGTTGACGTTTTGCGCGACGCCGGAGAAAACGGGGACGCGCTGAAATGGACGATGAAAACGCAGGAAGTTTTTCGCGGGAAATTGCCGGAAGCCCTCGCGCTTTTCGCTCAAGCGAGAATTCACATCGCGCAAAGCGATTGGCGCAGTGCGCTGGCGGATTTAGATAAGTTACAGACATTTTCCGATTTGGGCGGAACTCGCGTTCCGGGTGGCACGAACAAAACCGAAATTGTTTTTTTGAAAGGTTTGGCGCTCGAAAATCTGAATCGTTACCCCGAAGCGATTGACGTTTATCTTTCAATTCCCGACGGGCGAGGCGAATATTACGGCTGGCGCGCGACTGAAAGATTGAAATCGCTGGCAAATAATGAAAAAACAAGTCAATTTGTTCGACAAAAGTTTGATTCTTTTCACGAGAAAGCAAAACAAAGCGTTTCAGCGAATAATGCTGAAATCGTTCGCCAATCGGCTCAATCAGCTTTGCGACTTTTGCCTGGCGGCGAGGTAAAAGATGAATCGGCTTCGGCAAATATCACGAAAAAGGAAAGTTTATTGAACATTTTGCGCGAGGCTTATTCGCTTTTACCGAATTATCAAAAGATTCCGAACTATAAAGTTTTAGAACTCGGACGGAAGGACTCTTTAAGGGAAAAACGCGAAACTAAAGAACAAGGTTACCATCAGAATCTCGCCGACGAGCTTTTGTTTTTAGGTTTATACGATGAAGCCGCGCCGGAATTGGAAAAAGCGAGAAGCGAAAATACCGGGAAACAATTTGCGGGAACGAATTCGAATAAAAAAACGAATACAGAATCGAATACAGAAACAAATACAGAGACAAATCCAAAATCCAAAATCCAAAACCCAAAATCCGACGATTTCGCCTACACGCTCGCCGTTTTTTACCGGCGCGGCGATATGGCGCATCGAGCCGTCGGTTTCGCCGAACCGCTCTGGCGAAGTGTTCCGGCTGATTATCAAACGGAACTCATTCCGCGCGATCAAATCGAACTGCTTTATCCGGCGCCTTACGCCGATTCGCTTTTGAAATACGCGCCGGAGCGACAAGTTGATCCGCGTTTCCTGCTTTCGATTATGCGGCAGGAATCGCGTTATCGCGCCGATGTTAAATCGAACGCGGCGGCGCGCGGTTTGATGCAGTTTATTTCGACGACAGCAAACCAAATCGCCGGTCAGGTCGGGCGTGAAAATTTCGTGCAGGACGAGCTTTATAATCCGCCGACCGCCGTTCTTTTCGGTTCGCAATATTTGTCGAATTTATTCAAGCAGTTCCCGAATCAGCCGGCGGCGGTCGCCGCAAGTTACAACGGCGGCGAAATCAATATGGCGCGCTGGCTCGCGCGTTCGAAATCGGACTCGCCCGACCGATACGTTCCCGAAATTATTTTTTCGCAATCAAAAGATTATGTTTACAAAGTGTTGGCGAATTACCGCGTTTATCAAATGTTTTATGACGAAAACTTGAAATTCAAATAAGCGAATGTGCTTTTTTTCGCGTTGCAATTTTCCGGTCTGAAAAATAATCTAAAATTAAACCCCGTTTATAAACAATCAAATTTTATGCGTTATTTACTTGTATTTTTATCAGCAATATTTCTTTTTACGGCTTGCCAGAAAGCCGAAACGCCGCCGAAGGCGTCGGCTGACGCGAAGCGTTACAGTTTGAAGGGCAAGGTCGTCGCCGTAGACAAAGCCGCGAAAAAGGCGACCGTCGCGCACGAAGATATTCCCGGATTTATGGAAGCGATGACGATGGATTTTCCGATTCACGAAGATTGGGTTTGGGAAGATTTAACGCCGGGCGCGGAGATTCGCGGCGAACTCGTCGTTGACAACGCCGCCAAAGACCCTTACTGGTTGGAAAACATCGGCATACTAGCCGCGCCAAATCCGAATCAGCCGCCTCCGGCGACGGACGATAGATTCGCGCAGATCGGCAAGGAAATTCCGGATTTTACGCTCGTCAATCAAGACGGAAAGCGCATTTCCACAAAAGATTTTCGCGGCAAAGCCCTGGCGATTACTTTTATTTATTCTCGCTGTCCGCTGCCGGATTATTGTATAGCAATGTCGAGAAATTTTTCAGATTTGGCTCTGCAGCTTAACAACGATCCGGAAATGAAAGATAAAGTTCGTCTTTTGAGCGTTTCGTTCGACCCCGAAACCGATACGCCGGAAAAACTTCGGCAATACGGACAAGGTTATTTGGGGAAAAATGCGAAGCCGGATTTTACGGTTTGGCAACTGGCGGTCGGAAACGAAAAAGAAGTTCGCAGCATCGCAGACTTTTTCGGTCTGCGCTACGAAGTTGACGAACGGGACAAAACGCAATTCAATCATTCGCTTCGTACGGCGGTTATTTCGCCCGAAGGCAAAGTTACGAAAATTGTTGCCGGAAACGACTGGACGCCGAACGATTTGCAGAGAGAATTGCTGGATACGTTGAAATAAAATAACAGTTGCTGAAAATTCAAAAACTTAAAGAAATCAGCCACGAACAGACACCGTTTGACACAAAATTTTTGTTTTTTATTTCGCGGCTTTTCGGGTTTGTTCGTGGCTGAAATTTCTTTGTGCCTTTTGCTGTTATTTGCTCTTGACGGCTTCGAGTTTTCCGCTCACCTGAAATCCGTCGCGAATATTTGTCGGAAGCGGTTCAAGCGTCAAAGTTAATTTATCGTCCGCAATCGTTCCGGTCGCTTTTACCGGCGGTTTCGGACCTTCCGAGAAACTTCCCGCGTCCAGCCGCACTAAATCAATTTTTCCGTTTTTCGCAACGCCCGAAGCCATTTCGGTAAGCTGCATATTTTTATCCGCGCCGGAAAGATTAAAGTCAAACGTAACCAGATCTTCAAAACGCCAAACATTTATCGTTCCCTGAGCCGTAAATTTCTTCAAACGACCCGCGAAGCCGCCCGATGACTCAAACTCGCCGGAGCTTAATTTGAAGGTTTGCGCCGCGTTTTTCCAATCGGTGGAAACTTCCAATTTCAGACCTTTCTCCGCTTCAACCGGAACTATCGCGACTTGGTAGGGCATAGTTAATGCCTGCGTCAGCATTGCGTCTTTCGGCGGATTAACGACGGAAACCGAAACTTTTTCGCCGGACTTTTTTATTTCCACAGAATAACCGCCGGTGCTTTTTGTTCCGGCAAAAGCGGCGATTACCGCTTGTTCGTCGAAATTAATGCCGGGATCGGGCGGAAGCTCTGCAAAAACGTTTTGCAGTTGACGATAAGTTTCGGCTGAACGAACGACGAACAAAAACGGCTGTTCGATTTTGCCGAAAGAACCTTCGGCAAGCGTTTTTACTTCGGCGCTGCCGTTTCGCGGAGTTTTCGCAGGTTTTTTATTGTCGCTCATCGCATCACCGTTAGAATTAGTATTAACAGGCGCATTTTTATTCTTTTTTGAATCGCAATCCGATTGCGCGGCGGTTCCGAAAATAAAAACTGTAAATAAACCGAATATTAATAACGCTTTATATTTTGTCATAATTACCTCTCGGCTTTTTTTGAAGCCATTTCAGGAACGCTCGTTTTTCGGAAAACTTGCAAATTTAAGTTTCGCGCATTTTATCTCTGATTTCACGCATTTTTGCTTTTATTTCCGTTTCGTCAACTTTTTTGCATTCGCCGTCGCGGTATACTTCTTCGCCCGCCACCATTGTTAAACGAACATCGCGCGCGTTCGATGCGAAAAGCAATGCGGAGTAAACGTCGTGAATCGGCTGCTGCGCAATTTGTTCGAGCGAAACGACGATTAAATCGGCGCGCTTTCCGGTTTCGAGCGTCCCGATTTCTCTTTCTAATCCCATTGCCTTCGCGCCGCCGAGCGTTGCCGTCTCGATTGCCTCGCGCGGTTCGATAAAACGTTTTTTATCGCCTAGATTTCGCGCCGAAAGAACGCCGAAACGCGCTTCTTCCAAAATGTCGCAGACATTATTGCTCGCCACCGAATCGCTTCCGAAACCAACGCGAATTCCAGCGTTCAGAAACTTTTCCAGCGGCGCGATGCCGTGCCCGAATTTCGCGTTCGATTTCGGGCAATGCGCGATTCTCGAATCGCTTTCGGCAATCAATTCAATATCTCTGTCCGAAACTTTAACGCAGTGCGCCAGAAGCGGTTTCGTGCCCAAGATTCCCGTTTTTTTTAGATACTCGATTGAAGTGCAATTCGGGCTGTGCCATTCGTAGCCGTATTTTTGATAAACCGATGCGAAAAATCCGGCACCGTTCAGCATTAAATTCTGTTCTTCGCTCGATTCGGCGGCGTGAACCGAGATTTTTATATTTTCGCTCAAAGCGTATTCGGCGATTTTTTCAAAAAGTTTGCGGCTGACCGTGTAAGGCGCGTGCGGCGAAAGTCCGACTTTGACGAGATTCGTTTCGGTTTCTTTTAACTCAATAAACTTCCCTACAAGTTTCTCGAAATCCACGTCTGCCGTTTTGTTGTCCGGTGAAAACTCGGTTTCCTGAAACAAAACGCCGCGCAAGCCGTTTGTTTTCAATGCCTGAAAACCGGCTTTGCCGAATCTGCCGATGTCTCCGAAACACGTTACTCCGGCTTTTGCGCCTTCGAGCGCGCCGAAAATCGCGGCTGTTTCGATGTCTTCGTCGGTTAGTCTTTCGCCGCGTGTGGTCGTTAATTTTATCAGCCAGGCGTAGAAATCGTGTTCGACCGTATCGAGAAAGCCGCGCATCGCCGTTATTTCCAGATGCGAATGGGAATTTATAAAACTGGGAAGAATAACGGCTTCGCCGAAGTTTTCGTGTTTTGCCTGCGGGTATTTTTTCGCGAGTTCCTGACGATTTCCGACCGCCGTAATTACATCTTTTTCAACAACGACTGCGCCGTTCTTGATCGGTTCGGAAGAAATCGGCAGAACGAAGTCGGCGGCAAACAGTTTCATAAATTAAAAATGCAAAAGCTAAATTAAGAATGCAAAATTAAAAAATCAAAAAAAGGAGTAAGATCATCAATTTTACATCTTTAATTTCGCATTTCTGATTTTACATTTTCAATTTTGAATTCTTAATTTTGCACTTCGCTTATATTTTTTATTCCGCTCGATATCGCTCTAAAATTGACGAAACGTATGATTTTGTCGAAGGAATATTGATTCGTTCGATAAATTCGGCTTCGGAAAGTTTGGCGGGATCGGTGTCCTTCGACCATTCTTCGACACGGCTCGCGCCGGCGTTATATGCGGCGAGCATCATCGCCTTTTCCGCCGGATAACCGCGATATCTTTCGCGTTTTTTCTCAAGATACCAGCTTCCTACCTGAATATTTCTTTGCGGGTCGCGCAAAAATTCGTTGACGTTTTCGGCGGTTTGTTTTTCAAATTCCTTGAATCCGGTTTCTTTCGCCCATTCCCGCGCCACAGTCGGCGTCACCTGCATCAATCCGATTTCTTCGGCGGCACCGATTTTCCAGGCGCGGAAAAAAGTCTCTTCGTAAATCACGCTCCAGACCAATTTTTCGTCCAGCCGGTAAATTCCCGCCTGCCGCGTGATCAATTCATCGTAGCGGTGAACCCAATAATTATAAAAAGAATACAAACCGGCGATTGAGCCGATGATTAAAATTATCAGGCTGGACAACAAATAACGACGCATTTTACCAGAAAAGAAACGAACGAAATTTACAAATAATTAATAAACGCATTTATCCAAATTGCGATTTTTTGCAATTAATAATTATTTTAATCAGATTTTGTAAAGTTTTACAGTGAATCTTCGAAACGTTCGTGATTGCGGTTTCGGCGACAAATCATTTTCTGCAACTTCGTAAACTCTCTAATTTAATCTCTTAAAATTCTTCCAGAAATCTGCCGTGCGGTGCCGCCGATCAATGCCTTCGTAAGAATTGCGCGCCGAGTTTCCATTTACAATATGACCCTGCAGCCAGACATCCGTTTTGAAGTACGCGCCGACGCACAAATTACCGCCTTTCAAAGCCCTTTGATTAACCAGAACTTCGATTTTGAATTCGCCTAAATCTAGGTAAATCCAATACAAATCATTGCCCGACAGATGATTGCGAAGCGAATTGAAAGCCAGAATTCTGCCGCACAAGCTCCAATCATTTTCGCTCGCCACAACATTCAAAACGATTTCGTCGTAAGAGCGCCAAAAACCTTTCTCCGCCGTTTTCAACACTTCCGCGCGGTACGCCAGACCGCACAAACCGACGCTCAAAACGTTTTGGTCGAAAATCTCAGGTCCGACTTCGGTTAAATTCTGCAATTCAAATAATACTTCCGTTTCCGTATCGGCAATAAAGCCGTGAACGACGGCTTCGCCTTCCGTATCAATTTCGGTTAATATCCAGGGCGTGATTTTCTGCGAGAATTTTGCGCGGAAACCGGGGCGATAATTAGCGAAAGACACTTCGCCGGATTCCGATTCGTAAAGCACTGACCAAACTTCCAAACCTTCACCCAATTTCAAACAGCGTCCGTGCAGAATTCCGCTTTTGCGCGTCAAGCGAGACACTTCGCCCCGGCTGCCGATTGTTTCCGCCAAATCATTGAATGCGGTTTCATTGGCAATTTCGATGCCGATTGCGTCAAAAACGATTTCCATAAATTATAATCAACGGGCGAACAACTGATTTTTCGATCAGCGATTTATTTTGATTTCGGGTTTTGATTTTTCGTCGCTCGAATCGGTTTCGGTTATAGCGTGAATTTTTTCATTTTCCGCAATTTTGCCGGAACGAACCATTTCGGCGAACAAATCTACATCGTAATCGGCATCGCGCGCCATTTCCTGCCGGATTTCGAGTAAAACTTCTAAAAATTTAGGTCGGCGATACATAAAGACTCCCAATATTAATTGTCAGGCGTAAATTATCAATCGTCAACCCGTCAAATCTTATCAACTGTGAACAAGAAATTCGGGCGTGACGATGACGGGCGAAAAAAATCCCGCAGCGGTATTAAAAAGCCGAATTCGGGCTTGTTTACGAACATTTGCCAGATGCCCGAAATTCCACGTCACCAGGTAATCAATTTTGTGAAACGAGGCGAGCGCGACGTGAAGCGCGTCGGCAATAAATTTGCGGTGAAAAATGCCGCGCGAAATATAGCCTTCGGCTAAAATCGCCGCTTCTTCTGCAAACTCGAGCTGTTCGAGCGGCTTTATAAGATTGAGATAACCGGTGCGGTGCGGCTCGGCGACTCGTTCGAGCTCGCGCCGCACCAGAATCGAACTGAACGCGCGATATTCGGAAAGCTCGTGCTCCCACCAGCGGATGGTCAAATCGCGGCGAAAAGGCTCGCCGTTGTCAAGATAAGCTCCGACGACCGAAGTTTCCAGGTATAAACTAAGTTTCATCTTCTCAAGGCTCAAAGCTCAAAGTAGAAAATCAAAATTGAGCTTTAAACCTTGAACTTTGAACTTATTTTTTATTAGGTACAAAAATCACTTTAGAGTTTTGAAAATCAAACGTCAAACTGTAATTTTTCAGGAAGTTGCCGCCTAAAATTCCGGCTTGCTGAAAACCCGACGTTTCATTTATCAAATCCAAATCGAGCGCGACCGCCGTAATGCTCTCGCGCGAATGCGTGCCGAACGTAACGCGCGGAAGCAAAAATGAAGGTACGTCTTCGGTTACTCCCGCCGCGCCGATAACACGCATTTTCTCGCCTTTCGCGAAATTGCTGATCTCTTGCGAACCGGCTAAATCATCGGAAATAACCGAAACGCTGGCACCCGTGTCAACGATGAAATTCAAAGGAACCTCGACGCCTTCGAGCTGCACTTCGCCGCTTAAAAAACCGCTCGAAGTAAGTCGCAGCGGAAGAGATAATTCATCAGCGGCAAATTTGGCTTTTTCAATCGAATTTTTTCTGATCAGGGAAAACGTTAAACCACCGTAATCAATTGTCGTCAAAAACTTTGAAATGAGCGAAAGCCCGATGTAACCGTCAACTTTTTCACTGTCATTGTGAAACTTGCGGATATAAACCGGGACATTTTTGATTCTCGCGGCGCCGATATCAACCGAACGAAGAAAACCGTAAACGATTTCAAATTTACCATCGCCGCCGATGCCTCTCGCAAAGCCTCCCCGGGCAACCGGCTTGATTTTTAGCCGCTCCGCCGTTTCGTCGGAAATAACCGAGATTCCCGAACCGGTGTCTAAAACGAACTTCAAAGGCTCATCCTTATTATTGACTTTCAATTCGATAACCGGACGGTTTCTGGTTAAGTTAAAGTTGACCGAAGACTTTTCATCCCCGTCCAGGAGATACAAGGATTGTTTGTTTCCGAGATAATTCAAAAATCCTATAAGTCCTTTGATTCGATCGCGTCGTTCTTTGTCGGAATCCTCCGAAACGCTCAAAAATTTTCGATATGCTTCGGCGGCTTCTTTGTATTTTTCGGCGCGAGCGGCGACTTGCGCGAAAGTAAAAATAAAATCCGGCTCGTTCGGCTCGTAATAGACCGATTCGTACAAGCTATTGAGGCTCTGATTTATTCTGTTTTCGTAAAAATCGAGCATTCCGAGTCCCGCCCACGCTAATGCTTCTTTTTTATTCAAATTAATCGCATTGTAAATTGACGTTCTCGCGTCTTTGAAATTACCGGCGTTCAAAAGCGTGATGCCCAAAACGGCGAAAGCATACGAATTTTTCGGCTCGGCTTTGGCAACCGCGTAAGACAAATCGTAGGCTTCGATTAAACGCCTTTGTTTGAAAAGCAAATAAGCGAGTTTGAGTTTGGCGGCGGAGGCGCGGGGATTTACTTCAATCGCGCGGCGAAAAAGTTTTTCGGCTTCGGCAAAGTCTCCCTTTTTCGATATTTTTTCGGCTTGTTTCGTCAACCGGACGCTTTCCTCTTCTGCGGCTTGCTGAATATCTTCGGCGGCAATCGTCGAAGCGGCGAAAAGTAAACAAATAAAAAAAAGGGAGAGCAAGCGGCGAATGTGGAAAGGATAGAGAAAAATATCGTCCCGAAAATTATTAAATTTCATAATTTACACTCCTTTCCAGATGAATTCTGATTGTGTTTTGAAGTTACTTCAGAATTTCGCCGGTTTTCATTGACCACAAGACCAAATCCAACTCGTCGAAATCAATTTTTGTAACTTCGGCTAGATTTTTCAGCTTCTCTTCAATTGTCAGATACTTCGCGCGCGCGTTTGGCGGCTTCGGGTCGTCAATTATTCCCAGCTCCGTCATACTTCGCAATATATGCTTGTCGAGAATCGCGTAGCCCTTCAGCCCGATGTTTCGCAGAAAATGGCTCGCTTCCTTGTAGCCCAAACCTTTTATGCGTTTCTCTTTGACCAGCCAATCGCGCCGGTCTAAAGGATTTTCAAAACTTTGCAGTTTTTTTCGCAACTTGAGATTGCAATGCGCCTGCAAAAACTCGCGCGAAGCGACGATGTAGCCGGAACGCGCTCGCGGATAGCGATGTCTGCCGATTAAAGCGTTCATCAATTCTTCTTGCGTTCCGGTGATTAAAAGCGGTCGCACGGCTTCAATCGAACGAAGCCCCATTCGCGCCGAACAGCCGCCCGTGAAAAAACAAAAAACCATTTCTTCCCAGAGTTTCTCATCGGTTCCACTCGTCCAAACCGCTTCGAATTCCGCTATTTTCCGGCGAATTTCGTCGCGTCTTTCGGCGTGCGCCGCTTTTATGTTTTCAATCGTCAAGGGCTGTTGTTTTTTCACGTAAAATCAAAGATTGCTCAATTTTAGGAGCGATAAAAGGCAAAGTCAATATTTTTTTCAAATTCGTATTTTTTATTATTACCCCAACAAATTTTCTTAAAAATTTTTGCGAAAAATCTTTTCTTTTAATCGTTTTTAATGTATAAGAAATGCGGATGTTTTCCATAAATTAATTTGAAACGTCCGGCATCTAAATTAAAAGGAAATTCATCGAAGAAAGCGTCGGTTTATAAGGGAAAACTGGAAAAAGTTTTTGTTTGTTTGAAAATTTTGAGGGTTGATGTGGTATAGTGTAAAAAGCTTTCCGAAACGGTAAGTCTGCCACATCTGCAAACGATATAGAAAATTAATGAATAGATTAACCGAAAACAAAGCCTTCTGGCTCAATGTCGCTTTTTTGCTGCTCGTCGGCTTGTCCGCACCGCTCGTCAATTACGGGCAACCCGTTTATTCAAAACCGACGGCGCCGCCGACCAAACCGCTTTTGCAGCCGATTACCGTTCAACAAACCGGCAAGCCCGCGCCTTCGGAAACGCCTCTGGTTCAGAAGACCGCCAGCTCGGCGCCCAGCGCGGCAGTGGCGACAACCGCGGCATCAAGCGCGATTAAAACCTCGATTCCGATTCTTCGTGACACGGCGCTTCCCGGTTACTCCGGCGTTCTGGTTGAAGATTTGGAAGGCAACGTAGTTGTCGAAGCTTATTCGGATTTTACTTTTAATCCGGCGTCGAACGTTAAAGTCGCCACCGCCTACGCCGTTTTGAAAACCTTCGGTCCCGATTTTCGTTTTCAAACGCAGCTTTGGACTGACGGCTCGTACGAGCAGGAAACGGGAACCATTCACGGCAATTTGTATGTTTCGGGACGCGACCCGATTTTCAATTACGAGCACGCCGTCGCGATTTCAAACGAATTAAACCGCATGGGAATTCGCACGATTCAGGGAGATTTGGTCGTCTCCGATAATTTTGCGATGAACTACAACACTTCGGCGGCGCGCAGCAGCACAACGCTCGCAACGACGATGGACGCGGCGAAACGACCGGCAGCGGCGAATCGCGCCTGGCAGAATTATCTGTTCAATTCCGGCAAACCCGTCCAGGCTCAAACAGTTCCGAGCGTCTCTTTTAGCGGCGGCGTTTACGTTCAGCCGATGCCGTCGAACGCAAAACTTCTTTTCACGCACGAATCGGCGCCGATGCGCGAAATTCTCAAAGTAACGCTTTGCTATTCAAATAATTTTCTGGCTGAACGCCTCGGCGATATGCTCGGCGGATCTTACGCCGTCGCTCGTATCGTTCAGCAAAACGCCAGCATCGCGCCGCAGGAATTTTACCTGCAAACTTCGAGCGGTCTCGGCATTAACCGTGTTACGCCGCGCGCGATGATGAAGCTTCTCAAAACGCTGCGAAGCGAGCTCGGTCGCTATAAAATGACCTTCGCCGACATTATGCCGGTCGCCGGAGTTGACAAAGGAACGCTCGAAAGGCGTTTCGACACTGATTTCGCCAAAGGCAGCGTCGTCGGCAAAACCGGAACTCTGGGCAACACCGACAGCGGCGTCTCAACTCTGGCGGGCGAAATTACGACGCGCACCGGAAAACTTTTGTTTGTCATTTTCAATCAGCGAGGAAACGTCAGTCGTTTTCGCTCGTTTCAAAACAATTACGTTTCGTTGATTCAAGGACAATTCGGCGGCGCGTCGCAAATGACCTACAATCCAATCGCGCTCGACACTCGTCTGGCGAAAACGAGAATCGTTCACGCCGATAATCGCGCGCGAGTCAACGATTAAGCTAACTTTTTCAAATATAGAAAATCAAAGGAAACGGATTTAAGTCTGTTTCCTTTTTGTTTGTCGCCTTGTCGAAACGCGCGAGATGTTGCAAACTTTTACGTTCGTAAAAGGCGAAATGTCTCGCCCAAAAAGGCGAAACTCATCGAAAGTTAAAATAAATGAGCGAAATCAAACAAACCCTGCCGACCGAAGAACTTCCCGAATATCTCGCCGAACCCGACGTTGCCGAAGAACCTGTCGAAGCAGAAAGTAAAAATCCTGCCCCGAAACAACAAAGCGTGGCGAAATCAGCGGGAATCGTCTCGATTGCCGTGATGTTTTCCCGCGTTTTGGGATTGGTGCGCGAACTTATATTCGCACGCTATTTCGGCGCCGGTTTTTTGAACGACGCTTATCAAGTCGCTTTTCGTATTCCGAACGTTTTGCGCGATTTGTTCGCCGAAGGCGCACTTTCAGCCGCATTTGTAAAAGTTTTTACCGATTATCAAATCAACAAAGGCGAGCAGGCGGCGTGGCGTTTGGCGAGCCTTGTAATGAACGCGTTAGCCGTTATTTTGAGCGTAATTACAATCATCGGCGTTTTGTTTTCGCGTCAGTTTATAGACATTATCGCCGATGGATTTTCGCCGGAAAAAGCGGCGCTCGCCACCGTCTTAACGCAGATAATGTTCCCGTTTATTCTGCTCGTCGCGCTGGCGGCGGTGGCGATGGGCGTTTTGAATACGAAAGGAATTTTCGGCATTCCGGCTTCGGCTTCGACGGTTTTCAACGTCGTTTCGATTTTCGTCGGGCTCGGAATGGCTTACTGGCTTTCGGGCGGCGGATGGCTCGGTTCTGCGGATGCAAACGCGGTTCCGTCTGAAGCGGCGCAATGGGCGATTATCGGTATGGCAATCGGGACTTTGATCGGCGGCGCGGCGCAGTTTCTGATGCAAGTGCCGTCGCTTCTCAAAGTCGGTTTTCGTTTCGTTCCGGCTTTGAGCTTCGCCGATGAAGGCGTTCGCCAGGTTATGCGTTTGATGGCGCCGGCGATTCTCGGAACGTCCGCCGTGCAGATCAACGTTTTGGTCAATACGTTTTTCGTTTCCGACATCAACGGCGGAATTTCCTGGCTCGGTTACGCTTTTCGCTTGATGCAGTTTCCGATTGGCGTTTTCGGCGTTGCGGTCGGAACGGCTTCGGTTCCGGTTTTGTCGCGAATGGCGAGCGAAGGAAAATTCGGCGAATTTCGCAACACGCTTTCCTCATCGCTCAAACTCGTTTTTCTTTTAACTTTGCCGTCGGCGTGCGGTTTGATTGTTTTGGGCGAACCGATCATTCGTTTGATTTACGAGCGTGGGAAATTTAATTCCGCCGATACGACGATGACGGCTTACGCGCTCGCCGGATATTCAATCGGACTGACCGGATACGCTGCGATAAAAGTTCTTTCACCGGCGTTTTACGCGCTCAACGACGCGAAAACTCCGATGATTATTGCCCTTTGCTCGATTGCCGTCAATGCGCTGGCGAGTTACGGCTTTAAAATGGTTTTGATTAATTACGGCGCTACCGAGGCGAATCCGTTCGGTTTCGGTCACGTCGGCGTCGCGCTTGCGACTTCGAGCGTCGCTCTCGTGAATTTCTTCGCCCTGGCGTTGATGATGCGGCGAAAAATCGAAAGAATAAACGGCGGAGAAATCATTTATTCATTCGTCAAAATCGCCGCCGCTTCGACCGTAATGTCTTTGGTTTCTTATTTCAGCTATTACTTGCTGCACAAAACTTTCGGCGCGGAAACTTTTACTTTAAGAGTAATCGAAGCGTTCGTGCCGATAGCATTCGGAGCCGCTACGTTTTTCGTCGTCGCAAAAATGCTCGGCGTCAGCGAATTGGAAAAGGTTTACAACGCTTTCGCCCGAAAACTCCGACTCAAAAAATAGTTTATATTTTATCGTTTTCCAGTTCGGTGATTTTTTCGATTCGTTTGGCGTGCCGCCCGCCCGCGAAATCCGTAGCAAACCAGGCTTTGACGATTTTCGGAATTTCCGCTTCGGGAATCACGCGAGCGCCGATTGTTAAAACATTGGCGTCGTTATGTTCGCGCGCCAGCCGCGCCGTTTCTTCATTCCAAGCCTGCGCCGCGCGAACGCCGTGAATTTTATTGGCGGCAATCGCCACGCCGATGCCCGAACCGCAAACTAGAATTCCCTGTTCGACTTCGCCATTCGCGACCGCTTCGCCGACTTTACGCGCATAATCCGGGTAATCAACCGAGTCGAGCGAGCCGGTTCCCAAATCTTCAAACTCAACGCCGATTTCATCGAGAGTTTTTTTTAATTTTTCCTTTTCTTCGTAGCCCGCGTGATCGGAAGCGAGAGCGATCTTTTTTATCATTTTTGTCTTTTGTCCTTTTTTTTTACGAAAATTGTATTTGTTTCTCTTCAAAGAATAAAGAATAAAAATTCAATAAACGTACTGAAAAGAAGATTGCCGAGTCATCAAATTAGTTTCAAACAAAATTAAAAAGCATCAGCCGCCGCCCAAAAATTATTTTAACCAATAATTTACAAAACATTTCCGAAATACTTACAATAGTTGTAGGAATGCAGATTGCGAAAAGCCTTACAACCAGAGAAGTTGCTCGCTTGTGCCGCGTCAGCGACGCGACCGTCAAGCGGTGGGAAGACGCCGGTTTATTAAATTCCGAACGCACGAGCGGCGGGCATCGTCGATTTCGGGCTGACGAAGTGGCGCGTTTCCAGCGCGAGCAAAATCTCGGCGTAAAACATTCGCACGCGGACGAATCAATGCTGAAAGCCAGGATTCGTCGGCGCGAAATCAAAGACGATTCGCATTGCGCTCTTTTTCATTCGCTCGTCGGCGGAGCCGAAGAAGAAGCGGCGAATATTCTTATAAACGCTTACCTGCACGGCGAACCGGTCACAAGCATATTTGACAATCTCGTTTGTTCGGCGATGAAATGCATCGGCGAGCTTTGGTATAAAGGCGAGCTTTCGGTCGCGCAGGAACATCTGGCGACGCGCACCGCTCACAACGCGATTCACAAGATGCGCCTGACGATTCCGGTCCCGGATATAACCGGCGATTTGGCGGTATGCTGCGGCGTCGAAGGCGATTTTCACGAACTGCCGACGCATCTCGCCCAGATAACGATTGAAAATGAGGGCTGGGAAGTTTTTAACTTCGGGGCAAACACTCCGTTTTACTCGCTGGCGGAAGAAATCGTGCGTTATGCGCCGAAAATAGTCTGCGTTTCCGCCACTTTAATCAGTGATATCGAGCGCCTTTCGCGCGACTACAAAGATTTCCGGGAGCGCATAGGCAAACTGCAAATTCCCGTGCTCGTCGGCGGCAGAGCCTTTGCTGACGAACGAATTCGCAGCCGTTTTCCAGCCGAATTTTACGCCGAAAATTTTTCCGATGTCGCCGGTTTTATCAAGCGAATTGCCGCAGAAGATTAATCGCCGGGAAAACAAGTTAATTGTCAAAATTGTTTTCATTCAGCATTCATCCACGATTAATTTTTTATTGTTCATTCGATAAACGAAAAGTTCGAATATATATTTTCTGCAACGGTTTCGAGCCTATCTCACATCTATCTTGTTTAACGCGGCTAATGCGTTTATAATTCCGACAGATTTCAAAGCCGAAAGATGAAATTCGTCCAAATATTTTCTCTTCTTCTAATTACGACCGTTTGTGCCGCGTTTGCAGCGGCGCAGGACTATCTGCCCGAACTCGTCAAACGAATAAAACCTTCGGCGGTCGCCATTGAAACTTTCGACGCGCGCGGAAACACGCTTTCCCGCGGCAGCGGCTTTTTCGTCGGCGCAAATAAAATAATCACTAATCGTCACGTCATCGAAAAATCCAGCCGGGTCGAGATTCATTTGACGAATGGTAAAAAATATACGGCGAAAGGCGTTCTGGCAATTGACGGCGAGGGCGATTTAGCCATTCTGCAGGTTGATTTGCCGCAGTCGGTCGCTCCGTTGCCGCTGACGCAAGCAGTTCCGCAGGAAGGCGAATCAATCGTCGTCATCGGCAACCCGTTCGGTTTGGAAGGTTCGGTTTCAAACGGAATAGTTTCCGCCGTCAGAGAAATTTCCGGCTACGGCAAAATCATTCAAATTACGGCGCCGATTTCGCCCGGTTCTTCGGGAAGTCCGGTCGTTAATATGAACGGACAGGTTATCGGCGTGGCGACTCTGCAATCGGAAGAAGGGCAAAGTTTAAATTTCGCGGTTCCGTCGGAAAGAATTTCGCAGCTTAAAGTCGGCGAGCTGCAAACGTTTTCATCGCTTATCGCCGCAAACCTACAAAACAAACGTTCGGCGGCGCAGAGTTTGTATTCGCAAGGGTTGGGAATTTTATCGCGCGATGATTTCGCCAAAGCCGTCGCGTTTTTTGAAAAAGCGGTTGAAATTGATCCGAATTATGCCGAAGCATGGTATCAGGCGGGTTTTTGTTACGGTATGCTCGGCAGGCACAATGAAGCTTTAAAAGCCTCGAAACAGGCGGCGAAACTGCGTCCGAACTGGACTGAAACTTTCGTCAATATCGGCGCGTCAAGTTTCGCGCTCGGGCAGTACAAAGATGCCGTAGAAGCTTATAGAACGGCGGCGAAACTCGATGAATCGAATCCCGAAACGCAATACGCGCTCGGTTTAAGTCTCGGAAAATTGAATCGTATAGACGAAGAAATTCTCGCGTATAAACGCACAGTCGCTCTGAAACCCGACCACGTCGGCGCGATTGAAAAAATGGGTTTAGCTTACTTCAAACAAAAGCGGTATCAGGAAGCCGTTCAAGCGTTTGAACTGCTGAAAACTTACAAACCCGACGCGAAAACTTACAATTATCTCGGAGAAAGTTATCTGGAAATCGGCAAACCGGAAGAAAGCCTCGTCGCTTTAAACGTCGCTGTCAATTACAACCCAGATTTCGATAAAGCCCGTTATAATCTCGGTCGCGCTTATCTGAAACAAGGCGACCGGGACGCCGCCAATGTTCAGTACGAAATACTGAAAAACTCGAAATCCGATTGGGCGGATAGGCTTTACGTTTTAATTAATCCTTGATATTTTCATACTTCGCAGAAGAATAAAACACGAATCAGAATAGAAAAAAAGCGGGTTTACGCAGATAAATTTTTATCAAAATCTATAACAATCCGCCTTATCCGCATTTTATTGCTTTGCTTTTTTGTGCATTATGTGGCTTTTGCGGTTAATCTTCCTGCCAGCGGCGATTTATCAAACTCGCATTGAAACCGGCTCCGAAGCCGTTGTCAATATTAACGACCGTTACGTTTGAAGCGCACGAATTGAGCATTCCCAGAAGCGCGGCGATGCCGCCCAGAGACGCTCCGTAGCCGATGCTCGTCGGAACGGCGATGACCGGAACTTTGACCAAACCGCCGACGACCGACGGCAGCGCTCCTTCCATTCCGGCAACGACAATCACGACGCGCGCCGACTGCAAAATTTCTCTTTCCGACAAAATCCGGTGAATTCCCGCGACGCCCGCGTCCCAGATTCTTTTGACGCGGTTGCCCATCGTTTCAGCCGTCAAAGCCGCTTCTTCCGCGACCGGAATATCGCTCGTTCCGGCGGTTACGACGGCGATTTCGCCCGTCCCCAACTCAGTTTTATCGCGAAAAAGTCTAATAATTCGCGCCGATTCGTGCCATTCGGCGTCGGTTTGAACATTGCGAATTTCACCGAAAACATCAGCCGTCGTGCGCGTTATCAAAACATTTTCGGAACGCGCCGCCAATTTTTCAAAAATTCCGACGATTTGCTCGCGCGTTTTTCCCTGTCCGAAAATCACTTCGGGAAATCCCTGCCGCGCCGCGCGAGCGTGGTCAACGCGGGCGTAGCCGATATTTTCGTAAGACAAATTTTTCAGTTTTTCAGCGGCGTCGGCTGTTGAAATTTCATTTTCCGCGTGAGCGGTTAAAATTTCTTCAATCTCGTTTGTTTTCATAAATTTATTTTACGCATCACCCGGCTTTAAAACAAAAAAGGCGAACTGAAATTCGCCGTATCAAACCATTTTTTTAAGAAAAAGATTACCCTAGAAGACTGATGTACCTGTAAGAAATGCAAAGTTTGCGAAACGTCCAAACCACAGCTTTGTGATTAACAAAATTTATTAACGCTTTGCTCTCTGTAACTTTCGATTTACTTAACATTTCATTTCACCAAATATTCCGTTTTTAATAATTGCAATTATAATGCCATGACTTTTTTTACTGCTTGCAAGAAGTTCAAAATCTCTTCCTGCATTTTATAACGCGCAGTTTTCTGATTATTTATATCAAAACTTTATTTATAATTTGCAATAAAACAAGAAACGACTCTTTTCGTATTGTCTCAAATTAATACAACCGTTTTTCTGAGACGGACAACCGGAAAAAGAAAATGTTAAAGTTATAATATAAAAATATGGAATTGACAGTTGGAATTACCGGCGCGTCGGGAACGATTTACGCGTATCGCACATTGCAGCTTTTAGCGGCAAGCGGCGCGGTCGAAACAATAAATTTAATAATATCCGGCATCGTCCCGACCGTCGCGCAGGTCGAAATGGGCGCGAATTTACGCGAACCGACAACGGAAAAAATCAACGAATGGCTCGGTTTGGAAAAGAATTCAAAATTAATACGCTTCTGGCGTCTGGATAATTTAGCGGCGAAACCGGCGAGCGGTTCAAACAAACAAGCCGGAATGGTAATCGTTCCGTGTTCGATGGGCACACTCGGCGCAATCGCTTCGGGAGCCGGAACGAATCTAATTCACCGGGCAGCCGATGTAACTTTAAAGGAAAGACGAAAGTTGATTCTGGTTCCGCGCGAGACGCCTTACAACGCCATTCATCTGGAAAATATGTTGAAACTCTCGCGTATCGGCGCGACCGTTTTGCCCGCGAGTCCGGGTTTTTATCATCGTCCGAAAAGTATCGAAGAGCTTGTTGAACATTTGTGTTTTCGCATTTTGGATCAATTCGATATTCCGCATTCGCGTAAAACTCAGTGGACGGGCGAAGAGGTCAGCGAAATATGAACACAGTCGAAAGATTTTCAAATCGCGTCGAAAATTACGTTAAATATCGCCCGAATTATCCGCCGGAAGTCTTGGATTTGTTTCGGGAAGATATGAATCTTAATAAATCTTCGGTCGTCGCAGACATCGGCTCGGGAACGGGAATTTCTTCCAAAGTCTTTCTCGAAAACGGCAATACGGTTTACGGCGTCGAGCCGAACGCGGCGATGCGCGCGGCGGCAGAAGATTTTCTGCAAAGTTTCCCGCTTTACAAAAGCGTTGACGGAACAGCCGAAAATACGAACTTGCCCGACGATTCGGTTGATTTCATCGTTGCGGCGCAGGCGTTTCACTGGTTCGACAAGGAAAAAACGCGCGACGAATTCAAGCGAATTCTGCGCGAAAACGGGTATGTCGTTTTGATTTGGAACGAACGCCAGCTCGATACAACAGATTTTTTACGCGAGTATGAAAAACTTTTGAAAAATTTCGGAAAAGATTACGAGGCGGTTCGTCACGAAAATATTGATGAAAAATCACTTCGGGATTTTTTTCAGACCGATTTCAAACGCAAAATTTATAAAAACGCCCAGATACTGGACTACGAAGGATTAAAAGGAAGATTAATGTCATCTTCGTACACGCCGATTGAAACGGATGAAACTTTTCAGCCGATGATAAACGAATTGCGGCGCCTGTTTGCCAAATACGCCGAAAACGGTAAAATACAGATTCTATACGATACAAATGTTTTCTACTCGCAATTTTAATATATGGAAGTAACCACTAAACCGGCATTTAGGAAAATTTCGGTCGCGCATTCACCGGATTCCGACGACGCTTTTATGTTTTACGGTTTGGCGACAAACAAGCTGGAAACCGAAGGATTAAAGTTTGAACATACTTTGAAAGATATTCAATCGTTGAACGAAGACGCAAAACGCGGCGTTTACGACGTAACGGCGATCAGCTTTCACGCTTACGCTTACGTGGACGATAAATACGCTCTTTTGCCGCACGGCGCGAGCATCGGCGACAAATACGGTCCGATTCTCGTTTCCAAAGAAAAGCGTCAGGCGGAAGAAATTCCCGGTATGAAAATCGCCGTTCCGGGCGAGCTGACCAGCGCGTTTTTAGCTCTGCGAATTTACAATCAGGATTTCGAGTACACGGTCGTTCCGTTCGATGAAATAATCGAAACGGTTCAAAAAGGCAAAGCCGACGCGGGGCTTCTGATTCACGAAGGACAGCTTTTTTATAAGCAAAAAGGTTTGAACAAAGTTCTCGATTTGGGCGAATGGTGGTTTGAGAAAACCGGTCTGCCGCTGCCGATGGGCGGAAATGTCATCAAGCGGGATTTGGGCGAGGATTTAATGCGGAAGGTATCGAAATATTTGCTCCAGAGCATTAAATATTCGATGGATAATCGCGAAGACGCTCTCGCGTACGCGATGCAGTTCGCCAGAGATATGCCCGGCGAACTAGCCGACCGCTTTGTCGCGATGTGGGTCAATGATTTAACGCTCGACTACGGCGAGCGCGGGCGCGAAGGCGTGAGAAGGCTGCTCGACGAAGGTTATGAAAAAGGAATCATTCCGCACAAAGTTGACGTGAGCTTCGTCGAATAAAAATATAAAAATCGAGTTATTAAAAAGCGTAAAGCGTTCAATCGTCTTTACGCTTTTTTCTTTTCGCAGACAAACGGAATCAAACTCTTTTGCCGCTTCGAGCATCTATTTTCTAGCTTCGGAAAAAGAAAAAATATGAAAAAAGCACACATTTTTATATTCGTCTTAACTGTTTTTTGTTTTTCGACTTTGTCGGCTTTCGCGCAACAGTCGAACATCGTCAAAACCAATCTGAGTCAGGCGGAAATAGACAGAATCGTCAAAAAATTTACCGATAATGAAGCCGATTTCCGGTATGCACTGACGAATTATGTTTTTAACCGCAGCGCCACGATTCAAACAATCGGAATGGGCGGACAAGTAACGGGACAGTATCGCCGCGATTCGTTTATGAATCTGACCGAAGACGGAAAACGATTCGAACGCATCAATTATTTTCCGGTTCCAACTTTAACGGAAATCAACGTCACGCCCGAAGATTTGGAAGACCTCGGCGGCGTTAACCCGTTCGCTTTAGAACCTTCGGCGGTTAATCTTTATAATTTTTCTTATCTCGGAAAAGAAAAAATCGACGAATTGAACTTGCACGTCTTCGACGTTGCGCCGAAAGTCATTCCCGACCCGAAAAAATCGAAACAACGCCTTTTCAGCGGCAGAATCTGGGTTGACGATCAGGATTTGATGATCGTTAAATCGAAAGGCAAAGCCGTTCCGGAAACAAAAAAAGATAAGTATCCGATAGTTGAAACCTGGCGCGAAAACATTGACGGAAAATATTGGTTTCCTTCGTATATTTCCTCGGACGACGAGCTGGTTTTTGACAGCGGTCAAGCCGTAAAACTGAAAATGCGTGTAAAATACACCGATTACAAACAAGGCAAATCGGAAGTTAAGATTCTCGATGACGACGTTGTAGTTGACGAAAAGCCGCAGCCGTCACCGAGCCCGACGCCGAAAAAACCATAAATAAACCTTAATAATAAAAAGGTTATTGAAATCAAGAAACTTTTGAAATTTCAATAACCTTTTTTATTTTCATCTGCTTAATTCTTCCGCAATCGCCGCGCGCGTTTTCGTCAGTAAATCAAACAAATCGTTCTCAACCGTTTTGCCTTTCGTTTCAATCGGCGGAAGCAGAACAATCTCCATCGTTCCCGTTCGCGCGACGCCTGTTTTCTTGCCCATTAAATAATCCGTGTTTTTAATTGCCACCGGAACAATCGCCGCGCCGGTTTGCAAAGCGAGATGAAACGCTCCTTTTTTGAACGGCAGAAGCTCGCCGGGCATCGCTCGCGTTCCCTCGGCGAATATGCCGAACGAATAACCGCCGTCAACAATTTTTCGCGCTTTTTCCAGCGCCTGCCGCGCTCGTTCCGGGTTCGTGCGGTCAATCGTCACGAAATTTATATAACTCATTCCGTAGCCCAAAACCGGAACCTTCAGAAGCTCTTTTTTGGCAACTAATCCGAGCTTTTTTCCGGCGTAAGCGAAAAGCGCGGTCGTGTCCAGATACGAACGGTGATTCGCTATGAAAATATAGGATTTATCTTTTTCCAAATTTTCGCTGCCCGAAACTTTGACGTTAACGCCCGAACCGTGAATCCACGCGCGAGCGCCCCACAAACAAAACGGATAAAGCCATATCTGACGATTTATAATTCGCACGAAAACCATCAGCGGCAAAGCGACGAAAAGCAGAAGCATTCCCGCAAGCGTTAAACTCCACCAATATCGAAGTTTGCCGATGAAACGAGATTTGTTAGACTCTACAACAGGAAACGTCAATTTCTCGTTTTGCTCAATCGCTTCAATAGGAAGGTTTTGTAAATGTTCGGACATTTAAATATTTTTGTATCACGCAAACGCCGCAATTCGCAAAGTCGTTTCAAAGCACAAGACAAACAACAAAAATCAAAATTAAAACACTTTTCCGCATTTTTTACTTTTTATTTTTTACTTTTCACTTTAACTGTTTTTTCACAAAGCGCTCCGTCGCCGAAATCCGTTCTCGGTTTTCATCCGACCGACGACAAAACTATTGCCGACTGGTCGCAAATCACTAATTACTTTCAGAAATTAGACGCGGCGAGCGATAAAGTGCAGGTGCAGGAAATCGGCAAAACGACGCTCGGCAAACCGATGATCGTCGCTTTCATTTCGTCGGCGGAAAACATAAAAAATCTCGAAAAATACAAGCGACTAAATCAGTCATTAGCGAATCCGAACATTGTTACTGTACAAACCGAGCCAAATAACCGGATTGATCAAACGGTTAGTCAAGGAAAAACAATCGTTTCAATTTCCTGCTCGATTCATTCGACTGAAATCGTCGCGTCGCAAATGTCTATGAATCTCGCTTACGAGCTCGCTACGGCGACCGACAAAGGCACAAAAGAGATTTTGGATAATACGATTTTGCTGCTCGTTCCGTCGTCAAATCCAGACGGCATAGACATAGTTGCCAATTGGTATCGTAAAACTCTGGGCACGAAATCAGAAGGAACGGCGCCGCCCGAGCTTTATCATCATTACGCCGGACACGACAACAACCGCGACTGGTTTATGCTGAATTTGAAGGAAACGCAAAATATCACGCGGCTTTACTGGCAGGAGTGGTTTCCGCAAATCGTTTACGACGTTCATCAAATGGGACAGAACGGCGCGCGATTCGTTATTCCGCCGTTTTTCGATCCACCGAATCCGCGCATTTCGCCGCTAATCCTGCGCGAAGTCGGACTTGTCGGTTACAAAATGGCGGCTGATTTGCAGTCTGAAAGTATCGCGGGCGTGGCGACGAACACGACGTTCGACACGTGGTGGCACGGCGGCTTTCGCTCGGCTCCGTATTACCACAATTCAATCGGAATTTTGTCTGAAGCTGCGAGTGCCGATTTGATGTCTCCGGTAACAATCACGAAAGAAAAATTAAAAGCTACCCGACCGGCGCGTGGGCTAAATTCGCCGCTCGAAACGGCGACGAGCCACCCGGACGTTTGGGAAGGCGGAGTTTGGCGACCGGCGGATATTGCGCGAATCGAGATGATCGCTTCACGCGCTCTTTTAGAATTGGGGGCGAAATTTCGCGAGCGCTATCTGCGTAATTTTTACGAACTCGGCAAAGCAAATCTGAAAACGAACCCGGACGATCCGCAGGCATTTATCATAACTGCCGGGCAGCCAAATGCCGAAACGGTTTCGCGCTTACTTGAAATTCTTATGTGGCAAGGCGTCGAAGTTCATCGGATGACGCGCGAGCTGGAAGTGGCGCACGAAAAAAATAACAACGATTTTCATGAAATCCCTCTGAACAGTTTTCTCATTTTCGTCAACCAAACGCAGAAAAATAATGTTTTGAGCCTGTTTGAAAAACAAGTTTATCCGCAGCGTTTGAATGCCAACGGCGAAGCGGAAGTGCCGTATGATGTCGCCGGCTGGACGCTGCCACTGCAAATGGGCGTTGATTACGCAGCCGCGTGGCAGATAAAAGATTTGGCGAAACACAGAAACAGCTTGAAAAGAGTTGAAAATATCAATCAAGCGCGTCAGGTTCTTAATTTGAATTCAAATCAAACACCTTTCTCGAAAATGCCGAATCCTTTGCGAACGAATCCGCGAATCGGGCTTTACAAAGGCTCTTCCGCTTCAATGGACGAAGGCTGGACGCGGCTCGTTTTCGATAATTTTCAAATTCCTTATTCTTCGGTTTCGGACGCCGATTTCCGCAACGGAAAACTAAACTACGACGCGGTAATTCTGCCGTCGCAAAGCGAAAACGAGATCGTTAAGGGCTTGAGCGCTGAACGCTACGCGGCGGAATTTGCCGGAGGAATTGGCGAACAGGGCGTTGAAAATTTAAAGAAATTCGTCGAATCCGGCGGGAAATTAATCTGTTTCGACGACTCGTGTGAGCTCGTCATCAAACGATTCAATCTGCCCGTAAAAAATGTTTTGAACGGGCTGAAGCGTTCGGAATTTTACAATCCGGGTTCAATCGTCCGCCTTGATGTTGACGCGAAAAATCCGCTTGCAAAAGGCACGACGCAGGAAACCGCCGCTTATTTTATCAACAGCTCGGCATTTGAAATCGGCGACAAGTCGAAAATTCGGTCAATCGCAACTTACGTCGATAAAGACGCTTTGCTTTCGGGCTGGATTTTGGGCGAAAAATATTTGAACGGGAAAACGGCGCTCGCCGAAACCGATTACGGTCGGGGCAAAATCGTTCTTTTCGCGTTCCGCCCGCAGCATCGCGGACAAACTTACGCGACGTTTCCGTTTATTTTTAACGCCCTGGAGAAATAAAAAAGAGTTAGCCACGAATTACATGAAAAAGCACGAATAAAGAAAAACAATATAAAAATTTTCGGTTGGTTTTTTGAAGTGAATTTGTTTTATTTGATTTGATTCGTGCTATTCGTGTAATTCGTGGCAAAATATTCTTATGAAAGCGGAAACTCAATGCGTTAAAAACAATCTCGGGCTGGTTTGCATTACGCATTCCGAAGAAGTGCGCTTTAAGACGGTCACTCGCAAAACTCTTCTCTCGCTTGACGACACGGCGCAAATCGAAAAACTGCGCTCGATTTATACCGAAAACATCGAACGTTTGAAAAAAGCCGTTGTGTTTTGTCTGAAAAACGACATCAAACTTTACCGGATGACTTCGAATCTTTTTCCGTTTTCCGACGAAGCGATGGGAGCAAAAGTTTTAGACGAATTCACGGAAACTTTGGCTGAAATCGGCATGAACGCGCTCGAAAACGGTTTGCGGCTCGTTCTTCACCCGGATCAGTTCGTCGTTTTAAATTCCGATTCCGACACGGTTGTCGAAAACAGCGTCAAAATCTTGAAAATGCACGCGAGAACGATGGATTTGTTAAAACAGCCGCGTTCGGAATGGGCGGCGATGACGATTCACGGCGGAAAATCCGACCGCGCCGATAAATTAGTCGAAAATATCGGCAAATTACCCGAAGAGATCCGCTCGCGCATCGTTCTGGAAAACGACGAATACACGTACAGTTCGGACGAAATTCTCGACATCTGCCGTCGCGCCGAAGTTCCGATGGTTTTCGACGCGCATCATCACATTTGCCACGAAAATTTGGAAGATTACAACAACGAATCAATAGAAAAAGCGTTCTGGGCGGCGCGCGAAACCTGGGCGAACCCGGAAAATCAAATGGTACACATCTCAAACGGGCGCGAACGTTTCGGCGACCGCGCACATCACGATTTGATTGTCACAATGCCCGAAGTTTTTCGCTTTGCGCCGTGGATTGAAGTCGAAGCCAAGCACAAAGAAATCGCAATCGCAAAACTGCAAACCGAATGGCTGACTTAAAATCGGTGGAATAAACTGTAAATAAAAAACTTACTTAAAATCGGTGAAACAAACAAAAAACTTAGTTTGCAATTCTCGGTCTTCTGTTAAAAATTTTCTCTCTAAATCACTTTTTCTTTGTGATAGAATTTACCATTATGTTGTTACGCCCCCGATTGTTGTTCGCTTTTTTTCTCTTCATTTTAATAAATATTTCAGGTGTTACTCTCGTCAAAGCCGAGTATTTTTATCTGGCAAACGAGCCGATGGTACGAATCGGTTTGGCGACTAATGCTTCGAGCGTAGCAATTACGACGACAGATTCGCAGCTCGTTGCTGTTAGCCCCGACGAACCGAACAAATTGCTCGCGACGAATCGCGTTGCTGTTTCGGCGCGTTCGTACCGTCCGCCGGAAATCGAAATTTACCGTTTTGAAATTCCGAATATAGAAAGTCAGATTGATGCCGACAACTTGGCGAAGGATATTCGTGAAGCGACCGGCGAAAAAACTTCCGTGTCGTTCGGCACGCAGCCGAATACGTGGCGCGTTATAGTAGGCGACACGAAAGTAACCATCGAAGAAGCGAACGATTACAAGCTCGATTTAGCCGACAAAGGCTTTGCGGATGTCGTTATCGTTACCGAAAAGAAAGCGCAACCGTCGCAGGACGCGGTTGCGCTTTCTCAACAGTTAAACCAAGGCGGAAAATCCGAAGTTCGCAGTTTGATAAAACCAACGGCTTCTTCGCAGCCCGTGAATGCGCCGATTGATACGAATTTGCGCGAAGTAATCGTCAACGGCGCAAGCCCGACAGCGAAATTTTCGTCGTTAAAATCAGTCGCCTTCGGTTCATTCAACGAACGCGTTGTTCCGGTTCGGATGAACGGCAAGGCGTATCGCGGAAAAATCGAAGTTTTCGTTAATTCGCGCGGCAGTTTGACGGTCGTCAACGTCGTTCCGCTCGAAGATTATCTGCTCGGAGTCGTTCCGAGCGAGCTGAGTTTGCCGTCGCTCGAAGCGCAAAAAGCGCAGGCGGTCGCGGCGCGAACTTATGCCGTTGCGAACGCGAACGGTTTCGGCAATCAAGGTTTCGACTTGCTTCCGACGATTCGCTCGCAGGTTTACGGCGGCGTTTCGGCGGAGACTTCGATGGGAACGCAAGCCGTAATGCAAACGCGCGGCATTGTCGCGACTTATAAAGGCAAACCGATAAACGCGCTTTACACTTCGACGTGCGGCGGTAGAACGGAAAATTCGGAAAACATTTTCGATTTCAACGAACCATACCTTCGCGGCGTCGAATGCTCGCTCGAAGGACATCGGCACTTCGAGCCTTTTCTGATAAAAACCGTCAGAATTCCCGCGAAATTGCGCGACGAACAGAATCTGGAACTCGTTCGCTTGATGTCTCTGCTCGCCGTCAACGGTTTTCAGCTTTCAACGCCGCAGATGACCGACGATTGGTTCGAAGATACACCGACGCAAAGCGAGATTTCCAATTGGCTCAATCAATTAGCCGTAAAATTCGGCAAAACTTATCCGAACGTGAACAAGGAAACGGCGAAGCCTGCGGAGCTCGCGCGAGTTTTGGCTCAGATGATCTACGGCGACGCTTACGCCGATACGCTTCTTTCCGAAGCCGACATTAACTACCAGCTTTCGTTCGACGACGCGGCGGAAATTCCGAAAGAGCGCCGCGCCGACATCGCGATTTTATTGCGAGACGGTTATTTCAGGGTTTATCCCGATTTGACTCTAAAGCCGCAAAAGCCTTTTTCACGTGCCAAAATGCTGCGTCTGATCGAACAGATTTACACGAAAAAGAAATGGACGCCCGCGCTGCAAACCGGCACGACGCAATCGAGCGAAGACGGCAGTCTGATCCTTAAAAGCGGCAAAACGAATCGCAAGTTAACAGTTCGACCCGACGTTTTTCTTCTCCGGCAGTTCGGCGAAAGATTTTATCCGGTTAAAGAATCGGCGTTAATCGGCGGCGAAACGGTAAACTTTCAAACAGACGGGACGGGTGCGGTCATTTATCTCGAAATCAAACCGGCGGAAACGACCGCAACAGCCGAAAAAATGTCTCCGTTCACGCTCTGGAACGTAAGCCTTCCGGCTTCCGCCGTTCAATCTCGTCTTTCACGTTATGTGCGCGGAATCGGCACTCTTTACAACGTCAATATTGTACGAACCGGCTTTTCACGCCGACCGACCGAACTGGAAATCGTCGGCTCGAACGGCATCAAATCACTAAAAGGCGGTAAGATTCGTTCGGCTCTGCGGCTAAAAGAACAGCTTTTCGCCTTAAATAAAAGATACGATTCTTCAGGACGGGTAATTTCCTATTCATTCACCGGACGCGGCTGGGGACACGGCGTCGGAATGTGTCAATACGGCGCTTACGGACTCGGCAAAATGGGATTAAAATACGACGCGATTTTGCAGCATTACTACACCGGAATTGATTTGACGAGGGCTTATTGAAAGTAAAAAATTATTTTTTAACTTTAAGAAAAATACATATTAAGATTGAAAAATATTCTTGCAATAAAAAGAAGCTGCCCGGAAAGAAATTTCCGAAACAGCTTCTAATCCTATTTACCTGAGTTTTAGTAACGGCGTCTTTTCTTGTTGATGCCGTAGGTGTAAACAGCGCCGCTTCCGGCACCGATTGCGGTACCGATTAATGCGCCTCGCTTGCCCCCGAGAAGGGCGCCGATCAAAGCGCCGCCGCCAGTTGCGAGACCTAAATTAATCAAGTTGCGATGACGACGATAAAAACTCGGACGCTGGTAAGAATATCCGCGCGTTGCATAAGCCGGCGAGTAATATCTAGGCGCATAAGACCTGTTAGTTCTCGCGTAACTTCTGCCATACGAAGATTTACGCACTCTGTGTCGCGGGCAGCCGTTGTGAGCTTCGACTGACAGCGGAAGTCCGACGGCAAACACCAACATCATTACTAATCCAACTAAAAACTTTTTCATATTCCAAAATCCTTCCTTATTTTTTTAAATTTCAAATCGGAGAGAGAAATGTGTTAAGTTTTGGAGAGAGAGTTTTTTTAACTAAAACTGTTACTCTAAATATAAATGAGTGACTGTTCAGATGGCAAACCATTTTCGCCGGTTGCAAGGAAGTTTTAAAGAAAATGAAGTTTATACGCTATTCAAAATTCAAGGGCTTTGACGTAAGCAATGTCAATCTCGGCGATTTAATGCAATCGCTTTCGGATTCGCTGCTCGATTCCGGCTACAACGAAGATTATTACTGGTCGCGGCAGCGAAACGAGCCGGACGACTCGCTCGACGCGCTGCGCCAGGCGCTTTTGCAGGCACTTCTCGAACAAGGTTTGCTGAGCGAACAGCAAATCCAGGAAATGCTCGCGGAAAACGAAGGCAAATTCAAAGGCTCTTTGCTCGAAGAATTAATCAATCAGCTTATCGAAAGATTAGTCGAAGAAGGTTATTTGAATCTGAAAGAAGCCGAACAGCCGCAGGCGCAGCGACAACAAAACGGCAAGGGAAAAGGCGAAATCGGGCAGCCGACGCCGCGCAACGTCAAATTTGAAGTGACGGAAAAAGGCTTGGATTTTCTCGGCTACAAAACTCTGCAAAAACTTCTCGGAAGCGTCGGCAAATCTTCTATCGGCAGACACGACACGCAACATTTGGACACCGGCGTCGAAGCCGCGTTAAGTTCCAAACAATACGAATTCGGCGACACGATAAATCTGGACGTAAACGCGACGCTTTTGAGCGCGATTACGCGCGAAGGCTTGGGCGTTCCGCTCAATCTCGAATACAAAGATTTATACGTTCACCAGCAGGATTACAGTTCGTCGTGCGCGACCGTTGTAATGCTCGACTGCTCGCATTCGATGATTCTTTACGGGGAAGATCGTTTCACGCCCGCGAAAAAAGTCGCGCTCGCTCTGGCGCACTTGATTCGCACGCAATATCCTGGCGATTCCTTAAAAATCGTGCTTTTCCACGACGATGCCGAAGAATTGCCGCTCGCCAAACTCGCCACGACGCAGGTCGGACCGTATCACACGAACACGGCGGAAGGTTTGAAATTGGCGCGAAGAATCTTGAACGCGCAGCGCAAAGATATGAAGCAAATCGTGATGGTCACGGACGGAAAACCGACCGCCGCTTTCATCGAGCCTTCGAACGCCGCCTTTTACAATCATCGAAAATACTCGCAAAGAGCGAAGGGCGAAAAGAAAATGCTCTACAAAAACTCGATGGGCAACGATCCGTTCGTGATGGCGGAAACTTTCAAAGAAGTTCAGGCGTGCCGCAAATCCGGCATTATGATTAACACGTTTATGCTGGCTAGCGATTATTATCTGGTCGAGTTCGTCAAACAAATGTCGGCGATGACGCGCGGAAAAGCGTATTTCGCCAATCCGAACAATTTAACCGAATTCGTTTTAATGGATTTTATGAAACGCCGAACCAGCAGAGTAAAATAGCAGAAAAAATAAATGCTTTACAGAGAATTGCTCACGGGAGAACTAACCAATCAGCGCGAAGATTTTCAAAATTACGTGCGCGGACAGGCGAAGGATTTAGATTTTTATTTGAACGCACTGCGCGAAATCGAAAAGCTCAATTGCGCCGAAATCATTCGTAAATTATCGCATGCGGAAAATGTCGGCGCGATTCCGGCGGATGAAATAGACAACCAAATATCCTTTGCGTTTTCTTTTGAGCGTAGCTGGAGCAATCACGAGCAGGCGCGCGGATGGGCAGCGGAAATTCTGCGAAACCGGACGACTTTTGCGGCTGACGGAAGCCAGCTTTACGCTGAAAAAGAAACTTCTCTGCCGATTGCGGCGATACAAATCGGCTGGTTTGAGAATCCGCACAACAGCGAATTCAGCTACGAGAAAAATGCGAAATTCTTCGTGCTTTCGCCGGAAAAGCTGCTTTCGCAGGACGAGCCTGTGATTCCCGAAACAAAAGTCGGTCAATTCCGCTTTGAAGCCGAAATCGAAAAGGCGAAAGAATTTCTGGAAAAGAAACGCGGCTGGCGCGAACGAGGCGAACGAATGCCGCTCGCTTTTTATGACGGAACGCTTCTGCTTTCGACTCCGCACCCGGATACGGGAATGCAGGAGAATTTCACGAATAAATTAGTCGAGCTGGTCAAATTCTCCAAAGACACGGAAGTTCCAATCATCGGCTATGTTGACCGCAGCTACGCCCGAGATTTATTGACATTACTCGACACTTTTTCTTCTAAACCGGACGCGGGCGTGAAAAATCTTCACGATTCGACGATTCTTCACGCGGGAAACGAAGAAATTGCGCCAATTCTGCAATCGTGGGGCGACAGAACTTGTTTTTGCTATTCAAACCGGCGCGGATTAAATGCGTTCATTGATCCGCAAACCGGAAAATCGCTGGTCGGTTTCACTTATCTGCAAACGACCGGCGAATCTGCGCCCGCTCGCATTGATGTTCCTGCGTGGATTTACGAGCAGGGATTACTGGAAGAAGTTTTGGATACGATTCGCGCCGAATGCGTGATCGGGTTGGGCTATCCGTATGCGCTGGAAACGGCTGATCAGACCGCCGTCATCACAATTCGAGACCGCGAAATTTTTCTTAGGGCTTTACAAGACTTTGCCGTTCGTGAAAAACTAAACTTTAGCGTTTCGCGTAAAAACGCCAGCAAAGGCAGAAGAAGGTAATGGAATACGGAAAACAGACAGCGGAGAATGAAATGCCCGATTTAACCGGCAATGAAATCTCCTTTGCGTGTTATTCATCCGTTAATTTGAATTGTCCGGCGTGCGGCGCGGCGGCGCGGCGCGAAAATGCCCGTTTTTGTCTGGTTTGCGGTAAACATCTGCGCGAAGGTTATGAACCGCTCGACCGTCTGCGCGCATCTTACCGTTTGCAGGGAAGAAATTTCGATCTTCAGCCGAAAAAAAAGGAAGAAATAATTAATTTGTTCGAGGAAAATAAAAACGCCGTATCGCAGACCGCCTGGGCGTGCCTTGTTTACTCGTTCGTGCCGTATCTAGGAATTTTATTTGTCCCTCTCACATTTTTCGTCGGCGGTTTCGGCATCATCGTCGCGCTTCGCCGCCCGCATCTTGGCGGGCGCAGGCTCGCCACAGCCAGTTTCGTTTTGAGCTTCGTCGTTTTAGCCGTTCAAATTTTTCTTTGGTGGCTTTTGTACAAAATTCCCGAAATCGGCATAGGAATTTAGCTGAAAATCAGTTATAGATTATACGAATAGCACGAATAAGAAATAAGATATAATTCGTGCTATTCGTGCTATTCGCAGCAAAAATTTTATGAAAATTGCGAAAATCGTCAGTTCAAATTCTCATATTGATTATGTCGGACGCGTCGTTGACGGTTTGGACGTTGACGAGCCTCCGGCGGCTGAAGATTACGGATTCGCTCAATTCGTTTGTTTGCCGTTGGAAAAAGAAGAAATCATCGGCGTAATTTACAATTCGATGCTCGTCAATCCCGAATACGCGAGTTTCGGTCCGCGTCTTTCGCCGAAGCCGGAACTCGGCAGCTTCAGCCCGGATTATCTAAACGAACAGGGATTTTTAATCGGTATTTTATTGCTCGGCACAAAAGGCGCGGAGGAAAAGATTCTGCACGGTGTTCCTCGCCGCGTCGTTCCCGCCGGACAAGATGTTTATAAAATTGACGCCGCTGATGTGAGAAAGTTTCACACCGGCGAAAACGAGTGTCTGCAAATTCATTATTACTCGCAAATCGTCGCTCACGCCGGGCTTTTCGCCGTTCCGCTTCTCGAATCAATAATCGAACAACTCAGCCTCGACTGCTCGGATTCCGACCGGCAAAGGCTCGGCGTGCTGAAACAAACGCTGGCGTGGCAACGAACAATGAGCGGAATGCGTCTATAAATTTGGATTTCAGATTTCGGACTTTGGGTTAAAAAGTTTTCCTTAATAATCTGTTTACTTCTCGATTCGAATATTTAACGGAAAAATATAAAAGAGGTTCTATGAAAAAACTGTTATTTTCACTCGCATTTTGTTTGCTCGCCGGCGCTTCACTCGGTTTCGCGCAGCCGAGACCGGCGGAAAATATGCAAACTCCGAAAACCGCGCCGCGAACAATCGTTCCCGAATCGTTTCAGGCGAAATACGAAGGCGGAATGATTGGATTCGATAAAAAACTCGAAGGCACGCTCAAGTTTGACGACGCGAACGAAAGGCTCGTTTTTTTCGGCGAAGATCAAAAAGAAAAATTTTCAATTGCTTATGACGCGATGCTTTCGGTTTACACCGGTAAAAAATCAGTGCGCTCGGCGGCTGGAACGGCAATCAGCGTGATTCCGCTTCCCGGAGCCGGACTTGCCGGTTTGATTCGCGAAAAGCGTCGTTATTTGGTGATTCATTATTCCGACTCCGCTGTCGAAGCGAGAGGCGTGACAAGTTTTAAGATCGAAAACGACCAGATACGCGAAGCGGTTATTGATACGCTCGGCGAAAAAGCTAATCTGACGAAACGCGGCGACGCTTATGTGCGAGCGAAAGCGACGGCAAAAACAAACGAACAATAAAATACGAAAAAGCACGAGAGTAAAAACAATAAAAAGCCTCGAATGATGTAACAGTTTATTCGGGCTTTTTTATTGCCTTTAATTCAAATCGCCGAAGCGATTCTGTAAAATTCCCGCAACGGTAATTGCCGCCGTTTCTGCCCGGAGAATTCTGCCACCGAAAGTCACTACCCGAACATTTCGCGCGCGCGCCGCTTCAATCTCGGAATCTTCCCAGCCGCCCTCAGCGCCCGTTATCGCAGTAATCTCCCTTCCCGCTTCGATTTGCGAAAATTTCTCGCCTCCGCGTTCGGCGAATAATATTTTTGCGCCGCTCGCCGTTTCAATGTAATTTTCAAACTCGGCAAGCGGTTCGATACGCATCAGTTTCGCTCGTCCCGATTGCTTCGCGGCTTCAAGCGCGATTTTTCGCCACCTTTCAGTTCTTTTTTCGACATCTTTCGCGTCTTTAATTTTTATATCGCAGCGTTTCGTCAAAAGCGGAACGAGTGCGGTCACGCCTAATTCGACCGCTTTCTGCACGACCGTATCGAATTTTTCTCCCTTCAAAAGCGATACTGCCAGAGTTAAATGTAAATCCGATTCGGGCGCGGGCGGCGCAATTTCCCGCTGAATTTCGAGACGCGTTTCCTTCTTATTTATTTTCTCGATTATGCACAAAAATTCTCTGCCTTCGCCGTCAAAAATTTGCACGCACGCGCCTTCGCGCAAACGCAAAACTTCGCGCAAATGGCGCGTTTCGTCTGCCTCGAGCGAGATGAATTTGTCACTAAACTGTGTCGGCGTAGCGTAAAATCTGCGCATATTATTCTCTGCTGTTTTCTGTGCGGCAGAACAATTTTTCGATTCGTGAGCAGGATATTTTCTTTATTCTTGACTGTCGGAAATTTTCTCTCCGAATTTTTCTTTAAAATCTTTTGAATTTTGTCGCAGCACAATCCAATTTTCAAAAACTTCCGGGCTTTGCAGCCAGATTGTGAACCACTCGGCAATCTCGGTTTTCTCAGCGCGTTTTATTTCGTCAACCTTCGGATTTTTGCCGATCATAGAAGCTCGATTTTTGCCTTTCAGAGCCGTTTCGCGCACGAGACGCAAGCCATCTTTGTCGTTTTCCCGCAGAAATTTCTGCCGCAAATTCTCCAGATTGCGAATCGAAACAGTCGCCTGTTTAAAGTCAGAAAACTTTAAGATGTTTCGAAACATCGCGGCATACGGCGATTCGAGTCGTCTTTGAACGTCGAGTTCCAAAATCTCCGCGTGACGCAGTTCCGCGCCCTCATCAGCCAAAAGCCGCGCGATAATCATCGGCGTATCAACTGCGCTCGCTCCGAACCGCTCGCGAACCGCTTCTTCAATTGCGATAATTTCCTTCGCGCCGATTGATTCGCAATCCAACGCTTCCCAAACTTCGATGATTAAATCGTTTTTTGTGCGGGATTTATACATAATCTTTAAAGTTTACAGTAAGTTTCAGATAGTTCCAGAAAGCTTTAAAGAGTCTTAAAATATGATGTTTATAACTGTTCGCAAATATCTGGTACATTCTTTCAACTATCTGTAACTTCCTGTAACTACCTGTAACTATCTGAAACTACCTGTAAACTTTTCAATCAGCGCAGTTGAAGAATGGTCTTTCGGATCGCCGACGATTGCGGTTTTTCCTCCGTATTCGCGTACGATTTCTCGTTCGGGAACTGTTTCTGGCGTGTAATCGGTGCCTTTCGCGTGGAAATCTGGACGTATCGCTCGAATCAGTTCTGCTACCGTCGGTTCATCGAAAATGGTTACGAAATCAACGAATCTTAATGCGGAAATAATCTCGGCGCGTTCCTTTTCCGGCATAAAAGGACGGCTTTCTCCTTTCAATTTTCTAACCTGATCGTCTGAATTTATTCCGACGATCAAAACGTCGCCCAACATTTTCGCGCCGGCTAAATAGCGAGTATGTCCGACGTGAAAAAGGTCAAAACATCCGTTTGCCAGAACGATTTTGATATTTTCGCGGCGCATTTTGGCAACTCTTTCGATGAGGAGCGAACGATCTAAAATTTGGGCGAATGGATGATGCATAAAATTCGTGAAACGAAAAGCTAATTCGAGAATAGAATGAATTGACGCGGCTTTATTATTTATTTAACGAAAACGCAGGCATTTCGCCGGCTGACAACTCGTTTTGTTTTTCGACAGAAACGATTAATTCTTCTGCCGTAACCGAAGCTGTCCCTTTTTTCATTACCACGATTCCGCCGGCATGATTCGCTAACCGCGCGCTTTCGGCGAAGCTCAGCCCACAGGCTAAACCGAGAGCATAAACCGCAATAACAGTGTCGCCCGCGCCGGTTACGTCAACCGGTTCCGTCGCGCCGACGGCTTCGATAATCAAAGGAGCGCGATCTTTTTCGACGAGCAGCATTCCTTTGTTGCCGCGCGTTACGAGAAGCGCCTGGTAACCGAGTTTTTCGCGCAAATCAGCGCAGTCTTCGGCTGTAAATTTTACACCGAGGATTTGTTCGACTTCATCCTGATTCGGCGTCGCCGTTGTCGCGCTGGGAAAATTCTTCAGGCGAAACCGCGAATCAATTAAAAGCGGAATTCCTTTCTCGGCTGAAATCCGGCGGGCTTGTTCAAAAACCTGCTCGTCGGCTACGCCGTAATCGTAATCGGAAATTATGATAGCGTCGGCATTTCGCGCCGCCTGCGACAGGTTTTCGCGCAATTTACGGCGTAAATCCTCGTCGGGCGAAATCTGATTTTCGTAATCAATGCGAATAACTTGCTGGCGCGGCGCGTAATGCTGACCGGCTAAAACTCGAACTTTGGTTGTCGTTTGAATTTTCGCGCTTTCGACTACAAAATCGCAATTAACATTCGAAGAACGAAGTTTTTCGAGCAGGACTCTGCCGTTTTTATCCGCGCCGACAAGTCCGATGAGCACGGCGTTTCCGCCGAGAGAAGCGACATTGACGGCGGCGTTTGCCGCGCCGCCAGCCGATGTTTCGGTTTCATCGTGACGCAGAATAAAAACCGGAGCTTCGCGCGAAACGCGGGCGATAGTGCCGCGCAAAAATTGATCGGCGACCAAATCGCCGACAATCACAATTTTTTTCTCAGGGATTTCATTTCGAATTATTTCAGGAAAATTCGTCATCAAGTTAATGAAAATTTTACAAGAATTTTATATAAACAAAAAGGTTGAAGAACTTTCTCAAAAGCCTTCAACCTTTTTATCTTAACTTTTAACAAAAATTAGTGTGTGTCGTAGCTGGCGACCGGAAAGTCGTTCGCCGTTCCCCATTGAACAACTGACATAGCGTTAAAGTTGTCGGAACTGCGTGCAACGTAAAAAGTTCCGTTCGTGTCGCGCCAAACGGCGATATCTGTCTTACCGTCGCCATCGTAATCGTTTTGTGCATTTAAATCCGAGCTGGCTATACCAAATACTCTTGCGAGCAGATCACCGTCTGAGCTTTTTCGAATGTACCAGACAAGAAATGAATTTGAAGCTGTGCCTTCACGCACAACAGCGATATCGGTTTTGCCGTCGCCGTCGTAATCGCCCGGAACTACTAAATCGTTGCTAAATCCCCACGGCACTATTAATAAACCATCTCTGCTTCTCTGAATATAAAAAGTAGATTGCGAAGTCGGCGTAGTGCCGGGACGCTGAACGGCAACATCGAATTTACCATCGCCGTCATAATCCCCCGGAGCGGTAAAATCAGTGGCTAGTCCGAATTGCACACCGTAGAAATTGCTATCTGTACTTGTTCGAATATACCAAATCATTCCGCCATTAGAACGACGCACAACGGCGATATCAGTTTTGCCATCGCCGTCGTAATCTCTCGCTACCGGCTCGTCGCCGGATATTCCAAATCCGGTTGCAGTAAAAGTATTATTCGAGCTATTTAAGCGGTACCACCCACCATTGGAATCGCGCCAGACAGATATATCGCCTTTTCCGTCTCCGTCATAATCGCCCGGCGTCATATAATCTTCATTGGCTAAGCCGAACGGCTGAAACAAAGTGCCGCCGCCGCTTTTTAATGTGTACCAAACATTATTGCTTTGACGAAAAACCATGTAATCGGCTTTTTTGTCGCCGTCCGCATCAATTGCATTGCGTAAAGAAAGCTGAGCGAAAGTCGAAACGGATAAAGACAATGCAAGAACAAAAATTAAGCCGAGTTTGGCGCCGATGGTCAAAAAAATCTTCATCTAAATATTTCCTTATTTGTTAAAAGTTAAATCTGGTAAAAGGTTTGAACAATATTATGTCAAAAGTAAGAGAATGTTTCAATATACTACTTTAATTGCCGATAATGCAAGAAAATCAGCATTAATAAAGATATGCGAAAATCCCGACTTTTGAATTGCGCTTTTGATTTTAACCAAACCGTTAGACGCACACAAAATAGAAAAAGTTGGTAAAATCCGAAATTTCCGGAAAATTAAATTCTCGATTGCCGAACCGTGTAAGTTTGTCCGGCGATTGTAATTGTGCCGATTCGCGTGACCGTCGGATTCACTTTTACGCGAAAATTCAAAGTGCTGTTGCCGCTCGAAACATCTTCGCCTAGAATTTGAATCCACTTTGCGTTGCTCTTAACGGAAAAATCACAATTCGGCGCGGCTGTAACGTTAACCGTAAACATACCGCCTTTCGTCGGAACCGTAATTGTATTATTTGCCAGCGTGTAAGTGCAGACAGTTTGATTTTGCAGGGCTTTCGCGGCATTCAAACGCCCGCCGGTTTTTACGATGTTGTTCCACTGCGGAAGAACGTCAACCGTGTTCATAATCGTCGCTTTTAAGGATTGTACGGACAGATTCGGATTGTACGAATAAAGCAGAGCCGCCGTTCCTGCCGCGTGCGGCGACGCCATTGAAGTGCCGCTCAAAGAAATATATTTGAGCGCGCTTGTATGCGTGCTTAAAACGCCCGATCCGGGCGCGGCGATGTCAATGCTCGTTTTGCCGTAATTAGAAAAACTTGGGCGCTCGTCCGTCGAATTGGATGCGGCAACCGATAAAATGCTCGGACTCGTGTAAGCTGCCGGAAAAAAAGGCTTTACGTCGCTGTCAGCCGCGTCGTTTCCGGCGGCGAAAACGTTCAAAATCCCGGCGTTCCCGAGCGCGTCAATCGCGTCTCTCGTCGCTTGATCGTAACTGCAAGCCTCGTTGCAGCCGCCGTATGAATTATTCGTCACGCGAATATTCACGCCGCGCTCTTTCATCATTCTGACGTAATTGTAAGCGTTGATTAACATCGCCGAGGTCGTGTCGGTTCCGATTGGACTGTAAATTTTTATCGCCATCATTCGGACGTTCCAATTTATTCCCGCAACGCCCAAGCCGTTGTTGCCGACCGCGCCGATTGTTCCGGCGACGTGCGTTCCGTGTCCGTTTTCGTCCATCGGATCGGAATCGCTATAGAAAAAATCGTAACCGTAATAATCGTCAACGAAACCGTTTCCGTCGTCGTCAACGCCGTTGCCTTTTATCTCGCCGGAATTCGTCCACATATTTGCCGCCAAATCTTCGTGGTCATACTTTATGCCAGAATCAATTACCGCAACTACTGTATTGGCGCTTCCAACCGTAAAATCCCAGGCTGCGGGAGCCGAAATTTTTTGCAGATTATACATCACGGAAAACTGCGGATCATTCGGCGTCGCAAGCAAATGATAATAGTAATTCGGCTGAACCGACTCGACCTCGGGCATACTTTCGTAGCGTGCCGCAGCCTTCTCGACCGACAATCCGGCAGGTAATTTAATTCTTTGCCATTTCAAATCTTTAAATTTTTCCACAACGCGGGCGCCGATCTGCTCGCTGGCGCGCGAAGCGTTTTCCGAAGCGGCTTCGCTCTTGAACTTTACGAGCAATTCTCCGTCGGAGTATGATTTCGAGGGGTTCTGGGCGAAAGCGAAACTTGTCGCCAGAACTAGAAACACGAAACAATTTAGAATCACAACAACTTTCATAATTGATTCAGCAAGCGATTTTTACAGTTTTTCCAAAAAAACTCTGAAAATGAAAGCAAGAAATATTTTCGATTATAAATTTTCTTAAAGAGGAAATACAACGTTAACGCGGAAATAATCAGGAAAAAGATAATTGACAGGGCTGCTTCCGGGCTTCTAAGCCTCGACATCTTGAACCAAAATCAAGCGCTCTAATTACTGAACTAACTCAAAAAGAACTTACGCCTTTAAACTACAAACTAAAACACTAAAATCTTACGCTTAAACCTTGTTAATCGTAAACTAAAAATTTCTAAAACACAATATCAAATCACAAACTGCTTTACCTTACTTTAGTCCTAACTTACCGCTTTTTAATTCCTTCGGTCGCAAAATCGTTGATGACTTTATTTCGGGCTTTATTCTCATCTTTTATGCTGTTAACGCATCAATATTAATCTGCTAATAATAGTTTTAGCGAAATAAAAAGGTATGACCGCAGCGCTTCCCTATCCCAACGAAGAGTATGAGCAGTTAAAAAATTAAGAATAAAATTTTCAGCGATAATTTATATGCACACTAATGAAAGGTTGTGCGCATCGAACAACAGTTTATTAACGAACTTACATTCAGCCGGACAAACCTCAAAAATTCTTATTACAGAACGCCCGTATTTTTATGTTTTTGAACGGGTGGAAATAATACCGGCTATAGGATTAACATAAGATTAGCAGTTTACGGTTACTCAGCCATAAAAAACAGAGTTTAACGAGTTTACCAATACTGTCGAAAAATATTCGATTTATACTGATGAAACCAGCTTTCGCTTCTATCTTTATTCTTCTGATTTCTACCCTGTTTTCGGCGGCGCAAGTTGAAAAAGGCTGCGACGGCGGCGAGTTTTTTGCTCCGCACCGCTTTCGCACCGGCGAACTTCTCGAAGCGAATACGGTTGGCGATTTTAATCGTGACGGCAGACCGGATGTAGTCATTGCAGATCATTATTCATCTACGATTGCGGTTTTTTTTGGCGAGGAGCAGGCTAAGTTCTCTTCGCCGCAAATCATTACCGTTGGCTTGCAGCCTGTTGATGTCGGGTCAGGCGATTTTAATGGCGACGGCAACCCGGATTTGATAACAGCGAACGGCGGAAACTCGACTCTTTCTTTACTACTCGGAAACGGAACGGGAAATTTTTCCGATCAATCAGTTATTAATCTGAGCGGGTCGGTTTCTTCGCTCAGCATCCAGGATTTAAACCGTGACGGGTTTGACGATGTCGCCGTGACGCTTGCAAACACAAACAGTCTGGTCATTCTAAACGGTTCGAGCGCCGGTTCGCTTTCGGTAAACCGAAGTTATGCGGTCGGACAAAATCCCCAGTCGGTGGTAAGCGCCGATTTTAACCGCGACAAGCGACTTGATTTGGCGGTCGCCAACGCTGATTCAAATACCGTAACCGTTATTTACGGCAAAGGCGGAAAAAGTCTTTCATCGTCGCGGACAGTTCAAACCGGTACTCGTCCCGTAAATCTCGCCGCCGGAGACATCAATTCCGACGGCACCGCGGATATTGTCGTCGCTAATCAAGATTCGAACAATTTAACGGTAATTTTCGGAAGCTTCACCGCATCGCTGCAAAGCGAAACCGTCAATTCGGTAGGCGAAAGCCCGCGAGCGGTAACCACCGGCGATTTTAATAATGACGGTAAAACAGAGATCGCCGTCGCCGGTTATATTTCCGACAATCTTGCCGTTATTTCAAGAAACAAAAAAGACGATTACACGATGACGCAATCAGATTCCGGTCCGGGTGCAGATGCAATCGCCGCCGCCGATTTTAATTCCGACGGCTGGCTGGATTTGACGACGGTTAATCGTCGAACCCGCGGTTTTTCGGTTTTGCTTAACAATCGCGCGGGCGAGTTTCCCGCTCCGCCGAAACTGGATGTCGAATCGCAGCCGTTAGATATGATAACGGCTGATTTAAATGCCGATGGCAACGTTGATTTAATCACCTTAAACATAATCGAACAGCATAGACCCGCCGACGAATTTTACGGTCAGGAAAGGTTACTGCACGAAGAAGGAGGAGTCGTTTTTCCGCTTCTCGGAGACGGACGAGGCGGTTTTTCGGAGAGCAGACACTTTAGCGCCGGCGAACATCCGACTTCATTAACAGCCGTTGATTTCAATAATGACAACTTGCCCGATCTAGCGGTCGCCGATAAACGCGACCGCATATACCTGTTTAGAAATTCAGGAAACGGGCAGTTCGTACCGGGCACGCAATTAACCGGTTTCGGCAGAGAGCCGTATTCGATTAAAAGCGCGGACTTTAATCGAGATGGAAAAAACGATTTAGCCGTCGTTAATCGTCTCTCGAACAATGTTGCCGTTCTGCTCGGAAACGGCGACGGCACTTTTAAGCAAGCAGTTAATTTTTCGGTCGGTCAAAATCCGGTCGCGCTGGAAGCCGTTGATCTGAATAATGATAATAAAATTGATTTAGCCGTCGTTAATTATTCGTCAAATAATGTTTCCGTTTTACTCGGTAACGGCGAAGGAGCTTTTTCCGCTCCGTTTAATTTAGCAGTCGGAAATTTGCCTGTCTTTATCAAGGCTGCTGATGTTAATGCCGACGGGCGTTTAGATTTATTAACGGCAAACAGTAAAATCGGCTCGTCAAGCGTCTCGATTTTGCGAGCCGGCGGAAGCGGCAATTACGAACCGGCACAGACGATTCCCGTTGGAAGATACGTTGTATCGTTAGGAGTTGCAGATTTAAATCAAGACGGAACACCAGACATTACAGCCTTGGATAAAGACTACGCCGGAATCTGGATTTTACGCGGCAACGGAGATGCTTTTACCGGCGGCGACGTTAATTACGGTGTCGGAATGTTTCCCAGCGCTATTGTAGTTGCTGATTTAAACAAAGACGGCAAGCCCGACGTAGCCAGCGCGAATAATGGTTCGGCTGACGTTACGCTTTTATTTAACAGGTGCCGGCGAAAAGCTAAAGATTGGTTCAATGCGAATTATTGAAACATTTCAAAAAAGGCGTTCCCGAGACGGCAAAAAACAGATGTTATGTTGCCACATCTATCGATTGTCGGGGTTAACCGACAGTTGAACCTACTCAACGAGGCAAATATCAAGCCTCGAATTTCAAGTACAAAAAGCAATTCTTATCACGACTTTATTTCGTTTGTCGTGTGTTTGCGAATGAAATCAGCCGCTTGGCGAAGGGCATCGGCGGCTTCGGGAACGAGCCCGTCTAACATTTGCCAACCGTGCGCCACGTCGTCATAAATCTGCAGCGCGCTGTCGCCGCCCGAGGCTTGAATCTTTTCGTGCACTCGGCGCGAATCGTCGAGCAGCAGCTCGGTCGAGCCGATTTGCAGGAGAAGCGGCGGAAGTCCTCTCAAGTCACCGTATACCGGCGACGCATAAGGATCGAATGCGTCTGCGTCGGCGAGATAAGCGGCGGCGAATTCGCTGATATTTTCCGGGCGAAACGCCGCGCAACGTCCGTCGTTCAAACGCAATGAATCGCCCGTTCCGGCGAGGTCCGTCCAGGGCGAAGAACAGACGACGCACGCCGGCAGCGGCAATCCCTCATCTCGCACCCGCAGCAGCAGACTTAACACCAGCCCGCCGCCCGCCGAATCGCCCGCCAGAGAAATAAGATTCGCCGGAAAGCCCTGCGCCAAAAGCCACTTATAACCCGCGACCGTATCGTCAAGAGCAGCCGGAAAGCGGTGTTCCGGCGCAAGCCGATAATCCAGAACGAAAACGCGCCGGCGAGCGAACCGCGCCAGCGCCGCCGTCACGGGGCGATACTTGGCTGACGAACAGGAAACAAAACCGCCGCCGTGCAAATATAAAATGACCGCTGTATCGAAACTTTCCGGCGCAACCCATTCGCCGCGCACACTTCCTTCATAAACCTGCGTCAGGCGAACTCCGCGCGTCCGAAGCCATTGATAAATCGGCGGAGCGCCAAACAGACGACGCGCGCGGCGAGCCGTCGCTCGCTCATCTTTGCCCCACCTCCGTCGCCGGGTAAGCAACTTAATTGCCGCATTTAAGACCTTTCCCTGTAAACTAGACATAAGTTTATTATAAATTGCCGGCAGCCGAACGGCGCATTGACACGATGCAAAACCGGAAACACGGAAGCTGTAAAAAACTAAAGAGCGTTTATAGAGAGAGTAATGTTTTCGGGCTCACGTCGGTTTAATTGTTGTTCCCGGCATCTACGCGCTGATAAGTTTTTACGCCCTTGCTAATTACAGGATATCTCCTTTCCCTTCTCGCTGGTAAATTTCCCACATATATTTGTTCAACAAATTTTTCAATTGCGGAAAATCACTTTCAATGATTTTGCGGATCAAATAAGTCATTGTTAAATAAATTTACAATCTTTAAAAACGCAAAAAGCTCGTTCGTGAGATTGGAGGCGCGTCGGCAAAGCCATTCAGGCATAAATCGCTTCGAGTTTTTTTATACAACTTTCAGTACAACAAAAGTTACGTCATCATCCGCCGGTCTGCCGCGCGCCCAATTTTCCGCCGTTTCGACAAAATGATCGAGGATTTCTTCTGGTGAAGACGTGGCGGCAACTTTTTGCAGAATTTCAGCGGCTTTCTCAAAGCCGAGCATTTCGCCGGCTTCGTTGAACATTTCAGGAAAACCATCGCTCAACATCACCAAACAGTCGCCTTTTGAAAACAGTATCTCCTGTTTTTGATAAGGAAATTTTGCCGTCGCGCCAAGCGGCAAAGCTTTTATGCTGATTTCTTCGACTCGTTCCGATTCGCTTCGATAAATCAAAACCGGCGGCATTCCGGCGATACTAATTTCTCCGCGATGATCTTTGATTTTGAGCATCACCATTGCCATAAACAACCCACGCAGATTCATTTTTTTAAGAGCTGCGGAAATCTGCTGGAAAATTCGCGTGATGTCGTTCCCGCCCGCAAAGGCATTGAAAAGGCTTTTCGTCGCCGTAACGACAGAACCGGCTTTTAAGCCGTGCCCGGTCGCATCGCCGACAGCAACGGTCAAAGTGCCGTCGTCCGACATATGAAAATCATAGTAATCGCCGCCGACCTCGGTCGCCGGTTTCATGTATGCGGCGATTTCCAAGCCGGCAATTTGCGGCAGTTTTTTGGGCAGCATCGAAAGCTGCAACTGTCGCGCTTCCTCAAATTCTTTGGCGCGGCGTTCGTTTTCCGATTTTTCGCGCTCGTGCGCCAACTGCAATTCGGCGGCGGCGCGTTCTTGTTCTAATTGTTTGGCAGACAAATCGCGTACCTGCGCGAGCTGTGCTTCCAAAAGCCGATTCGTGCGAGCGAAATTCCTAGCCAGATAGAGAGAAACAGTCAAGGGCACACTCAATACTGCTGAGTATAAATTTAAATTGTAAAACCACTGCGGAACCAGCAAAAATTTCCGTTCGATTGTAATGTTAAACGCTACTCCAACAGCGAAAAACCCAATTCCTGCCGCAATAATCCAAGCCCCGCCGCGCCGCCGCCACAACGCGATAAACATTATGCGCAAAGCGTCGGCGAGCGATAAAACGAGCATCAGCAAAGTATAATCAAAATCTGTGCGGAATTTCGCCCACTGCAGCGCGATGACGACCGCCCACGACGCACACAAAATCCAGAAGATTCGTGAAAAGCGCGTCATAAATTCAACATAGAGAAACGCGAGCAGAGCCAAAATCGCCAGCGACTGCACGTTGATTCGCAGGATGTCGCGCAGCAGATAGAAAACCGCGCCGAAATGCGCCGTATTTCCCAAGCTGGTGAACCAAATAGTCAAACCGAGTCCCAGAACGAACAAGCTGTAAAAAAGATTGCCGCGAGCGGCACGATAAAAAACAAACAGCAGAAAGTGCACGAGCGCGAGCGACCACAAAAGCCCGATAAAAATATAATCGGTGCGCTCCGATTGAGCGCGATTTTCCTGCCTGAGCGAGATGTCGCGGGCATCATTGAGCGTAATGAAAAATCCCGGGCGTGTCCCGCCGCGCAAAAGCCAAGCCGCCCGTCCGCTTGTAAAATCCTTCATCGTTTGAAACGAGTAGCGGATGGCAATCGTGTGCGTCCCGGCGCTTTCAAAAACGATTGGAAAAAAAAGCCCGCGCGGATTATATTCGCTGTCGCCGCCGTCGGCGTATATTTCGCCGTAGGATTGAATGAGCTTTCCGTCGAGGTAAATTTCCGTCGCTCCCCAATGCCACGCGCGAGCGGCGAGCGGCTTTCCGACGAGCGATTCGTCAACACGCAGCCGCAACCGAAACCACGCCCGCCCGTTCCAATTTTCCAATGTTTCAGCGGGAGCGTCGTTTATCTCGTCATTGGTGATGCTTTTCCAGCCGCGGTCGTCAAAGTCTTTCTCCGCGAATGCCGGGGCGTCGCCTGCCCGGTATTTCCAGCGCGGATTATCGAGCGAAACCGACTTGCCGCCTTCAAAACTGTCCGCCGTCAGGATCAAAATTTCCGGCTGCCGCGCGTGAAGAAGGGGCGTTATCATCAAAAGCACGGCAATAAACAAAACCCAACTAAGAAGCCTGTTTTTGAAAACGGTTTTTGTCGGCATAGCTTTGATTTACGGTTTAAGATTCCGGTGGTTTAATCTTTTCGGCAATAAATGACAAACAAATTTGATGAAGTTAATCAATAATACAACCTCTTTTCAAAAATGATCGTTCGAGACACAATTGTCTCATTTAACAGGGATTTAAGATAATTCTTTCATTTTATTTTTGATACGAAAACGTTTCAAACATAAAAATCAATTTTCATTTCATCTGCCGCAAAAAGTTGAAAATAGATTAAAAGCCTTGATACACATTCATTAAATTCAAATTTCAAATTTATATGTTACTTATTTGTAAAAGAGAAACTGCCGAAAGCATATAATTGATTCCGGCAGTTTTCACTTTATTTAATGCTGTTTTACTTTCAGACATCCCGCGACTTCTAAGATTCATATCAACTCTTGAATTTATTCCCGCGTCGCTAAAGATTACCGAAAATTTATGATTACTTCTTCTTTGAGAAAATTTTGGAGGTAACTTTTTTTAACTTCGATTCGCTTAACTGCGGAAGCCGAGTTAAGCAAGCCGCTAATGTTACTCGCAAAAAAATCATTCGTTGTTTTTTCCTCAACTAAATCAGAGAAAATCCGGTCGTAAGCTTTTTCTTTTTGCTCAAGATTTAAAACAGTAAGTTCCGCTAACGGAGAAACCAACGTTTCAGGCTTTTCCGAGTTTTGAGCAGCGATAATTTCCCGTAAAAAGTCGTTGCTGTTTGCCAGAATCAGTTCGTTTGCTTGCATTGAATAACATACGCTCCAGCCGAGCATCGGCGCGCTCATCTCGCGCCAGGACGCTCCGTTTTCGCTTTTTGTCTCCCATTGAAGTTTCACCTCCGGCGCGGAAATCATCAGTTGCGATGAAAGAACGTTTTCCATCGCCGATTCAAACGCATCGCGGTTAAAATTCGCGGGTGAAGCAAGACTGAAAACTGCCGCTCGCCTAAACTCGGCAAAAAGCGGCGGCGCCATAACCTTCGGTTCGGTAAAAGTCAGAACTGTTTTCGGATTTGCCGAATGCAGTAAGCTCGAAAAATCAGTTTCTGCTTTATCCGTATTGATATCCGTTTCATAATCGTCAGCTTCATCAATTGTTTCATCGAATTTTTCGCTCAGATACGAATAGTCCCGGTCTCTGTAATCATTGAAATCGTCAGAGGAGTAATCATAATGATGTCTGCTTTCGGTTTTCGGCAAAGCTTCCTTTCGTTCCAAAATTGTATCTCGAACGGCACTGCCGGCAGCTTGATTGTTTTCTGCTGACTGCAACCGATAAAAGAGAGTATCAGGAGGCAGATAAACCAGACTTTTTTCAGCCTCTGCAGTTTCAAAAGCATTCCGGTTTGCTGTTTGATGAAGCAGAAAAGTGCGCCGTTCAATCAATCTTCCTTCTTCTATGGAAAAGTCGAAAATTCCGGCACGTATATTTTTTAGTTTTGCGATGTCGCTCATCAGCCAGTAACGCTTAAAATAATAATCATTATTAAGCGCGGTTTGATTGACCCAAACTGTCGCTGAATGCGGTTCTGCTTTTTCGCTCAAATTTTTGAATAAAGGCTCCGCCGACAAATTATTTTTAGCCGCCGACCCGTTAATATTAGCCAAAGTTCGGAAAAGAAGGTTTTCGCTTGTGGTTAAAACAAATCTACCTTTCGCGTAGGTAAAAATTATTTCCTGTTTTTGCCGCCCGCGATCCGATTCAACGTTAGCACGATAAAAGACTGTTCCGTCTTCGAGCGTTTCTTCTTTGAATTTATCTTGATTTTGAACGAATTTCGTCGCCGCAAAAACCTCGCCTGATATCGGCGCAATAAAAACAAAATCAAGTTTGCCGATATCATAAAGCGCAACACTCGCGCTCTTTTCGGTCAATCCGCCTAAAACTCCTAAATCAACCGGAAAACCGGCAGCGCTATTAAACTCTTCCCATCGGCTCGCCAATTTCAATCCGAGGTGACTATTTTTAAATTCATTGAAATTTTCGCTCTCCGTATATTTTTCTTTGAAGCGCGACTCGTTCCAAAGCCGGATAAGGGCAGGCAAATCGGAAACGTGAACGAACACAAGAGCTTCCCGCGGGAAATCTTCAGCGGACGCAAGAGCTGTATTTTTAATTTGCGAAAGCCCGATTAACGTCATTATCGAGAAGACAAGAACAGCAATTAAAACTTTTAACTTCATAATTTCCTCGTGTTCTCCAAATCAATCGTAAAGCTTATCGCTCGGCGGTCTTTTTCATTATTAAGCTGTTGCAGGTAATCAATGCGTTCTCGGTTAATCACCGATTTTGCTTTTTCGAAATCAATTGCCCGGGCAAAGTCACTAATCTTTTCAGCCGTTTCAGAAAGCAGTTGCAGCATTTGGTCGGATTTTAGAAATTTGTCGCCTTCGGCTAACTTCAAAGCGGCGTAAGGTTGATCGGATAAGGCGTATAACTTTATTAATTCCTGCCGAGATGACATATCAGCCGTTTCGGCAATCAAAGAATTTAGAAAGAAATTTATTGCGATTTCATTTTGTCCGTTCTTTTCGGCAAGCAGCGCGTTATAAAACTGCGAAAAGAAATCAAATTTCGCATCACCGACTTTTGTCTCGACTCCTACGTCGTGCAAAATCATTTTTGCCTGCCAGCGGAGCGGTCGCAAAGCATTTCGATTGTTGATAATTTGCGTTAGAAGATTTTCAGCCTCAGCCCTTTCGCCTTTGCTGATCAGCAGTTTAGAGAGTTCGATCTGGTTGGGTATATTAGCCGAATCTGACTCAAGCAATCGCCTGCGAAAATCTATTGCCGCTTCCGGTTGTTGAAATTCGGCGGCGAGTTGTGCGGCAATATTTAACGCAGTTGTTGCATTGACAGAGTTTGTTTTTAAGGCATCGGGCAGTTTTTTAGAATCCGTCGCTTTTGCTTTTACGACATCAATTGCGGCGATCTCAGCTAACGATTCCGATCTTTTCGCTTCATCGCCGGCATCAGCCATTAGCTGCAAAACGCGAATCGCTTTTTCAGTATTGCCCTGTTGAAAAAAGGTTTGTGAAAGTCCCGTAAAATTTCCCGCTTCAAATCGTTCGAGAGCAAGCATTCGCCCGAAAAACGATGCTGAGATTTGTTTTACTTCCGCCTGCCGATTTTCATTTTTCAAAATTTGCAGAACGTCATTAAACCGTTCGAGGCTCGGCAAAATTATCGCTGTTGCCGAATCGCTCGCCGTAATGCCGATGAAGCGCTCGATTTGCGCTAAATCGAAACGACCACTGCGGATTTGCATATTTATCATTGCAAGACGCAGAAATGCAGGGCGAACAAAACGACCGTTTAACTCTTTGTCGATTTCCGCGATTAATTGCTCCGCTTTCTGGTTTTCGCGTTGTTCGATTAGCAGTTCAAGATATTTTTTCTGCCATTGAAAATGCTCGTTGTCGGGTTCTTCGATTTTATAATCGTTTTCCTGTTCATAAATTGATTCGGCATCCGCCCTTGTCCAAGCCCGCGCTGCAACAGATGTGAAATTATAGTCATAATCGTAACCGCTCACCTCGTCTGTACGATCAATTAATAATTCATAAAATCTGTTTTGTTCGCGTTTTTCGATCAAAGATTCATTGATCAGCATTTCCGCGAGCGAGGTATCAGTCGGGCGGTCACTTAAAAGTTGCAAAAAATACGCGGATTTTTCAGATTCGTTTTTGAAAGACGAATCGACGGCGCGAATCAAATGTTGAAAATCTTCTGATTGTTGGGCGTCGTTATTTTGCAGAAATTTATTGATAATGGCGGGCATTTTTTCTCTCGCTTTGCCGCTTAATCCGTATTTCTGCAAAGTTTGAAACAAGATTAAACCGCTTCCAACGTCTTCACCCTCAACCACTCTCGCCCAAGATTCTTCAGCCCAATCCGTTTTTCCGATTTGGTAGTAAGCCGCGCCCAAACTTGTCCACGCTGATTTATCTTCGGGACTCATTTCGACAGCCAGACGAAAATGCTCAATTGCAGATTTAGGCTGATTTCTACCGAGATAAAATTCGCCTAGTTTGAACTGTTCCGCTTCGCTGCGCGGCTGATTTTCAATCATCGAAACTAAAAATTTTGACGGCGGAACGCTTTGCTCTTTGTTCTCAAAAAGCCATTCCCCGTATTCGCGCGACAGGCGGAACCAATCGTCATTTATGAGAAACTTTTCCTTATCGGGCTTTTGATTAACGAGATTGCCGATAGAGTCAATTTGCAATGCTTCACAAAAATAACACGCCGCGGTGTCGCCCGATTCTTTCAGCGCAAGAGAAGTTTCAGCGTGCCGGGAAACCTTCCAAACCGGCGGCAAATTTGCGCTTTCGATTGCCGAATGGGCAAGTTCCGTCAACCCTCTGCCAAGCAAAAAGTTAATAAGCTGCAACTGGCAGGGTGAAGATTTCTCGGTCAAGGATTTTAATTCTTCGCGGTTTTCAGCGTAGATAATTTCCAAATATCTTGTGACATTTCCGTCTCGTGCGGTGTTAATTTTATCGCCCTTCCAATAAATTGCTCGCAGCGCTTCAAGTTCCTTTTCACGGTCGTTAATCAGCCGCGCTGTTTCCGCTTTGAGCGCCGGATTATCGCTATTGTATTGTTCCAGCACGTCAAAAGTTTTTTGATAAGCGCCGCGCTCATTATAGAAATTTACTAGATTTTGCAGATAAATTTGCCGGTCGGCTGAAAGGCTGGAGCTCTCTAATTTCTTCTGTAGAATCTTTTCCTCTAAATCGCCTAAACCGGCGCGGCGGCTAATATCCTGAATCAAGGATAAAACTTGATGCTGATCGCTGCCTGGTGAAGTTACTTCAATGCGGCGTTGTAAATCTGTGTGCAAAACAGCGAGTTCCTCGTCGGTTACAACGGTTTTTGCAATTGTGCCGACCGATTCGGTCAACGCTCGGTCAAGAATCGAAATCCGTTTTCGAGCTTCACCCGCATCGGCGGCGTTCGTCTCCTCGGCTTTATCAATGAGTTTTTCGCGCAGACGCCAAAGTTGTTCATTAATTTGATCGAGCGGTTCTTCTTCGCGCGCCGCTTGCACATAGCCGGTAATATCTGCCGATCTCAATTCACCGCTTGTAGGATTTTCCAGCAATTTTCCGAATGCTTCACGGTAAAGCTCGCGGGCTTTTTCCTTTTCGTCAGCCCAAAGTTTCCGCGCTTCGGCAAATTGGTCGGTTGAAATTTTTGTGGTTTCTTCGTTCGGGAGTTTCGCCATTTCCGTTTCGGCTTCAGCAAAACGCCCTGCCTTTTTTAGAATTTCGATTTTCTTTTTAACGTATTCGGGCGAATCATTGGTAAGTTCTAAAATCGTGTTGAGATTTTTTATCGCTTCATCGAAATTATTTCCTTTTATTTCAATCTCGGCGAGCGCTGCGTAAAGTTCCGCCATTTCCGGTTGATTGATAATTGCCGCCCGGTAATTTTTCGCCGCATTATCCCAATCGTTTTTCGCCGCGTAAATCCTCGCCAGAACGATGTTCCAGCGGTAGTTTTTGAAGCTTTCGGCAGACGTTTTCAAATAATAATCCAAAAGCGTTTCCGCGCCGCCGTAACGCTGAACGTAAGAGACGGCGTTCTCGATTAATTGCTCGTTTCCCGGCTCGCGGTTAATGATTTCAATATGCTGCTCGACGGCTGATTTATAGTCTTTCAGACGTGTAAAGGCATCAATCATTCGCTCGCGCAAGTCCGCGATTTGCTCGTCGAGTTCTCGCCTGTCCGCCTCGGTTTGCTTGAGAGCGGCGACGGTTTCTTGGAAGGTTTTGCGCAACAGTTCGGTTTTCCCCGTTTGCACACAAACTTTCGCTAATTCGCCGAATATATCTGCGTTAGCTTTGTCCTTATCGTGCAAGTTCAATAAAACCTGCTCGGCTGAATCGAGCCGGTTTAATCGAATTAAGCGATTGGCTAATTTTTGCGCGAGCGCGTTTTGATATTTCCCCCGGCTGCGCAGAAGAGCGTTCTGCAAAAGCGCAACCGACCGGTTTTCAAAACCCAACCGGTAGTAAAAATCCGAGGATTCGATTAAGACGCCGTAATTTGTCGGAAATTTATTGACAAGCTCTGTTAAAACCGTCCGGGCAGCCTCTCGGTTGTTAATTTCTTCAAAAGATTCGGCTAGCTGCAGCCTGTAGGCGATAGTCTTACGAGGACTTTCTTCAATTTCGGCGAGACGTTTTAAGGTTGTTTGCTCGCCCGATTTATTGTCTGCCGTTTGATAAAAGTCTTTGGCGGATTCAAGAAACGCCTTGTTTCTGCTTTGCTTAACAGATGCATTTAGAACGACGGCGGCTTTTTCTTCCTGTTTGATTTTTGTCAGAAATTCGGCATAGCCTAAAACTAAAAATGAAGAGTCTTCTTTTCGGCGGCTTTCTGTTTGAAAAGCCGAATTGATTTCTGCGAAGGCTTTGCGGTTTATTGAAACCAATCTTACCAATCGTTTTTGTGCCTTTTCTTTTTGCGTTTCATAATCTGCGCCGCTTGCATCTAACGCTTTCACATACTCTGCAACTGCTTCCGGCTGCTTATGCTGCGCTTCTAAAATTGCGCCCGCCTCAAACGCGTAAAGCGTTTCATCAGCGAACTTTTTCCGCAAATTTTTTATGGAACGCAGAGCATCATCGTATTGAAAATAGTCCCAGTAAACAGTCGCCGTATCAAGATAAGTTTCTTTTTCTCCTGCGGCGGTTGAGATGAGTTTTTCCCATTCCTGCCGAGCGTCGTCGTAACGCCCGAGTTCAGCGTAGATTTCGCCGCTTCTTGTTCTGGCTTCGGCTGACGCGGGTAAAAAATCAGCTTGACTGTGCGCTGCGTTTGCAGCCTCGGTTAGCACGTCGCGATTTTTCTGCCCGAACGAGCGCGTCAGTGATATTAATTTCTCTGAAAAATCAGGCGTGTTCGGATAGAGTCGGTTTAGCTTTCGGTAAGCGACGACCGCATTTTCATAATTTGATAATCGTTCTGATACATCGGCGCGAAAAAGTTCGTAAATAAGGCTTTCGCCATTCGCCTTATCCAAAAATGCGCGCAGTTCACCTTTCTCGGCTAAATCTTCAAGAAATTGCTCGCGCACATTCTTTGATTCAAAATAATACTTGGCGGCTAATTTCCGCCATTCATCTGCCTGCTTATTGGTTTTGTAGAACCGCAAAAGTCCTTCGACAAAAGTTGAATTGTGCGGAAAGCGCTCGTAAGCGGTCAGGTACAGTTTTAGAAAAAGCTGTTTTTCAAAATCCGTGGAAACTTTTCCGTCTATAAATTGCGAAAGGTAATCTTGTATTTCCGCATCGTTTAACTTACCGGCTAATTCCTGTGAAAATTCGGCAAAATCCGTTTGCCGCTTCTGTCGCAGAAACCAGCGGGCAAGTTTATCCCGCCAGCCGCGTGATTGAAATCGCGCTAATGCCGATTGATAAACCTGTAGTTGATCATCGGTTAAATTCGTCTGCTCCAGCCAAAACAAGCGCTGTTCGTAAAGCCATTCCTGTTCGGGATATTTTTGAATTTCATTTGAATAAAGAGCGAGTATTTCCGCTGTCTTTTTTTCTGCGGCAAGAGAGGAAACGAGTTTTTCCAAAACTTCGGCGTATGTTACCGGCGACTCTTTTCGAGTCAGGTAATCAGTAAAGGCGACGCCCTGCTGCTCACCGTAATAATCCGGTTCTGCATTTGTATCGGGGATGTTAATCCCGTTGTTGCGAGTCGCTTTTGCGTCCGCAGCAACGGAAGATTTCGATGTAAGAACATTAAATTCGCCGGAGGTTTGGGAATCATATTGTAGTTGGGGTGCAAAAAACTTGCCTTGTTTTCCAAGATAGTCCAGAACTTTTTGATAAACTTGCCGCTCGCTTTCGACGTTGTTCGCCGCCGCAAAAGCGTCGGCTAACTTTAATGCGGCTTCGGGATAATCGCCGGAATTTCCGTATCTTTGAGCGAACTCATCTAATGCGCTTTGAGCAATTTCCGGTTCATTTGTTGCCGTATAAAGCCGCACAATGTCTAAATACATCTGGGCGAGTTCTGCGGAATCAGGAAACTCTTCCTTGTACTCAAGGAAAATGCGGTAAGCAGCGGCACGATTAAAATATTTGGTCGCCGCCTTTTCCTGCTCATCGAGGCGCTTCTTCGGATTCGTATCAGAGAAGATTAGCGATAAGATTCCGGTGGCAATTCCCGGGCTTGTATCTGTTTTAGCTACATCTTCGTAAAAGCGTAAATCTCCTTTTGTGATCGGCAATTTTCGGTTTTCCGCATCGGAAAACATCTCGAAAAGCTGGTAAAGAATTTTCGCCCGCATTTCGTTATTTGCCTTGAAATCCTCGCGGACGTAAAGCGTGTAAAGAAAACGCGAAGCCATCTCCGCTTCATTGTTTCTCAGTAGAAGCCGCGTTACCGTTACAAGTTCCTCGGTTGTCCAAACTTTTTTTGCCTGTTCCAGTTTGAGAATTACGGGCGTAATTTCATCATTTCCATAGCTGTAATCATGGTTTTGATAAAGGGCGAGGCGAATGGCTGCGTCAAAATCGGCAGGATTTTGTTTGAACCGATTTTTAAGTTCTGAACCGTAGGCGCGAAGTCGGTCTTGATTATTCAGGAAATCATAAAACTTTTCCGCTTCAGCATCGGACCAGAACGGATTAAAGGCAGCTTGATAAATCGCTACCGCTTCTTTTGTGTTTCCCGTTTCGAGCAAAATATCAACTTCCTTTTCAAGCAAAATGCTTTGCCTGTGCGGAAACAGCGCCTTTGCCTGGCGTGCGAAATTTAAGGCTTCGGTATAATTACCTGCTTCCTTAAAATCGTCAATAAGTTTTTCAAAAATTGCATAGACGTTCGGATTTTCTTTTGTCACTCGGGCGTAGAAATCGCTTCGCAGATATTCCTTTAAATCGTGTTTCTTGGCAAAATTAATTAATCTTTCAAAAACAGCAGACCGATTTTCGGTAACGGTTGTGAAAAGTATTTTTTGAATAATTTCAGCCTCTTTTTCATAACGCCCGCGGCGATCATAAAAAGCGGCTAAATTTTCAAGCTTTGATTTGTCAATTTCAGCCAACCGAATTAAAAGCCGTTCCGACTCGTCGAAATTGCCTAATTTTTCTTCAAGTTCCGCTAATTTTTCGAGAAACTGCGGGTTGTCAGGTTCTCTTTGCGCAAGCTTAACCGCATTTTCACGAGCCTGTGCGGTCGGCAGGGGCACGATGGCTTCTGCTCCGAAAAACTCTTGCCGCACAAATAAAGCTTCGTCTAAAAGTTCTTGTCCTCCCTTTTCGGCGTATGCTTTCGACGGAATATGAAAATTATATGAAGGAAAAAGAGCAATCAGGCAAAAGAATACAAAAATGCTGATAAAGGCGAGGCATCGCAGTTTCGGATTGTTTTTTATTACCCGGTATTCGGTAGTCGGCAATATCTTTTTGTTCATTTTCCCAAAACCTCAATCTGCGCGGTTTCAATTGCCTGATTGTGAGCAAAGTCTTCCGCCGTAACCGAAAGGTTGTATTTTCCGGAAGCCAAATCCTTAGGAATCTCCAATTCTCCGATGTTTGTTTTTTCCTGATTCGACCAGAAAAGCCGAACGGGTTTCGTGCCGTAAAGTTTTGCTGTCAGACGATTTGTATCGCTGTCGGCGGAAACTTTGAGCAATAATCTCTCGCCCGCCTGAAAAATCTGCTTTTCAAGCTTGATTTTCACTTTTGGAGCGTGACTGTCTACTACAAACGTTTTTTCTTCCGTATAACCGTTTCCGTTTTTATCCGTTAAAAGAAGTCGGCATTGATAACTGCCGTCTGTCATCCAGGCGGGCGCCAGAAATCGCGTTTCCCAAACGCCTTCAGACTGCAAAAACCTCAAAGGCAGTGTTTCACCAAACGGCAATACGGCGAAAACTTCGCTGATTGATTCATCGGTTTTAACGCGGATTACAGGGTCACCCGGCTGTATAAGGCGCGGGCGAAGCAGCGCTCGCGGCGCAGCAAGAAAAGCCGTATAGGGCGTGACGAGCTTGTATTTTTCGGAAAGGCGAATTACCTCGGCAATATAATCCTCGCGTTCCCCATCGCGGTTCATCGCCTGCAAAAGAGCATTTACACGCGCTCGCGCCCAAAGGCGAGGCAAAAATGAATGCGTCGCATCGAGTTCGGGTAAAGTTAATTCGCGTGAAAGATTTATCGCTGCACGTCCGTATTGCGCCGAAAAATTTATTGTTTCCGCCTGCGGCTTGCGGTAACGTCCAACAAATGAAAAGCTTGAGCCGAAAAAAGTGTTCTCTCCGCTCGGGTAAATGTCATAAAAATTTTCGCCGCTCGAAGAGGAAAGATTGAGATTTGAAATGTCAGCCGTACCGACTTTATCAAGAAAAATCTTGAGTTTCAGAGCAATGTCCTCTGTTTCGCGCGCCGCGTCAAAATAGCCATGGGTTTTTGCCGCTAACTGTCGCAAAAGTTTTTCGTTTGCGTCCGCGCCGAGGGCAAACGCGAAAAGTTTAGCATTTTGATTTTCGAAAACTTTTTCGATTTCTTTTGTTTGGGTTGTTTCGAGCGTCGGGTTAGCGTCGGAAATGAGAATGATTTGCCGCTCTCCGTTTGCGAATCTCTGCGAGTGTTCGAGCGCGCTTTGTAATCCTCGTTTAAGATTTGTGCCGCCTCCTAAGCTGAAGTTCTTGATAAACTCGAGCGCTTTTTCAATATTCTCAACTGTGCCTTCAACCGGATAATCAGCAAAAGCATCCGCTTCATCGCTAAAAAGCACAAGATTAAATTCGTCCTCGGGAGTTAAGCCGTGAAGGAAAAAATCAACGGCTTCGACGGCGCGCGCAAGTTTATCTCCATACATCGAAAGAGAGGTATCAAGCAGCAACACGACCCTTTTCGGCTGCCGATTTTCGTCCGGCTTTCGAGCAAAAATTGCTTGCGCCTGGAAGAAACCGTCTGCATTTTGATTTGCAAGCTTCGGGTCTCTCAAATCATAGGCAGAAATCTGTTCGGGCGCACGATAGGTAATAACGGAAAGAGTATTTTCGCTCTCGTTTATTTTGTAATCAAATGAAAAATCATTTTCGAGTTTAATATCCCGCGCATGAAATTCGCCGATAAATTCGTTTGGTTCTTGTTTTGAAATCTGCAAAGGATAGGTTGTATTTTCTCTGCCTGCTGGCGTGATTTGATAATCATTCAGGACACGGATTTTCAGGTTAAAATCTTTGACAGTTTGTGATTCGCCGAACGAGGGCTTTAAGGGAAAAGTAAAATGCGAATGAAGATTTTCTATTGCCAGATCTTCGTTATACTCCATTTCAAGCCGTTTGGTGCCATAAGCGTTTATCGGAAAGATTTTCGCCGAAAACCCGGCGCTGCTTTCGGTTTCGTCGGTTGACTGTAAAATTCCGGGATCGGTTTGCGATTGTTTAATTGCGCCGTAAATTTGATTGGCGCGGCGGCGTTCCATCATCACGCCGGGAATTCTTTGTATGCCGTCCCAAACGGCGAAATCGGAGATTGAAGATTGCCCGGGCAGAGAGAAAACGTATTTACCTTCCAAAGTTTGCGCTGTGTGATTGTCAAAAATCTGCAAGACATTAACTGTTGCGTGTTGATTATCAATCAGAATTTCGACATTCATTACGGCAAGCGAAAGAACTTGCGGGTTTGGCTTTCCGGAAGGAAGCGGAAGCAAAACGCCGGATTGTGCGAAAACAAGGGAGAGAAAAATAAAACTACAAACGAATACCGATAAGCATCGGTTTTTCACGGATTTTATGTGCTTACAGCAATGTAAAATCGCTGTTGCTCTTTTTTTAGCTGAAATTTTCATTCGCTTTCACCTGCTGCAAAATAGTTTTTTCTAACTTTCGCGATGCCGTTAGTTGTTCCGAAATAAATATCTTCGCCATTGCCCGTTATGCTTAAAACCGTTTGAGCGGGCAGAAAATTCTTTAAAGTTCGCCAGCCCTGGGTTTTTAAATCAAACAGCTTTAAGCCCGCCAAAGTTCCGATGTAGAGCCTTTCGCCATCGCTGAACATCGCATTCGGATTGACTGTAAATTTGCCCGTTTCGCTTTCAAACGAGCGAACCTGTCCTGAAGGTAAAAGCTCAAAAAGCCCGCCTCCGTATGTCCCTATAAAAAGGCGTTCATCAACCCGACAAAGCGCGGTTACCCAATTGGTTGTCAGATTTGAATTCGAATCTTTGAAAGTTTGCGCGACGCGCCCGTTTTCGATTTTAGCCAGCCCGCCCAGTGTACCGGCGTAAAGCGTTTCTCCGTTTTGTAAAATGGTATAAACACTATTGTTCGGAAGCCCTTGCACCGTTGAAAGGAAACGAATTTTTTCCCGTTCCCGTAACGCCAGTCCCTTTGCGGTAGCAATAAACGCCCCGGAAAAATGCGTTACCGAGTTACTCGGCAAACCGTCTTTTTTCGTTAGATTCTCTAAAGAAAAATCAGCCTGGAAATCAATCAATCCGCTCGAAGTGGCAGCCAAAACCGACTCGCCGCCCGATGCCAGATAATTTATTTCCCGCACGTTTTCCGCTTCCAGGTGTTTAAGCTTTTTGCCCCCGGCGGTAAATACATCTATTCCGCGCCGGAAAGTTCCAATCCAAAGATTTTCGTACTTGTCGAAAGTTATCGCCGAAACAAAATTATCGGTTAAAACGTCACTATCCTCTTTGCCGAACGGTTTAAGTTTTGTTCCCTGAAACTCTGAAACTGCTTGATTCGATAGCAGCCAGATTTTTTCACCCGCAAAGATTAAACGCGCGTCTTGCGAATTCTCTTTTGCCGCAACTTCTTTGATCGAATCGTTAAAGACAAAAATTTCGCCGCTCGCTTTGGTTAAAAAAAGATGATCGCCGACCGTGATCAGACTTGAAAGCGCCGGTAAAGTGGCAATTGTGCGAAAAGTTTTATCTTCTAATAAGGCAAGCCCGAAATCTGTCGCCACAAAGAGCTTTTTGTCTTTTATGCCGATACCGACAACGCGGTTCGAGGGTAGTCCGTCGGCAGTTGTCAAATGCGACCAGAGAGCGTTTTCGTAAATCCACAAACCGTTATCAAAAGTACCGATATAAATTCTCGAACCGTTCTTGAACAGATAATTTACTGCCGAAATTCTCGTCTTGTCCGCTTTGATTTCAGCGAACGTCTGACCGTCGAATTCAATAAGACCGCCCGCCATCGTCCCGATTAGAAGCTTTCCGTTCGCCTCTAAAAGCGAGGTGACAGCTTGAGCTTTACGATCTGTCCAAATGTAGTTTTCAAAATTTTCGCCGTCGAAAGCTAAAAGATTCTCGCTTTGAGTTCCAATAAAAAGCTCGCCCCGAAAAACGGCTAAACAAGTCAAATCGCTTTCCGGCAATCCGTCTGAAACGGTAAAATGCCGAATCTTTTCTCCACCAGGGGAAAACTGCACAAGTCCGCCAGTTGTTGCCGCAAAATAAGAATCTTGAAATCTGACGAAATCTTTAACAGTGTTTGTGTTTTGTAGAATTTGAATGTTTTGAGAGGTGTGAGGAATGAGTGTTTTTTTCTGAAAGGGCACGCGATTTTGTTCTATTAGGCGGGCGCGTTCATCGGCAAGTTTTTTTTCGGCAGATTGGCTAATACTAAAAATCTGAAAAACGGCGAAACTTACAACCAGTGCCGAAAAACATATGCCAAGGATTTTCTTGAATGATAACCGCATAACTTATGAAGCGATTATCAATAATTGGAATTATGAATTAAACGGATTTATTAACAGTGATCGAGACGGGTTAGTGCTGATAGCAATATGTGGATTTCCACAGTTTTTAAATGCTTTTTTGAAGCTTGAAAACCGTACCGCCGGTTTTGCTTTCTTGCCAGTCGGCTTCGGCATCAATTAGAGCAGCGCGAGATTTGATATTAGCAATTCCTCGACCCTTTGGAGTGTTGTGGTTGGGATAAAAGGGGGAACCGTCATCCTCAATGATCAGGATAAATTTGTCGGTTGGGGAAATATCAATTCTCATTTCAACATTGTTTGCGCTGCCGTGACGCTTGATGTTAGTTAAAACTTCCTGCGCGATTCGGTAAATCTGCATCTGCACATTCGGCGAAAAATCAAGCCGCTCTTCTTGCTGGTCGGCGAAAAATCTGCCGTTTTCAACCGTGTGGTTTAAGAGAAATTCAAGAGCGGCAAAAAGCCCGACGTTTTCGAGCGCGGACGGGCTTAAATCTTCGCAGATGCGGCGTATTTCAGTAGAAACCGATTCGATTTCCGAGCGAAACTCGGAGGTGCCTGACGGCAATTTATCCGACATCATCATCAAGGAACGCAAATCTGCCAGCGTTTGATCGTGCAAATCACGGGCTATTCTTTTTCTTTCGCGCTCGGCTTCATTAGCCAAATCGAAACGTGCCGCGGCGAGTTCGCGGTTTCTCTGCGCAATGCGACGCCGCTCGATTACCACCCAAATCAAAGCGATTAAGGCAATAACAAGCAAAACGCCGAGGGCGGTTGCCGTGCGCGGAAAAGGCGCAGGGGCTACGGAAAATCTAATTGTTAAAGGCTCGGAGGCAAGCAGATCTTTATTAAAGGCGAACGCTTCGATGATATATTCGCCTGTCGCTAAATTTTCGGGAGTAAATTGCGAATCGTTCGAGAGTTTCTTTTCAAGGGTTTCACCTTTAGAATTTTTAAGCAGAAAACCATATTGAAATTGTTCGGGAAAGGTGCGGCTGCTAAGACCCGCAACTTCGAGTAAAAGGGAATTTTGCGGGTAGTTAAGGGCAATCGTTTGTGTTAATTCCCCGGCATCGTAAAGCCGCTGGCTCAAAACACGCGTCGGAACGATTTTCGGTTCTGTTGTGCTTGGCGCGTAGCTGACCACGCCGCGATTTGTGCCAATCAGCAGTTGGTTTTCAAGCGGCAGGATCGAGAAAATCTTTTGCGACGGCAGTCCTTGTTCAACATTCAAGTTCGCGGTCATCCAGCCGAAAACAGCATTGCCCTTGACGTGCAGAAGCCCTCCGCCAACTGCCGCCGCCCATACGTCTGCGCCGTCCGCGAATACATCCCGCACATCCTGATTTGTAATGACATTTTGTAAGCGTTCGTTTTTATAAAGAAAAAGTCCGCTTTCGGCGGCAAGCCACAAATCGTTTCCTTCTCCGGCTGTAATTTTCCAAATCGCGGCACCGCGCAGAGCGTCGAGATTGTTTTCCTGTTTAACTTCTTTTCCGTCAAAAGTAAAAATTCCGTCCTTTGCCGTGCCTATCCACAATCTTTCTCCGGCGGCAAACAGCGCTGTCGGAGCGTCATTATTGAAAACCAGCGTTTGTTGCTCAAGTTCCAAGACGCCGCGCCCCAAAACGGCGACATAGGTTTTGTCTTGAAAATCAGCAATCGAGCGCACGTCACCGGTCAGCTTTTGCTTTCCGTCCAAATCAAAAAGACCAGTCGGCATACCGATTACGGTCTGTTTTAACGAATCTTCGCCGACAACATAAATTGATTTCGGTGAAAAATTCCCCGCTTCAAGCCAATTTCCTTCAGAAAGCAGGAACAATCCGCGATTGGTTCCCGCAAACGTTTGCCCTGCGCTCGTCTTGAAAAGCGTTCGCACAAAATTGCTGTTACCGTTTTCGGAAATAGTTTTATTAAAAGGACTGGAAGCATCAAACCGGCAGACGCCGCGATCCGTTCCAATCCAGACCACGCCTTCACGGTCAACGAAAAGCGTGTAAATCGTGTTCGAGCGAAGTCCGCCCGCTGTATTTTCAAACGTAAAGCGCTCAAGTTCCCGTTCGCCTCGAAAATGAAACAAACCTCTGTCTCGCGTGCCGACCCACAGGCTCTCCGAAAAGTCCGATGCGATAGAAAGGACATTTCCCAGTCCATTTCCGATTCTTTGTGGACGCGATATATCTTCAAGCAGAAAAAGACCGCTTCCGGTCTCATCCGCGTCGGCGCCGAGCCAGATTTTTCCCTGTCCGTCTCTTTCTAACGCATTAACAAAATAGGGGCGCGGGCGGCTGAACGTTTCAAAGATTAAATTGTTTTCAATTACCAAAATGCTGCGGCTGCGGGAACCGGCAATAATTTTGTCGTCAATCTGCGCCAGAGCCGAAACTTTTAAGAGCTGCCCGTCGCTTCCCAAAAGTGTTTGTTCGGGAATTTTCTCTATTTGAAAAATATTTTCGCCGGTTTCAGTCAGCTTTAGAATCGCTCCATTATCAGAGGCGAGAAATGTATTTTCACCAAAGAAAAATGCCTTTACGGCAAAATTTTGCGTGTCATTGATTTTTTGAAATATGCCGTTCCTAAACCGTATGGCACCGTTCTGTGTGCCGATCCAAAGCGTGCCGTCGGGAGACACTTCAAGGGCAAGAATCTTTTTTGTTTCGCTGGTGTCAATAGCCGCCGTCTGCACGCGTCGCCCATCAAACCGCGCCAAGCCATTGTCCGTTCCGAACCATAGGATGCCGTCGGGAGTTTGTGCAATGCCGCGAACATTATCTGAAGGCAAACCATTAAAAAGCGTGATGGCTCCCCACCGGTGAAAGTTTTGCGATAAAGCGATTGGATTGTCTTGACCCGGTGCGGGCAGAAAACCGGCAAGGATGAGAAGAACCAGCAAAGATAGTGAAATTTTAACTTGCGGCGGCATTAATTACTTTCTCTTGACAATATTTTCTTCGATAAATCGCCGGCGGTCGCGCCCGATCCAATCGGCTAATTCGGTTTCAGCTTTTTCTATTTCGTCGCTGTTGATAAGACCGCGTTTTAAGGCTTCGCAAAAGGCACGCGTCCGCGGGTTATAGGCAAGTTTATCGTAAGCTTCATCATCTGTGCCCGCCGAATTTTCTGGAAAAAGTTTTTCGTAGAGCGTTGTAAGACGACTCTCGACGCCGCGCAGTGATAAACTGCATTTTCGCGCAATCGTCCAATTCGACAAGCCGAGCGCCAAGTAGCGCAAAGCCTCCGCTTCAAATTCCGTTAAAAGCGGGCGCTGAAACGAATCCTTAAAAGCGGGGTCAATCATATCCGCGCCGTCTTCCAGAACAGCAGTAACAAAACGCAGGAATTTCAATTCGGGATTGTTTTTGTGAATGAAACCGTAGGTCGGTTGCGGGTTAATCGAACGAACGATTTTTCGAATCTCATTGATGTAAATTTCATGCGGAAACTGCGTCCAGAAGATAATCCTTGCTTTTGAAAACTCGCGCCAGATCGCCCGTGCGGCTTTGACACCCGACATCTGCGGCATTTGAATGTCAAGAATGCAAAGTGTCGGGCGATGTTCAATTGATAATTTAACGGCAGATTCTCCGTCGCCCGCTTCGATTACCGGCAGGTGATTAAAAAATTCGCGCCTGAGCAACTCGCTTAAATAATGGCGCTGCGCATTATTATCTTCAGCAATTAATATAGACATCAGTTAAATAAGAGGTTTCAATTGTTTTGCAATATGATTATTTATGGACTTTGAAAAGAAAAGTCAATCGTTTTGCCGCAAACTCGTGCGCGATTTACCATCTATTCTCAATGTCTCATTTGTGAAACTTATAAATCTTACATCTTACGGCTTTATGAAATTTCGCCTTAGGACAATTCGCCCCGTGAACCGACGTTTAATGGAGTTTGATTTGAACCGATAAAATGCGCTGATTAATCGAAATTTCGTTTTTGATCTATCTGTTTAATCCGCGTATTTTATTGTTCCTTTACTGAAAATCACTTTACCTTCGGCAAAACATACTGCACTTCGGCAATTTCCGCCACAGCCGCGATTTTCTCGACTGCAATTCGACCGATGATAATCTTACTTTGCTTATTTTCCAAGATTTCAAAGCCGAGTTGTTTTAATCGCTCTACCGCTTCGGGCGTTTTATTAGAAAATTGAATCTGCAGTTCGGCTTTTCCGTCTCTTACAAATTTCGCTTCATTCGTCGTTTGATTTGTTTCGCTTTTTCGCAAACGCTCCGCGAGCGCATAAACCCAAACGTGAAGCTTTTCGGCAAGCGTTCGCTGTTTCAAAACTTCCGGCGGTATGGATATGGACGTTTTTTCTTCGCTCGCCGGCAGACTAATTTCGCCGATAGAAACGTTTATATTTTCCGGTTCCTGCGGATTTGAAAAATTATAAACGACTACACCTGTAACCTTTACAGGCTGTCCTGATAACAGCGACGGAGCAAATTTCGCGTTTCGCGCCGCTTGTTCCGCTGCCGTGCGAAGAAGCGGATGACCGGAGACAGCCGAAGCGGAAATAACATCGCCGCTTTCATCAATCGTAACCCGGATGCTGACCGCGCCGCTTGCCCGAATCGCCTGCGCCGCCGCAGGATATTGCGGTCTCGGCAAACTCTGAGCTTTTCCGTTTATTACACCGGATGAAATAGCTTTTGCCGGCGGGGGAGGTGGAGGCGCGGCTCCCACTCCGTTACCAGAACCGTATCCGATTCCGCTTCCCCTTCCGGAACCGCGACCGGAACCTGTTAATTTTTTACTTCTTTGTGCTACTGAATTTCTTCCTTTTACTGAAAGCGTACTTATCGAATTTGAAGAGACGTCAACAGTTGCATTTGAACTTGATACAGTTACAACTTCATCATCGCCGAGAGTAGTTTCCCTGTTCATTCCTTCCGGAAACTCAATAGGAACATCAACTCGTTTCGGTTTTCCTTGATAATTCACAACCTTTTCTTCCACCGCGACAAATGAAGTAAATTGCGACAAAAGCCGGTATTCAAGTCCAATCTGTGTAATCGTGTCTTGAACTTCTTTTTTCGCCTTGCCTTCCTGAACGCCTTGGTAATCCTGCTTCGTCAAATCATCAATTCTGGTTCGTGCCCAAAGCGTCGCCAAAACGTCATTACCGCTTTCAGTTTCTGGAAAAACAACCGGAATTTCCCGCACCAGCTCCTGCCCTGCGACTTTTCCTTTGAGGCGAATCGCGCCGCTTGCGCCTTTCGTATAACGTCCGTGAAGGATTACGGGTTTCGCCGAAAACAAATCATTGATGCGATTCGGGTAAATGTCCGCAACCGGCAAACCGTTCCAATCAATCGAAACGTCGGTTAGAAGTGGAGTCCTGACGCGCTCGTAAAATCGTTTCGCTGCTTTTGAGCCGTCGTCCGTTAATGCTATAAATTCGGCTTCGCCACGACCTTCTTCGGCGATTTTACTGAGCAGATAACGATTAACCGAGCTTCCGATGCCGAACGAAAAAACTCGCGCGTTTTTGTATTTTTGCACTTCGCTGATGATTTCCGCGTCATTTCCGACTTCGCCGTCGGTCATAAAACAAACGATGCGAATGTGGTCTTGAGCGTCCGAAGGTGCAAGCGCGGCTTTTATTGCCGTCATCATCTCCGTTCCGCCGGCTCCGCTGCGCGAAGCCAGAAACTCCTGCGCTTTTTCAAGATTGGCTTGTGTTGCCGGAACGGGTTTATCGAAAAGAACTGCCGTCTCGCCGGCAAAAGTTATCAAATTAAAAGTGTCGTCCGGGTAGAGATTGTCCAGAGACAACTTCATCGCTTCTTTGGCTTTCTCAATCGGAAAACCTGACATCGAGCCAGATGTGTCAAGTACGAATACGATTTCCTTCGGTGTAATGTCTTCTGCGGCGAGTTGATCGGGTGGCTGCAAAATTAACGTAAAGAACCCTCCGCGTTCATCTCGATGAGTCAAAACAGCGTTTTCGATTCGTTTTCCGGTTACGTCGTAACGCAAAACGAAATCTTTGTTCGGAATTTCGTTTTCATTTTTGAGAGAAACTTTCGCCCGATGCGGAGCCGAATTCAGTACGATGATTTCGTGTGAATTAGAGCGAATTACTTCGACCGGAACGCCCGCGTCGAGATTTATTTCCATTGAGACGTCGTGACCGGCGCGTGTCTTAGCGACCGGTGGTGAAATTTTTGCCGCATCTTTGACCGACGCCGGAATATAACGCGGTGCGACAGTCATCGGAAAAACAAACTCATATTCGCCATCTTCGTATTTCAAAGTTTCGACATAACTGATTTCGACTGTGATTTTTTCATTCGGCAAAATGTTAGAGACGGCTTGCGTGAAAATGTTCGGTCGTTCCTGATCTAAGAGACTTGCGGTTTTTCCCTCTGTTTTCGCCGTTTCATAAACCCTTCGGGCTTCTTCTCTCCGCATAATCCTGCCGCGAATTGTCCGCGTTCCGATGAGCATCGTCATATCGTCAACCGCTGAATTTTCAGGGAGAGGAAACTTATAAACTGCTTCAATCGGCTGATTGAATTTGTTTTCAAATTCTTGCGTAACTTTCACGCGCGCAAGAAAACCGCTGATGTCCGCTTTGACAAAAGTGTGTTTGAGCGGACTCGCGCCGAGGGACTTACCGCTTTTGCCGAAGGCTTCGAGCGTCCCTTCTGTTTGTGCGAAAGCGGAAATTGAGCAAAGTAATATCACCAGCAAAAGAGTAATTTTTTGCATAACTTTCTCCTAATTTTTTGTAATTGAAACAAAAAATCCGCGGGTTTTTCTGCTTAGACACCACAACCGGCAAAAAAGTTCCCTGAACCGGAATTTTATATAATGCAAAAGATTTAGAACCCTGAGTTGCGGAGATAAATGGAGCAATATTACAAACAATGAAATACTTTTTCTCTTAACCCGCCGCAAGGATTATGCTTAGAGAAAAACTTGCTTGTAATTGGTTTTTTCTATTCAAGTGTTCAAAAATCTTTGCAATATGCCGTTTCGGGAAATGTTATGTTCGCAACCTGCGAAAAGAAATAATAGAAACAAGCGACTGGCACAGTATGAAAACTATCAAAAGAAGGAGCATAAAACTTCTCACATTTTACCCTTGGTTTTACGATTGGAATTCAGGAAAGTAAAGAATTAAGAAAACAGGCAAACAGGCAAAAGAGGGTAAATTTATATTTTGTTGAATTGCAACCAAATTTTTGTATTCCCTCATCTTTTACTACGACTTTCTGAAAAACAATTAAAAATAAAGGAAATAAAAAGAATGAGAAGCAAAATCTTTCTCTGTTTAATACTCGTGTGTTCAATTGCGGTTCAAGGACAAATCAGAACGCTGAAAAAAGCCTCCGCAATTCCGATGAATGTAAATTCGGAATCGAGCAAAGCAGTTTCAAATACGCTGCCGATCAAGCGCGTGATTGTTTATTCAAACGGCGTTGCTTATATCGAGCGTCGCGGTTTTGTTTCGGGCAATGCGGAAATAAATCTTTCATTTAAGCAGTCCCAGGTTGACGATGTTTTGAAATCAATGGTCGTTCTCGACCTCGGACAAGGCAGAATCGGGGCTGTTTCTTACAATTCATCGGCACCTCCATCTGCAAAAATGGCAGAAATCCCTTTTTCCGTTGATGCTGTCACCGACGGAATAAATGGCGGTCTCGCCGGGGTTTTAGCGCAATTACAGGGAGCCAAAGTATTGGTTTCCGCAAACGGCGCGACGGCAGTCGGTTCGATTTTAACGGTTGAAAAACGCGAAGTTCCGGCTGACAAAGATAAACCGGCGCGGCAAGTCAGATTTCTTGTCATAGCAAGCGACAATGGCGAGATATCAAGCTTCGATTTATCCGAAGTTCGCTCAATAAAGCTGCTTGAAAACGGAACGGTTAAAGATGTCAATGAATTTGCTAATGCAACAGCCTCGGCGCGGCGGCGCGATGCGAAAACTATTACGGTAACAAGCGACGGAAGCGGGCAGCGCGAAATGATTGTCAGTTATACTATCGCCGCGCCTATCTGGAAAACGACTTACCGTGTTGTAATGGACGAACAGGGCAAACCGTTTTTTCAAGGCTGGGCGATTGTCGATAATGTCAGCGATGAAGATTGGCGAGATGTGCAGCTTTCACTTGTTTCCGGCACGCCTATTTCTTTTATTCAGCCTATTCAGCAACCCTTTTTCCGGTATCGCCCGATTGTTCCGATTCCTAATGATTTGAAGCTTCGCCCGCAGGTCTATGAAGATGGCGTTAGTTCGAATTATACGACCAACTCAATTTCAGGAATTGTCACCGACCCTAATGGCGCCGTCATTCCTAATACAAGAGTCACGATTAGGAATAATTCCACCGGTTACGAACAAACGCTTTCGACCGATTCACAAGGAAATTTTCAGACCGGTCAATTAGATGCTGGAAACTATACCGTTTCAGCTTCCGCCAGCGGCTTTCAAAACCTCAGAGTTACAAATGTTCAGGTCGGCAGCGGGCAAACCAACAATCTCCGTTTGTCGCTTTCGGTCGGAAGCGTATCAGAAACGGTTGACGTCACTTCCAGCCAGGTTCAGAGCCTGCCGCTGAATGGAAGGAACACACAGTCACTTTTACAATTGAACGCCGGCAGCGCTCAATCAAACTTTATGACAGCCGATGGCACAAATGTAGGAACATCTCTAAGTAATGCGTTGACAACCGGAAAATCCGGTGTTGAAACAGCAGCCACCGGTGAAGAAATCGGTGATTTGTTTGAATACAAAATCGCGCAGCCCGTAACGGTAATGCGTGATCGTTCTGCGTTGATACCGATTGTGCAAACGAAAATGGACGGCGAGCGCGTTTCAATTTACAACGAAGCCGTTCGACGCGACCGACCGATGGGCGGAATGAAACTGGTCAATACGACTTCTTTAACACTGGAAGGCGGCTCGCTGACAGTGCTTGACGGCAATGCTTATGCTGGCGAGGCTTTGATGGAAAGATTAAAACCGAAGGAACAACGATTTATTTCCTACGCTCTCGATTTGGGAACGCTTGTAACCGTTCGTCAGGACGCGGACAGCACGCCCGCAAAACTGATTAAAATCTTAAACGGGGTGTTCCAGGTTCATTATTTCCGGCAGGAACACAAAACTTATACGATACAAAATCAAACTGAGCGCCCGCGCGTTGTTTATATCGAATACCCGGTGCGGCAAGGCTGGCAATTAACGGACGAGACTCCAAAACCGGAAATAACAACGCAGCGATATTACCGTTATAAGGTCGAGCTGGGCGCTTATGCCAAAAAGGAATTTACAGTCGCCGAACAACAGGCTTTGATGGATTCTTATGCTCTGACAAATCTTTCGCGCGCCGATTTGGAAATGTTTTTAACTCGCCGTTATATAAATGCGGAAACAAAACAGCGGCTTGAGAAACTGATTGATTTACGAATACAAATCAATCAAATTGACGCGAAAATTCAATCGTTTGAAGACGAAGAAGAAAAAATCAGCGACGACCAAAAACGCCTTCGCGAAAATATCGAAGCATTATCGAAAACACCGGAAGCCAAAACACTGATCGCTCGTTATATTACCAAAGCCAATGAGCAGGAGACGCGGCTCGAAGCAATCGAAATCGAACGAAAAGCATTGGGAGTGGAAAGACAAAGACTGGAAGCGGAATTGTCTGCTGCGATTCGCGCCTTTAACGTTTAGAAAAGAAACAATTGACGTTTTAGCCGATAATTTTTTGAAGAATATGACTGCCCAAACCGGGCTCTTGCCGAACTTGCCGGAAAATATGAAACTACTGAACTTATTCAGGTAGTTTATGTTGACGGCGTAAATGTTACCGGAAGTTTATAAGAAAATCGCTGTTTCCGCCTTCGCTGCATCAATCTGTTATGCACCGTTTAATCGTCGGAGAAGAATTTCTGGCAAGTTACGCCGTCAAGATTGTCCTCGTAGTATCGGGCATTTCGTATCCGAAGCCGTAACCTATGGCTTCATAAAAACCGCGTCCTTTTTGGTTTAGAGTCGGGGTGTCAACGTATATTCCCCGCGCACGTTTTTGCAGCGCAAAATTTTCCGCGCGTCTGACGAACTCTGAAGCTATGCCTTGTCGCTGGTAACTTGGTTCGACAGCCAAATCTTGAATTTGCGCCAGCCGATTCCATTCATAAAATTGAACGTAAATGAAGCCAGCCGCAGAATCTCGGACGGTTGCTACATAAACACCATACACATCCGGATTCAGAGACGAAAAGTTCGGCATTTTGTTCGGCAGCGACGATGTATTGCTCTGCCCAGCCGATGTTTTCAAGAATTCGTCGAATGGCAGATTGATGTATTGAAGAGTAATTTATAATTGAAATTCCCATCATCTTCTCACATTATTTAACGAGCAACGATTGTTAAGAGCGCAGATGTTCGCGCCTCGTGTCCATTGATTGTCAGGCGCGGCTTTTATAGCAATTTTATAAATCTTTTCGGTTGCTCGGAATAACCGGCGCGCATATAAAATCTGTGCGCCGCCTCACGCGCCGCGCCGCTTGTAACCTCGACGCGCCCACAACCCCAACTGCGGAAAACTGACTCTGCCGCTTCGATTAGCCGTGCGCCGACGCCGCGACCGCGGTATGTTTCGGAAATCACTAACGACACGATGCGTCCGTCCGGCGTGCGGTGAAGAAAGCGTGTCCGGTGCAAAAGCGCCATTCCGATTACCTTTGAGTCATAAACGGCAACGAGAATACAATCGCCCGCGCGAATCAGGTCGCTTAACCGCTGGCGCACAAGAGAAATTTCAGTCGGGTAGTCAAATCCGCGTTCGGCAACAAGTGCAGCGAGTGCGTTCGCGTCTGAGTCATCCGCCTGCCGAATTTTTATTTCTTCTTTAATGAAACTTGATGCCTGCATCATATCTAAAAAGCTCGAACCGGGTTGTTTCTGAAATTAGATTTAAGTCATTGAATCAGTAAGAAAGGAAAACTATATATTACACCGCTGATAAAAAGTCTTTAAAAGGGCAATTTCAAATTAAGTCTAACAGCCGCGATGCGAAATAAAAATGTAGCCGCGACGCAAATCACCAAAGCAAATGATGGCAGGAAATTTAGCTGAACAAGTAAAATATAAATCCAAGCGCCAAGAAAGGCGCAGGTGGCATAAAGCGGTTCAGTCGGTTGAAAAAGTTGCGGTTTTTGATTGCACATAATATCACGCAAAACGCCGCCGAAGGTTGCCGTAACAACGCCAATCATAGCTGCCAGCAAAATCGGGGTTTTCATCTCTAATGCGATGCTGACACCGGACGCGGTAAATAAGCCTAAACCGAGCGCGTCAATCAGCATTAAAGTATTACGACTCGAAAAATCCTTGTTGAATCGTAATAACACGATTGCTACCGGTGACAGCACTGATATATAAACTAGAAACTCCCAATGCTCTATCCAGTAGAGCGGATGATGTCCCAGCAGAACATCGCGAAGAGTCCCGCCCCCGAACGCAGTTACTAAAGCAATGGTCAGAACACCGACAAAATCGAATCCGTTTCGATGAGCTTGAATAACGCCCGAGTAGGCGAAAACTAAGATTGCGATAATTTCAATGACTAATATCAGAGTTTCCATTTTGTAGATAACAAAACCTATGCGAATCAGAAGTAGAAATCGCTCGCCGATGATTCCCTTTAACCACACCGCTTCAGCGCGTGGAAATAAATGAAATTACTGATCAGGGCGTTTCAGCGTCCTTTATTATTGTTTTGTGCATTCGAGAGGACGCTGACAAGAACGTTGAAACGCCCTGTGTTATTTATTACCGGCACAGCCGGCGCGCTCGAAGTGACGCGGCTAATAAAGAAAAAGGACAGAAAGGAAAAACCGAACTGATTTGTTGGCAAAACTTCTACTATTGATTCACAAGACCTGCCGGCTCGTTGAATATAATTGTTTCCCTTAGTTTTATTTATAAGAACAAATCCGGGTCTTACTTTTTCGGAAGCGGCAAACGCATCATTATATCAACACGTTTATAACGGTTATCAGAAATAATGGGAAGTGTTTTGAAACCGTGCTTTTCATATAATTTAATTGCTGATTGCAGCTTTGTGTTCGTTGAGAGTATCAGCTCAGAAGCTCCCTTTTCTTTTGCAAATGCGATTGCCGCATTCATTAACAAATCTCCAAAGCCTTTTCCTTGCGCTGATGGTATTACAGCCATCTTAGCTAATTCGTAAGAAGCGTCGCTTATTTTTAATACGGCGCAAGTTCCCTTTACCTGACCATTTTCAAGAACAAAATATATTTGCCCGCCGGGAGCTATGATTTTTCCTGATGGGTCTGCAAAAACCGCCTTATCTGCATCCTCAAGATCAAAGAATTTTTCAATCCATTCGAGATTAAGTCGCTCAAAATCCCTTCGATATTCATTCTTATAGGTAATAACTTCAACTATCTCTCCATTTACCTGATATTTCATAAAGCTTACAAACTGTTAATCGGAGCTATCAATTCAGCGTTGTTAGTAGTAATAACATTGACGCTTCGGCTGACCGGATGCAAATCCATTTCTTTTGCTATGTAAGGAACAAGCAACTTTTGAAGTTTGTCAGTATTCTTTTCCTTCAAGTCAAGCCACTGATCGTAATCTTCTGGTTTTAGAATTACAGGCATCCGGTCGTGAACCGGTTTTAATACTTCGTTTGCTTCGGTTGTGATAATCGTGCAGGTTTCCAGCAGTTCGCCTGATTCTTTATCAATCCATTCTTCCCAAAGTCCGGCGAATCCGAATACTTCCCTTTCCTTCAAATAAAAATAAAATGGCTGTTTCGCGCCTTTTTCCGTTTTCTGCCATTCATAAAAACCACTAGCCGGGATGATGCATCTGCGGTTGCGAAAAGCTTCACGAAAAGACGGTTTTTCAGTGATTGTTTCGGCGCGGGCGTTGATCATTCGATTACCGATTTCCGCATTTTTCGACCACGACGGAACCAATCCCCATTTGAAAGTCGAAATCTGCCGGTCGCTCGCCGCGTCCCGCACGACCGGAACGATCTGCATCGGCGCGATGTTATAACGCGGCTGGAACAGTTTTTTGTCCGCCGCCGGTTCACCTCTAACGGCGAATTCTTTTTTCACTTTTTCCCAGGGCGCTGTTTGTGTAAATCTTCCGCACATAATTCCGTTGATTTGTTCTGTTTCACCCGGCGGCTAAAAGCCGCAGCTTGTCCTGTTCGCTTTTGATTTCCGCCGTAATCTCTTCTTCGCTCGGATAGGTAAAGCTTATATTTTGAAGCGAAGGAATCCCAAATTTATCTATTCTGCAAATTTATCTATTCTGCAAAATTCTCAAAAAGGTACGTTTGCGGAACAAATAGTAAACCTTTATCAGTACCCAAATTTACTAACCAGCCAACACTTTTCCTATTTGCTGTGCTAATAAAGCACCGGGCACAAAAAGCACAAAACCGATAACGGCACAGATTACTGCTGTTTTTACAGTTAGAAATTCTGACTTAAAAAGACGGTAGTAAATATACAACGAACCAGGTATTACCGCGATTACTGCCCCGACTACACCAGGCGTGTAACCGGCAAAGATAATAGTTTGTGCCAAATGAGTAAAAACATGCAGGAATAATACTCCGAGCAAACAATTGTAGGCATAAAACCAGAGTCCCTTTCCGTTTGAAAAAAAGGCTCCTGTCGTCACCACAATAAACAAAATCAGTATCGAGCCGATAGCTATAGCTATTTGTGGCGTTGTTGAAGGCAATGAATGAATGATTTCTGCTATTGATTTATTGGTACTAGCAATCTGATTAAGCTCATTCTGATGCGTCGCAATCCAAACGGGCATAGTAAGCAGTTCTTCGCTATCATGAATAAAAAAGATAACAGGCAGTAACCAGAGAATTGTTCTTACTTCTCGCCAATTTTTACTCCCCATCTCTTCAATTGTCCCGCCTGAATTAGATTTCTATGCCAAATTTCAATCCGTCTTTTTTGTTTTGAAAACGGGCTTTTTTGAGACTGTTTTAATTATAATCAATTTATCGTAAAAAAAATATTGCTTATTTGTTCAACGTAGGAATATTATCTTACAAAAGAATCATCCTGAAATTATTAGAGGTTAAGTATGAAATATTTATATTCGATAATTCTGCTGTTTTTATTAACAGCGAATGCGTCAATGCAGACTTTATCTAATTCATCAGAACTGTCGGTATCAGAATTGTCGGTATTGAAGAAGAAGTGGCATATAAACTCGGTCACTCCCTCTAATTCGGCGCTCAATGAAGACCCATTCAAAGCCAATGACGAAAGCAAACAAGCGATTCAAGATCAAAAGGAGAATATTCGCATAAATAAAATCAGAAAAAGCGAAGGAAAACCGCCCGAGCCTCCACCTTTCCGTACAAAGATACAGGAAGCTAAGGCACCTGAAAACATTTCAACTTTTTATACTTATCAAATAAAAGTTCAAAATAATGGAACAAGAACAATAAAGAAAGTTATATGGGAATACGTGTTCTTTGATTTATCAACAAAATTAGAAGTGGGAAGGCATCAATTCGCAAACAATACAAATCTCAAACCGAATGAAACCGATAATTTTGTTATGAAACTGTTGTCTCCTCCGACGAGTATTGTCAAAGTAAATGATGCAGGCAAGAAGTTGTCCGATCTTTATATCGAACAGATAAATATAAAAAGTATTCAATATGCCGATGGGTCCGTTTGGCAAGCAGATTCAAAATAAGTCAATTGTGTATTTATCAGCTTCATTTTGTTCATTCCCTGAAAATATTGAACAACTTGAACACATTGAACAAACTAAAACGAAAGTCAGTTTTTTGATTTATAATGAGCTGGTGCTAAATTCTCCGCATAGAAATTGAATAATTTGTCTTTTGTATGTTTTATGTTTGATTTAAACGAAGCCTATAATATTGCCCGGAAAGAAGTTCATAATATTATCGAAACTGATTCAGAACTTGATAAATCAGAAGTGGAAGAAGTTCGATTAGAACGTGAAAATGAATGGGTTTGGACTTTTACTGCTGATATTCCAAAGTTAATAAATGAAGGTTGGATACCAGGTGCAATCACCGTAATCATTGATAAAAAAGACGGGCACGTTTGGACTGAGGAAGAACAATCAAGCTTTCATAAAAAATGGGAAGAATCGCGCCGAAAGATTGGATTCATAAAATAACAGAAAAAAGGGCTTGAATTAATCATTATTTTCAAGCCTTAAATCGGAGATGTAAATGAGATGTTAATGAATACGACGAAACAGGCGAAAGTTCCAAATTTAGACATTTTTCATTCTGTCCATTCTGTTCAATTCCTGAAACAACTGAACAATTTGAACAAGTGAAAATTTAAGGGCAGATGTTTTGATTGATGATGATTTAGAGATAGAACCACAGAAAAAATTTAATGATTGAACATACAATTTATTGTGATTTTTGCGGGGAAATGATTGACGTTCAAACAGGAAGCACACGTCAAGTCAGAAGAAAAGCTAAAGCAAAAGGATTACTCATTCGCATCCTTCGCAAAGATCACTGCTTGAAATGTGCTGAGAAACTGCACAATGAGGGCGAAATTGATGGATTAGATTTCCCTGAGAAAATTCCTTTTACGGACTAAGATATTGATTTAGCAATGGTTCAAGATTATCAAAGTCTACAGGCTTGTTTACCAAATCATTACAGCCTGCTTCGATTGCCCGTTCATAAAACTGCTTTCCGTGTGCTGTAACGGCGATAATCGGAGTTTTGACTGTTCCTTCAAACTTTCTTATTTCTTTCGTAGCGCTGAGTCCGTCCATTTTAGGCATTGATATGTCCATTAAAACTAAGTCGGGAAAATGATGCCTGAAACTTTCTATAGCCTGTAATCCATCTGCTGCTTCTATTACTTCATAACCGTAACTTTCTATCAAGAATTTCATACAGATGCGTACGTCTTCGTAATCTTCAACTATCAAAATTGTTCTACTCATATTATTAAAAACCTTTTAGATATGAGTTGTTAATCAATGTTGAATGATTATTGATTATACAAAAAATAACTAATTTAAGATTCGTTACACAACTTTGGTACCAAGAAAATTCAATTTTCATTAAACGATTTCAATTCGAACTCGTAAGCTACCTGTTTGCTTGTTAATAAAGCGTTAATTATTATTTTTATTACGTTAGAGAGTGTGATTATTGTGTGTTATACTAATACAATCAAACCGTGCGAATTCTTTGCATAAATCGATAAAGTATCGAAGGTAATACTTTGTTGATGCCCAAATTCCTTTTATAGAATTAAGTCTTTTTTTTCTTAATTCTATATTACTCGATAAGCTACAGAGGGAAAAATGAACGCTCAAAAACCAACCATCCTTTGTGTTGATGACGACAAAGACAATTTAGATTTATTAACATTCGTATTCAAAAGTGAAGGTTATGAAGTTACTGCTTGTGATTCTTTAGAAGAATGCTTATCTCAAATACGTCAAAAGCATTTCTCGGTAATTGTTTTAGATAATCGTTTTGGTAATGGAACAAGCATTGAGGTTTGTAAAGAACTTCGTTCTTATAATCATCATACTCCAATCGTCTTTTATAGTGGCGAAGCAAGGCAATCGGAAATAGATAAAGCACTTGAATGCGGCGATAGTTATCTTATAAAGCCAATGGGTTTTGATAAATTAACTGAAACAGTTAAAAACCTCATTCAGGAAAACCACACCCAACCAAAGACTAACTACGTTTCCGTATAATTGATTTCAGAATAAACCTGAATACAAAAGAAAAAGGTTTGAAATGCGGTAACACTTCAAGCCTATGCGGGTAAAGAAAATTGTAATTATTGATTCGTAAATTACAGAAATAATTCTATAAGTGTTTTGAGACAGTAACGATTCAAACAGAGACTTTTTTATCGAAAAGCGGTTTCTTTGCGATAAGCATAATATGGTTTAGCTTTATTCGCTTTTTGTTAAAAGGAGAGGTTGTTTTTTCGGAATAATCAAAGTCATAAGCAAACTCGAAATGATTTGATGAAAGCTGTTTGCAAACGGTCTCAGATAAATGAAATGTAAAAACGTCAGCATAACGCCCCATATCTTCTCTGACGAACCCTAGTAGTTCTCCCGATTGGTCATTCATATAAACAGGAATACTTTCTATCGTATCACATTGTTTATAAATATTGCCTAGAACGTTGCTTCGTTTGATTGTTAATGGATTATAACTCATAAAAACAGTTTAACACTGTTTTGATTTTTTGTCGTCAGAATTGATTAGAATAATATTTTAAGATTTACTCCATTAGTCAATATAGAATTTTGTGAATTTCATTACCTTCGCAATGAACTGATAAAAGGTATTTATAACTATGTGCGAAAGATTCACGAACAAAGCAAAACTTGAGATAAATGCTATCTAAAAACAAAAGTGCCTTCAGCTAATCTTTAGCCGAAGGCACTTATTTGAATCATTGTTAATTTAGAGTTTTGTCTTAATAGCGTGAGCCGCCGCCGTAACCACCGCCGCCACGATTACCGCCGCCACTGCCGCCTCGTCCACCACCTCGACTGCCTCCGCCGCCATAACCACCACGTCCGCCTCCGCCGCGTTCTTCCTGCGGTTTAGCTTCGTTAACGGTTAATGCACGTCCATCGACTTCCTTTCCGTTAAGTGCTGCGATAGCACTTTGCGCTTCTTCATTTGAAGACATTTCGATAAATCCAAATCCGCGTGAGCGTCCTGTTTCTCGGTCTTCGATGATGTTTGAAGATATAACAGTTCCGCTTTCACCGAACATTTCCTCTAAATCCTGAGTTGATGTATTGAAGGAAAGATTTCCTACGTAAAGTTTCGTTGACATAATAATATTTTACCTTTTCCCGTATCGGGAGTTTTAAGAGAAGTGTCGAATCGAATTGGCTTCGGAGAAAAACGTTGCAGCGAAGAATCGGGTTTCGGATGCTCGTAAATATCAAGAGCGACTTCTGTTGTTAAAAATTGAACCTGCTCTCAAACTTATCCAAAAACCGTCTTTGACGAGCGCATCAAAAGAGATGCAAGAGAAGGACTAACAATAGTATGATGCGCTTTTTACTGAATGGTTGCAAATAGAGTTGTCGACGAGTCGAATTTCTATGGAGACTGCATTGAAATATACAGTTTGTAAAAAACTAATTACTTAGCAGAATTTACTTATTTTTGTACTTTTTCATAACTTGTCGGAACACGAACATAAATTGTCGTTCCATTGCCAATTGCCGATTCAATTTCCACTTCACCATTTATAAGTGCGGCTCTTTCGCCAATTCCAATTAAACCAAGACCGATACAGCCAATGAGTAGTTTATAGAAATGGAATTTCACGCTTCTATAAACTATTTCCAATTTGTTTTGGGAATTTGTCTTAGGCTTATTACCAAAGCAATGATTGCTAAAGTCACTGCAACTCCTTTTATCAATAATATCCACTCTGAAGAAATGGGAGCAGGGTCAATCTCGCCTAAACGTAAACTTTTCAATTGACCGAAAAAGCTGTAATAACCTAATCCACACGCAAAAGCCCAAGCTGCCGATAAATATCTTTGACCGTTATAAACGTCTTTGCTGACTTTCCAAGCTCCGAAAAGCAAAAAAGCACCCATAATATAATCATCAAATAAATTAGGCGGAGATTCTTGCCACGTATGCCAACGACGAACTGTTTCTAAAAGAGGAGCAAGAATGCCGCCAATTATTGCTAGATTTCGGCTGAACTGAATTGTCATATTTTATTCATTACTATAAGTAAAGTCGCTAACTACGAAAAACAAGGTTTACTCCGCGTGGGCTTTTAATGGTAATGTAATCACGATTTGAATGCGTAATGTTATTATGTAAATCCGTTTTTTCTTTTCCAAGCTCAATAAGATTTTCCCAAAACTTATAGTATTGAGTATTTCTTTCCACACGTTCTTTTCGTTCTTTTTGTTCCTTTTCTCTGATTTGAATTTGATATTCGGCAGCTTCGGGAAGCGGAATAACTTGTTGAATATCTACGACAACCTGACCATTGTATTGATAAGGCGTAAGGCGAATACAACGAATCTCTAAATCTCGTTCATTAAGCCACATTAGGTTATTACTATGTCCCCTCTTCACGCAAAAGCTGTGTTAATTGCTTTGCAAAATAACATAGCGGGCTATGAAGTCTAACACGGTGAAATAATAATGCCTAAAGATTCGCAAATGACCCCGACTAGAGAGGTTACTTATAAACCTAGAGCAGATAAAAACAATAAATAACCTATAAAAGCTAATTAATAATAAGGGCTGGTTGATGTGCCAACCCTTATTATTATCAGCAACACAAAATTACACCACTACCAAAATGACCATTCGTTTTTTTGAACTTAAAAAATAGATTTTAACAATCATTTTCTGAATTCTTCAACCTTTGTTCAGTCGTTATACTAACCTTAAGGACGATTTTGCTCTGACAAATAAAAAACGGTTATGATAATCAGATGTTTTTTTGGAGGATTGTTTAATGCCCGTTGTGTTAGCGGCGTCGGTTGAAAATGCCGAAGTTTTGCTGTCGTTGTTCGTGATGCTGGCTTTCGCCAAAATCATGGCGGAAATTTTTGAACGTTTGCGGCAGCCTGCCGTTGTCGGAGAGATTTTGGCGGGCGTCCTTGTCGGTCCGAGCATTCTCGGATGGGTCGAGCCGTCGAGTATCATCAATATTTTAGCGGAAATCGGCGTCATTTTTCTGCTGTTTAACGTCGGTCTCGAAACGAAACCGGGCGACATCTTAAAGGTCGGAGCGCGGTCGCTCGTTGTTGCTGTTTTAGGCATCATCGTTCCGTTCATCGCCGGTTATTTCCTCGCTTTATGGTGGGATGGCTCGTTTGTCGAAGCGATGTTTATCGGCGCCGCGCTGGTTGCCACTTCGGTCGGAATCACGGCTCGCGTTCTCGGTTCGATAGGGCTGCTCAACAGGCAAACCTCACGAATAATTTTAGGAGCCGCAGTAATTGACGACATTCTCGGTCTTATAATTTTGTCCGTCGTTTCCGGTTTCGGCAAAGAAGGCGGATTAAATTATTACGATCTGGCGAAGACTGTCGGGCTTGCCGTATTCTTCACTGTTTTCGTGGCGTTTGTCGGCGCGAAAATGATGACGAAAATCGCTCCGAGAATCGAGACTCTGCGCATCAGCAAGCCGTTTTTTAATTTAGGTTTAATTTTATGCCTCGGACTTTCATTCGCCGCCGGCTCAATCGGCGTAGCGGCGATCATCGGCGCGTTTCTGGCGGGAATGAGCATGGCGGAAGCAACCGAAGATAATCCGAGAATGCATCATTTAATAAGCGGCGTAACCGAGTTCTTCGTGCCGTTTTTTCTGGTGAATATCGGGATGCAGTTGAATCTGAGCGTATTCAAGGATATATCGATCGTCGGGTTAGCTATTCTGATAACGATTGTTGCCGTTTTGACAAAGTTCATTGGATGTGGACTAGGCGCGTGGGGTCTGGGAAGGCGCGAAGCCGCGCAGATCGGCATCGGAATGGTGCCGCGCGGCGAAGTCGGAATCGTCGTCGCGCAAATCGGTCTCGGTTTAGCCGTTATCAGCGAAACCTTTTTCGCGGCGGTTCTTTTTATGGCTGTTGCAACGACATTGATTGCGCCCCCACTTATTAAAATATTATTCGCCGAAGATGTGGACGGCGACGGAGTGCCCGACGAAATGCCCGATGTAGACATTTCCGATTCGTTTTCACGGATCGGCTGAGGAATTTTTATCTTTTACGAAACAAAACAGAGGCGGATTTAATTGAAATTTACCGAAACAAAAGATTGTTTTGATGTTAAAATTAAAGAAAACAAATCAATGTTGCGGGGTTTGAAACAAATGAGATTTGTAGAATTATTGATGTTCGGCACAAAACGCCGTAAAAGTTTGGCGGCGAAAATTTCCGTTCTCGCGCTGCTTTGCTTGTTCGCCGCAACGGCTTCGGCACAGGCGAAAAAGCCCGCCGCTCAAAGCCCTCAATTTCGCGCGATTACGGTTACAACCGAACCGAAAGCGATTATTTGGCTGGATGATGTTAAATACGGCGTCACGGATGAAAGCGGAAAACTCGAAATCAAAACAGTTTCGAGCGGGCGACACACGATTCGCGTGCGAGCTGACGGTTTCAAGGAAACGACACAGAATCTTTTGCCGACGCAAAAGGGCGAGGTAAAAGTCGCTTTAACGAAAACTACCGACGAAGCTGAATTGGCTTTTCAGGAAGCCGAAAGAATGCTCTCGCTTGACCGGGAAAAGGCGGTAGAGCTTTACCGGAAAGCGATAAAACTGCGCCCGAAATACCCGGAAGCGTATCTCGCCCTGGCGCGCGTTTTTTCAGATATGAGAAATTACGAAGAAGCGCTCGCAGCCGTGCGGCAGGCTAAAAAACAACGTTTGAATTACGCGGAGGCTTCCGCCGTCGAAGGCAGAATATACAAGGAAAACGACGAAGAAGAAAAAGCCATCGCAACCTTTAAACGCGCCATCACCGAGGGCAAGGGTTTTCAGCCTGAGGCATACACGGGTCTCGGTTTGCTTTACAAAGAAAGAGCCGAAGGTCTCGGCGGTGACCCCGAAAATGAAGAAGCTGCTTATGCCGAAGCAATCAAATATTTGCGAAGCGGAATAAAACAGCTTTCCGGCGCGCCCGATACGGAAGTTCTTTATCAACTGCTCGGACTGATTTACGAAAAAATGAAAAAATACGACCAGGCGATTTCCGTATACGAAGAATTTTTGAGAATTTTCCCGGAAAGTAACGAATCAAGTGCCGTACGCTCGTTTATCGTTCAGATCAAGAAATTGCAGACTGAACAGTGATTTGTATTTGCCGGTTATAAATACAATTTTTCAACTTTTGTATTTCGGGTATTTTCGGAAAAGCCGAAATACAAACTAAATAATTCAGGAATTTTTACTTGTCGGTCAATGTATTTTTGTGAGCTGCTTTTATATTTGCTTTGTCCGCACCGTTAAAAGCAATACTGACGCAGCGATTGAAATGCACGCGCTGAACAAAAACGCCGTCGCCGCGCCGAACTGATTCCAAAACAAACCGAACAAAAGCGATGCCGGAAAAACCGTAATGCTGAACGCGAGATTATAAAATCCGTAAGCCGTTCCGCGTTTTTCCGGACTTATCAAATCAGCGACCAGGGCCTTTTCGACGCCTTCGGTCAAACCGAAATAAACGCCGTAAACGATGAACAAAACCCAAGCCTGCCAAGCCGAATCAACAAAAGCGAATCCGGCGTAAACGAGCGCGTAAACAATCCAACCCGCAAAAATTAATTGTTTCCTTCCGATCCTGTCCGACAAATCGCCGCCGACGAGCGAAAAGAACACTTTGCTGAGGTGCAAAGCCATCCACAAAAGCGGCAAAACGGCGGGAGCGATTCCGGCTTGTTCGGCTCGCAAAAGTAAAAACGCATCTGTGGAATTCGATAAAGTAAAAAGCGCGATGACGATTAAAAACCGTTTAAAGTTGCCGTCAAATTCTTTGAGCGACAATTTTATCGGCGTTATATTCTCTTCTGCCAAAGAGTTTTCATGCTTTTCCTCTTTAACGAAAAAAACGATGACAAATAATCCTAAAGCGACCGGAATCGAAGCGAATAAAAACACTTGCCGGTAATCGCGTGCCGTCGGATTGTCCGGGTCGCCCGCCAAAAAGGAAAGCAAAATAAAACCGAAAATCGGACCTAAAACCGCGCCGAGGTGGTCTGCCGCGCGGTTGAATCCAAAAGCGAAACCGCGTTTTTCCGGCTCGACGCTTTCAGCAAGCAGCGCGTCTCGCGGCGCTCCGCGAATGCCTTTTCCAACGCGATCCGTCACGCGAACAATCAAAACCTGCTGCCAGCTCGTAACAAACGCCAGCAGCGGGCGCACAACGCTCGCCAGAGAATAGCCGAGAAAAACCGGAAACTTTCGCTTATCGAATTTATCGCTCAGGTAACCGGAAAAAAGTTTTAGAAAAGCGGCGACCGATTCGGCGAAGCCTTCGATCAAACCGATGATGAACGGCGACGCGCCGAGCGTTAAAGCCAGGAAAGCGGGGAGAAGAGGATATATAATCTCGCTCGACGTATCGTTCAAAAGACTGACGACGCTGAGCGCCAGAACGTTTCGCGGAAGATTCAGATAGCGTTGCCAGAACCGGCGCGGAGAATTTGTTTCGGTTTCCGACATCGAGAGGCTTTATCTTACAAAAAAATTACTAGCGCGGGCGCGTACTGTTCGGGCGGGGCTTCGCCGCATCGCCGCTGCTTGAGCTGAACCAGAGAAATGAAGCGCTTCCGACAACTGCGATCAACAAAATAACGCCGACGATCATCAATCGGATCGCCATTTTAACCGTTTTGCGAAGCATTACGAAGGCAAAAAATCCGCTTCCTAAAACAATGAATCCAAAAAAAACCGCCAGCAAAACGCCGATTGTTCCCGGTTCGATTAAAGCTAAAGGGATATTAAAAAGTAAACTTAAAAAACTCATAACTTCGATTTTTCATTCAGAACCTTTTCGATTTGTTCCAAATCTTCTTCCGACAAAGCGGCATCCTGCGTCGGCAGCGCGTATTCTTCGTCAGCCCACGCTCCGAAATCAATCAATTTGCATCTTTCCGAACAAAAAGGGCGAAATTCATTGCCGTTGTATTCGACCATTCTTCCGCACGTCGGACATTTAACTACAGGCATAAACACTCCAAGATTACCACAAAAAATTCGGTCTTAAAATAAACTTTGCGTTATAATCAGACAGTATTAAGATGCGAAAAAGCATCGAAGCGAACAAAATTTATAGTAGAAACGTAATAAAAAACGAGCAAAAATCAACGAACAAAGGACAAACGAAATGGCAGATTATAAAGAACGGTTTGAGAAATGGCAACGCGAAACAAAAGAAAAATTCGAGGAAATAGACAAGCAGTTAAACTTAAAGGAAAAGCTCGAAGAAGGCGCGAAAGTCGTTAAAGAGTCGGCGCAGAAAGGCGCGGAAGTTCTGCGCGAAGGAGCGCAGAAAATCAAAACCGAAGCCGAAAAATCCGAGGTCGGAAAACAAGCCGTGAAGGCTGCGGGAGAAACCGCGAAAAAGGCTTGGGAAGCGAGCGAGCCAATTCGCGATGTCGCCGGAGACGCGAGCGGCAAGGCAGCCGATGTCATCGGTAAATCTGCCGTCGAAGCCGAAAAAACCATCAAAAGCGTAGGAAGAAAAGCGGGCGAAGTAATTGGCGCGGCGGGCGTTCAAGCGGGAAGAGTTTATGCGGAAACCAAAACGACTTTTGAAACGACGGCGAGTCGGGTGTCAAAAGCATTTAATCTGGGCGCGAACTGGACTCGCGCGTTCGATTCGGCGATTAAAACCGTGCAGAAAACAACCGATTGGGTAACGGAAAACCCCGCGCAAGCCGCGACGACCGGTGTTTCGATGGCGGTCGGCGCCGGCTTGGGCGTCGTTTTCACCGGAATCAGCTCGCACTGGCTTTTCAATTCGGCTCTGCCCGCCTGGTCGGTGAAAAAACTCGGTGAGCAGTTCAACGATTACCTCAAAAATCAGGAAGAGTTAATTCTAAACGGTGAGCTTTCCAAAGCCGAAGCCGAACGCGTAGAATTTGAGCGCGATATTGTGAAAAAAATCGGCGCTCCGCTGCTCGGATCTTTCGCGTTTGCTTCGGGCGCGGTGATGATGACGAATGTTTTGAATCCGAAAACAATTACCGGTGCGCCGATTGATTGGCTTTTGGGCGGAAACCCTCTGCTCGAAGGCGTCTGGTTTTTCGGAAACGGAATGGTTTGTTTTAAGACAAGTTACGAATTTTTTATGATCGCGCTCGAAGATCAAGCCGAAGTTCAGCGGATGGTTAAAGAGGTTAAAGGGCTTTTGCCGCAGGAAACAGAGGCGTAACAGGTGCAGGCGATAAAACAAATTTATTCTCTGGAAGAATATATAGAACTCGAAAAATCCACGAATGAAAAATTCGAGTTTTGGGACGGAAACGTCTGGTCAATGAGCGGCGCAAGTTTTGCTCATAATGTAATTGTGCAAAATCTGAATATTGAAATTGGTTTACAGTTGAGAGAAAAAGGCTGTCAATCTTTTCCTTCGGGTATGCGAATAAAGGTTCCCGATTATTCGCCTTATCGTTATCCTGATTTAACGGCGCTTTGCGGCGAGCCGCAAATTGAAAATCTTCGAGGGCAAGAGACGCTGGTCAATCCGCAGTTTATCGCTGAAGTTCTCTCCGATTCGACCGAAGGTTTTGATCGCGGCGACAAATTCAGCTATTACAAATCAATCGAAAGTTTCTCCGAATACATTTTAGTCGCCCAGCATCGTCCTCTCGTTTCCCAATTTATAAAACATGGCGACGGGTTTTGGATGAATCTGGAATACAATGATTTGTCGGAAACTGTCGAGCTAAAATCCGTGCCGTGTAAATTAGATTTAACAGCGATTTATCGTAATGTTTCGTTCGGGGCGAGAAATGAATAAACTAAAAAGCATTAGCCGCAAATAAACATGAAAAGGCACGAAAGATTTTTTGCCACTTTTTGTGATTTTTAGTGTTTGTTCGCGGCTATTTAATCTGAATCGGGAACGGCGAAAACGATAAAATAAAAATCAAAAGCGTTACAACCGCAATAACTTTTCTTTTCGCATCGAGCGGCGTATCGTCAAACGGTTCGGGATGAGGAATACGCATTATCACCGCCAGAATAACCGCAAAAAGAAAACCGCTCGGACTGTTGTAAAGAAACCAACCGGCAATCGAAAAAATCGTCATCACAACGAACGCGATTTTTCCGGTCAATTGATGAATCCGCTCGCCGAAAATTGAGTAAACAGCGTGTCCACCGTCGAGTTGTCCTGACGGAACCAGATTCAAAGCCGTTACTAGAAGTCCGACCCAAGCAGCAAAATAAAACGGATTCGGCAGCATCGGCAAGCTTAAATTTATTCCGAAAATCCACGCCAGAAATCTGAAAAGCATCGGATTGGCAAAAATCAATGTGCCGCTCTCCGGTATTTCTGCAGGCGAAGGCGAAACTTGTTGAAAAGTTAAAAAACCGATTATTGCGATTGGAATCAGGGCAATAAAACCTGCAATCGGTCCCGCGACCCCGATGTCGAAAACGGCGCGGCGCGAAGGCATCGGCGATAATATTTTGATAAAAGCGCCGAATGTTCCGGCGGGTCCGATTAGCGGCGGCGTAGGAATAAAATACGGCAGCGTTGCGTCAACACGATAAATTCGACACGCGATGTAATGCCCCATTTCGTGGCAAATCAAAATAAAAAGCAGCGAAAGCGAAAAACTCAAACCGTACTGCAAATACTCCGGTTTCGTAAAAATATCGTGTATCGTACCGTAAACGAAAAGGTAATAACGCCCGGGAAGCGATAGAATAAATCGCAAAACATCCGTCCAGGTTTCCGGTTCAGGATCGGTCGGCAAAATATTCTTCAGACCGAACGGGTAAAGAACGCCGGCAATCGTTGACGTGCAAATCGTTAAAAGCAACAAACCAATATGTTTGAGCCAGGTTCGCAAGGTCGGGCGCATCGCGTCACGCTCGTAAAAAATTTCGTTGGCAATGGAGTTAAAATCAGACATTAAACTTGTAAAACCGTTTAAATTTGAGCGATAAAAATAAGAAATCGTAAATCACAAGTATAACTTTACTGCTCGTGATTTACGATTGTAACGAAAACAACTAAAACCGATATAAATTAATCTTCTTCTTCGCCGAAGGCTCTCGCCTGCAATTCTTTGCCCGGCTTAAAGCGAATGGTTTTTCCGGCGGGAATCGGGACTTCCTTGCCGGTTCGCGGATTGCGCCCGACGCCGCGCTTTCTCGGTTTTACGACGAAAACGCCGAAACCGCGTAGCTCGATGCGTTTGCCTTTGGCGAGCGCGTCCTTCATCGCGTTAAAAAGCGAATCAACGACCTGCTCCGCCTTTTGTTTCGGCACGCCCGTTTTGTCCGCCACTTGATTTACAATATCAAGTTTGATCATAATTTCCCTCCTCGTAGAAAATGTTGAAAGAAAAAAACTTAACTGAATTATTAAAGGCAATCATAAACGGCTAAGTCTGCATCTGTCAAGATTTTGCGAGAAAAATTTGCTTGTTGTAACGCTCCCGGTAGAAACGAGCCGAACAATCAGCGTAATTACTGAAAACAAATCATTTTTCTAAATTCGCCGGCGGAATTCAAAATATTTTTCCGCGACAACTTCGGGAACTTCGAAATGCGGGAAATGCCCGATTCCCGGAAGTTCAACAATATCGGTTTGATGCGGAACTACTTCGCGAAATCTTTCGACCAGATGCGCGCCGGAAACTTTATCGTCCAACCCGTTGATAAAACGAAAAGGCTGATTCATTCTTTGCAGTGCCCCGACCCACCGCTCGCGGTATTTTTCGCGCTCGCTCATATAACGTATCAATTTATGAACGATTCTTTTTCCTTCGTTGGATTTGAAAACTCGAAGAAAATCATTTAATTCGGCTTCGCTAGGCTGGGTATTTTCGCCGAAGACACTCGCCAAATTTTTCTTAAACACCGCATCGTTAAAAAACTTGGCGAACAGTGCGCCGAGCGGACTGATTAAAAGTTTCTGCACCAGAATCGGGCGATGCGTTTCGGGAAAAAGCGCGCCGTTTAAGAAACAAATCGTTTCAATCGAAAAACTAAGGCGATTTTCCTCATTTCGAGCGAGCAGTTCCTGTGTAATCGTGTTGCCGTAATCGTGGGCGAGAATGTGAAGTTTTTCGATTTGTAAATGCTCGATTAAACCTTGCAGCAAGTCAACCTGATTAAACGTGGTGTAATCGAAATTTAAAGGTTTGTCGGAAAATCCGTAACCGATCATATCGAAAGTTAGAACGGAAAATTTTTCGCTCAGTTTATCCCAAATTTTACGGTAATCGTGCGAAGATGTCGGAAAGCCGTGAAGACAAATCAGCGTTTCTGTTGAATTGGCGTTAAAACGGTAAAAAATTTTATTTTCCCCGAAATTAAAATACTTTCCGCTGCTTTTCCAATCTTCCAGATTCATTTTTTTAGAATAAAAGTTTTCCCGTGATTCGACAAAATGTTAAAATCGTTGAAATCGAACGAAAAGGGGGAAAACGTAAATGTTAAGAGGAAGAGAAAGTTCAAACATCGAAGACGTACGCGGAATGGGCGGCAGAGGAATAGCTCTAGGCGGCGGCGGAATCGGCATGCTGATTTTAGCTCTTGTTATTTATTTGTGCGGCGGCGACCCGCGCGCTCTATTGGAGAACTTGCCCGGTCAGGGACAAGCGCCGACGCAACAGCAACAGCCGCAGCAAGGTCCGAACAATCAGCGCGCGAACGACGATCAGAGAAGTTTCGCGGCTTCTGTTCTCGGAAGCACAGAAGACGTTTGGAACAAAGTTTTACCGGAACAGGCGCGAACCCGCTACCGCGAACCTAAACTCGTCCTTTTTACCGATCAGGTTTCTTCCGCGTGCGGCGTCGCCGGTTCGTCAACCGGACCGTTTTATTGTCCGGGCGATGAAAAACTTTATCTCGATTTCTCGTTTTTCCGCGATTTGCGATCTGAATTCAAAGCGCCCGGCGACTTTGCTCAGGCTTACGTTATCGCTCATGAAGTCGGTCATCACGTTCAGAACATTTTAGGAACGATGGATAAGGTAAACGCGGCGGGCAATAACAATCAACTTTCCGTCCGTCTGGAACTGCAAGCCGATTGTTACGCGGGCGTTTGGGCTTATTATGCACAAAAACAAGGTTTAGTC
>DASVQY010000074.1:0-22289 GCA_036388895.1 Pyrinomonadaceae bacterium | reverse complement strand
TGAGGCACGCCGCCAGCGTTGATTCTGAGCCAGGATCAAACTCTCGTTTGTATCTGTCTCTATTTCGTTTGTTCGTCTTTTACGAACTTGTGTTTTGAATTAACACATGGACTCGCATATCTAGTTTTCAAATACCAAATTCTTATTATTCTCGTTTTCAAGCGAGCTAGTTAAGATGAATCAATTTTCTAAAAAGTTGCTTCAACGAAAAAACTTTTTTTCAATTCACTAATTAACCTTATCAATTATCTCTCTCGTTTTCAAGCGAGCTAACTAGGATGAACTAGTTTTGCTATCAGTTGCCTTACTAAAAAACTTTTTTTCAAAAAATCTTATTTCAAATTAAAAGCTCTTTATTTCAACCGAGCAGATTAAGATGTTTTCAGTCTTAATAATCGTTGCCTGAATTTTCAAACTTTTTTTTCAAATCTCACTTTTTATTTAAGCGAGCGATATAAGATGTTCTCTAACTTAAAAAGTTGCTATTTTTTGTGAACTTTTTAAACTGTCGAATATCTTAACTGAGCGAGTTAAGATGTGCGGATTAATTTTGTGGTTGCCAATGTAAAAAAAATTCTGAAAAAACACTTTGAAAATTTTACGCCGATTCCAAAATCATTGAGCAAATAGATTTATTGCACTTTCTTTATTGTGTTTTACGCAAAGGGCGACCGGCGAGAATTCCGGTATAGTTTCCTTCATCAACGGTGATTTTGCCGTTAACAATAACGTATTTCATACCGGTCGCCAAAATTTCTGGCTGTTCATAAGTAGCTTTGTCCGCAATTGTTTTCGGATCAAATACGATAACGTCCGCATAATTACCAATTCGCAAGCGACCGCGTTCGGCGACACCGAAAGTTTCAGCCGTAAGCGCACTGCTTGATCGTATCGCAAAGGGCAAAGTAATTAGTTTTTTGCCGAAAACATATTCGCGTAACTTTCGAGGAAAAGTTCCGTATTTTCGCGGATGACCAGTTGAACTGTCCGAGCCGGTCATAACGAAACTTTGTTTCATAAAATTCTCGATATCTTTTTCGCTCATATTAAACGAAGCGATTCCCGCGCCGCCGTCAGCGATGATTTCAAGCGCGGCTTTGATTGGAGTCTCGTTTCGCTCCTGCGCCACTGCGCCGAGTGTTTTGCCGATTAATTGCCGGTCGCGTGACCTTGTGAATAAAATCGCTTCCGCTCCGTTTCGTCTCTTCAAATTCGCTTCCATTTCCGCGAGCAGCCGAGGACGTAAATTCAAGTCTTTAATTCGTTCAAGAAGCTGCGCGTTTCCACCCGCTTCAGCCCAGCGCGGAACCAGAGCGGCGATAATATTCGTGCCTGAAGCAGTGTAAGGATATTGATTGGCAGTTACCTTAACGCCGCTCGCGCGGGCTTGTTTTATAAGTTTTATGGCTTCTCTGCTTTGTCCCCAAACGTCTGTTCCGAGAGCTTTAATGTGCGATATATGAACCGGGATTTTCGCTTCGCGTCCGATGCGAATTGTTTCGCGAATCGAGCCGAGAAGCCCGATTGAGTATGAGCCTTCGTCGCGCATATGCGTATCATAAATTCCGCCCTTGTCGGCTACCGCTTTGGCAATTTCGATGACTTCTTCGGTTTTAGCGAAGCTGCCGGGAGAATAAAAAAGTCCGGTTGATATTCCGAAAGCACCTTCGCTGATTGCCCGCGCGGCAATATTTTTCATTTGCGCGAGCTGCTCGCTTGAAGGTTGATCATCGCCGTCTCCCATTATTTTACGACGGATGCTGCCGTGACCGACTAACAATGCGGCATTTACTCCGATCCCTTGTCGCGCCCATTTTTCAAGCGTTTCTCCGACATTAACAGGTCCGTCTCCGTCGTTTCCGCTGATGACTGTCGTAACTCCCTGCATTAGATAGTTTTCACTTCCACTGGTTTTTGGATTTGAAAGGTCTTCGAGCGCGTGCGTGTGCGGGTCTATAAATCCCGGCGCGACGATCATTCCGACGGCGTCGAGCGTTCTGGCGGCTTCAACTTTTAATTTTGCAAATTTTCCGATGAAAACGACGCGGTCGTCGCGAATGCCCACATCCGCTTTGAATGGCGCAGAGCCAGAGCCGTCAACAATCGTTCCGCCTTTTATCAACAAATCCAGCTTCAATTCCTCGTTAGATGCTTTTTTTATCCGCCGCTGCGCGTTCGTAAACGATGGAAACGCAACGATCAAAAAGGAAAAGATCAATAGGACGGAAAAAACCTTTTGAAACTGATGAAACATAAGCAATTTAATTCGTAAAAATTAAGAATCAAAAATTATAAATTTCGAAAAAACCTATTTTATAGTGTTTTTCTTCCGGTGATACTATAAGAAATGATTTTGCGAAACTTTTAATCAGATAGGCGGAATTATTCGGTTAATTTCGTTGAACTTAGATTCGTATTTTCGATTACCGTACTCCTCAACTTGAACAACGCCGATTCCTGCCGAAGATAAATAAATTGCTTCGGCTTTTTGCAAAACTTCTAACGACGCTTCGGTTTCTAAACAATTTAATTTTTCCAACAAAAGTTCGCGCGTCGTTCCCGCTAAACATCCTGTTTTAAGCGAAGGCGTAAATAGTTTGTCGTTTTCAGACCAGAATACATTCGCCATACACGCTGAAGCGATTTCGCCGCGCTCGTTTGTTTGTAGAGCTTCGTCAAACCCGCGTTTTCTGGCTTCGTTCAAAGTCACAATTTTTTCCAAATAATTACAGCTTTTTACATTCGTCAGCGGCGAAGCTGAATTTATCTTGAAAGGCGAAACGGTTAAACGAAGATTTGTGGAAATTTTCCGATTATCAGCCGTCATAATCAAAAGGCTTGCCTTTTGCGTTCCGGCATAAGACCAAATGCCGCTCGGTGTTTCGCAAAAAAAGGTTAATCTCGCGCGTGCGTTTTCCGCGTTGTTGACACTGATAATTTCGGAGACTGCATTTTTGACTGATTCTTCGTTGAATTCCGAAAAATTTATTCCTATTTTTACAGCGTTATCCTTTAGCCTCGACCAGTGTTTACTCCACAAAAAAGGTTTATTGTCATAAACGGCGATTGTCGTAAAAATGCCTTTGCCGTAAAGAGCTGCTGAACCTGCAGCCGAAATTGAAGCATCGTTCGCCGGTAAAATTTCTCGATTAAAAAAAACCAATTCGTGCATTGAATAAACGAACGTATCTTTCTGTTTCTCTGTTTGAAACTTAATTTCTCAAAACTATGTTGTAAAAACTTCTGAAACCGAATGAAAACGAATTCGATCAACACGCCGCTATACGTTGTTATCTATCGTGAGAAATGCCTGTGAACCTTTTTAATCTGACCCATTGGCTTCTGATTTTCCAAAAACGGCTGTTTTCCATTTCCCGAATTCTTTCGCGCAGTTGACGGCTTTCGCTTTCCGCAAATTCTATTCGTGCCCGCGCCGTTTCCGAACGCGCTTCGGCAATTTTGTTCTGAGAACTTTCCGCGAAATTGTCTTTGTAGTCGGAAATAATTTCCAGGCGATCTTTTATTCTTCGTCCGACAAGTTGCGGGGACAAAAATTCGCGAATGTCCGATGCGGCTCGTTCGCCGACGAGTTTCGCTTCGGCACGGTTTTCGTAAACAAAACGCATTATTTCGGCGGCGTGGTCAACGTCGGCATCAGCCCACAAATCGTCTTTTTTGAAAAATCCGAAATCCTGTCCGACGGCACTCAATTTGAATTTGACCGGAAAGCTGTTGTTGACGTTCATAAAATCCGTATTCGCTGAATAATTTGTAGCGATTACGGGCTTTCCGTGAAACATAGCTTCTGCCGGCGTCAAACCGAATCCTTCTGCACGATGAAGCGAAACGTAGCAATCGCAGTGAGCTATTAAAGAATTTATCGCCTCGCGCCCGAGGCTTTTATTGATAAATTTGATATTTTTCGCGCCGTTTGCTTCCGCGTGCATCTGCGCCGCTTTTTCCGGCAGAATTTCGGCGTTTGACGATTTGATAACGAGCGTTACGTCTTTGTTTTCTCGCCCGAACGCTTTTATAAAAGCTTTTATAAGCGCGAACGGATTTTTTCGGTCTGCGGAGCTGCAAAAATCGAAAATAAACAAAAAAACGAACTTGTCAGCGGGCAAACCGACCGCTTCGCGCGACATAGAAGCGGCGGGCAAATTAATCGAGAGCGGAATTTTGACGACCGGAACGGGCGAAACGGCGGCAATTGCTTCGACGCAAAAATCGCTTGGCGTCCAGATTTCGTCGAACAAGTTGAAAGCGTAAAACCACTCGCGCGGAAAACGCAGCATTTCCCAGAGCCAGAATCCGATGTTGTAGCGATTTTTCAAATATTCTCTGCCGAACGAATTAACGAATTTCACAATTGCATCGGCGTTGATCTGAACGATGTTTACCGGGTAAGGATTGTCGTGAGAAAAATTTTTGTAACTCGTGTCGGAATTGTGGTATTCGAGATTGAAATTGCAGTTGTTCAAGACAAACGGAACGTTCGCGGCTTCGAGCGATCTGACCGTCGAGCGAACGCCTTCGCCGAGACCGGATTCGGCTTGAAAATATCCGGCGACGTTCACTCCCGTAACTTTTTCTCGTTTCTCGCTCTGAGATTCCTGATTGATCGAGGCGAAACTTTTTTCTTCGACAATCATAAAATCAGAATATCCTTAAAAAATGTGAAAATAAACACCTGAACGGGCAATTATCTTTTAATCGAGCCAGAAGCACACAACTCTAAATCGTTGCTCACCATTTCCTCAACCAGCTCACGGAAAGAATATTTCGGACTCCAGCCCAATTCCTCGCGCGCTTTTCTAGAATCGCCGATCAGCGAATCAACTTCTGCCGGACGATAAAATTTCTCGTCCACTTTGACGTAATCCTGATAATCGAGCCCCACGAAAGAAAACGCGAGTTCGCAGAATTCTCTGACCGAATGCGTTTCGCCCATTGCGATAACATAATCGTCGGGTTCGGTTTGCTGAAGCATCAAATGCATCGCGCGAACGTAATCCGCCGTGTGTCCCCAATCTCTCTGCGCGTCGAGATTTCCGAGACGCAATTCCGTAGCTTGACCGAGTTTTATTTGAGCGACCGTGCTTGTGATTTTGCGCGTGACGAATTCAAATCCGCGCCGCGGTCCTTCGTGATTGAAAAGTATTCCGCTCGAACAAAACATTCCGTAGGCTTCGCGGTAATTTCTCGTCAAATCGAAACCGGCGACTTTGCTGATTCCGTACGGCGAACGTGGGTGAAACGGCGTGGATTCGCGCTGCGGAATCTCCCGGACTTTGCCGAACATCTCGCTCGAACCGGCAAAGTAAAAACGACAGTTCGGTCGAAGCTCACGCAGCGCGGCGAGCATATAATGCGTACCGTTGATGTTCGTGTTCATCGTCGAAAAACCGTCGGCGAAACTTTCGGCGACGAAACTCTGCGCGGCGAGATGATAACATTCGTCGAATTCGTGCTGGCTGACGATATGGAAAATGCTCGGGTAACTTTCCAGACTCGCCGGGTGAAGAATCAATTTATCGAGCAGATGTTCGATTCTGGTGAATCTTCTTTCCGGGTCTTCGAGCGCGACTCTGCGCACCAAGCCGTGAACTTCATAACCCAAACCGAGAAGATATTCAGCCAAATAACTTCCGTCCTGTCCGGTAATTCCGGTAATTAAAGCCTTTTTACTCATCAACAAAAAATTTATAAAACTCGAAATACAACTTTATTTATTAAGATATTTGCGCCGAAAAAAAGATTTGAATTTCCTTTTCGGCGCGAAAAAACATAAACACCGAATATAACAAACAAACTGCATTTTATCGAACCGCGAAACGTCTGTTCGGCGGACTTTCATCTACATTCGTTCCTTTTGCAGATCAAACGAAACCGGCACGTTGACGATGCTTTGAAAATCTTCGGGCAAATCATATTCCGAAACCGGAAGCACCGCCAGGCGCGGACTGGCGTCCCAAAGATCGAGAATTCGGTGGTTGCGCGTCGAATAAATTTCGGAAAATATTTTGTAACTTCCGGCGCGCAAAGGAATTTGGCAGCGCCACCGAATTTTATAAACGCCCGGCTTGAGAATCGTTTCGCCGACGCCGCCCGAAAGATTATGCGTAATAATTAAGTCTCGATCTTCCGAGTCTCGAATCATCATCTTAAAATGCACATTTTCCAGACTGCGTTTGGAAACCAAAGTGAACTCGAAAACGCCTTCCTCGCGCGAATAAATTGAATGCGGCTGATCGGTCGAAGCGTCAATCAAACGCCAGTTAATAAATCGCATCTCCCCTTCGGAAACGGCGTCGGCGTTTACTCGCTCCGCGTCAATCAATCCGTTTTCCGCATCAACGTCGGCTTGATACTGCGCTAGAACGGTTTTCATCTCGCCGAAACTTTTCAATCGCCCGCGTTCGAGGTAAATTCCCGTCGAGCACAATCGTTGCAAAGCCGCTGCGTTGTGGCTGACGAATAAAACCGTGCGCCCGCCCATTGCCACTTCGTTCATTTTTCCGAGACATTTTCTTTGAAACTCGGTGTCGCCGACCGCCAAGACTTCGTCAACAATGAGAATTTCCGGTTCGAGATGAGCGGCGACGGCAAACGCGAGACGCATATACATTCCGCTCGAATAATGTTTGACCGGCATTTCCAGAAATTTTTCGAGGTTGGAAAAAGCGACTATTTCGTCGAATTTCCGGTCAATTTCGCGCCGCCGCATTCCCAGAACCGCGCCGTTCAAATAAATATTTTCGCGTCCGGTTAGTTCCGGGTGAAAGCCCGTACCAATTTCCAGAAGACTTCCGACTCGCCCGCGCAAGACCGCCGAGCCGCCGGTCGGACGCGTAATGCGCGACAAAACTTTCAGCAAAGTTGACTTACCGGCGCCGTTTCTGCCGACAATTCCGAGCGTCGCGCCCGGCTCTATCTGAAAACTCACGTCGCGCAAAGCCCACAAATTCTCGCTCGATTTTTGTTTGGCTTCGCGAGCGAAAGGGTTGCGCAAAACGCTTGCCAGCGCGTCGCGCAGAGTTCCGCCGCTCGATTGCAAAGTTCGCAGACGAAACTTTTTTGAAATGTTTTCGACTTCGATAATCGCGTTCATTTTCTTTTCATTTCCATCAAATCACGTCGGCGAAATCGTCTTCCATTCGCCGAAAAACGAAAAGCGCGAAAAGGCAGACAGCAATCGTCACGACAACCGAAAAAGCGATAGCCGACAAATCGAATTCCTGCCCGAAAAGCGCCGACCGGAAACCTTCAAGCGCGCCGCTCATCGGATTCAATTTCCAAAACCAGCGCAGATTTTCCGGCAGAAGCCGCAGCGAATAAAAAACCGGCGTAACGAACAGCCAGAGCTGTAAGGCAAAAGGCAAAAGCTGTTTAATATCACGGTATTTGACGTTCAGAGACGAAAGCAAAACTCCGACGCCAAGAGTCAAAATCAAAATCAAAACGAGAAAAAACGGAGCGAAAATTATTTTCCAGGTTATAACCGGAGCGAAAAAGATCATTGCCGCCGTTAAACTGAGCAGTCCGATTAATAAATCGAGCAAATTCGCCGCCACCGCCGCCGTCGGAACTGCCAGACGCGGAAAATAAACTTTCGTAATAAGCGACGTGTGATTGACCAGACTGTTGCTCGAATAAGTAACCGCTGAATTGACGAAGCTCCACACGACGAAACCGCTGAACGCAAAAAGCGCGTAAGGAACGCCCAAAGTTTCGGTTTGTCCGAAACGGCTGAACAAAACGGTAAAAACCAGCGTCGTCGCAAACGGCTGAAGCAAAACCCACGTGACGCCGAGAAAAGTTTGTTTGTAACGCACTTTTATATCGCGCAAAGCGAGAAAATAAAACAACTCGCGATACGCCCACAAACTCTTCAAATCAAGCGCCGCCCACGAATTTGACGAACTGATAACGACCGTTTCGCCGACCGTTTCGTTTTCTCGCGCTTCCGTCGGCAACCCTGACGGGACTATTTTTTCTTCACGACTCGTAATCAATTTTTTTGGATTTTTCGATTTTTTCGATTTTTTCGACTTCCCCGGATTTTAATTTCCGCAGCGCTTTTATAATCTTTTCCTCGACTACATCCGGCGAAAGCGTTTTTATGATATATTCGCGTCCGGCGTTTGAAAGATTTTGCCAAAGATTTGCGTCCTCGTAAACGCGACAGACGTTCGCGGCAAAATCTGCGGGCGAATCGGAAATCAAAACCTCTCGCCCGTTTGTTAAATTCATTCCCTCGGCTCCGATGTTCGTCGTCACGGTCGGCAGACCGAAAGCGAGCGCCTGACCGACTTTTCCCTTCATTCCCGCGCCGTAACGCAGCGGCGCGACAAAAACCCTGCAATTTTCAAAAAGCGGCGCGACGTCTGGAACGAATCCTTTTACGATAACATTTTTCGATTCGCGCGCTGAAATCTCGGGCGGCGGGTCGCTGCCGACAATATAAAATTTCGCGTCCGGCGTTTTTTGCAAAACGAGCGGGAAAATTTCATTCAAAAAAAACAACACCGCGTCCCGGTTCGGACGGTGCGCGAAACCGCCGACAAACAAAATTCCGGCGCGACCATCGAATGACAAACCGCGACTTTCGGGATAATGAATGTTAGAAACAATTTGATAATCGCTTTCGGGCGCGAGCTTACACAGAAAACGCTCGTCCTGTTCGGTGACACACCAAACCTGATCGGATTGGCGGGCGAGACGCGTTTCAATCTGTTTCATTTTATCAATTTCCGGCAGCAGATTTTCATCGCCCGTTAATTCGTATTCGCGCTGCAAACGAACGAAATGCACGTCAACCGTATCGTAAATGATTTTCGTTTGCGGAGAGCGGCGACGCACCAGCGAAAAAACTTTTTCGGCGACTTCGCCGCGACTTAAAATCGCGTAATCGTATTTTTCACGTTTCAATTCGTTTTGAAAATCGAAGGCGGAAATCGTCTCAACTCCATTTTCGGCTAATTCGCTTTCGTAAAAGTCGCAGCGTTTAACGTATAACGGCACGAATTTGACTTTTCCGCGCTGCGCCAGAATCCGCAAAATTGTAAAAAGCCGCAAGCTGCCCGAATCGCGGTCGAATTCCGGCAGCGAGTCGTTAAAAACGATCACGCTGAAAGAATGTTTTCCATTCCCGTTTTTGTTCGACGGCTTCGGGTAAGGTTTATTTTCCTGTTTAGCGCCGGAAAGAATTTTCGCTCGCCATTTTTTGAACAGCAATTTGTACGCGAACGGAATTTTATCAGTCAAGCCTTTTTTCATTGGCGGCGGCTTTTAAATTTTTATTTTACCGTATTTCTTTGCCTTTTCACGCTGCATTTTTTGACGATAACGGCGCAAAATCGGCATCGGCGTTAAAATTCTAAACAAACTTTTTGCCGCGTAAACCGGCGAATCAATATGATTTAAGCCTTTTAAAAACAAATCGAGCGCCGCCGCTTTGTCGCCGCTGCGAGCCAGATTTTCCGAATAGAAAAGTTTTGTCGCCGTCTGAATTTCCGTCAACTGTTTCTCTTCTATTCCGAGTTTCGCCGCATTGCGCTTTTGCGCCGCCAAAACTTCGCCGAGCATCATTTGCCAATTATGGCTCGTGTTGCTTTCGTGCTGCCGCCAAGCGGCGAGCGTCTGCGAATCGAAAGCGAATTCGCCTTTGCGCGAAAGCTGCAAATAAAATTCGTAATCTTCAAGCCGCGAATCTTCGTTCCAGCGAATATCTTCCAGTGATTTTCGGCAATAACAAACCGTCGGGCTAAACGGGGCAAAACCGCGTTCGAGCATCGGACCGGCATCGCCGTCGGGAAAATTCGCCCAATCAGCCGACGAATCAATTATGTTATCGTCAGCGTCAATCGTGTAAGCGTGACCGTAGGCTAAAACCGCTTTCGGACGCGAATCGAGAAGACCGGCGCGATTTTCCAAAAATTCGGAAAGCCAAACATCGTCCGACCCCAAATAAGCGAAATATTCGCCCGAGCTTTTAGCGTAACCTTCGTTTAAAGTCGCGCAAAGCCCACGATTATCACGCGCGATGAGTTCAGCGTCGAACGGACAATTCTTTAAAGCTCGCTCGATTATTTTCGGCGAATCGTCTTTCGAACCGTCGTCTATAACGAGCAATTTCGTCGGCGAAAGAGTTTGCTTGATAATCGAACGCAGACACTTTTCAATGAACGGCGCGTGATTGTACGAAGGCACAAAGGCGAAAACTTCTTGTTTTTTTTGCTTATTGTGATTTTCTGCCTGGTTCATCGGCGGTTGCGCTCAAAAGAAAATGAAAACATATTTGCCGCCGGTTTGTCATTTATCGTTTAATAATTTCGGATGAAGATTCTGCATTTTCTCGATACGGTCAATCGCGGCGGCGCGGAAACTCTTGTTTTAGACGTTTGCCGGAATGCGGAAAAAAACGGGCTTAATATAATGTTTGCGGCGGCTGGCGGCGGAGCTTTGGAAAAAGATTTTATGCAGTCAGGCGTTGAATATCACCGATTTAAACGCCGCTTCCCGTTTGATTTGTCTTTAGTCGCTTCGCTTCGCAGCATTATAAAAAAAAATGAAATCCGCATCGTTCACACGCACCAAGCCGTCGAAGCTCTGCACGCGCTCGCAGCCGCAGTCGGAACAAAAACGAAAGTCGTTTTGACGCATCACGGCATAGTTCCCGATAAAAAAAATCTGCTCGCGCTAAAATTTGTGATGCCGCGCGTCGCGCATAACATCGCGGTCGGACACGCTTCAAAAAAATCTTATGAAACCGAACTGAACCTGAAATTTCCGCCCGCCACTTCCGTCGTTTACAACGGCGTTGACGAGCTGAGATTAAAGCCGACCGGCAAAGATTTGCGCGCTGAACTTAACCTTTCCAAAGACATTTTTCTAATTGGAATGGTCGGAAATTTTTACTTTGAACCGCGTAAGGATCAAATGACTTTGTGCCGTGCGCTGCCGCGAATTTTCAATGAAATGCCGAATGTCCATTGCGTTTTCGCGGGCAGAATCGAAAACGGCGCCGAAGAAAAACTCGCCGAATGCGTTCGCTTTTGTCGTGAAAACAACATCGCCGACCGAGTTCATTTTCTCGGCGCGCGCTCGGACGTTCCCGATATTTTAGCGGCGCTCGACGTTTTCGTTTGTTCTTCGCTGAAAGAAGGTTTGCCGATTGCCGTCAACGAAGCGATGCTCGCCGGAGTTCCGACGATTGTTTCCGACATCGAACCGCTGCTTGAGGCATCGGACAAGGGGAAATACGCTGAAATCTTTCCTGTCGGAAAGCCCAAGGCTTTGAGCAAAAATATTTTAGATTTATTGCGAGATGAACACTTGAGAAAAAACTTATCGAATCGCGCTTTTGTATTCGCACGAAATAATTTCAGCATCGAAGCTCATCTCGCCGAACTGAAAAAACTGTATCAATCTTTGATTGAAAGTTAGTTTTACCTTTGTTTTTCTAATTTATATTTTGCTTAACTCTCTTTTCCGAAAAGAAGTCTTAATAAAAATTCCCTGTCTTCAAAACGCCCTTGTCTGCCTTGACGAACGATGACAAGATTCATCGAAGGAATAACGTAAAGTCTCTGTTTGCCCGCGCCCGCTGCCATAAATGTATCTTTCGGCAATTCGGCGGCGATTCCTTCCTGGCTTATGCGGGTCGTTTCCGGCTCGATTCCGAGCGCGTCCTGAACGTCCTGTCGTCTGCCGTTAGTTTTTTCCGCGACATTGGCTTTTCCATCGTTAGAGCGATTTAGCCAAAACGTCAAACCGTAATTCGGGTTCGTTTTCGTCCCGACGAGAGTTTCGTCCAAGAGCTTCTTGGCGATGATTTGTTTTCCGTTCCATCTTCCGTCACTCTCGACGAATTGCCCGAATTTCGCCCATTCACGCGCCGTCAAAAAAGCTCCGCTCGGCAGATTCGGCTGTCCGTTTTGCATCGTCCACGACGAAACATTTAAGCCAATCGGATCGAGAATTCGGCGTTTTAAATAATCCATTACAGATTCATTCTTTTTCAGTAGTTTGCGCCGCATCAGTTCGCCGAATATTTGAAACGGCGCCGGACCGTATTCAAAAGTCGAGCCCGCTTCGTATTTTGCCGGAAAATTTACCGCCGCCGAATAAGCGGGCGGTCTGCCGTTTTCGCCCGTGTCAATACCGCTCGTCAAACTCAAAAGCTGGCGAATCGTGATTTTCGACTTTTTCGCGTCGGTCTTCCATTCGGTTATCGTGTCGGAAACCTTCTCGTCAAAACTTTTAATCAATTTATCTTCGATTGCTGCCGCGAGCATCACACCCGAAAACGATTTCGTGCCGCTCGCAAGCTGATGCGCGGTTTCAGCGGAATGACCGTTTTGATATTCCTCGAAAACAACTTTGCCGTTTTTGACGATTAAAACCGAAAGCCCGCGAAATCTTTTTGAATAATCAGCCGCGAGTTTATATCGCTCTTGTTCGCTTAAATTCGTTTTGGTTTGCGCCGCGACGAATGAAACGCAGAATACGAATAATGCCAAAATAGAAAAAAGATGTGATTTCATATTTATTTGACGAAAATTAAATAAAATTAAAGGGATAAACAAACAACGATTGCTCGCCGCATTTATCCCGGTTTTAATGAACTTTACTGGCGCTGAAAATCCGGCGAGCCTAAAATAAGCCCGACGACTTTGAAAACCTCCGCGTTGCCGCTCGGCGCAAGCAAGCGGGGCTGTCCGCCCATTCCGCGTCGTCCGCCGCCGTTCATCGGCATTTCCATCTCTTCGCTTTCAGCCGACATTTTCAGTTCGGGCAAAGGTTTTTCGATTTGTTTGAGCAGCATTGCGCGCGTCGAGGAAGAGATTTCGCCTTCGAGAATACCGCCGACCGCTTTGTTCAAAACTTCCTGCTTTGTCGCCGCTTCGTATTTTTTAAGATTGACTTTTATCTGCGGAATTCGGTTTGAAGCCAAAGCAACCGCAAAGTTCATTCTTTCCAGAAGTGCGCCGGTATTGACCCAATCTTCAGCCGTGTCGGGGTAACCGGTCGGCGCTATGTAGCCGTAAAGCGGCTCGCCCATTTTGTTTAATAAACCGATAAGCGCCGGACTCGTTCGCACGTCGGCGTCGAGAGCGCGCAAACTGCTGACGAGAAGCTCAAACGGCGTTTTAATTTTCGCCCGGTAATTTTCCGGCGCGAAAAATTCTTTATCGTTGAAAAGCGCCCGAAGCGTCGTTTTTATATCGCCGCCGGATTTCTGAAACGCCTGCGCGACGCGTCCGACAAGAGCTTCGCTCGGATTGTCGCTGATGAATTTTACGGCTAATTTTTTAGCGATGTGTTTCGCCGTCGAAGGATGCGCGACGAGAATATCAATAACTTTCAGTCCGTCCTTCATTCCGCCTTCGTTTATTTTGTTTCCTAAAACGATTTTTTCGCCGTTCTCGTGCGTTCTCGCATTAAAATAAAATTCGCCGCTTTCAACATCTTCGGGAACTCCTAACTGACGCTGCAACCGATTCAATTGACGACTTTCGACGCCTTTAATTTCGTTTGCCGCCGCGCTTCGATAGCCGCGCGGATCGGCAATCGTCCAGCCGGTAAAGGCTTTGGCGACTTCGATGATGTCTTTTTGCGTGTAGCCTCCGTCAACACCCAAAGTGTGCAGTTCCATCAATTCGCGCGCGTAATTTTCGTTGATGCCGCGCTGGTTTTTCGGTCTTTTCGGCATCTGCGGATTTGCGCCCGTTTCCTGTACCTGCTTGATGCGCTGTTCGATTTGCTCGTCTGAAAGCCCGCGTTTTTTCAAGTTTTCACGAAGGCGCGGCGGAATCTGTCCGTTTTGCAAAGCTCTTTGAAGACGCTGATTTTGACGATTATTTCCACCGATTTGCGCGTTCGGCGAGACGCTTTGAAAATTGTCGAGATAAAAAAGCATCGCGGGATGCTGCGCCGTTCCGGCAACTAAATCCTTGAAATTTCCGAGAGCGTTTTTGCGAATCACATCGCGTTCGTAGGACGGAATAAACCAGCGAACAGCCGCTTTTCCGGCGTAGACGTTAAAATGATTGAGCCAGAAATCAACCATTGCTTCCTGCAACTGATTTTCCGAGTAAACTGCACGAATTATGCGCGAAGCCTGCATCTGTTGAATGATTTGAGCGGGGGGGCGCAAATCGTATTTTTGGTAATATTCTCTGATTTTCTGCTGTCGGGCGCGCATTTCGTCTTCGTTCGCTTCGCCGTTCGGCATCGCTTGAGCGTTGTTTTGCGCTTGCGCCGCTTGATTATTGCCGCCGCGACCTTCGAGCTGGCGAAGAAGCGCGCCGGGATTCGGATAACGAGCGAAAATCTCGGCGGTTTCCATATTTAAAACCTCGAGATTTCTCAAACGCGCGGCAACTTCCGGGCTGTCGGTCGCCGACAGATTGAGCTGCTGTTCGATGTATTTGTTCAAACCGAGAGCTTTTACCCGCTCAATATCGCCGGGACGCGCACCGAATCCTAATCGGTTTAGAATGTGGGATATTTTCTGATTTTCGTTTAACGCTTTGTTTTTTGATTTAACATCTGCGCCAAGAGAGAATACGGGACTGAAAAACGATAAAACTATCGTAAAAACAATCAGCCGAATATATGTGGAGTATTTGCGTTTCATTATTTGCTAACCTCAATTGTATTTATAAATACTATGCAGAATTTCTTAACTTTCCGTAAACTTAGACGCCCGGAGCAACAGAAAGGTCGAACAAAATTTGTTTTGCTTCTGTGTTTTATTTGCAAATTCCGGTAAACGTTAAAATATAAAATCTTCTTCCGACCGTAAAAGACAACTGCCGAATGATGACGCCGCATCATAAAATATCGCTTTTCATCCAAAAACGAGCTAATATAACAACGATTCATCTTTTAAAAAGTAAAAAGAAAAAAGAAAAATAAGTAAGGAAAAACCAATGAAGTCAACTGTATTTTCGTTTCCGCTTTTCTTAATTTTGTGTTTATTTTCGGCGATTTCCGCCTTCGCCCAAGCTGCTTCGTTCAGCGACACGAACGCCGATTACACTTTCGATTTGCCGGGGGCGGAATGGAAAATGACGGCAAAACCTTCGGCTCTCAGTCCGAACGTCGAATACGTTTACAATGACCGGCGCGACGGTCATTTGGAAGTTCGCAAATTAACGCTTAAGCCCGGCGCTCTGCTTGCCGATTTAGTTCACGACGAAGAAGAAAAATTACAGTTTTTGAAAGGCTTTGTTGCGGGCAAAGAAGAAAGTTTTGCCGGCAAGCTGAGAGGAACGATTTTCAATTACGAATACGTCAGTTCGGGACGAAATATGAGCGGCAGATTTTATTTTCTCAAAGCCGATGATACAAACGTTTATGTTCTGCGTTTTACCGGAATGCGCGACCAACTCCGCTCGATCCGCAATCAAACCGATTTAATTGCGCGCACTTTTGAAATAAAGAAGTCAAAATAAACTTCAGCAAAATAAAAAAATTCCGGTATTGTTAAACCGGATTTTTATTTTGCCGGGCACTTTTTACGCTTCGCGAAAATCAACTTTCGTTCACACGTTTTCCTCATTCAATATTTCACTTTAAAGATGGAAAGCAAAGAAATTGTGCGGCGAGGCTATGATAAAGTTTCATACGCTTATCGCGCCGAAAACGGCGACGAAGACCTTTCTGATTATACTTCCTGGCTGGCTGAATTGACTTCAAATTTGACGCCGCAAACCCGAATTTTAGATTTGGGGTGCGGCTGCGGCTTTCCTGTTGCTCAAACTTTAGCTCAAGATTTCTCAATCGTTGGAGTTGATATTTCGCCCGTTCAGATCGAACGCGCTCGAAGTATCGTTCCTCAAGCGGATTTCATTTGCGCCGACATGACGGAAATTGATTTTCCGGCAGAACACTTTGCAGCAATTGTTTCTTTTTACGCAATAATTCACGTTCCGCTCGCTGAACAGCCGGCTTTGTTCAAAAAGATGTTTGAATGGCTGCAGCCGGGAGGTTTTTTGCTGGCGAGTGTCGGCAATCGAGCCTGGACCGGAACGGAAGCAAATTGGCTCGACGTTCTTGGGGCGACGATGTTCTGGAGTCACGCGGATGCAGAAACTTACAAAAGGTGGTTGACGGACGCCGGATTCAGGTTAATCTGCGAAAAGTTTATACCGGAAGGAAGCGGCGGTCACAGTCTAATGCTCGCCCAAAAACCGGATGTTTGAACTGTTATAAATTAAAATTCCCGTCGCCTCATCAATAAAGCGAATTTCCGAAAAATCATAAACAATCTTTTTGCCCGCATTTACAAAGTGTTATAGAGTGTAACGTGTTAAAATCCAAAAGCATTTATCACGGAGGAGGCACCTATTCAAAAGTAATCAGGATTGAATTTATGAAAAATTTACTGCTACTTCTATTTACTCTATTTATCTTTATGTTTACGATTTCCTGCGGGCAATCGAACACTTCGAATCAAGCGTCGAATTCAAACACGGCTCGCGGAGAAAACAAAAATCCCGAAACGACAAGCGCAACTCGCCCGAGTTCCGAAGATATTCGTTCGATACTCGACGAAACGCGGCGTCTCGAAGTCGAAGGCAGATCAATGGAAGAAATCAGAAAAAATAGAGACGAAGCCGGCATCAATCGGTGCGGAGAAGTGATGAAAACTCACAAAGAAGCTGCCGAAAAATTAAATGAGAAAGCTCAGAAATTGCCGCCTATCTACAAGTCTCTGGCAAGAGCCGCTGACGAGGTGCAGCTTTGTATCACTTGTTCGCCGACAGCCATAAAAAGCTGCGACCAAGCCAAACTGTTAATTCAGGAAGCGGAAAAACAACAATAGCTGCGCTGAGCAATTTTTTCGATGCGTTTGCGAAAATGCCGGTTTTGATAAAAATCACTTTTCGCATTCGCTTTTTTCTATTAACTTTTCGCCCGGCTAATCCGATAATTTCACCAGAAACTTCGCTCCGAACGGCAAAATATAACCATTTTGGTTTTTATCAACAGCGGAAAGACTTTCTTCCAAATCGCGCGCTTTGTGCAGACGCATCGGGCGCGTTTCATTTTCATCGAGCGATGTAATAATCCGAACGTCGAACTTTTCGGCGGTTCTTAGTAAATTCCACGCCGTTTGACCGTTCACCTGATATTTTTCGCAAAGCTTTTCTGCTAATTTGCCTGAGCTTTCGGCTTCGAACCAATTCAAAAAATCCGAGCGCCCTAAACCGTCGGCGCATTCGGCTATAAAAATTATTGTTCCGCCGTCAACGCAGGCGCGCGAAGCCATATCGAGAGCTTTATGTGCCTGAATCATATTCATATCGTGCGGCGCGCCGCCGCACGAAACAATTACCGTTTCGCGCTTTTCCGAAATTTTTATCGTCTGTTGCGAAGAGTAAAAATCGCACGCCCGGCGATGAGCCGCAATCCAATCTCCGCAGAACAACTCAATCGCTTCGCCTTTTTCGTTAACTATTGCGTTGATTGAAAATGAAGGATTTATTTTCGCAGCGACTTCGACAAACGCTTCGTGAACGGCGTTTCCGTCCAAGATTCCGGTTCCGACTCCGGCGCGGCGCGATTTCGTTGCGCAATCGAACGCCAACTTGTGCGTTTCGGAAATCGTTCGTGATGAACCGAGTCCGGGACAAATCAGCTTCCGCCCACCGGCAAATCCGGCGAAATAATGAAATGAGATGCCGCCGACAATGACGACGTGATCGTGTTCGATTAAAGCGCGGTTGAGCCGAATCGGAATTCCGCTTTCGGTCTCGCCGAAATTGACGAGCTGCGCCAAATCGCGCGGATTGTGATCTAAGGATTTTATTCGCTGCGCGATAAACGGCGTGAGAATTTCTCGCTTTTCTTCATCGGTGACGCGCCGGTGAATTCCGGTGGCGAAAATAATACTGATTTCAAACGGCATCGTGCCGTTAGCGATCAGGCGGCGAACGAGCAGATTGACGATTTGCCCGCTCGCCGCCTGTCTGGTCGCGTCAGGCACGACGATTAAAATCGTTTCGTTCGGCTGAACTATTTCTTCGAGCGTTTTCGAGTCAATCGGATTATCGTAACGCTCGCCGATTTGAACGTCTGAAAGCGCGTTTTTTTCGTTCGTTTCGCCTAACAATTCAAAACGATCTTTATCGAAAACAAAATTAATTTCAGATTTTCCGTAACCGAGATTGATAGCCGGCATACAAAAAGTTTCCCGCAAAGACGCGAAGAACGCAAAGGAAAAGTCGCCATTTACTGTCTTTGCATTCTGATCTACGGATTTTGCACTTTAAACTTCTGCCTGACTTTTGGTTTTTGACGCGTTAACCGACTCAAAACAATTTGCGCCCGAAAAACACGGATGCGAGTCGGCTTGTTCGGCGTGCGTTTCGAGCTGAATCGTCAAATGGTCAATACCGAACCGATCGTGCAGTCGTTCGCGCACTTTTCGCAAAAGATCGGCCTGCGGAGTTTTTTCGCGGTGAACGATGTGAACGCTCAATGCGTCCATTCCCGAAGTTATCGTCCAGACGTGCAAATCGTGAACGTCTTCGACAGCTTCGGTTTGCCGAATCGTTTCTTCGACCGCCGTCAGATTGATGTGCGCCGGTGTTCCTTCCAATAAAATGTTGACTGATTCCCTGATTAGCCGCCACGCGCCGAAAATAATGATAAAACTGATTAAAATACTGCAAACCGGATCAGCCCAAAGCCATCCGAACGCGATTATCAGACCGCCCGCCGCAATCGCCGTCACCGAACCGAGCGCGTCGCCCATTACGTGCAGCCAGGCGCCGCGCATATTCAAATCGTGTTTGTGCCCGGAGTGAAGCAAAAAAGCGGCGATCATATTTACAATCAAACCGCCGAACGCAATCAGCGTCAACTCCAATCCTTTAACCTCGGGCGGACTGTAAAAACGCTCGTACGCTTCGTAAATCACCCACAGCGAAATCAGCACAAGCGCGATTCCGTTAATGAAAGCGGCGAGAATTTCGAGACGATAATAACCGAAAGTTTTGTTCGGCGTTGCGGGTCGCGCGGCGAACCATATTGCTGCTAAAGTCAGAGAAAGCGCGGCGACGTCGGTCAGCATATGCCCCGCGTCGGCGATCAGCGCGAGAGAGTTCGTCAGCCAGCCGCCCACCGCTTCAGCGAACATATAAACAAACGTCAGCCCGAGCGCGATTTTCAGCCGCGTCAAAGTGCCCGACGAGCGTCTTTCGTTGTGATGATGTCCGTGATGTGCGCCGATAATTCTCTCCGTTAAGTAAACTTATTCGATATTTTGATGATAAAAACCAATTCGTGAATGCCTTTGATCGAGCGAAGAAGGCTATAAATCTTTTTGAATTATTATAAAAACAGCATCAAAATTTAATAGCGCTTTTGTGCCGCGCCGGTTCGCAGCGAAAGCGCGTAACTGCTCCGGTTGCCTTTTTCGTCTCTGATTTCAACGCCTATTTCCGGCGTCGGCGAAGAAATCTGCAAACGGAAAGAGCCGTCGCCCGAAGCAAAAGTTTCGCGCCCCTGCGCCCGCACGACCAAGCCCGAATTTGTTCTTCCGCTGATCATATAAACATTTCCGCCGACTTGTTCGACGCCCCATTCCGTAACTTCAATCGCCTGACTTGCCTCGCGTTTGACTATCGTGTACTTCCAGGGCTCGCTCCAATTGCTCGACTGCCCGGAAACGGCTCTCGCCCGCGTTCGCCAGTAATAAATGCCGGGCGGAATACTTCCGAGCGTAAAATTTGTATTCCCGAGCGCTTCACGCTCGACGACCATCGCGTCGCTGATGAAAAACGGAGAACGGGAAATTTGCAGCGAGTAGTTTAATTCGGAGTTTGACTCCGGACTTTCCCAGCGAAAAGTTACGTCAGCGCCTTTGCCGTCAACGCTGAAAATTTGCGCCGAATTCGCCGGGCTGTCCGGTTTCGGCGGATTGAGCAGCTTTTCCTTTGTTACTATTTTCCCGTTGTTGACGGCGGCGAATTCATTTTCCTTGATAAAAGTTTTTTCGCCGCCGACGCTGGATTCGACCCCGCCGCGACTGATCCGTATTTCGCCGCCGTTCGTCGCCGGATTCGTATTAAAACTGGCGTCGGTCTGCGACATCAGCTTATTTTCCGATTCCATTATTTCGACGACGTTTTGCGTGGTTTCGGGCTGCTCGTCGGTTCTGACGTTTATTTGCCCGCCGTCGAGCGTGACGCGCACGTTCGTGCCGCCGAAAATCGAAGAACTGTCGCGAATGACGACCGTCGAGTTCGGGCGAACAGCCAAAACCGAACCGTCAATCATCTGCACGGTCGCTTTGCCGTCGCTTTGTGTCTGAATCGTATCGCCCGCCGAAACGTATGTTTGTTTCGTCACCAGAATGGTCTCGCGAGTAGCGGCTCTGATAATTCTTACGTCGCCTTCAAATGAAACGAGTCGTCCGGCGTCCTGCGGGACTTCGGAGGCGTCGGTTTTGGCAGCCCAATTGCTTCGTAAAATCCACCAGCCCGCACCGCCCAGTAAAAGCACAAAGAAAGCCACGGCGGCAATGCCGTACAGAGTGCTTTTTCTGATATTCCACCAATCAATATAAAATTTTTGGTTTTTTCTATCCATTAAGAGCGGTTGCGAAGCTTTTTTAATCTTTTCGTATTAGGTTAAATCTTCTTCCATTTCCTTAACAACGTCTTCGCCTTTTTTCGGCGGAAAGATTAAAGATAGAATAACCGAAAGCGTGATTGCGGCGACGACGACGATCAGCGAAATGTTTATTTCCGTTTGTTTGTATTCGTGGTGCAGATATTTTTGCAAAAATCCGGCAAAAGCGGAGCCGCTGTTGTCGCCGAGAATCATTATCAATCCTTCCGCCAAAAGTGGCAAGAGCATTTTCGCACCGATAAAACTTAAAATAAAAGCCAAGCCGAATTTTAAAAGATGAAATCTGTCCGCCAGATCAGCCAGCAAAAAGAAAAAGGTTCGGAGTCCCAAAATAGCGAAGATGTTTGAGGTATAAACGATGAATTTATCGGTCGTAATTCCGAAAATCGCCGGAATCGAATCAACCGCGAACATTAAATCGGAAAGCTCGACGACGATTAAAACGAGAAGCAGCAACGTTCCCATCGTTTTCCCGTTCTCCTTAATCGTAAAATTGTTGCCTTCGTATCGTTTCGTAAACGGAATATAACGCGTAATCAAGGAAATCATCCGGCTTTCTTCTGGATTGAACGCTTCGTCGTCATTGGAGAACATTTTTATTCCCGTATAAAGCAAAAACACGCCGAAAACGTAGATAATCCAATGAAACCGCTCGACCAATTCCGCGCCGGCGAAAATCATTATCATTCGCATTACGAGCGCGCCCATAATTCCCCAGAACAAAACGCGGTGCTGAAATTCCTTCTGAACTTTGAAATAGCTGAAAATAAGCAGAAAAACGAACAAATTATCAACCGAAAGCGAAAGTTCTATTAAATATCCGGTAAAAAATTCTTTTGCTTTCGTCGCCGCGAGCGTCCAATCAGCATTGTGCGATCCAACGTGCCAGTAAATAAAAACGTTGAACAAAAGCGCGAGCGAAACCCAGACGATGCTCCAGGTCACTGTTTCCTTTCGGGTCGGAACGTGCGATTTGCGGTTGACGATGCCGATGTCGACAAAGAGCGCGATTAAAACGATGGCGAAGAAAAAAACCCAAACCCAGAACGGATATTCGATAATGTTCATAATCAATTAAATGTGTGTATTTGCGCGCCTTTTTAAATCACTTGCGTTTCGATTATTTCGACAATTTTTCCTAAACCTTCGGCGTCAATCGGCGAAAAGTCGTTTGTTTTATCGCTGTCCACATCGAGAACGGCGAAAATTTCACCGTTTTTGTTAAAAATCGGCAATACTATCTCCGATTTTGAAGCCGAACTGCACGCGATATGTCCGGGAAACTTTTCAACGTCGGGAACGATAACAGTTTCGCGCGTCGTGTAACAATGCCCGCAGACGCCTTTGTCGAAATCAATCCGCGTGCAGGCGACCGGACCTTGAAACGCGTTCAAAACGAGCTGATTGTCTTTGACAACGTAAAAACCGACCCAGAAAAAGCCAAACGCTTCTTTGAGAACCGCCGCGACGTTCGCCAGATTTGCCACCGTGTCCGTTTCGCCCGCGACGAGAGCTTCGACTTGCGGAGCAATTTCTTCGTAAATCGTTTTTCTGTCGGCAGTTTTGGAAAATGCTAAACTTTCAGCCATATTTCAAGAGTTTAGCCTGTAAAGCAAAGCCGCGCAAATGATTGAAAT
>DASVQY010000073.1:0-5791 GCA_036388895.1 Pyrinomonadaceae bacterium | reverse complement strand
CGAACGGCGAAACAATCGAATATTTTCCCGCGCACCCGCACGAAGGCGGCGTCGGCGTTCCCGAAAATGAATCGTCGGCGCGCGTTATCGCCAAAGGCAAAAGTTTGGTTACCGGCACCGATTTCAATTTAATCGTCGCGTTCGACCGGCACGAAGACGAACACGGCAATCTTCTAGGTCGCGCCGTCGCCGAATCGAGTTTTCATCATCTGGTTGATTATAACTGGGACATCGGCAAAGGCTGTCCTGATTTTGTCGAAGAAAAACCCGGCGACGGTTACGCGAATAATCCGCCAGCGCTGAACGATATAAAAACTTACGTTGAAAATTTAGCAAAATGGCTCGCTCCGCAAAACCGGAATTGACGATGTTGTTAAGCGAGTAAGCAGAACTGCTGGCGGATCAGTTCGCTTAGTTAGGCGAAAACGAATGTTTCGTGAAATTTATGAACCAAACTACTTTTGATAAAGAAAATGCTTTTCCGCCTTTGCCGTTCGACGAGTGGAAGCCGACGAAAAACACGCTGCATCTTTATTTGCAAATTGTCGGAAAAATTCGTCTTTCGCTTTTTCCGCGCCTGAATCACTGGTGGCACGTTCCGTTTTACGTTTCGACGCGCGGTTTGACGACGCGCCCGATTCCTTACGATTTCGGCAACTTTGAAATAGAATTCGATTTAATTGAGCACGAGTTGAAAATTTCGACGAGCGGCGGCGAGCGGAAAAGTTTCGCATTGCAAGACGGTTTGACGGTCGCCGAATTTTATAAAAAAGTTTTTGAAAATCTCGGGGCGTTCGGCATCGAGACGAAAATTCGCGCTGTTCCTTACGAAGCCGCGAGCCATACGCCGTTTGCCGAAGACACGGGAAACAAATCTTACGATAAGGAATACGTCGAAAGATTCCGGCGAATTTTAATCGGCGTCAATAATATTTTAGAAGAATTTCGCGGACGTTTTACGGGAAAGTCCACTCCCGTTCATCTTTTCTGGCATAGCTTCGATCTGGCTTTGACGCGCTTTTCGGGAAAGCCTGCGCCGGTGCGCGAAGACGCCGGAATTGTGGAGCGCGAAGCCTATTCGCACGAAGTCATTAGCTTCGGTTTCTGGGCGGGCGACGAAAACATCACCGAACCGGCGTTTTATTCCTACACCGCACCCGAACCGCCGAATTTGACTGACGAACCGCTGCAGCCCGAAACGGCTTTTTGGGGTGAATCGAACGGCGGCGCGCTGGCTTTATTAAAATACGAAGATGCGCGAAAAGCCGAAAACCCGCGCGAAAGCATTTTGCAGTTTCTCGAAAGCGCATATCAAGCCGGAGCAAAACGCGCCGGTTGGGACAATAAAAAATTCGCGCTCAAACCCGTTGATTAGCGAAAGCTCAGCCGGGCTAAACTGTATAACAGAATTTTCTGTAAAAAAGATTAAAGAGGCGTCTTCCTTTGTCGCTCAAAAACAGAAAAGGTTTCTCGCGTTAACCAACATCTTTGTTTTAGAATGCGAGTTGATATGTGATTTTTATTGGCGGGGTTTTCTTTTTCATAATTTTTTTGACTCGACAAAATTCATTGCAGTACAATCCCGAAATCTGAAATCGTTAGATAATTCCCCGTGTAGATTTGTGAGAAATTCCGCATCTCATCGCAAATTTACTCGAAGTCCTTTTCAACTTACCAAAATAAGGAGACTCAAATGAAATACTTACGCTTATTAGTAATCGCTTTCTCAACGGTGTGTTTCATACCTGCCCAAAATTTCGCTCAATGCGTTCAGTGTAAGCCCAGCAACCTGACTCCGAACGCTTTAAGTTGCCAATCGACGAGCTGCGGCGGCAACGAATGCAGTCCGAGTTCAGACGGACAGTCTTGTTTGATAGCCGGCGGTTGTCCTCGGCGCGGCGGCGGTGGCGACGATCCGCCTGTTGATGAAGGCGCCGGTCGGTCTCCGATAATTGTTTCAAGGAAAAAATCGGTAAAGTAGAATTTGATAAAAACATCATTAATCAAGTCGGAGAAAAACACGCGCGATTGGCAATCGCTTTAGCGTGGCTGAATCAAAGCGGGTTTTTAGGCACAAAAGACGTGAAAATTTATCTGTCGCCGATTAAAATCAACAGAGATGTATATAACAAGTGGCTGAAAAATTTATGGCTCGAATCGCAGGAAGCCGCTTTGGATGCGGTTGCCGGAAGAAATGTGAGCAAGCGCGAAAAACTACCCGCTGCGCCGAAAGGCGCAGAACCGATTGTTTATGCGGTTGACGTTGTGACGGCGGAAAATTCCGCTAATAAAATAATTAGATTCAGCGTGATAAAAGGCTCGTCTTCCGACCCGGCATTTACTTCACTCGAATTGCTTCTCGAAGAAACAATCGCCTCGGACTCACCAACAAAATCAGAAAAAAATTGGAAAGTTACAAGTTGGGAAATAAAGTAAACAGTTAAATAGTTTGCGATTTGCGTTATAAAAACGGCAATATAAGTTTATTCAATACTGTGTTTGGATAAAACTTTATTTGCCGTTATTTTATTTATACAACCAATGATTGATTTGAGAAGCGATACAGTGACAAAACCGACGCCCGCGATGCGCAAAGCAATGGCTGAGGCGGAAGTCGGCGACGACGTTTACGGCGAAGATCCGACGGTTAATCTTTTGCAGGTACGCGCCGCCGAAATTTTCGGAAAAGAAGCGGCGCTTTTCGTGCCGACCGGTTCGATGGGCAATCAAATCGCCGTTAAACTTCACACAAAGCCCGGACAGGAAGTCGTCATCGAAGAACGCGGTCACATATACAATTACGAAATGGCGGCGATGTCTGCCGTTTCGGGAACCCTGGCGCGTCCTGTGAAAAGTTCGGACGGAAGCGGGATTTTGAATTGGGACGATATTTTCGGTGCGATTCACGCCAACGACGCGCCTTATTATGTCGCGCGAACGGGTTTGGTCGCGCTCGAAAATTCTCACAATCTGGCGGGCGGAACGATTATGTCAGCCGACCGAACGACAGAAATCTGCGAAAAAGCACACGAATTAGGATTGCCCGTTCATCTCGACGGAGCGAGAATTTTCAACGCGGCTGTCGCGCAAAACGAAACCGTCGCCGATTTGTCGAAATCGGTTGATTCGGTTCAATTTTGTTTATCGAAAGGTTTGGGCGCGCCGGTCGGTTCGATGCTCGTCGGAGACAAAGATTTTATAAACGAAGCGCGCGCCTGGCGCAAACTTCTCGGCGGCGGAATGCGCCAGGTTGGAGTCTTAGCGGCTGCCGGTTTGATCGCGATTGAAGAAACGCCGAAAGTTCTGCACATTGACCACGAAAACGCCAAATTGTTAGCCGAAGGCGTCGCCGGTTTGAAAGGTGTTTCGATTGACGCCGAAAAGGTTGTGACAAATATTGTTATTTTCGATGTTTCCGATGCAGCACTTTCGGCGGCTGAAATCTGCGCTCGTTTGAAAGAACAGGGAATTTTAGCTTCGCCTTTCGGCAATTCGATTCGGATGGTGACGCATTACGACGTTTCAAAAGAAGATATTCAAACGACTTTGGAAGCATTACAAAAGATAATTCAGTAGTTAAATTGTCAGTAAAACTGACTGCCGACTGCTGACCACTAATTACTGATGATAATTGCTATTGACGGACCTTCGGGCGCGGGAAAATCTACGCTCGGCAAGATGTTAGCCAAAAAATTAAATCTGCTTTACCTCGACACGGGCGCAATGTATCGCGCCGTCGGTTTAGCTGTTTTAAATAATGGTGCGTCTTTCGACGACAAGGAAAAAGTCGTCGAAATCGCGCGAAATTCAAAAATAGAACTCGTCGGCGAGCCGGAAAATCTGCAAATACTGTTAAACGGCGAAGACGTTTCAAAAAAAATCCGCACGAACGAAGTCGGACAAATGGCTTCGATTGTTTCGACGATTTCGGAAGTGCGGAAAATTCTGGTCGAGCATCAAAGAACGCTCGGAGAAACGGCGAAAAACGGCTGCGTTCTCGACGGGCGCGACATTGGAACAGTCGTTTTCCCGCACGCAGACACAAAGTTTTTTTTAACGGCAAAACCCGAGGCGCGAGCGCGAAGACGGTTTCAGGAAGACTCCGAAAAAGGACACGCGACGACGTATGAACAGACTCTCGCTGAAATAAATTTACGCGACGAACGCGACGTTTCGCGCGCGGACTCGCCTTTATCAATCGCCGAAGACGCGATTGTGATTGACACGAGCGAACTGGATTTAACGGAAGTTTTCGAACAAATGATGAAAGCCGTGCGTGAAAACGAATCGGTAAAAAGCGAAGCCGGAGGAACTGGTGAAACTGCATAAATTTACGTTCAAAACAGAAGCGATTTAAATTTTGATATTTTCGCTGATGCCTTTGGTAACCGGTGTTATTATCGTTGTGTTCATGTCAGTTTTTAATCGGGTTTGACTTGTAAATCTACAATCGTTAAGATTTCTATTCGTTCTTTTTATGCTCCCGTAGCTCAGTTGGATAGAGCAACAGCCTTCTAAGCTGTGGGTCGCACGTTCAAGTCGTGCCGGGGGCATTTTTATTGAAATAAACCGAAGTTTGTGAGAATATTATATTGCTTCGGTTTATGGCGGCTATAGTTCAGTGGTTAGAGCGCTTGATTGTGGTTCAAGATGTCGTGGGTTCGAATCCCACTAGCCGCCCCATTCTTTATTTGACGATTTGTCTAAACACTCTCTTTCAAAAGCGCCGATAATTCCTTGCACACGTAAAAGATATTTCCTAATCGGCTGCATCAAAAACATAAGCGCGAAAATTCGAGTTTTGTATTTATAAAGACTGATGTAGTTGTTTGTTGTCATTCCTTTAGTTTTTCAAATCAGCATCGGAAAATAAGTAAAAACATTAAAAGTATCTTAAAAAAAGATAGGGTTCGGGCACTCCTGTGCGGGATGCGGCTAATGCTTTAAAGAATTTCGAGTTAAATGTTTATTAAAAAATTACAAAACTTGTTAAAAATCGTTGACACTTTTTGTCGAACGTGATAGCTTAAAATTTGCAGGTCAAAGGCGAATAACAAGCCTTCTCGTCTCATCCAACGACTGGAAAAACGTCCAAAATTAAAGCAAAACCAGATTCTTTAGCATTTGATTCATAATGAGTTTCGATAAAATAAAAGCGATGCGAAGCGCTGAGCGATATCTGTCGCAAGGCAAGATTCGGGCGGCAATCGGCGAATACAAACAAATTGTCGAACACGATCCGAAGGATTTCAGCACTCTCAATATTCTCGGCGACTTGTACACAAAAAATGCCGAAAAAGGCGAAGCTGTAGCGTGTTTCAAACGTGTTGCGGAGTATTACGGCAAGCAGGGATTTGCGCAGAAAGCGATTGCCGTTTACAACAAAATTTCGCGTCTCCAGCCGAATTCGGCGGAAGTTTCCGCAAAACTGGCGGAACTGCATCAGATGAAGGGCTCGGTAGCCGAAGCGCGTTCTCATTACGTAATGCTCGCCGAGCAATACGAACGCACGGGCAAAAAAACCGAAGCGCTCGCCATCTGGAAGCAAATCGCCGAACTCGATCCGAAAAACACTGAAGTATATCTGAAAATCGCTGAATCTTATTTAAAGGAAGAACAAGTGGGCGAAGCGGCACAAGCATTTATTGCCGCCGCCGAACGCCTTTCAGCGCAGGGCAAATACGAAGATGCGCTGAAAATTTTTGCCCGCGCGCTGGAAATTAAACAAAACGATTTGAAAGCGTTAAACGGTTACGTAAAAGCGCAGATCAGTCTCGGAGATACGGACGAA
>DASVQY010000072.1:0-30749 GCA_036388895.1 Pyrinomonadaceae bacterium | reverse complement strand
TAACAGCAAAACGATGAAGAGTATAATACCGCCGGTGGTTGTTTGGTTTACGACTCTTACTCCAGCCGTCGAGCTGCAAAAAGGACATTTGACAAGTGCTTGCACCGGAGCGTTAAAAATGGGATAACTTGGCGAATGAACGATTTGTGCCGGCACGTGAACAGCAGGAGTCGTAACTGATAAATCGCTGTGACATCTTTTACAATTCGTTTCGCCGGCGAAATTGACTAGTCCGCAGGAAGGACATTTGAGAGAGTTCATTGAGTTGATTTCCTTTAGGTAGGTTTATTGAGTAGCCGTAACCAATATAACAGTTTGATTGAACGAAAAACAACAAGTTTTTACGCAGCTAATATTTAAAATAATAAGGCTCGATCATTGAGTGTCCCACCACACGCCGATCGAGCCAGCCCATTTTCCATTAAAGGAGAATTTAACTGTAATGTATTACTAAAGCTTGAGAAAGGTCAAGCTATTTGTCGTTTTCCTTCTCACGCTCGTAACTCTTAATGAATTCGTATTTATTCTTTTCGTCTAAATACACATTAAGCAGATACGATGTTTTTACCGATAGTTTTTCAACCGGCAAGTTTTCAAAACCGATGACGCTTTTTAGAGTTGAAAACACATGATCGAAATGAAATTTTTCGGACTTATCGCCTAATCTTTTCCGCCAGTGTTCTATAACTTTCTCACGAAGCCGTTCTTCGAGAGTTTTTTTATCACATCCGTCGCAAAACTTGCTTCGATAAATATCAAAAGGTTTTGCCTGATCGTAAGCGCATTCCGTCGGGCACGAATAAAATCTCGGATGCAGTTTTTGAATGGTTTGACGGTAATACAAATAACGCCAAGCCATTACCCGAAATGCTATAAAAAAGTTACTTCCGGTGTGAGCGCCGATCTGAATTCACGATACGCAGCGCGGATTATTCGCTCATTTGTAACGGTTCTATCGCTGAATTTCGTTCGGAAACCAGATTCCAATTTAACTGAAAATTTAGTTAATGCCTCCAAACAAATTTCGTATTCCTTTTCCTCCTTTTCGGAATCTGAATCGGCAATGTCCGTAAATTTCAGCCTGATTTCTTCTTCTTCCGCTATTGAAATCATACGCAGGTCAAAACGCGTTTTATTATTTCTAAATCCGACTTCAAAACTGATATCGGCATTGTTCGTTTCTGAATTTTCTTGATTTTGGCTCATATAATCCTGATTAAATTTGAATTTTATTATTGGAAGCCTTTCCGCATACTTCCCCGACCGCCCGCTTTCCACTTATCAATGGCTGCTTATTCGCGGTTACCTGCCAAAAGTGAAATTAAACCGAAAGGAAACTGACCGACTGGTCTCCAATAAATTCGTAGCGAACCGGAATATCGGTTATACCAAACGGCGTTCCGGCAATTTTTATCGTCGATTGATTCGCTTCTCCGGAGAAGCCTTCGAGCTGAGCCTGCGGCTTGATTTTCGTTTCGTCGCCGATAACCGAAATACGATTGCCCGGATTGCCGAAATGAGTGATGAATTCGACTTCGTTACCTTCGACGTATTCGTTCAAAGCCAGCTCGTGCAGCGCGTGATCAGAATCTCCGAAAACCTCGGTCGTAAATTCCTGCGTCGGCTGATCGCCGGAAACGAAAGCCGATGAAACATCAATATCGTCGTATGAAAAAGCCGCTTTAACCGGAACATTGTCGTTCAAATTGATCGCATGATTTACCAAATCACGATGCTCGAAATTGCCGGCGATTTTAATTCTCGTATCCGTGACTTTGACTGCCGGCAGATTGACGCACGCCGGAACAGCGAAATCGGAAACTTCATCCGGGTTAAAGCTGCTCGCAATTACTACGATCATCTGCACATCGGTTTGATCCGGATTGCAGGCAAAATCAACCGATTCGACAACCGCGTCGCCGTATTTCTGAGTGGCGATTGTGCCGCCTTTATCGCCGGTAGCGAAAGTGAAATGCGGTTTGCTTCCGTCCGCCGAGCGGCGAATTGTGTGGAAGTAATTATCGCCGGCTGTCGTTTGAGCAGCCGTAACTGTTCCGCCGCCGGTAATCGCGGCATTGTTAATGGTAACGAGCGGAATATTGGCGTTTCTCAGGCGACGCGCGAATGTCAAAGTGATGCCTGCGCCCCATGAGCCTCCGATTGTCACGTCTCCCGGCTGAATGACTTTTCCCAGCGTGCCGAGCGCGCCGGTAATGGCGGCGAGAATCTGCGCCGTCGTCGCGTTGTAAGCAATCGGTTTGGTCGAGCCCGAACGTCCTTCGAGTGAAAGCGAGATTGTAAACGTTCCGCCCGTCACGTCGCCGGTTCGAGATAAAGTCTGCACTTCGTTGGCAGGCGCTCCGGTCGGCGCTGTGACGGCGCCTTCCTTATAAGCGAGCATTCGAGCCGCCTGCAGCGGAGTAAAACGATTGTAAGTCAGGCGAAACCTGCGCATTCTCGATTTCACCGGCTGACCGATAAGATCGCGTCCGTCGCAGTTTCTTTCCTCGCCGCGCTCGACGACTAAATCCATTTCCATCTCGCACGGCTCCAACGTGTCGAGATCTGCGTCCGCTAAAAACGTTCCGCCGTCAGCGGTCGCCGCCGTCTGTTTTTTACCGATTCCGGATACGACGAAAAACTGATTAATTTTGCGCCATCTTTTATTTCCCATAATAATTACCTTTTTTCTGTTTTTCCTTTTGTAACTTTTTTCTTAAACTCTTTCGGATAAGTCTTTAATAAAAACTCCGCGTCCATGTGCGTAAACCCGCGCTTTTGAACGGCGTCCGATGGCAGTTCGATAACTCGATTGCCGTTAAGTCGCTGCCTTGTCGCAACAGCCAGAACGAGGCGTTCGCGTCCGGTTTTCGGGTCGATCCGTTTCCTTTTACCGACGAACCGGATTACTTGTTTTTCAGCTTTCCGCATAAATCAAAACCTCGACAACCGACTGTAAATTGACGCTGTGACCTTCAATGCCTTTGATATAGCGGCAGGATCCTTTTTCGCTGATGAATTCTGCTTGAGTCATCGAATTGGTGTTCACGTCCATTTCTTCAGCGGGAAATTCCGGGACATTCTGCAATCCTAAAAACTCGTTCCAGACGTCCATCACAGCACGGACGAACAGGTTGTAAGTTTTCAATGTGCGCTTTAGAAAATCATCCGGAGTTTCCCGTTCGTCTTCGCGCTCGATGTCGTAGCCGCGATAAAAATAAAAGTTGTAAGTCAGCCGGATAAGCGGATTGTCCGGGCAGCCTTCTTTTTTTGAATCAACACGCTGCAGCAGCGAGATGCAGCAGAAAGCGATATTCGTCGTTTCAATTTGTCTTTGCGTGTTAACCGCCAGACCGTTGATCTGCGCCCAGAAATCGGCTTTATTCTTAAAGAAAATAGGAGCGGGAATGATGAAACCGGCTTCCGGCACATTAGCGCATTTTTCGGCAAGCCTTTTTCTGATAATTAATTCTTGCTCGGCGGTTAAGCTCATTTACCTTTTCTTTTGAAATAAAACTGCACCAAAACGTCAACGGTTTTCGAGAGAATGAAAAAGACAACCGGCAAAACGATAGTCGTGATGATTGTCGTTGCTGAAGGAAATTCAACGGCGACATAAAACGCCGGAGAGCTGGGTATGACTGATACGACTAAAGATTTGAGGTTGTCCATGACGGGTGAATATTTAAATAAAAATGTTTGTTAATCGAGGATGCGTTTCGGTCAGGCGTAAACGAATTCCTGTTTGAACGGAATAATTATCTGAGCTCCTAAAAACTTCGAAGCGCGCAATTTCAGCGGCTGGAATTTTTCCTTGATGATCAAAATCGACATCCGGACGCGGCTAAGGTCCAGTCCCTGAAATCTCTCGTACATAACCAGAGAATCGGTTCTATGAAAATTTTGAGCAACGGAAGTTTTAACGGATGGCTTCGATGTGATTTTTTCGGTTTTCACCGGAAGGATAATTGTCTTCTGCTGAGCTTGCGCCGGAACGCTGAAAGCGGCGAAAACAGCGAAAATCATTATTGAAAGAAATGTTTTTATCAGTTTCATTGTGGTTTCCTTTTGGTTTGTTTACCTGGTTGTAAAGCGTAAAAAGTATTCGCTAGTGGGAGTTTACGACTGCCGGCGGGCGTTCTTTTCAGAAAAAATAAAAGTGAAAAGTGAGTCACCTTGTGACTTATAAACTACAGTTTCGGAATTAAAAACGTGACGGCAAGAGAAACTGCTGCTGCGGCATAAGCTTTCCACTTGTCTTTGACCGCTTTTTTCGCCTTTTCCCTTTGTTTGACATTATCCGATTGCAGCATCGCGATGGTTTGCTCGTTCGTCGCGATAGCGCGCGTGTATGCTTCATTCGATTTCTTCAAAAAAGAAATTTCCGTTTGCGCCGCATCGTAGGATTTGCCGAGTGAAGTGGAATTTTCCTGTTCGAGCGCGATTTGAGTTTCAAGATACGTGATTCTCTTTTGGTGCTCGAAAATTAAAGCTCGCTTGTTTTCGTTGTCCTGTAAAAGAAAGGAAATCGTTTCGTCGGTTTTAATTGTTTCCGTTTGCGTTTGAACCGCTTCCGGAGTCGGCGACGGCGACGCCTGAGCAGTATTCGAACTGACGGTTTGGGTAAAAACGGGCGAGCTGCTCACAATTACGAGAGCGGCTATTAGAAATGTTTTCATGCGTAATATTTTCATCGGAGTATTTTTCCTCTGCTATTTTAATGTCGATTTTTGATTGTTGTGACCTTCGGCGAGAGTCTTCGAGTTTGGGGATGATGACGCGCGCCCGAACGCCGTCTTCGGTTCGCCGCTCGACTGATACATTTGCTGCCTGCTGTGTGTTGGTTTGCGCTTCCAATACAGCCGCCTGCGAATTTGATTGACTTGTCTGAACGCTTTGAGCGGTTTTATTTTCTTCGAGCACGCCGCCGATCCAGAAAACAACCGAACCAACGGCGAAAAGACTGACCAGTATGACTAGCCAGAGATATTTTTTGAAAATTTCTTTGAAGTTTTCTTTGAAGTTTTCCATAACTTTACCTGATTAAAATAAGTGAATCGGCAAGGTCCTGAAGCCAGCCGAAAATCCGGGTCGAGTAGTAATAAAGCGCGTAAATGCAGCAGCCGACTGCGATAATCGAGACGGCGATCAGAAATATCTTGCCGCTTAAACCAAAAGCCCACAGCGTTGTAATTCCGCTCAAAATCCTTCCGGCAATAACGCCGAGAATATTTTTCACAGTATCCTGCGGGCAGTGCTTCAGATATTTTTCGCTGAATTCCTTTACTTTGGATTTTTGCTCGACTGCCGGCTGAGAATTATCGGTAGGAGTCAAAGCTAAAGTATTGGCTGTATCTACAGCGCCGTTTTCAACCGGTTGATCAACGGCTGCGGTCGGAGGAGCAGAAACGATTGATGCGGGTTTCATTTCATCCAGGAAGAAGTCTTGAGGCACGACTCGCTTGCAAAGGCTGTAAAGCTCGTTTCGCTTCGCCCAGTGCAGCGGAATCAAATTCTCGTCGCCGCGATTGACGATTGCCGATAATTTTTTGAATTCGCCGCTGTCGGCGTAGGCGTTCAATTTATGATCGTCCCAGAAAATACAAGCCGATTCGACGGCGATTTCGATGTTTTCGCGCAGCAGTTCCGGATTTTTCTTAAAGTCAACGCCGAGCTTCTTGCCAATTGATTTGTTCAGCTCGCCGTAATTGTAGCCGCCGGTCGTTTGCGTCAGACCGCCGCCTTTATATTTCGGACCGTCTCCGAATTTGTAATTACCGAGTTTTTTTGCTTTTGCCGGATTTTGCGAGACATCGTAATCCCATCCGGAAGCGTATTCTTCGGTCGTGCGGAAGTAATCCGTCTCGATGCCGCAATTACCGAGAAAAGCCGTTACGCGCTTAAAGTTGTTAATGCCGTATTTCGGCAGAATACGATTGAGCGCGTCGATTAATTTACCGCGTTCCCGGACTAAATTGTATTTTCGCGGATTCAAGCCTTTCGTTGGGAAAAGGCGTTCCATCAATTGTTTGGTAATCATAAATTTTCATGGGAATTTGTTTTTGTGCGCTTTTCGGCTGGCGAGCTGATCGGGGAAGATAAAGAAGGGAAATCACTAAACAATAAACGCCCGGGATTAGTAGCAGAAAAAAGGGGACAACTGAAGGAATTTCGCCGACGCGCACAAAAACAAAACTTTTCAAAAATCGTTTAGAGCAAACTGATCAGAGCGCGCCGGGCGCGGTCATTAAACTTTTTTTCGGCTTCATCGACATCTTCGCTCGTCATAATTTTGCGCCCGAGTTTACCCTGCAAAACTTCTTCACCGCTCGAATCGGTATATGGCTTGGTGACTTCGACGATTGCCGAAAACTCGCTCAAGGGCTTGTCTTCAATCGAGTTAACTAATGAATTGGTATCGGGAGCCGGTCTTTCGCCGCGACGCGATGCGCGGTGTTTCCGGGTGAATCCGTCGCCTGATTCTTTGCCGCGTGTGGTTTCTCGTCCCGTATGCGGTCCGAAAATCATTTTGTTTTTCAAATCGGTTTTGAATTCCTTTGCCGATTGCCTGACCGGTGCAGCCAAAATGCGTTTTCTTTCCGTTTCGTCGAAAAGTTTAGAATCAAGTTTTAAGGTTGATTTGAAGCTCATTACGGAATAACAAAGCGCTTATTGTCTTCACGCAGACAGTAAATTTTCCAGCTTGGGGAAGTCGCCTTGGGACCGGTCGAATCCTTTTTATCAAACGAGTAAACGTCTATCTCGGAGCCGCTCGCGCCGATGCCGTATGCGGCGCTCGTTGATTGACCGATTTGGTTAACCACAGCAGGATCCGCGGTAGCAATTGAAACTTTCATGTTGTCGCGGTACTCCCGGTCAAACACGACGTTCCAGCCGGAAACTATTTCAGCTACTACGACAAACTTACTCGTGTTCTCGCCGGGCTTGAGCAGAAACAGACGCGCTTCATCGGGTCGAACATCGTCGAATATTCGCGCTTGCATTTCAATCATTTCGGCGTTGGAAGTAAGTTTGCTCACAATTAGAATTTATTACGGGCTGCAGGTGTTCTTTTCAGAAAAAATAAAAGTGAAAAGTAAGGCGTAATGCGATAAAAAAAATGGCTTCGTTTTACCAGAACGAAGCCATTTATAAAGACGCTAAACGATCAATTTAGCTAGCTCACCTTTAAGTCAAACAATTGTTTTCGCTCGCGCAGAGTTTGTTCGAGCGCCGGCGGCAATGTGCCTTTTTCTATGACTCCGGCTTCAACGCGCGTTTCTTCATCGTCGCCTAAAGCCGTAAAATTCACGCCGACGGTTAATCTTTGCCGAGCGACAATAACTTGCTGAGAAACTTCCGATTCTTCCGTTTTTGGTTTTTTAGTTTTCGGTTCTTTTTTTTCTGACATAACTTTTAATTGAAAATTTGAGTAAATACATCGCTGAGATAAATACCCAGCAATGTAAAAATAAACACTTTTCGACGGGTTAAAATACGCATATTAATCAATCGGTATGTAGCGCTGCGCCATGGAGAGACAATGATCGTGAACTTGCGAGCGATGCCATTTCTGCTGGTCAATCGAAACGTCGAATTGATTTGCAGAACATCCGGCTTTTAAGATCCAAGCCTCGTGGACCGCGCTTCGCAAATTGTAAATATTGCCGTCAAAATCCGTTTCGCATTCACGCCATACCAAATCGGAAGCAAATTCCGTCATGCGCGAATGAGTCGAAAGCGTCCAATCCGGTTCCACCGAATCAGATTGTCCAGGAGAAACGCATTCGTAAAAATGACCGTTCGGAACAGTCGGCTGCACTTTATCGCCTATTTTGTAATCGGTATCAGCCGTCCAAATTGAAGCTCGCTGGTGCCTCCGCACAACAGACTCAACCATTGCGGATTCCAAAGCCGGAAAACTTTCCGTCTGAGCGTGCAATTTAACGTAATCGATGGCTTCTTGTTCAGTCATTGAATTTATTTAGGAAACCATTCGTTTTCCGGTTTGAGCGAAAGCGCGGCAAGTTTGGCTTGCAGTTCGGAAATCGCGCTCGATTGGTCGGGATTTTCCGAGTAGATATAACCGAACAATTTGTAATAGGTTCGCCCGTTTCGCGTCGTAAAATGTTGACCGTTGAACATTACGGGCAATTCGTTTTCCGGTTTTTCAAACGATTGGTAATCTCTCAAAGCTCGTAAGAATTGGGTTTGCTTTTCTCGCCCGCGTATTTTAGCCTCGTCGTTTTTGATTGCCTGCCGCCATCGCATCGCGCCGAAACCACCGGCGAGACCTCCGCCGATAATCATGACAGCGCCCGCGACATCTTTATCTTTGACCAGAAGGATTGCTAAAAATCCGGCAATTATTCCGACGCTCATACAAATATAAGAGAGAATTAAATTCTTCTTGTAAGCGAAAAAACCGTGCTCGTCGTCGGCTTTTGAATTGCCCTCGGTCAGCCCGTGATATTGAAAATCCTTTGACGAGTCGGCGTCCTTTTTTATACCGATTGGCGAGACAACCGCGCCGGCAATCCACAGAATTAAACCGATGATGAATGTAAACATTTTAATTTCCCTGTTATTTTCTTCGGGACTTGTTTTCCGGAGAATTTAAAATCGCTTTATGTTCGGAAAGGTCAACCGATTTTACTTCCGGTTCGGCATTTGCCGCGCTGGTTTGGATCAGTTGACCGTCGGCGGTTTGCGCGTGCAGGAGATTGTTTTCCACGCGCAAAACCGTTGCTTTAATTGAGATATCGTCGCCTGGTTTCATATTTTATTTATTTGGGGCTACCGCGGTCTCGCGCTTAATCAACATCGAGTTGTATTACTCCCCAAATCATTAAACCGAAACTGCCGGGTTAGCTTGTTCAACCGGATTGTAGCGAGCGTTCAATAAATCAATTGAGCCTGTTGCTTGTCCGGCAGCTGCTCCGCCCGCACCGGTGTGAACCAAACGCAAATAACGCAGACGCTTTTCCAGCTTGATGTTCATTGTTAAGAGCTTTGCTCCTCCAGCGGTCGTCACCTGCGTGAACGCAGCGCCAGCGACATCTACCCAGGTTGCGTTATCCGCCGATTCCTGCAGTTTGCAGTCGCTCGTTGTCCCGCCGCCCGACGGGTTCGAGTAAAACGATGCGAAAGCATTTTCAAAACCAAGACAATCAACCGACGCGCCGTTGACGACCGCCGCCGTGATTGCCACACAAAAGGCGAGCGCCTTTTTTATATTTTCGCTAGGGGTATGAATATTCATTTTTCTTATTTTCTTGAGAATTAAAAAATCTATGTGAATTTGGAATGTGACTTGCCGGAATAGTTGTTTTCCAGCCAACTTCAGCTCCACCGCTTTTGATCCGGCAGGTCACATGTCCAAAACTTATTTTGAAAGAGGCTTAGGCGGCGACTTTCAAAATTTTCAAGCGCCAGTCTTCGACGATCTGACCGCCGAACCGAATGCGTCCCAGCAGGACTTTCTTGTTTTTTCGAGCTTCGACCTCGTTCAAAACCTGAAGGCTGAAGCCGACGCGATCAACAAGGTAATAGCCGCGCAAATCGCCGAAAATCATCGGGAAAGCATTTGCCGCAACGTTCGGCATAAACGCGCTGTAAAGAAACGGGTAACCGACAAGATCTGTCGGTCGAGCCGAGGCAACTCCGTCGCGTCCCGTACCGGCATTGAAAAGATAACGGTCGTCGGCATCCTTCATTTTGGCAATTGCTTTTCCGGTGTTCGTTTTATTGAACACGAAAACGCAGTTGTCGTCGTATTGCTCGGGAACCGCATAAGCCAAATCAATGATGCTGTCCGGCGTGACCAGATTAGCGTCGCCTGTTTTGACGATTGCCGGTTGATTCGCACCGCCCGGATTAATCAGAATGCCTGCCGGTTTACCGATTCCGCCGCCGCTGACGATCATATGATCGCGAACCAGATCAATCGTTTCGCGAAATTTGCCGGCGAGCCAAGACTGAACGCCGAACGCCGAATCTTCGAGCATATTGTTCGTGATTTCGGCTGAAATCATCGCCGTGTGAATCGGAATCGTAACGAGACCGGTTTTCGGCGTATTTGTTTTGTGCTCGTCGTCGCTCGACGGATTTTCACCCGTCCAGGTGACTTCCATACCGCTCGTATAAATGTCATCCGCCGAATAAGTTCCTTTCGGAATTTCCAATTTATCGGAACTGGTTTGGTAATTGGTCACGCGTCCTGCAAGTCGTGCCGGAGCCGGTTTGCGCTCGATGATCTTATTGAGCATCTGCGCCGGAGCGAGATAGCCGCCGTCGGAATCGACGCCGACCTGCAAATCTTTCAGCTCGTTCGAGGTCAAGCCGTGAATGCCTTTTTTGAGGTAAGCGCGGAAACTGTCAACGTAAGACTTTTCGTTGATTGCCTGATAGGTTTTCGCGTCAATGCCCAAATCACCGTCTTCGCCGACGACAACGCCGTCTTTGATGTAGGTTTTTCCCGCTTCTTTTTCAAAGCCCTGGAATTGTCCCTGATCGCCTTTTGTGTGAACAATCGGATTCGCCGCTGTGTTTTTCAGCCCATCGAGCGCCGTTTCGTTAGCAGATTCGAACTGCTCGCGTTTTTCCGCAGCTTTGAATGCCGCATCGTCCGATTCAATTTCACCGATCAAATCATCGGCTTCTTTGATTTCAGCTTCCGTTGCCGCATCGCCTTTGGCGAGCAGCGCTTTTGCTTTTTCGCGTTTTTCCGCCAATTGTTTGGCTAATTTAAGAGAAAGTTTCATAAATTTTCTTTGTTTTTTCCTTGTTTTTAGGCGGAAATCATCCGCAATTTAAGATTTAAAATTTGAATTCTTCGGGCAGCATCTCTGAGTTCCTGAAGGGAGATAAGTTTTTTTCGCTCAGCCTGGATTCGCTCTTTGTCGGCAATGAGTGATTTGCCTTCAGCGACTTCCGAATCGCCGTTTGCGCCGAATGCGACGACGGAATGCTCTTTGAGCGAAACTTTTTTGAGCAGCCGGACGAGCGGCTGGCGTTCTTTGAGATAGGTAAGAACAGCTTGTGAAGGATTTATCAAAAACGGAGCAGCTTCTTCGCCGATGACGTATTCGCTCTCCAAGGTGCGATAACCGATTGACAATGCCACTTTCTTGCCGTTTGCAAGCCGGTGATTGACCTTTTGGCGGATCATCTGAGCGTCGGGCGTCGGATGATAAATTGATTTGATATAAACGCCTGTTTCGTCTTCGAAGGCATCCATCGGAATACCGATCTCTGATGAGAGTCCCCAACGATGATCGGGAGCCGTGAAACCGGAATTGAGAAATTCGGGCAATGAATCCTTAAAACAGCCCGGAATCGTGATGTCGTCGTAAGAATCGAGCACGCCAAAGTTGTTTGCATAGCCTTCAAAACCGCCTGAATTTTCGTCAGACGCTTTGAATTCGGCAAGTTCAATGAATTTTTGTTCCGGTTTGTTTTGATTTTCGTTGCTCATTTTTTGGCGAGAGTGACTGCACGCAAATGAATTTACAACGAGTTTTCAGGGTGGTTTTCAGAAAAGATAAAAGTGAAAAGAAAGAGAATGGAAATAAAAAAAGGCTCATTTGAGCCTCTTTTTACTAACCAGATTTATACTAATGCCTTAACTAAAATTCCGGTTTAATTCTGTTAGCAGTTTCAGAATTCGGTTTTGCCGTACTCTTGTCCTTATCCTCTTCGTTATTTGAAACGATTGCTTTATTACCCTGACTTGGATCATTTGTCCTGCCGTAATGTTCTTTTAGTTTTGCAATATTAGGCTTTTCAACAAAAAGAGTATGGGGCATTACAGGATTATTAAATGTGAGCATTATCATGTAAATATTCCCTGTTTCTGCAACGACTCGCCTTTCTTCTTCGTTTAATGTCCAGCGAGCTATCATTACTCCGCCGCCTAATTCTATAACAGGTAACGGCAAATATTGAGGCTGGTCTTTTGCGATAATTCTTTCTTCATGGTCTTCACCTGGAATGACCGGACTTGCAATTTCCATTTTAGGCTCCTTTTAACTATTTTTAATTTCCTAACTGATAAAATTATGCGTGAACAAAATAATGTAAAGATTACTCTTTACAAAATTCTTGTTTCACGCCCCCCTGAATAATAGCTTTCAACAAAAGCTAATCCTGATTGATCTCTAAGAATTTCAACATTTTGTTTAGCGATATCTGCCGGCACCCAATCAATAAGAGAAATTCCTATCGCAAATAATTCTTTGCTCCTAAATAAAACTGTAGGATTAATATTGAATACTTGTTTCACACTGGAAATTATGTAGTTTTCAATATTAATTTGTTCAGGAATCGTCGAGCTTACAACATTTATATTCAGTCGAATATAATTAACTAAATTATTGTTTGAGGATGGAGTTGACTGTCTGTTCTGATTTCTTAGCAAATCCAGTATTTCATTAAGAATCTCTCTATCATCACGAATGTTTTCAGGCTTTTGACTGCCTTTTTCGTTTGTTTGTACAGTTACCCTTTCTGCCTTTTTGATTTCGATTTCAAAATCTGACCACCATTTTTCAAAAATGTTGAGCAAAGATACTTCTGACAAAGGCTTATCAGTATGACTGTTTATAGATTCCACAAGTCTGTAAACATCCTCTTTTTCTGTTACAGTGTGTTGGAATTGAGCTAGTGGTTGCACAACATCCGAATAATCAAGACCATTTAGCAATGTCCAAACTCTGCTTTTGTCATTATTGATTTTAGCAAGTGCTCCAGCCTCATAATGAATCCACTTATTTTGCAAATTGTCGCGGGTTAAACAAATAATCCCAAAACTTGTTTCTGCTAATGTGGCATTAATCTCATCGCCACCCCTAGAACCTTTTTCTATGTTTGGTGAATAAAATATTTCAATAGATTGAATTACATTTGGCAGCCAAGAACTAAGTGCTTTAGCAATTATTCCGCTTCGTTCGCCAGACCAGCTAATAAAAATTTTCATAGAAGTGAGTTCTTAATTTCTTTTTCCAGGTAAGTTAATTTCTTTAATATATTGCGCCAAAGTAACATTTAAAGAATATTTGTGTAAAGAATTTAATCAGGTGAAATAAACAAAATCTCAATATGTTCAATTTACAAAAACAAAATTAAACAAAAATCCGCCTGACCTTTAAGGGAAAAGCGGATTTTTTTATTTAAGTTGTAAGTATAATTAATACTCGCTTGGGAGTATTAACGAGTAGCCTTTTACTTCATTCGGCACCAGCCAGAATTTTTCATTTCCAAGTTGCGCGTTTGGCTTAAAAACTCCCCAGGCATCTTCACCGTCGCCGTCAAACTCACAATTGTTCGCAATGAATTCGAGATTGCCGGCTAGTTGTTCGGGCTGCTTGTTTCGAGCGTCCAAGGCAATCGAGGCTTCGACGGCGATCCGGTTGATGATTTTCCCGTTAAATTTAACGCGCAAATCCGAAACGTCGGTCAAAACGCCGTCTTCCTGAGCGTCGGCGTCGGTGTAAATTGAAATAGGTTCTCCCCAAAATTCCGTATCAAACATTGTGTTTTTCTCCTGTTTTTCAAATTAGAAAGGTATATCGTCATCAATCAATACTGGAGCCGGTTCGATAATTTCTTCGTAACCGTCAGCCGCTAATCGGTAATCCTCGAAGAAATCTTCAAACTTTTCGTTTTCAAGTTCTTTCTGGAAATAATACTCTTCGTGCGCCGCCTCCATGCGCATTGATTCTTCATAATCGGCAGCGTACTGCTCGTCAGTCGCCATTCGTTCATTGTGCTCTTCGATCATCATTTCGCTTGACTGTCCCATAATTTATTTAGCCTCCAGTAGATTGAGGGCGGTTTTTATACCGCCGCTCCGAAAAGTGTAAATTGCAGGACTTCCGCAATGTGTTTGCAGACGTGTTTCCTGTAAATGAAATCTTTGCAGGAGCATTCGCTAAAAGTCCGTCCGCCGCTTGTGGTAAGTTTCACGCGATATTCCGTTTGGTTGGTGTGATTGACGATAACGAAAGAATCTCTGTCCCAATCGGCGAACACTTCAAACTCATTCTCGAATCCGCGTTTTAATGCCGCTTTGATTTCCGAGCGGTCGCGGTCGTGAAGACAAATCATTTTCGGATTCATTCTTTCGATTTTGATAACGTGCGAGCTGAATACTTCCGATTCGCGGATTGCCGAACGTGAAATTTCGCCGTCCGGATATTGATAGCGGTAAGCGCGTTCGCCGTCGCGCGTGGTGACTTCGCAGATTGAAAAGAAAATTACTTTGTCTGCGCCGTCCGTGTCATTTGAAAGGGTTACGAATCCGATCTTATCGCCGATGTTGAGTTGTGTATTCATAATTGAAATTTGCTCCGTTTTTATTTAGTTGGCTTTTTCTTTGCCTCTATTAAATAGAAAGGTTTAATCGGGTTTTTATTCCAAAAAAATAAGACGCTATCGTTAGATTATTTTCATCATTATATAAAACCTTATCGTCTTATTTTTGGAAGTTGTCCGGGTTTTGACATATTCTTTTATTGATGGATAAGAAACTACTTACAACACAGGAAACGGCGCAGCTTTTAGGGCTGACAGACGGGCGGGTTCGCCAGATGATTCTTGACGGGACAATTCCGGCGGAAAAGTTCGGGCGACAAAATATGATTAAAAGATCGGATGCGGAAAAAGTTAAGGTTTACGGCAAGGTTGGCAGACCGAAGAAAGAGCAAAAATAAAGCAATTGCTTTATTTAAAGGTGAATCACGAGGCGGGAAAAAATCTTAAATGATAAAGGATTGGATTAAAAGACATAATCTAAACAAAGAAAAGAAGCATTTAGAGAAAAGACTAGCTTTAATTCGGGAACCTACTGATGATTTAGAATTAATACATAAACAAGTTGAACTCGTCCTTGAGATTGAAAATATTGATAATAAACTTCGGATGCTTGAAACATCTATTCTGACTCGTAAAGCAATAAAACTAGGTTTAGAACTGCCTTCTGTAGAAAAATATCAAACATTTACGGCAAAAGAAGGTGTTAGCACAAGAACTCATACCTTTTTAACAAAATTTGAGCAAAGCAAATTAAAACGACAAATTCGCATTGAACAACGAGCTTCTATAGAATTCTGGTTTAAGGTACTGATTCCAGTAATATCAACCTTAATTGGGTTAATAGGAATGATAATTGCACTTGTGACAGTTCTAAGAAAATTATAGTTTTAAGTTTTAGCATGTCATTTGACGATAAAAACGGAAATTGCTTTTGTGAGCGTTGCGGATATAACTGGACGACTAAAGATAAATCAATCGCGCCGCGTTCGTGTGCAAAATGCAAATCAAAGGTTTGGAATCAACCGAGAGTTTATGCCGGAAAATATATTTCCGGGACATTGGCGAAAAGATTCAAACCGACGGGGCGAGCAGCTGCGCAAATTAAAGCCCTGAGAATCTTTGAAGAGTTTACTGATTCGCGTTGTCATCACCCGTTTTTTCATCCTTCTGTTTATCTTCCCGTTTAGGCTCGACGAAATAAACTTCATCTTCCGGAGCGGTTTGAAAACCCATCTTCGAGCGAGCTTCAGAACGCTTGATAATGCCGTTTCGATAAGCGACGCCGACGCGAACATAAAGTTTGTTTTCATCGTCCTGAAGCACGCGAACGTTTGAAGTATTAAAATTCGCCTCGAGCTTTTCCGATTTGTCGAAATCACTTACCAATTGATGAGTCAATTCCGCCTGAATGTATCTCCAAAGGGGCACAATAACGCCCTCGAAAGCGCTCTCTTTCGCCTCGGAATAATTCGAGTAGGTTGAACGCTCCAAACCCGCTCCAAATTGCAGTACAATCGCCGGAATGCCGGTCAGTGATGCGATTGTTTCTTCCGGCAGATGACGAAGTTTAGACAAATCAAGCTCTTCGGGTGAAAAGCCGGTTTTGAGGATTTTGAACGGTGTTCCGGAAACAAACGGTTTGCCGCGCTCGTCGCCGCCGGTCTTGCGCTGGAAGTTATCAATAAGCCGTTTGCGCTCGATCTCCGACATATTCACTTTTTCCCCTTCAGGTGAAATGGCAAACGGTCCGACGCCGTTGTTTCTCATCAGCAGCGCCGAGAAGTTCGAGGCTTCGTTGTCGGTGTAAATTTCCCTGAGTGCCGAAGCAATATCAGAGAGTCCCATTCGCGTGTTGTTCGGATCTATTCCATTGCGGAAATGAATAATATCCGACGGCTTTAATTTATATTCGTAGCCGTCAACCTGGTACGCGTAGTAATCAATAAACGAGTTTTCCGATTCCCATCGAGGCTCGACCATGGTGTGCGGCAAATACCAAAGCTCGATGACTTCGCCGAGCCGGTTTCTGACTTTGTAGAAGTAGACGTTTCCGGCAATGATCCACGATAAACCGAAACTCTTCCAAAGCAGATCGCCGGTATAAAACTTATTCGGACGCGCAAACAGCGAAACAACCGGATGACCGGGAATGATTTTCTTCGTGCCGTCGGATTTGGTTTTAACGACTTCGAGAGCCGCCTCGGGCAGCGAACGTCCCATAAAATTAACTGCCGCCATAATCAGCCGGCTTTGCGATAAATCGCCGACTTCCGCCGCGTAATTGATATTAGTGCCGGAGAACATACCGAACAGCAAGTCGCGGATTTGTCCGAAGAAAGGGTTGGAGCCGTAACCGTTTGATCGCCGGTCGTGACGCATCGAAGAAAAAGCCGATTTGAATGAAGTCCAAAATTTCATATGTTTAGTCGTAATCCCAGGAATTAATTTTGCTGAACTGGTAACTGGCATAGCGCGATCCGTCCATCGCGTGATTGTCGAAATCAACGACTTCGCCGTCGATGATGTTGCCGTCTTTGTCGGTTTTCCAGCTGTATTTTTTTATCTCGCGCAGGATGTCGGCGCTCGATTCTAAAATTCTGAGCGGTTTTGAACGGACGAAATCAATCGTTGATTTGTGGTTTTTGTACGCTGGTCGGCAATCGAATCCGGCGTCCGCAATCTCCTCGATGCGGTCCGGTTCGGCGCAATCGGCGAAAATCGGATATTGAAAAGCTTCGGGAATAAATTTGAGTTCCTCGATTAGTTTCGAATTGGTCAGCTTCGCTTTATAAAGCAGCTGTCGCCAGTAAAGCGTGTTTTCCCAGAACGTGACTTCGATAAGCGTCGAAGGAGCCGTGTGACCGAAATCCATTCCGAGAATCTTTTCGCCTTTCAAAAACGGGAAATTTGCTTCCGAAATCATCTGCCAGTGCGCGAAAACCAGCTTTTGATTTCCGGCAACCTGACCGAGACCGTAGATTTTCCAATATTCCTCATTGGCATCTTTGAGCATCTCGATTTCCTGCACGAGCTGCTCTTCGAGAAACGGATTATCAAGATAAGTCGTCACGAGCAGTTCGCAGTCTTCTCTGGTTTCGACCTGATCGTAAATCCACGAATATGCTTCCGACGGGTTGTAATCGAGAATGATTGATTCCGTCGTGCGGAACGAAAGCTGAATGAATGCTTCAAAATCGGTTTCGTTGGCTTCGTTGATGTAAAGTATGTTGCGCTTTCGACCGCGAACCCGGCGCGATTCCTTTAGACCGATAAACTCGAACAAATTGCCGTTTAATGAATATTCATTCGAAGTTTTGTTGTGATTTTTCTCGTCGTAAAGATTTAAGTTTTCTAAAATTTCGATAAAATCGCGCATCGCCGTCGAGCGCAGCGCCGGCATAGTTTGCCGGGCAATCGTTATCGTTTTGCCTTCGAACGAAAGCGCCGAAATGATTAAAAAAATAAGGACGTTGTAGGTTTTCCCCGAACGAGTTCCGCCGCGAAGCGATTTGATTCGCTTTTTGCATTCGCTTAAAAATGTGAAGACTTTATTGGTGTTTATCGTCAGGTTCATCTTTAATCACGGAGGCGGATTGAACGACGTTGACGGTAATGGTCTGCGGACCTAGTGGCTTGCCGTCCTTGCCGGTGTGCTCGTGTTTCTGCTGGTTGGTATAAGCGTCGCCTGATTCCTTTGCTGCCTGCTCTAAAATCGCCCGCATTGCTTTTTTATTCTGCATCCGGGCGTCTGCCGACTCTTCCGATTCAAACATCCGCTGCAGCTTCGAGAGGCGATAAGATTTATTGGCAATCGGAATATTTGAAGCGTTTTCCAAAAACTTTTTTCTGGTCGAGTTGAAAAGCGCTTTGAGCTTTTTCGGCAGATCCGGATTCCGTCCGTCGTAATAAATAATTGCCGGCAAAGAGATTTCAATGCTCCAAACTTCTTTAATTTGTTCCTGAACGGCTTTCGGTCGCTCGAACATTGCAAGCTGTTGAACGACAAAGACTTGTTGAGTGCTATCTAATTTTCCTTCCGCCATTTTTATTGCGATTTACTTAAACAAAATTAAACTGATCTGAAGATTAAATTCCGCACGTTCCGCAAACTCCCAAGATCTCAGCTATTCCGATTTCCGGTTCGTTTTTTGAGGCTTCAATGAAAGCGAGTGTCTCGCCGGCGCAGCCTGCCGGACCGTAACGACGCATTACGCCGACGTGCTCCTCGACGTCGTGACCTTTGAGAGCGAATTTCGGCTGATCGGTTTCTCCGTGAAACATCGGAGAGCCGTAGCGGTCAACAGCCTGAACGCAGTGATAAAGCTCGTGTTCGGTGCGGGCGCAAAACTGCAGATCGGTTGCCGAGTTTGCAAGAGCTGCGTCGAAGGTAATGACGAAATCCGGAATATCGCCGAACCATTCCTGCATCTGCATTATTTGACGATGCTTTTGCCAGGCGTTTCCGCGAAAGAACGGAATCTCGGCTGTCGCTGCGACAATCATCCCTGCTTTTTTATTCGGAACGTTTGTCCAGAGATAACCGATGTGCGCTTTTGAAAGGTGTTCGTGTTCCGGGTTGTAGAGTTCGCTCATTGGATTAAGAAAGGTTTTCCTAACCCATAAATCGAGTTCGGGCGAAGGCACGAAATAATCAATGCCGACGTATTCTTCGATTAAAAGCTCTGGAGGTCGCGGTCTCATTCCAAAAAGATTTTATTTGGAAATGAGGCGCGCTTTTCATTTGAAAAAAAAGTGAAAAGAAGTCTATGAAGCTAATTCGTATCTGATCTCGATGCGGTTATTCGTGTTTTTAGCTTTCATCGAATTGATGCGTTTTTGCGCAACGAATTGTTCGACGATCCGGCGCACGGTCGGCTGGGGAATACCGGTGTGAGCGGATATCTCGCTTAAAGTGTCGTAGCCTTCCTCAACGGCTTCTAAAACCTGCAGGCGTCTGGTTCTTTTCTGCTGGTGAGTTTGGTATTCCTTGTACCAGCGATTGACCATTGATTTTTCATAAGAATCGGTCAGAGAGTTGATAATTAAATGCAGTCCTACGGGAATGCTGTTTTGTGCAATTTCAGACATATTAAATTGTGGTCCGCGAGTATCGAAACAAATCCCTTCAGGAGAGTACGGCAAAAGGGCGCGCCTCGATACGAAATGCTCGAAAAGAAAAGCTGATTGTATGGTTGATTTCGGGTGCCGGGACTAGAGATGGTGAAAAGCGCAAAAATAGGGATTAGAGCAGCCTTTCAACACGCCCTAATCCCCGTGATGCTAAGATTAAGCGAAATCCCTTTTAGTTGTCAATCTAAAATTATTTTATTACTGTTTCCTGTAATAATCCGATTTCTTTTGCCGTTTTTGGATTAAGCCAAAGGCATTCGGTTTTCGTCGCTCCGCCCGAGACGCGCGACTTCCGATCAATTCTGATCCAGCCTTTTTGCTCGAATAATTCTTCATAAATCGCCGACGGATAGCCGGATAAAACGACGAAGCCTTTTAACGAATAAAGCAGCTGGGCAAACTCTCGATGTTTTTCGTTTGTAAGTTCATGACTGTAGGCTTTACTAGTCGTTCTGGTCGAAAATACATACGGCGGGTCAAGATAGAAAAGCGTGTCCGGAGAATCAGTTTCGGCAATCAATTTGAAAGCATCACGATTTTCAATTTGGATGTGCAGCAATCTTTCCGAAGCGGCTGTTAAATTTTCAATTAAATAATCCGGGCGCATTCGCTTTTTGCCTTTGTTGAATCTACTCCAGCTTCCTTTTTCTGTTTGGTATTGACCGCAGAAACTCATCCATAACCGATAAAACAATCGTCGCGCCATTTCCAGCGACGATTCGTCCTCTTTCTCCTCGAGACAATACTCGTATTCGGTGCGCGCCCATGGCGTTAGTCTGATTTGTTCAATTAACTCGGAAGGGCGACAGCGCAACATCCGGAAGAAATTAACGATTGCATTATTAAGATCGTTGTAGGTTTCAAGGCGTGACGGCTGCTTTACTAACAAAACGTTAGCAGCTCCGCCGAAAGGTTCGACGTAATGACGATGTGCAGGAAAGTGGTTGATGATCCATTCAGCCAGAGCGAATTTAGATCCGTAATATTTCAAAACGGGATGTTTTACTTGCATTGAATTAAAATTGTCTAAGGTTGGTTTGAGATTTATCGAGGGTTGGAGGTCTCGAATCTGACCGAACTTAGCAATTTTTCAAAAGTAAAACAATCCATTTTGCCGTAATATTTTCGCCTATATTACAGCCCGAAGCATTTCGCAAGATTTCTTGCTATTACAGGGAGCTATAATACAGACGGCTATATTCTTTGAAATAGTTGAAATTGATATTTTGGCTGAATGATTATCGTGAGAATCAGAGAAATAGCTGAAAAACACGGCGTTAAAAATGCCTACCAATTACAAAAAATCACCGGATTTCAACCGTCAAAAGCCGCTAATCTTTGGAAAAGCGACTGGAGGCTTGCTGATTTGGGAACGCTGAACACGCTCTGCAATTTATTCAAATGCACGCCGAATGATTTACTCGAGTTCACGCCCGATGAGGATGAATAAACTACCTCGGATAAATCGGAACTTTGATGTTCAAATGCTCATTTACTAAAACTGAAGCTGCATAAGCCGAGCGGCAAACTTCCGTTCGATATCCAAGAGAAGCAAAAAAAATGTGAAAATATATCTGCTCGCTACTTTGTTCTCCAACCTCTGTTTTGAACTCGATTAAAAGCGCGTGGAATCTTTTATCGAACGACGGAGCCAGACAAATGACATCCTGAATGCCGGCAGTGAGTCCTTGCGCTATTAATGAATTTGCATAGGCTTTGTTTTCCGTCCAGAACCCGTTAGGAACAGCAAAAATAGAATTAAGCAGCGGAAACTGTCTTTTGTGGATATTACGCCAGGCAATGAAACTTGCTTGAATGTGTTTTTCCGGCGTGATTATTCGCTTTGCTTTTGCTGAAGCTTTGAGCAGCTGAGGTTTGCCTCTCATATCGAATAACCCACCGGTGAGATGTTTATTCTTCATACCAGCTCAATCATAAATGGAAAACAGAGAGCGATATTCGTTTAGTAGAAAAGTGAAAACTTGGATGAACAACAGAAATTATGAGTAATAAAGAACAAGCAATAAGACTGGCAAACTCACTTTTGCAGGAATATGACACGGCGGTAAATAAAAATACAGCGGCAATTCGGACTCTGCATTCAACGGATTATGATTTGCTTTATGAAGCAATTGAAAACGGCTGGGTTTCAGAACGTTTTTTTATAAGCGGAGGAATTCGGATGGAAGATGTTTCAATCGAGAGAAAAGATTAGATTCTATATTTCTTCATCAGCTTTAGCCAGCACACAAATAAAGGCGAGCAGTGCTATTAAAAGCGCCCCAGAATTCTTTTCAGGTAATTCATTTTTACTCCTTCTGTATTCTTCAATCGATATGATATTTCCTGGCAAAATGCCTCTCATTTTTATTCACCGAAAATTATTTTCAAAAAATTTGTAAGATTTTACGCTTTTTTTTCATTATCATTTAGAAAAAACAAAAATGATTGCAAATGAAAGGAACAATCGAATGAAAGTTGCAGTTGTAGCATACGCACTAGCATGGAATACAAAGCACAATACCGGTGATATTAAGCTTCGGCTTCAGAATAATCAGAATATTAAACTCGATGTGAATTCGCCTGATGAATTTACGGCAATAGCAACGGCACTGAATGAATCCCCCGCCTTTTTTGAAACAACAACCGCAGTGATTTGGACTGGCTGGGAATAAGTAAGCGGAAGCTGATTTAATTCTTTCATTCTTCTTACCAAATAAATCGTATTTAATTTTCGGGGACTTTATTTAATTACAAAATTCGTGAAATATAACCATGAATTTCCTTTATTACGGTGACAATCTCACTATAATGGAACGCATTCTACCTAGCCAGTGCGTCGATTTGATTTACCTAGATCCCCCATTTAATTCCAAGCAGAACTACAATCTGATGTATAAAAACATGACCGGGAAGCCAGTACCGGAACAGGCAGAAGCTTTTTGTGATACATGGGAAATGGACGCCGAAAAGATTGAAATAGCCAAAAATATGCCAATGCTCATGCGTGAGCATGGAATTGATGATTATTATGCTCAATTTTGGGACATTTGGGTTAAGGCTTTAGCAAGAACTCAGCCGCATCTTTTGGCTTATTTGATTTATATGGTTCAAAGACTTCTTTTTATGAAAGTAGTTCTAAAACCAAACGGCTCAATTTATCTGCATTGTGATCCAACTGCAAGTCACTATATCAAAGTGATGATGGATGGCATATTTGGTCATGCAAATTTCCGAAGTGAAATTATTTGGAAACGAACTTCAAGTCATAATAGTGCTAAGCGATGGGGACCCGTTCACGATGTTATTCTTTATTACACTAAAAGCCATAAATATACTTGGAATCGTATCTCACAGCCTTATGACGAAAAATACATAGAAGCTTTTTACAAATATAAAGACCAAAAGGGACGATTTCGGCTTGGAGATTTAACTGGAGCCGGAACACGAACAGGCGATTCAGGTAAAGCGTGGAGAGGTGTTAATCCTACAGATTCTGGTAGACATTGGGCAGTACCGGCTGTGCCCGGTCTGTCCAAACAGGAAATTCAAAAGCTAACTGTGCAAGAAAGATTGGATTTATTGGACGAGAAAGGTTTGATTTATTTTCCGCCAAAAGGCTCAGTCCCTCAATTTCGTAGATATCTTGAACCGGAACGTGGCGTCGCCGCTCAAGACATAATTACAGATATTGATCCTATTTCCCCACATGCCTCTGAAAGGCTTGGCTATCCGACTCAAAAGCCTATTACTTTATTAGACCGAATTGTTCGCGCATCTAGTAATCCCGGTGATATTGTTTTCGATCCGTTTTGCGGATGCGGAACCACAATTTATGCAGCAGAGAAAGCCGGACGCAAATGGATAGGTTGCGATATAGCCATTTTATCAATTCAGTTAATTACAGACGTTTTAATCGATAAATACCAACTAACAAAAGGACAGCATTTTACAGTTGACGGCATTCCCGTAAGCGTTGAGCAGGCTAAAGATCTTTGGAGTCGAGATAAGCACCAGTTTCAGCACTGGGTTGTCGAAAAAGTTGGCGGATTTCCGACGAAAAAGAAATCATCTGATTATGGAGTTGACGGACGCGTCTATTTCGACACAAAAAATGGTTTAAAGGATATGGTCATCTCAGTAAAAGGCGGTGAAACTGTAAAACCTGCTGACGTGCGGGAAATACGCGGCGTGTTAGAGCGTGAACAAAGTAGTGAAATAGCTGGTTTTTTATCAATAAAACCTCCAACCAAAGCCATGAAAGATGAAGCCGCTGCCGCTGGGTTTTATGAGTATATGGGCATTAATTACCAGCGAATTCAGTTTCTCACAGTTCAACAAATCTTGGAGGAAAAGCGTTTATTTCACACGCCGAGTGTAGTTGGTTCGCGAGTTAAAACTAATCAATTGAGCTTTCCATTTCAATAACGCTAAAAATCAACTCATTCTAATCACTCAATCATTTCTACGAACTTTCCGCACATGTTTGGAAAATGGCTTTTGCGGGTCACTAAGCCGAATTCTGCAGTAGGCTATACCGACGGATAAAACGAGCAAAATCAAGCCATAAATAATCCGCCTACCGCCTTCATCGGAAACAAATAAAATTGCCACTGCGACGAACGCCAAAATGAGAAAAAAGCTGAAAAAGCATCCGGCTTCTCGTTTGGTTGTGTAGGGTAAATCGTTAGCCATAAATTTTATTTGCATAAAAAGAACCTGGCTGCCGCCGGGTCGAAAATTAAAGGTTTGTGAAATGAAGTATCAATTGCGTTGATATCCTGCAAAACGCCGCAAAAACGACACCAAAAGATTTCACAGAAGTGAGTTTGTTCCTTTATTTGTAGAAACATATCCTTGATGTTGGTCATTTCAGATTTGCACTTCGGGCAATATTGTTCAGTAGCCATAATTGATAAAAATCAACCTCCTTGATCAACTAAAATTTATTCAGCCGACATCATCAAATCGTAAAGTTCGCGCGTTCGCTCGCCGCGCGCATATCTTTCAGCCAGCGGTCGGAAAACGTATTCGAGCGCCATGGACGCGTTCACTCCGGGCGTTCCGGCTAATTCCTGATAAGTTTTGCGAACGGCATCAAAATGACGGAAAGCTTTTTCCCAATCGAGCGGTTCGTTTTCGGTTTCTGCCATAATTTCTCCTTCACTAAAAACAGTTAAAACAAAGTCGTTTTGCGGCATTTATCGCAGTAATAAGAGTGATAAATCGGATGAAGCCGGTGTTTGCAAAACAATTGCTTTATCTTTTGCTTGATAAAAAATAAGAATTTATTCTTCATTCTTTCTAAAACTGATCAGCCGTCGCCGCATCGCATTGCGAGCAAATTCCAGGACGCGTCCAGAAACAACCGCCCGGGCAAGCCGCCGATTCGGTGCAGCCGCAAACAGTGCAAATCGTCTCTCCGCAGTTAACGCAGAATTCCTCGGTCGTGAGGGTTGGGCAACCGCAATTGCGGCAGTCAACTGTTTCAATTTCTTCTAATGCAGCAGCCGCGAATATTTCATCTTTGTGCATTGATAAATCGTGCTTGTGTTCGCCCGTCAGCTCGCCGATGGGGATGCGTTTGCCATTGCTCGGGTAACCGGCACAGGCGAATTTGAGTTCAGCTTCACCTGAAGCAAGTTTTGGCTCGCAATCATCACAAATGACGGCATTCGCCCCGTCCGACGGCAAATTGCAAACAAAGCATCCCCAACCCTGACCGGCAACCGGTGATTTCTTGTCAAGTGTCACTAAAACGTGAACGTTTTCCGACGATTCGCAAATACAACAAGTTCCTAAACTCAAATCTTCCATATCAAAACTCCATATTTCGGGAAGTCAAAACTACCCATTTTTAGGTTTGGCTACATCGGTGATACTTTTCACCCGTGAGAGCGTCTCCATATCCGCTACAAGCTGTGACGGTGACCCGTAATTGAGAATCAACTCAACAAAAAACGCTTCAACGTGCGGACCAACCTTGTCTAAGAAATCGGGCGCATTTTCATCTAACTCGCAACCTGCATCCATAAACTTTGTAGCCGTTTCAAGCAGACCGCGCGTCCGTTTCATAAAATCACTGTATTCGTCGCGCAATTCATCATTCGGGAAAACGATATACGCGGTTCGTTTTTCTTCTTCCTTATTTTTTCTCGATGCCCATCCCATAGAATTCTCCTGTTTATTTAGAAATTTAAAGATATGTTGTAAGTGTGGCTGACTACGTGCTCGGCTTTAACGATTTTTGAAGCGCGGCAATAAGCATAGATGTTGTAAGCCTCGTCATATCTAATCTTGCGAATTTTTGCGAGTTTATTCACAAGATCAACTCCGGTCATTTTTGCTTTACCATCGAAAGCTTTCACAAGATCTGCTTTATAACTTTCAACATCGTGTTTCATTTCTGAAGCTCCTTGGTCAAAATTTTCCAATCCGACGGCGCGTAAAAACTTTCAAACTCGCTCAAATTCTTACCTATGGAAAGCATGCCTTCGAGAAATCGACGTGCTTCATCCAGCTCGTATTCATCGAGCGGCTGCGGCGCATCTTTATACTCGTCGTCGTATTCGACGTGCGTTTCTTCGATTGGTTCAGGATAAAGTTTGGCGGATATAAAAGCGTCTTTTTCGCCAGACTCGTAAAGGTAAGTAGCAAGTCCAGTGGGATTTTTTATAATTTGACCTTGTTGCTGGCAAAGATTGACGTAACGAATGCAATCTTCAAAGGAAAATTGAGATTGATGACCGTTTTTTTCTACAACAACAACATCCGTTTTTTCTGTTGTTGTTGGCTCTATAAAACTCTGCTCTTTAAAAGGCTCTATATATTCCTTATATGCATGTTCCGGTTTTCGGAACATTTCGTTTTCAAATGTTCCGGTTTTCGGAATATGCATGTTCCGGTTTTCGGAATTCGTATGTTCCGGTTTTCGGAACATTTCGTTTTCAAATGTTCCGGTTTTCGGAACTTTTACACCGACTAGCGGACGAATTCCTTTTTTAGTATCTTCGCACCATGGCGATTTAACCTTTTGTTTAATTCTCTCTATTTCTTCAGGAGTTAAACCATTAAAATCCCAGCTCAAAATCTTGTAGCGTTCGGTCGTATGTGTGTAACTCAATCGGTGTATTGCCGATAACTGACGCAAGTTTTTTTTGCAAATACCGGTGTCCGAGAATGTATGAAAAATAATGATTGCATATAAGCGAAACTCTTCACCGGTCAGTTCTTTATGGCGTAAATACGCTTCTTCACCAAGTTTTCCGAATCTTGACATTGTTTGACTTAAAATAAAAAAAGTTAAAAATGCGGATTGGTTTTTCTCAGTCGTGTCGAGTCAAAACCAATCCGCCGACAGAAGGGAGGTGAAAAGAATTTCACGCTCATGAATTCGCGCTTACCAAAACGCGAATGTTGTTAAAAACCTACTCGACTTCCAAAACGGCTGCGTCCGCCGCTTCTTCATCGAATCCCCACCAAAAGGCAGGAATTTCCGCATCAATGCCGCTCGCTACTTTAGCCAGGTATTCCGCAGCGGATTGTTTGAATTCTTCCGGGGCAAGCTCGAACCGCGCTTCAGCGTCAAAACGCGCGTAATCGCGACGTGCGTAGTCAGTAGCGATTTTTTTTACTTCCGTCTGATTGTCATTGGCGTAAAAGCCGGTCGTGCGATGAACGAGCAGAAACAGCAGACGATCCTGCTGCAGGTGGTCTAAGGACGCGAGAAAATCTTTCAGTTGCTGCTCGTTGCCTTCTTCCGGCAAATTCCGCCAGCCCTTGATGATTCGCAGGATAGGCTTTCTCGTATCAACTCCGCACGATTGCCAGAGCGTAAGCAGCAGCTTCTGCACCAGATCGGCGTAATGCCAGAAAGGAACATACCCGTTGAAGGCTTCGACTGCGCTGGCGAAAACCTTTTCGCGGGCGAGAGCAGCGACATTTCGCTCGAATTCCGCCTGCTTTTTCTTCAGCTCGTTCGCTTCGGCGTATGCTGCCGGTTTATGCACCGGGCACGTTTTGTTTTCGCAGATGTAAGCTTGTTTTCCTTTGCGCTCGCCTTCGACGACGAGTGACAATTTTGAATGCTCGCATTCGGGACGGGTGAGCAGTTTTTGATCGGTTAGAACTTTTCCGGCGAACGGAGTTTTTTCGTCCGTCCAGCTTTTACTCGTGACGAGCGGGACTTCCTCGATTAACATTTCAACCGGCTTGCTTTCCGGATTCGGCATCGAGGCGGCGATTCTCTCGCGCTGGCGTTTAAGATACAGTCCCGTTTTCCAATCAAAGCACGATTTATTCAAACAGGAATCGTCTTTGGCGAGATCGGGGAATAATTGTCCGGGAAAGCCTGTGCGCTCGTTGCAGTCGGCGCAGATTAAACCATTCCAGTGAAGTTGCGGGTCGTAAGTGTCGAAAGGCGCCGATTCCAACAGGCGAATGATATTAACTGCAATTTCTTCTTTGAACGCCGCGAAGGAAACAGCCTTTTCTTCGCGGTCGTGATACCGATATGCATATTGCTTGGCAGTGATTTCCTTTTGCGATTCCGGCGGAAATGAGGCGAGATATACGGCATGTGGGAGCGGTAAAATACCGGCGGATAATTCTTCTTTTCCCTCAGCAATCAGATCGTTAAGTTTGAGCAGCCGACGGACTTCATCCGCGTCAAGATTAAATTGCATTGCAATGCGATTGCTGGTGTAGCCTTGTGTTTCGATAAGGAATTGAAAATAAAAAGCGTCTCCGAGCGGATTCGGCTCAAGCCGCCGGTGATTTTCTTCATACTGCAGCTCTAGAACTTCGGCGTCCGACAAATCTTCGACAAAACAATTGATTTTTTCGATTCCGACTATTCTGCACGCCGCCCATCGACGTTCTCCGAAAACGATTTCATATTTCCCTCCAGGTACGGGACGCACGAGAATCGGCTGGCGCAGACGGTGTTTTTTGATTGACTCGCCCAGGTTAATCAAATCTTCAGTTTTGAATCTTGCGCGGCGACGCGCCTGCGGCTCGAACGAGCTGGGAATGATTTGCGATGTTTCAATTGCTACTACGTTGTCCGGCGAACTGACGCGCAGCGCTTTTTCCGGTTTAGGAATAATTTTAGGGATTTTCCCTATAACGGGTGTTTGCTTTACCGCTTTCATTTGGTATATTTCTCCTGATACTTTGGCTTAAATTAGAAAAAATAAAGCTGATCGGATTGATTCAGAATCCGATCAGCTTTTTTATTTTTGCAGGTATTTTTGCGAAAAAGTTTTTTGCCTTTGCTGCAATTCTCTGAACCCAGGACGGCTTCTGTTTAGGCGCGAAATAAAGGATCTGGCTTTCGCGGATCATCGCAATGCCTTTTTTCGTTTTCCTGCATTTGCCGCACAAATCGAACAAAATTGATTCGTACCATTCGGACTGCAGAAGTTCGGTTTCCTCATCAGTCGAAGCCGTAGCTTGAACGTCGCACAAATCGCAGCACATCGTTATCGTTAAATTTTCGATTGACATAATTTTCATTAATTAAGAACGGGAAAATATCTGTTTGAGAACATCTCGCGACGGTTTCCAAAGCAGAGAGCAAACGCTGAGCGCCAAAAATACGATTACGCTGATAATTAATTCCAAATTCATTACTTCCTCTCCTTTTTTCGCGCCTGTAGCGTGGCGTCCGCCTCGGCGAAAGTTTTTCCGACCGCACCGGAAATCGAAACCTCGAAGCTATCAAAAGTAAATGTGCCGACGCGCCGCTCAATCGAGTCGCGGAGCTGCTCTGCGAAACGGCGATTGACCAGCACGACGAATTCATCGCCGCCGTATCTGAAGCTGCGGGCATTGTAGGCAAAACAAGCGCGTTTGATTTCCAAAGCGATTTCGTAAATCAATTCATCGCCCATCGAGTGACCGATGCGCTTATTGACCAGACCGAAGTTGTTGCAGTCGAAAACTATAAAGGCGGTTTTTTTGTCGGCTTCTGCTGAAGCGCGTGCCTTGTCGAATGCCGCGCGATTGGCGAGACCTGTAGGTTTATCAGTATCAAGTTCGCGTTCTAAGTTGAGACGACGTTCTTTGACCGGCGGAACAACATACTCAATGAGTTTTATTAAAAATTCGATCAAAAATTGCGTAAGTTTTCCTGTAGAAGATAATGACTGTTCCATAATTTTATTTAGGCGACGAGACGGAATTTTCCCGGTCCGCTCGTTCTGGATGAAGATGATTTACCTAATTCAGCGGCGATCCATTCCGCTTTCAGAGCGATTACTTCTTCAAGAATTAAGCTGATGCGCTGACGCTTGCCGCTGCCGCAACGGACATGCGTTAAGTTTTCCGTGCCGCATTTTTTTTGGCGGATCGTGCTTTCATCTAAATTGAGCAGCTGGGCGGCGCAGCATAGACCGATAAGAGTTTGGCGTTTGATTAAGGACATGTTATTACTCCGTCGAAAAACTTTTTAAATGTTTTATTTTTATTGAATTTTTCGAGCCGGTGACTCCGTAATGTTTTTCGAGAATGACGTTGACCTGCAAATTCTTGCTACATTTGTTGGTTTCTGCGTCTTTACAAATTAATTCGTCGAGTTTTTTCGGAACACGTATTGAAAATTCGGTAAATTCATCTCTTTTCGTTTTCATAATTTATTTTTGTACGGCATTTGTATGAACAAATGAGGGACAATGAATTTAAATTACACCGTTGTACGTACAAAGTCAACTATTTTAGTGGAAAAATCTTGTTATTTTATCTATGCTTGGTGTATGACTTTTGTAAGTACAATGGCAGACCAAAAAGGCGAGCGAATTTATATTCGTGTGAGCGAAAAAATCAGAGACGAATTCGACATAGTGGCGGAGCACCGTGGGCTTACTCGTTCAGGGTTATTGCATTCCTTAATTGTGAAAACGATTCACGAAACTAAAAAGGAAGCTCCGGAAATTTTTGAGCGAACCGCTAATCACGCCAGAGTAAATACAACCGTAAATTTGGAAGCCGTGCCGACAGTAACCGGCGATCAGGAAGAATTTGACAATACCGATCCTAACCCCTCGAGCTCCCACGAAGATTTACTAAATGAGCGACGCGGAAAGAAGAAAACAGAAAAATAAAAAATGCCCTCAGAGCGCGCTCCAAAGGCATTTCGGTATTTAGTCGGTAATTTAAGTTTTGACTGTTAAAAGAAAGCTTTAAAAAACTCCATAAAGCTTTTGAAGATCGTCGTATCTCCCGTGCTGGATACTTCCTTTACATCATTCGTAAAGGTCGTTTTGGTAGTTTTCGCCGATGGTGCGCTAGTGTCGGTTTTTCCGCCG
>DASVQY010000071.1:0-19529 GCA_036388895.1 Pyrinomonadaceae bacterium | reverse complement strand
TGCGCAACGAGTTTATTCGTGCCCGCGATTACAAACAATCGTGGGACGATTACCGCGCCAAAAAAACGAAAGCGCCGCCGCGCCGTAATCTCGAACTTGAACCGATTGTCGAAATTCTCGAAGGCAAACGGCTCGTCCACGCGCACGGTTATCGTTCGGACGAACATTTGAATTTGCTGCTTCTCGCCGACGAATTCGGCTTCAAAGTCGCGACTTTGCAGCACGCGCTCGAAGCCTACAAAATCGCGCCGGAAGTCGCCAAACGAGGAACCGGCGCGTCGGTTTTCGCCGACAGCTGGTCGTATAAACTCGAAGCCTACGATTCGATTCCGTATAACGCCGCTATTTTGTGGAAAAACGGGGTCCTGGTTTCGATTAACTCCGATTCGGATGAACGCGCTCGTCGTTTGAATCTCGACGCCGCGAAAATGATGAAATACGGCGGCGTGCCCGAAGAAGAAGCGCTGAAAATGATTACGCTCAATCCGGCGATCCAGCTCGGAATTGATAAACGCGTCGGCTCAATCGAGCAGGGAAAAGACGCCGATTTGGTCGTCTGGTCGGCGCATCCGTTCAGCGTTTATTCGCGCCCTGAATACACGATGATCGAAGGTGTCGTTTATTTTGATCGCGGCAGAGACGTCTTGAGACGTGCTGAACTCGTGAGAGAACGCGAAGCGCTGGAAAAAATGGATATCAACAAAGCTCCGGGAACCGGCGGAACTCAGCCGCGCGTTCCGAGCGAAAGAAGAATCGAAGAACGAGACGAAGCGGATTTCGTTAACGGAGGAAATCGGTAAAATGAAAATTACGAATTACGAATTACGAATTACGAAAATCGCTTCGCGTATTAGTTTTGCTTTTATTGCCTTTTGTTTGGCGGTTTTTAATGTCTCTGCCCAAAACGATGGCTCACAGCAAAATTTGACCGGCAAACCCGGAACTTTTGCGATTACGAATGCTCGAATCGTAACAGTTTCCGGCGCGCCTATTGAAAACGGGACGATTGTTATTCAAAACGGAAAAATTGCGGCCGTCGGCGCGAACGTCACCGTTCCCGCCAACGCCGAACGAATTGACGGCAAAGGTTTGTCGGTGTTTCCGGGAATGATTGACGCGGCGACAAATCTCGGATTGGCAGAGATTTCCGGCGGCGTTCCGGCTTCGGTTGATGTCGCGGAAACCGGCACGATGAATGCCAACGCAAAAGCCTTTACTGCCGTCAATCCCCATTCGTCCCACGTAAACGTCACGCGAGTTAACGGCATTACGACCGTTCTTTCGATGCCGGTCGGCGGTCTTATTTCAGGACAGGCGGCGGTTATCAATCTTAACGGTTCAACCCAGGCTGAAATGGGAATTGTTCCGACATACGGTTTGGTTATAAATTTCCCCCGCATTTCAACTTTCGGCGGATTTAGCGGCGGATCGCCGCAAACTGTCGAATTCAACGAAGCCGTTAAACGCCGCGATACGCAGATTGAAGATTTGAAAAAAATCTTCAGGGATACGGAAAATTACGTCCGCGCGAAGGAGGCGTATGCCAAGGATAAATCTTTATCTTATCCGGCAACGGATTTGCGCTTCGAAGCGATGGTTCCGTACGTGCGCGGCGAACGCCCTATATTGTTTACCGCCGAACGCGAGCGCGATATTCGCGGCATCGTGAAATTCGTCGAAGATATGCGCGTGAAAGGCGTCATCGTCGGCGGTCAGGAAGCCTGGAAAGTCGCCGACGGACTCAAGAAAAACAATATAGCCGTTATTTACACGAACATTTACAATCTGCCGGTGCGCGAGGACGACCCTTACGATTATCTTTTTGAAGCGCCCGCCAAACTTCAGCAAGCCGGAGTTCGCTTCGCCGTTTCGACCGGAAACGACGGCGCCGAAGTTCGCGATTTGCCGTATCACGCCGGACTTGCCGGAGCATACGGTTTGCCGAAGGATGAAGCCTTGAAAAGCGTCACGCTTTACCCGGCGCAGATTTTGGGGATTTCTGACCGACTCGGTTCGATTGAAACAGGGAAAATTGCAAATATCGTAGTGGCGGACGGCGATATTTTAGAACCGCGAACGAATATTAAATATTTGTTTATTAACGGTCGAATGCTTCCTTTAACGAGCCGCCACACCGAGCTTTACGAATCTTTCAAAGATAGAAAATAAAGCGTTAAATAAAAGAAATACGCGCAAAAAAAGCAAAGAAGCCTCTTTTTCTAATCGGGGCTTCTTTGCTTTTTCAGGTAAAAATTTTATCTGAAAATTATCTTTTCGGCACAAATTTTAGCTTAATTCTTCAGCCTTTTGCGGAATACTTTCTCCAGCCGGAAAAAACTCCAGCGAAAGCGAATTCAAGCAGTATCTTTGACCGGTCGGCGGCGGTCCGTCGGGAAAAACGTGACCTTGATGACCGTCGCAGCGGGCGCAGCGAATTTCCGTGCGAACCATTCCGTATTTCGTATCGTGCAAATAGCGAATGTGCTCTTTATCGAATGATTGATAAAACGAAGCCCAGCCGGTTCCCGAATTGAACTTCGCGTCGGAACGGAAAAGCGGCAGACCGCACAAACGGCAGGCATACACGCCTTCCTCCTTGTTATCCGTCAAATTTCCGCAAAACGGCGGTTCAGTGCCGTGGTTGAGTAAAATATCAGCTTGTTCATCAGTTAAATCCTGCGCCAAAATTTCGCGGGTTTCATCGGCAATAGGCGTAATGTCGTAGCCGGAAGCCGAAATTTGTCTGTCGGTTTTTGTTTCGGGTGTCATAAATTTTTCTCCTGCATTCTAATAATTGCAGAAATGACGTTTAAATATCAAATACCCGTAAAAAAACAAAATTTTATACCTTTTTGCAATTAAAGAATCGAAGCGGCGGCACCGCAAACACCCTTGCCGCAACGGTCGCGTGTGATGTTTGATAAAATGATAGTTCTATGTGAGCGAACAACAGGGAAATTTAATGATTCTAATTAGTTAAAAAACATTGACATATTGGAAATCTGCTCGTATTCTTATCGTATTTTTAATACGTATCAACCAAATAACCCGGCGTTGAGATAAAATCTTCAGAAACTTTCTGGATGGCTTAATGCTTTATTTTAATATTTAAACCAAGTTAGTTTGAGGATATTATCATTAGCGAAATGACTTTTTCTTAATTTAAAAAACATTTACGAATAATTTTTCAGGCGGCAAAGATGATTGGCAAGCCGTTGCAAAAACGTAGGAAAATTTTACCGACAGCCGAAGAGTCTTTATCGGATCATAAGATTGCGCTTAATGAAACCGATACTGAAAAACTCGTTCAGAAAGACTTTGATCCGACCCGCATCAATGAAGAAAACACTCAGATAATTTCCTTAAGCTCCGGCGCTTTTTTTAATAATGTTTTGTCGGATGAAATACACGATACGTTCGGCGACGGCGTTGTTGAATCTTACAAACTGCTGAAAAAAATCGGCAAAGGCGGAATGGGCGAAGTTTTTATCGCCGAGGACTGTGAACTAAACAGAAAAGTCGCCATCAAAACATTACCGGAAGAATTTACCAGAAATCGTGAGCGTGTTTTGCGATTCAGGCAGGAAGCTCAAATTGTCTCAAAGCTGAATCATCCAAATATTTTAACAATTCATAAAATCGGGCAAAAAGCGGGCACTCATTATATAGTAACGGAATTTGTCGAGGGAATTACCCTGCGCCGGCAAATTGATCTCGGAATGAGCTTGAAGCAAGCGTTTGATATTGTCGTTCAGATTGTTTCAGCATTAAAAGCCGCTCATTCGGCGGGCGTTATTCACCGCGATATTAAACCGGAAAACATAATGATTCGTCCCGACGGTCTGGTTAAAGTCCTTGACTTCGGGCTGGCGAAACTTATTGAACAGGAACCTGTTAAATCGCTCAAACAAACGTCCTTTCAAACGGAAACAGGGTTAATATACGGCACCCCGAATTTTATGTCGCCCGAACAGATAGAAGGAAAAAATGTTGATTTCCGAACGGATTTTTTCTCTCTGGGCGCTGTTTTTTATGAATGTTTGACAAATAAACAGGCTTTTTCAGGCAGTAATATAGCAGAAGTTCTGACTCAAATTATTAAAACCAAACCTCCGCCTCCTTCGGTATTTAATCCTAATGTTTTACGTGATTTAGATAAAATTACGCTCAAGTTATTAGAGAAAAAACCGAAAGACAGATATGGCAGCGCCGACGAAATCATTTCCGATTTAGAGCCGCTCAAAACGAAACTGCCGGACGAGAATTTAGTCGAGACCAGAAATTTCAGATGGAGAGTCTTGACCTCGCGGATAAGCGCGTTTCATACTTATTCACACTTTGCCCGCCAACACCCGTTTTTCCTTTTCTTGATTCCGGTTTTATTAATCGGCGCAATTTTCGTCCTTTCTCAGTTTAGAACGACGGTTTTCTATTCTTCCGGCAACCCGGAAGCCGTTAAATTATTTAATAACGGAACCGATGCGCTGCGAAGCGGAACTTACCTTAAAGCCAGCAAATTACTCGAAGATGCGGTTCGCCTTGACAATAATTTCGCTCTCGCTCACGCGCGTCTTGCGGAAGCGTGGATGGAACTCGATTATGTCGGACGCGCGCAGAATGAATTATTAAAAGTTCGCAATATTCAACAGGAACGGCAAAACGGTTGGTTCAGTTACCCGCAGATAGATGACGCTCTTTATATTGATGCGGTAAATGCCACGATAATGCGCGATTTTTCAAAAGCAGTAACTATTTACGGGGCGATTGCCGAGCGTTCGCCCGATTTACCCCATGCTTATCTGGATTTAGGACGAGCCTATGAAAAAAACGAGGAAATAGAAAAAGCCATTGAAAGTTATCAAAAAGCCGCTGAACTCGATCCGCAGGATGGCGGCGCGTTGCTGCGGCTCGGAATACTTTTCAACAGAAAATCCGAATTTGAACAGGCTTTTTTCGCCTTTGATAAAGCCGAAAATATTTACGACCGTTTAAGCGATGACGAAGGCATCGCCGACGTTAAAATTCAACGCGGAATTTCCTACAACAGTCAGGAAAAGCTGGAGCTCGCGCGCAAAGAGTTTGAACAGGTTCTCGCAATTCCGAGATCGAACAAATACCAGAAAATAAAAGCGTTGCTGCAAATCAGCAGCGCCTGCAGCAGTGAAGGGAAAACCTCTTGCGGCGAAGAATACGCTTCAAACGCCATAAGAATGGCTAAAGAAGAACGAATGGAAAATCTCGCTACCAGCGGTTTGATTGATTTGGGAAACGCGTTCTTCACGCGCGCCGAGAATGAGAAAGCCGAACAGTATTTTCAACAAGCACTGGAGTTCGCCCGAAAAGACGAAGGACGACACAACGAGGCTCGCGCTCTGCTGTCTTTGGGCAGTTTACGGGTGCAGCAAAATAAACCAGCCGAGGCTCAGGGTTTTATTCAACAAGCAATGCCGTTTTACCGAAAAGGCGGATATCGAAAAGAAGTTGCGCAGGCAAATATTCTGCTCGGTCGGGCGTACCAAATGAATGAAAATTTCGATGAAGCCCTCAAGGCTTTAAAAGAAGCAGAGAACACCGAAGACATATCCATTCGCGCATACGTTCAATTAGCTATCGGAGCGGTTTTGTTGAATCAGGAGCAATTGCCCGAAGCTTTACGCCACTTTAATAAAAGTTACGAATTATACAATTCAATTGGAAACTCTTATCTGATTGCGTTTAGTTTGATTAATCAAACCGACGCGTTGAACGGTTTGGGACTTTATAACGAAGCAAAAGAAAAACTCGGTCAAGCTGAAGAGATAGTCAAAGAAAATAACGATTCGCTCAAACAATTAAACGCGAAAATTCAGTTGCGTTATGCTCAAATCGCCCTGAATGAGAACAATTTTGAAAAGGCAATTCAAATTACCGAAAAAATTCCTCCTTCCACCGACCCTTCGGCTTTATTGGAAATTCAAAGAATAATCGCTCTGTCAAAAACCAAATTAAATCCGAATGCAGGAGCGAACGTTCAATTTTACGCCCGGCTTTTAGAACTTTCCAGCAAGGTTAAAGAGGCGCGGACAGTAAATAACGTAAAACTATCGCTTGCCGAAGCATATCTGCTTAACGGTAACCCGGAAAAAGCACTATCAGCAGCGCTCGAGGCGACAAACTACTTCGTCGGCAAAAATCAAAATGAATCAGCCTGGCGCGCCTGGGGAATCGCTTCCGCCGCAAGCGATAAATTAAAAGACAATCGGTTTAATTCCAAAGAATTCGCCTCCAAAGCTCTGGAAATCCTCGCAAAAATCAAATCTGATTGGGGAGAAGATTATTTCAAAAATTATTTATCAAAGCCGGATGTCAAATTTTACTACGACAAAGCCGGACAATTATCTGCGCACTAAGAACGGCTTTATCTAAATGCTTCTAAATTAAGGAGAATCAAAACAATGACTGCAAAAGAAAAATTAAATGCGGTAATTACGCGGCGTGATCTTATCAAACCGGTTTCAATCGGATTACTCGGTTTGGCTTCTCTCAATCTGATTAAAAAACCGGTTAACGCAAAAACTGAAAACAATTTAATATTAGAAGAAGTTCCGAGCGACCTCCCGCCAATAATTATCAAATCAGGCTCCTTTACGATTGAGTCGGATGAGTCGTTAACGGAAACAGGAAGCGGCACTTATAATTATAAAAGAATGGGATTTAAACTGATTCAAGCAGTCCGCGTAATTAAAATTAATGAAAATACCGGCGTAACGGAAACATTTACCTTTGTAGATGCGAATGGAATTGAAGTGGATATCCGGCTTCAACATTATATTTCAGGAAACTGGCAGCCTCTTGCTCAAAGCTCACTCGCGCAGATAAAAAATGAGCCTGTTCAGGGTTCATCTAATTTCGTCTTATCAATTCCAAAAGACCTGGATAAAAAAGGAAAACCCAAGCCGAAACGAAAAGAGAAAAGAGAGGATAAAGGCAATGATGTTTTTCGATTTGGAAGCGTAGTTATTCGAGGCAAGGGGACTGTTCCGCCCCCTACTATCCCCCCAACCGTTGACGGCGATGAGTATATTATAGGTTTATATAATTATTACGTTGAAAATAAATGATTTCAAGCTTTCGGTTTATAGAACCTGCCGTTTTTCAGACGGATAGAATTTCAAAAATTTACCAATGCGAAGCCTTCATTTTTGGAGATAAATTCAGAACGCATTCATAGTTAATGGATGCTTTCTGAATCTATCAACGTTCGTTACCGGAGATTCGCACACCGACGAGATTGAAGGTTTCTGCTCTTTTGCCAGAAAAATAGCCTGCAAAAGCTTGATGAATTTCCGAAAGAAGCTTTCATCTATATCGAAAAGAATGTCGCCGGAGTCATAGTAAACGTAAAAAAACTTACTTCCCGAGTTGTTAAAGCAGTCGAAAGAAAATCAGCAATCAACTGCGCCTATCTTAAATACTATTTTTGCTCCAGTTCTTTGATTTTCTTTGCCAAATCACGAATAGTTTTTGCCATTTCGCCTAAACGACGGAAAGCGGCTATCGAGCGAAGCCATTCGCGGTTGTCAAAAGCCGGAATTCCCGACAAAATTTTGCCGTTTTCAACATCGTGGCTCGTCGCCGATTTTGCCGTGATGACAACGTCGTCGCCGACCTTTAAATGTCCGGCGATCCCGACTTGTCCGGCTAAAATCACGCGCTTTCCGATTACGGAACTTCCCGCAAGTCCGGTCTGGGCGCAAATGAGCGAGTCTTCCTCGACGGCGCACGAATGTCCGATTTGAACGAGATTGTCAATTTTTACGCCGCGTTTTATTCGCGTTTCGCCGACCGAAGCGCAGTCAATCGCCGAATTCGCCCCGATTTCAACGTCGTCTTCGAGCACGACGCGCCCGGTCTGCGGAATTTTCAGCCAGCTTTTATCTTCGGCTTTCGCGTAACCGAAACCGTCCGAGCCGATTGTCGTGTTGTTGTGAATGATGCAGTTAGAACCTATCTCACAGTTTTCCCGCACGGAAACGCCCGAATGAATCGTCGTATTCGCGCCGATTTTTACATTTTCGTAAACGGTCGCGTTCGGGTGAATACGCACGTTTTCGGCGATTTCGCAATTTGCGCCGATTACGACATTGGCGCGAATCTCGACGTTACCGGAAATTTTCGCGGTTTCGTGTATGACGGCTGTCGAATGAATTGACGCCGCAATTTTCGGTTCGGGATTGAACGCTCGCAAAGCTTGCGTGTAAGCCAAATAAGCGTCTTTGGATCGCAAAACGGCGATATCTTCGCGCTCCGTTTCGACCGTTTCATTCAAAAAAATCGCGCTCGCCTTTGTCGCTTTGATTTGCGGCGTGTATCTCGGATTGGCGAGAAACGTAATTTGTTTGTTTCGGGCGATGTCGAGACCGGCTGCTGATTCGATTTCTAAATCTGGATCGCCCTGGGCGATTGTTGTATTCGTCAACGCGGCAAGTTCGGAAAGTTTCATACAATATCTTCTTGAAAAATAGTATAACGATATGTCACACTATTTTCGCAAACAAAACAACCTGCGCAAAGTTTCCAACCTTTGTTGTCTGAACTTTCCCCTTATCGAAATTAAAGTGTAGCGAAGGAGCAGTAAAATGAGTGATAAAGCACCGAATCAAACGGAGAAAAAAACAGCCGAGGAATATTTAATGTCAGAACGAAGAAATTCAACAAAAAATGAATTCAACGACGGTCAGGTTTTAGGAAAAGCCACCTCGAACCGCCGCCATAATTTAATCAGCACAAATACGGCGATTGCCGTCGGCAGCCGTCTGCACAATCATAAGTGCGACATTTACGTCAACGCAATGTGCGTCAGGATTAAAAGCAATCGCTATTGTTACCCGGACGTTATAATCGTAAACAGCGAGCCGCAGTTCACCGATCAGCATCAAGATGTTTTGCTTAATCCGACGATAATTGTCGAGATTTTCTCAAGCCAAACAAATTCGACCGACAAAAACGAAAAACTCGAAAGCTATCTGGCAATGGACAGCATTCGCGAGTGTCTGCTCGTCAAAGAAGACGAAATGCGCGTCGAACATTACGCAAAACAAAACCCGAAACAGTGGATTTACCGCATTTACAACGAACGCGAGGACGTAATTTCGCTCGAATCGGTGAATTGCAAAGTGTCTCTGCAGGAAATTTACGCTTCTCTTAAATTCAAACAACCGGAAGCGAGTTCGGCGGCGAGCTAAAGTTTAAGAACTTTTTTGTTTTCTTATCCGCAAAGCGTTTAATCTTCGCTTTGCGGATTTTTTATTATGTGATTTTCGCTAGATAAGAATTAAAATTAAATTGATTGCGATATTGCACTTTCGGACATTTACCTGCAAATTAAATTCGACTCGGTTTCAGAGTAAATTTACCGGATCAATTTCTACGTTCACAATCTTCAAATCACAAAACTTTTCCTGCGCTTCGTCGAGAGCGAAATCGAGCGTTTCACGCAACACGGAACGGTTTCCCGCTTTAACTAAAATCTGCAAACGAAATTCGCCTTTCAAACGAGCGAGCGGCGCGGGCGCGACTCCTAAAATTCGACAATTCTTTTCAGCGTTAACAGAATCGAGACAATTTTTAAGAATTTGCGCGTTATCGAAAGCGTAGTTGTAGTTCGGATGTTTTATCAAAATCGAAGCGAGCGCGACGAACGGCGGGTAAGACAGTTTTTTTCTAAACTCGATTTCTTCGGCGTAAAATGAATCGTAATCCTGAGCGCAGGCGTGCAGCAAAGCGTAATGTTCCGGGTGATAAGTTTGAATCAGAACGCGTCCCTGCAAACTGCCGCGACCGGCGCGACCGGCGACCTGCGTTAAGAGCTGAAACGTTCGCTCGGCGCTGCGAAAATCCGGCAAAGCGAGACCATTATCAACCGAAATCACGCCGACCAACGTAACGTTCGGAAAATCGTGTCCTTTGGCGAGCATCTGCGTTCCGACTAGCATATCAATTTCGCCGTCGCTGAATTTTTCGAGTATTTTTTCCAGCTCTTTTCGTTTCGCGGTCGTGTCTCGGTCAACGCGAGCAATTCGCAGATTTGAAAATTTTCGTTTCAGAATATCTTCGATTTGTTCGGTGCCTTCGCCAACGAAAAATAAATACTGGCTTTTGCATTGCGGGCAGCTTCGCGGCGCTCGCTCGCGGTAATTGCAGTAATGACAGACGAGTTTTCCTTCGCGTTTGTGAAACGTGAGCGTGATGTCGCAGTTATCACAGCGAATCGTTTCGCCGCACGAACGACACAAAACAAATTGCGAGTAGCCGCGGCGATTGAGCAAAATTATTGACTGCTCGCCGCGTTTATGAGTTTCCTCGATAGCCTCAACGAGCGGCGGAGAAAACGAAGCGTCTTTGCCGAACGATTTGAAAACGTCGCGCATATCAACGATTTCAGCCTGCGCCATCGGGCGATTTCCGACGCGATTCGCCAATCGGACATATTCGTATTTGCCGATTTGAGAATTGTGGAAAGATTCGAGAGCGGGCGTCGCCGAACCTAAAACTACGACCGCACCGGCGAAATTTGCGCGAACGACGGCGACATCGCGCCCGTGATAAAACGGCGATTCGTGCTGACGATATGATCCGTCGTGTTCCTCGTCAATTATAATCAAACCGACATTTTGTAGCGGCGCGAAAACGGCTGAGCGCGTTCCGATGACAATTCTAGCCGCGCCTTTGCGGATTCTGCGCCATTCGTCGAAACGCTCGCCGGTTGATAAATTCGAGTGCAGAATCGCCACTTCGTCGCCGAAAACGGCGCGCAGACGGCGCGAAAAAACCGGCGTCAGAGCGATTTCCGGCACGAGCATCAGCGAAGACTTTTCTTTGTTCAAAGCGTTTTTCATCGCCCGAATATAAATTTCCGTTTTCCCGCTGCCCGTCACTCCGTGAACCAGAAAGGCTTTGTATTTTTCTTCGTCCAGCGCCGATTCGATTTCGGCTAAAACCTTGGTTTGCTCGTCGGTCAAAATCAAATCGGTAATTTTCGGTAATTTCGCGTCCGACATCGGATCGCGCAAAACTTCCTGCACGAAAATTTCCAGAACTCCGTGTTTCGCCAAAGTTTGAATCGAAGAAGCGCCGACATCCGCTTTTTCGATTAGTTCAGTGAAAAGCATTTCGCCGTTCGACTGCAAAAGCGTTTCGATTATTTTTCGGTGCGCGTCGGTAATCGTTTTACTGCTGTTTTCGTGGTTTTCCGGCGGAAGCAACCTGACGGCTTTTCGACGTTTTGGTTTGACCTGCGTCGTCAAAGTCCGCTGAAAAGTCGTCGCCCAATTGTTTTTTACAAGCTCTCGCACCGCTCGCTGCGATTGCGACGTTCCGAAATTATTTGCGAGTTCGCGCGCGGCGGTTTCGCCGTTCGTCGCTAAATAACGTAAAACCTGAGTTTTGATCGTGTTCGCGGAAGAAATTTTGATAAGCTCGTCGCGTCCTTTCGCCGTAATCGAAACGATTTGCTCGCTGGCGGAATTGATCCCGGCGGGCAAGGCGGCTTTTAAGACTTCGCCCCACGAAGACGCGTAATAATCGGCAGTCCATTGCGTCAGTTTGAGAATTTCTTCGGTAATTAAAGGTTCTTCGTCGAGCAGCTCCGACGCTTCTTTTATCGCTGCTTCTTCTATTTCGATTTCTTCGCTGAGCTTTGTGTGAAGCGCGACGGCGTAACCGGTGATTTGCCGCTTTCCGAACGGGACGAGCAGGCGCGCCCCGATTTTAACCGATTCGCGCATTCCGAACGGCAAGCGATAAGTAAACGTTTGGCGCAGCGGCAAGGGAAGCGCAACCTCGACATATTCCGGCGGAATTTCAGACGAACGAGCGGAAAAGGATGAATAAGAATCTCTCCGAACCGCTTCTTTACTCATCCTGATTTTTGTTTACGGTAATATTTCTATCCATCCCGAATCCTTCGTCGCTCATCCTTTTTTGTAATAGAATGATAACTCATCGGAACTTTTTAGAAAAATTACTGTCTAATAAAAATATGGATACATTTTTACAGAAAAACGAAGATAAAAAGGGCATCAGCAAGGTTTTCGTTGCCGGTCTGTTAATCGGTCTGGTTTTGATCGGCGCCCTCGTTTGGGCTTTAACGCTGCAGCCGACGTTGGAAGAACAAAAAGCCGCGCAGCTCCAAGGTTACTTTCTCGAAGGATCGCCCGAGTTTGAACGGGTAACAAAAGATATCGTAATTTCCACCGATTTTGAGCGCACGACTGAATCCCCGACAGGTTTAGGAACGATTCAAATGACGATTCGAGGAAAAATTCGCAATAAGGGCGATAAAACTTTGAACGGTTTGGAGGTGAGCGTCGGCGTTATTGATCCGAACAACAAGATTCTGAAGGAAAAAAAGGTGATTTTCGTTCCGAATCAACAACCGACGCTCGAGCCGCAGCAGATAATTCCCGTAACCGTTTCGCTCGACGGCTTTTCGCCCGAAGACGACCGCGCGAATGTTCGCTGGAAAGTGACGGCGATTAAAACGCAGTAGATAATAATTGATGACTGAAAGTTGATAGAGAAAAAGAGGTGTTTCATTATCAACTTTCAGTCATCAACTACCAACTTATTTTCCTTCTTTGACGAAAAGCTCCTCCAAAGATTGTTTGACGGGCTGTATGGAAACGAGTTTTCCGCCCGAGTTTCTGATTATTTCTAATATTCGTTCAATATCGTTTTCTTCCGATACGTGAATGTTCGCGCCGTTCGGTTTGGCGTAGATTTCCGCGCCCGAAATCTTCGCAATATCGTTTTGCAGAATTTCCTTTGAAACGTTTTTGACGTTGATTTCAAACGATTGCCGTTCGCCGCTTTGCGTCAACAAATCATCGAGTTTACCGGTTGCGGCTAGTTTTCCTTTTCGCAGAATCGCCACGTTATCGCACAAAGCTTCGATGTCGGACAAAATATGCGTTGACATAAAAACGGTTTTGCCCTGTTCGCGCAATTCGGCAATCAACTCGCGTATCTCGCGCCGCCCGATTGGATCGAGTCCGCTCATCGGTTCGTCGAGAAAAACGATTTTCGGATCATTGATTAAAGACTGCGCCAGCCCGACGCGCTGCAGCATTCCCTTTGAATATTTTCTGAGCTGCTTGTTCCAATCCTTTTCGTCCAAACCGACTTTCGTTAATAATTCTTCGGTTTTTTGTTTTCTTTTCGCCGCGTCGAGCCCGAACAGCTCGCCGAAATAATTCATCAGCTCGCGCGCGGTTAAATAATCGTAAAAATAAGGATTTTCCGGGCAATAACCGATTGCGGCACGCATTTTTACGTTCGTAATGTCTTCGCCCAAAATTTTCGCCGCGCCTGCGGTCGGAAAAATCAAGCTCATCAAAATCTTAATAGTCGTGGTTTTTCCAGCGCCGTTTCCGCCCAAAAAACCGAAAATCTGATTGCTTTCCACCTGCAGATTCAGATTGTCGAGCGCGCGCACTTTTTTCTTTTTCCAAAATCCGACTTCGTAATCTTTCGTTAAATTTTCGATTTCAATTATTGTTTCCATTTTTGCCTTATTTTTTCTTGTTGATTATCAAGAATTTAAAATAACCTAATTTGAACGCGCCGGGTTTATTTCAAAAGAGGAATCCGAAACTTTTATTCTCAGCACCTGACGGTTCTGGTAATGATCTAATAAAGCTTTGTTTTTCTCTTCTCCCAAATCATAAGCCCAAATCAGTTTAGAGTTTTCAATATCCGCTCTGTTGAAAACCATCTCGTCGAGAAATGTAAAATCTTCATCGTAAGAAACAATTGCAATAAAATTGCCGGGCAGTTTCTCGATAATTTGTTCGATGTCTTGTTTGAGATAAGTTAATTTTCTTTTGAGCGGCATTTTAAAGGGTTCGTTAGCCGTCAGTTTGTTTGTTAATTCATAATTATCGTGGGGCAAATCTTCGTCCTGCATAAAGGATTTGGATGTAATAGTTAATTGGTAGTAGAAGGAAAGCAGCACCAAAGAAGTAAGCAAAATTGCTACTTTTCTTTTCTCGATTCCTTTTTTACTGCCTCCGATGAATAACTGAAAGCCTTCAACAATTAAAAGGTAAAAACAACAGGTGAGAGAAGCGGCATAATGAAAATTGTCCCAGGCTATAGATACGGACATACACACGAATGTGAATAAAATAGTAACCAGCATCAACCCGAGCCATTTGTCTTTTCGCATCAGCAAAAAGGCTGTGATGTATAAAAAAATTACCAGCGGCGGCGACAGCAGAAAATAAGGAATTAAAAAAAGCAGATATAAAATGCCGTAAAAAGGATAAAGATAAGTCAGGTTAGGTAAATTAAACAGCTCTATTGTTCTCGAAGGATTGGGGATTAACAGATAATCATAAAGTTTTCTGAGACGCGGATGACCTTTGGTCGCTGATTCATAAGGAGTTTGAAAAATGAATAAAGGCGCCGGATGATACTGTCGCTGGTGAACTGTGTAAGGAAAAGTAATCGCGTTCCCGGTTACTTTAAAGTTATAAAAAGCCATTGCCGACAAAGCAATTACCGTTAAAAAAGCGCCGGGCAGCACAACCTTTAAAAACTTTCTCGCGTATGAATTTTTTCTGTCTCTCAAAAGCCAGACAAGTAAAACAAACAATGCCGGCAGCATTGTCATCAAACCTTCAAACGGACGGGAATTGATTAAAATTACTCCGCCCAGCGTCATTACTAAAGTCGAACTGTAAGACAGCTTAGTAAAGAGTCGGCGAAAGCCGCCGAAGAAAAAAGCGCCTCCGGTTGCCGCGACCATTCCGCCCCAATAACTCTGTGCCCAGTAACTGTTAACGCCGACAAAAAACACGAACAAAACCGTTCCTAAAAAAGCCCACCTAAACGGCGTCCAAGCCAAAAGCATCCAAAAAAGCGCAGCCGCCGCGACGCCGCAAGAAAGCCAGACTCCGAAAATCGGATGTCCGAACAAAACCTGTCCCGCCGCTAAAAACAATCCCTGCATCGGCGGATATTTCGACGTGTAGCTTGGCGTGTACATTATATGCGGAGATTCAAAATGCTCGTAAGAATACGGGGTCGGATTAGTTATCCTGCCGTCGGCGAAAGTATCAGCCATCAAGATGTAACTGAATTCATCGTGGATAAACGGAACCGGCAATCCTTTCGCCAATCCGTACGTCATCGGCAATATAAAGCCGATGACGGCGAAACAAACAATTATAAATCCTTTTTTATTATAAAAAACTGATGTTAAAGGATTTTTTTCGCTGTCGGAAATCGGATTAAGCTCGGTTGAATCTCTCATAGATTTAAGTCGGGGCGGGAGTTTTTCAATAATTGCAAAGTTTTACTCAAAAATAACGAAAATTTGAAATTGATTCGACGGGGCAAAACTAAAGCCGGTAAGCGAATTGGTTGGCGAAAAACTTCTTTCTGAGCGGCGATAAAATAAAAAATGCGATTGTGCCGAACCACGTCAGACAGGACACATATTGTCCGATTAAAACCTGGTTTGTTTCCTGAAAGTACAGATCAACAACGGTTTCTTTGTTTGTAATCGGAACGATTATCGCGCCGTCATTTGCCGGAGTGATTTCTACGGGAAGCGAATTGACGTTTGCTTTCCAATTCGGGTAATAAAAAGCTGCAATTCTCGCAAATCCGCCGTCGCCTTCGGAAATTTTGAAACTTCTTTCGGCAGGCTGCCATTTTTCGATTTGAACTGACCGATTTTCAGTTGAAACTTTTTCCTTATTCTCAAAAATTTCGCGCTTCGCCCAAATCGTCCACCAAAAATGAAAACCTTTTTCTTGGCGGTAATTCTCAATCGAAGTTTCAAAGGATTCGGGCGCGATGGAAACGGATTGACGAACGATTTGGCTGAATGAAAATGTAACGATAGCCAGAATGCAACCGCCGACGATCATCGAAACCCGGCGCAAACGTTTGTCGAGAAACCAACCGAAAAAATTGTCGGAATAACTCGCGGATATGATTGAAGCCGTTATGCATGCGATTGTGAGCCAGCGCCACGGAAACTGAACTTCCTGCAAAATTTGAAAATTGTCCCAAATCGGTCGGCTGAAAGGAAGCGTTAAAAACACGGATATCAGAAAAATCAGCCATACCTGATTTAAGCTTTTGTTCCATCTGCCGATTTTCTCTGTATTAGCTCGTCTGCAGAACAAAAACGGAAGCGTGCAAGCCACAACTAAGACGACGGCGCACAAAAGCATTATATCGTAAAACATAGTTGTGTTTTGATAAATATCAAATGCCAAACCGGAGAAGGTTTGAATCGGCGTCAGCAGAAAATGTAAACGGTAATCTAAATACGGGTCGGCGTAAACGGATGCTTTCGCCATAAAGTTTCTTTCCTGTAAAACTTTTACCCAAAAGAAAGAGCTCGCCGCCGTTCCGAGCAAAACACCGCACATCAATTTGAGCGTTTGTGTGAAGATCTTTTCTCGCTGTAAAAGCGTTAATCCGTAAAACAAAAAACAAATCGAACCGATAACCGTTAAAGGCAAATGAGTCAAAACCAGCGCGGCAAACGAAACCGCCAAACCTAAAACGTCCGCAATTTTGCCGCGATTGCACACGCGATAAATAAACAGAAAAGTAAACGGAATTATCGCCGCCCCGACAAACTCTGCGAAAAGAAACGCGTTATAAATCTGATTTAAATGGTAAGGGATAATCGAATAGACACAACCGGCAAAAACCGCCTGTTTGCCCGGCATTAACTCCTGCGCCCAAAGATAAACGCCCAAACTGCCTAAAATGCTATAAAAAGTTATTGTCAACCAGGCGGCGATGTGCCAGTTTTGCGTCGCCAAATAAAATAAAGCCAGAGAATAGTGAGAAAGTGGCGGATAAAGCCGCAGTTCCATCGCGCCGAAACCTTGATTTCTGTACAAAGACCAGGACGGATAAAAATCACCGGAAATAATGCCTTCGTAAAAAGTAAAAGCGCACTGAAAGTGGTGCGGAATATCAACTCCGAACGGTACGCCCCTGAAAAAAATCGGCAGCATTACAGCCGAGGCTACCGCCAGAATCAATAAAAATTGAATTTTTTCATTTTCCAGAAGCTCGGAAATATAGGTTTTCATAGGTTTTATTATTTGGCGGGAATTTTAGACGTATTTATATCAACATTGACATCGCATTTTCCGTTTTCTGTTTGAAGAATGTAAGCGGCATTGCTCGGGTCGAGGGGGGTGAGCGAGGTTTGGTCGAAACGCAGTGAGCCGCCGTTTGCGAGACGAGCCTGACGCAGATAACCGAAAGCTTCGCGCCAGTTATTCGGGCATCTGTTATTTTGTTTTTGAAAATTTTGCAACGCTGTGCGAATCGCATCGCGTTCGTCGAGCGACTCGATCTGCAAAAGCCGAATCGCGGCGTTTTCTTTTATTTGCTGATCTTCGGTTTGTTCGTAAATTTGCAAATAGACGGCGCGCGCCGTTTCGCGGCTTCCGCCTTCGGATTTCATTTTTGCGCTCATTAATTTCATCCACGGTGGAGCGTCCTTTACTGCCGAGCCTTTTTCGTATACTTGCGCCGCTTTTTGATAATCGCCGAGCTTCCAGTAGATATAACCGAGGTATTGATAAAGCCGCCAATTGTCGGGGTTGTTGGCGATGCCCTTTTCGGTGAGGGCGACGGCTTTTTCGGCGTCAACCGCCGGCAGTACGTTCGCTCCGTATTCATATACGGTCGTAAATTTCGGGTCCAGAGTCGCCGCGTTGTTGAGATATGGATAAAGCAGACGCGGATTCAAATTTTGTAGATTGTCAATATTGATGTTTGTTTCGGAACTGCTTAACACTTTGTTTCCGATGTATTGAAGCGACTGCATCCAGTACCAATCGGCGAGCAGTCCTTCAAACCCGAGAGCGTATCCTTTCAGATTCGCTCCCTGCACGGCTAAATCGGAATCCGCGTAATTTTCAGGAAGCGGCGGGCGTTTCGCTTCCAAAAAATTACTTAAAAAGAAGACCGCCGCAAAGCCGCAAATAATCACGGCGATTAAAACAGTTGTTACAGCGCGATTGGATTTCATTTTTATTTGAAATTTCGACGGTTAAAAACCAGAACGGTTAATGCGAGAAGTATCGTCGCGTAAATAACGGCGTAAACGAACGCGCCGCCGAGCATTGAAACGGGCGGAACGTCGCCGTGAGCGGCATTGGTTATAAAACTGAAATGCGAAAGATTCGGCAAAACGTAATAAATCGCGTTGAAGAAAAACTTCGCCGAACCGGAACCCAAATTTTCGGCGAAATCTCGCAGAGAGGCGCTGAAATGACCGATTATAAAGATAAGGAAAGTAAGAAGAGCGGACAGCGCGGGCGAGGAAAACGAGGAAAATAAAATGGCGACAGCCGTTAAAATCGTTAATTCAAAAAAGACGAGCAGTATCGAGCCCCAGATGGAAAAAGCTAAGTTTGCGCCGCCGACGTATAAAAGCGCGAGCGAAACGCCGACGCCCATTATCAAAACATTGACGGCGAGCGTAACGCATAAGCCGAGATATTTGCCGACAATAAATTCGGCACGTCCGATTGGTTTGGAAAAAACGGCGTAAACGGTGCGTTTTTCGATTTCCTTGCTGACCAGGCTGACGCCGACGAAAATGGCAATAAACGCTCCGAACAGAAGCATCGCGCTGAGCCCGAGATTAACGATTGTGCGCGCTTCCTGTCCGGCGGTCAGCTCGCCTAAAAAAATTGCGCTTACGGTAATCAGCAAAACGAATACGACTAAATTATACAAAACCCGGTCGCGGACAGCTTCGCGAAAAGCATTGCGTGCAATAACGAATATTCGATTCATTTGTTTTTAGGAAAATTTGATTGAGCGCGAATGTTATGCAGAAGGCTTTACATTGAGTAAAGCAAAAACATTTTACAACAAAAGTCGTGTTTTTCTCAATAATAAATTTGAGGAAATATAATAATGAATTGTTTTGAGAATGTGATAATTAAAATTACAACTAGAAAGTCCTGCTCAGCATTGCCAAGCAGGACTTTTCTGTTTTTGTTTTGCAAACAAATGCTTAGTTATTAACCGGATCAGAGCTAACTGTAGCCGGTCCAGCACCGACTACGCCGCGAATAACGCCCGATTCATCAATAAAGAACGAACGCGTTCCCGTTGCTGTGATTCCCGAACCCGAAAAGGTTGTTGATGTCGTGAATGTTGCCGGGTTTGTGTTGTTAACGGCTGCATAATTGAATGTATATCCGCTTTTTGCAGTTCCTGATGGGGTTGCGCCAGCTAAAGTAGCATCAATCAAACCGGCTGTGTTCAACGCTGCTAAATCAGTAGCAAATAATTTACCACCGCCGACGCTGGCTTGGTAGGTAACGTTAGCACCGTGCAAAGTGCGAAGCGAAGAAATAGCCGAACCTTCGTTAGCACCGCGACGAGCGGCAAGCAAGTTCGGAATAGCGATAGCGGCGATGATGCCGATGATGACGACGACGATTAAAAGTTCGATAAGCGAGAAACCTTGTTGATTCTTTTTCATTTTA
>DASVQY010000070.1:0-60430 GCA_036388895.1 Pyrinomonadaceae bacterium | reverse complement strand
AATCTTCTTTGCCCGTGAAAATAATCGTTTCGATTAAGGAATCGGTTAAAAAATCATCTAAAATTTCGTTTAATTCTTCCAAAACAAAAACTGAAAGCGGGCTGCGGATTTCCGGGCGATTGAAACGAATAATTTTCTTTTTTTCGAGATTTTCGACGATTAGGGCGTTAGACATTTTGCTTTTCCAGAGTCAATAATAAAACTATGTTCAGAACTAATAAAGCTCATCCGTGGCACGGCGTCCCGATTGGCGACAACATACCCGAAGAAACGACCGTTTTTATCGAGATCGTTCCGCGCGACACGGTAAAATACGAAGTTGACAAAGAAACCGGTTATTTGAAAATTGACCGCCCGCAGCAATATTCAAACGTCGTTCCGGCAAATTACGGGTTTATTCCGCAAACCTACTGCGACGAACGCGTCGCGGCGCTCGCCCGCGAAAAATCCGGCAAGGAAATAAACGTCGGCGACGGCGACCCGCTCGACATTCTCGTCTTGAGCGAGCACCATATTCCGCGCGGTGACATCATCTTAAAAGCGAAACCGATTGGCGGATTTTGTTTGATTGACAACGGCGAAGCCGACGACAAAATCATCGCGACGCTGAAAGGCGATAAGGTTTACGAACAATATCAGGATATCACCGAGCTGCCGAAAGGCATTCTCGAACGCTTCGAGCATTATTTTTTAACGTATAAAAATTTGCCCGACGAACGGAATATTTGCGAAATCGCTTACAGCTACGGTCGTGAAGGATCATTTGAAGTTATTCGTGCGGCGATTGACGATTATGCAGTTTTAGCGGCGAAGTTAAAATAAGTGAGAGAATGAGAAGAGATTCGAGCTTCGCTTCTCATTTCCCGACTCTTATTTAAAGAATATTGCCCAGGTCGCAAAATCGTCGCTGAAATTTTCAAAGCGATGATTTTGAAAAGCCGGAACGAAAAAAGCATCGCCGGCAGAGCAAGAGAAAACTTTGTTTTCGATGATTAATTCTCCGCTGCCGCGCGCGATGAAATAAAATTCGTCTTCTTCGTGAAAGGTTTGATAATCAGTTCCGCGCGGCGCGAAAAACACGAGCGTTACATTTCCCTTCTTTAAAGGCTCAATGTCCCAAATCCCTTCCTTCCACTTTTCGTTCGCGGGCAGCGGAAGCTTTTCTAAAAATTCTTCGACGGCGAATTTCACGACACAATTTTATTACAAATCTAAAGAGAAATCTTTTCGGATAATTAAATTTCGATTACGAAATAAAAATTTTGAAAATAATCTTTCCGGCAAAGCCCCTCAAAACGCTGTTTTCTGAAAATTCTTCTTTATTGTAAATTTTAATCGTTCTGGAAACTATTCAAAGCAGAATTGTAATTCGGAATCAAACGCCCGATTTTTCGATTGCGCGTTTTTGTATTTTTACAAACTCATTGTAAAAGGAGAAAAAAGTTAGTGATAAAATTAGGTTTATTTTTGGCTTTATGTTTAACGATTTCGTCGGCAAGCGTTTTCGCTCAGTCAACGATTTTTAACGCGCCTTCGACCGATGTCAGCGAAAAAAACAGAACTTATGTCGAAGTCGATTTTATCGGTCATTTCGACAAATACAAAAACGGCGGTTTTCAAACTTACGGCTGGCGGGCGACGCGCGGCGTCACGAAAAATATCGAGCTCGGCGCGAATTTGTTTTATTCGCGCGACGGCGGCGACGAAATTCCGTTTTCGGTTCATCCGAACGCGAAATGGCAGGTTTATAAAAGCGAGCGGAAAAAATTTGCCGTTTCGACCGGCATTATCGCCTCGGTTCCGCTTAACCGCGCCGCCGGAAGCCGCCCGACAGCGATGTTCTATTCAAACGTCAGCAAGGAAATTTCGCAGCTTAAAAATATGCGCGCGACTTTCGGCGGATACAAAATGCTCGGCACAAAAGAAGAGGACGGCGATTCCGCCGGAGTTTTCGTCGGCGTCGAACAGCCGCTTTTCAAAAGAGTTTCCTTTACGGGCGATTGGTTCAGCGGAAACAACGATGTCGGCTACGCCACGCCGGGTTTGAGCTTTGTTACAGGCAAAAATCAAATTCTCGGAGTTGGCTACAGCTTCGGCAACAACGGACGCGGAAATAATGCATTTACGACATTCTACGGAATCACCTTTTAAGAATTCGGGCGAGTCGGTTCGCTGTCGCTGAACTCAACTAATTCGATGGCTTAAATTGTAAAGCGCGGCGAAAATCTTCGAAAGATATGATATACGAACGCTTTCAGCGACGGGCATCAAACTTTTATTTCTCTTTCGTAAAAACTTTTGAGCGTCCCGCCTGCGTCATCGTCATCTGATTTTTCTCGGCGTTAAATTCCAAAACGATTCCCGCTGTGTCGAACTTAAATTTATTGGCGGCGGTTGCTTCGAGCGGAAAAGCGGATTGTCCGCTCGCCTGTGCATAAAGCGCCGCGCCGTCTTTTGTTATTGTAATCTTTAGCGGGAAACCTTCGCTTGAATAAACTCCCACATACTTTTCTAAAATTTCCGGGCTAACCGCAACGGTTTCAAAAGTCGGAATCGAAAACGCTTTATTGTAAAAAGCGGCGAATGCGCCGAGCATAATATCGTTTATCGGGTAAACCATTCCGTTTGAAGTGTAGGCGACCGCCAATTTCTCTTCGGGCAGATAAACCAGCATCGAGTTAAATCCGTCAATTCCGCCCGTGTGACCGTAAAGAGTTTTATCGTCGTAAGGATATGTAAACATTCCCATACGATTTGTTTTCATTTGATTCAGACTTTCCTGCGAAACGAACTTTAAATTAAATAAGGCGGTGATAAATTTCGTCAAATCGGTGGGCGTTGAAAGTATGGCGCCAGCGCCGCCTGGAATACTCAGATCGGTTTCGGTTTCCTGTTTCCAATTTCCGGCGTAATTATAAGAAAAACTTTCATTATCGGTTACATTGGTTTTGCCTTTTCCGAGATATGTATCTTTTAAACCGATTTTCGAGGTTATTCTTTCTTTCAATGCCTCTTGGTACGATTTCCCCGTTACTTTTTCGACGATATAGCCCAAAAGCACGTAACCCGCATTGCTGTATTGAAATTTCTCGCCCGGCTCGAAATCGGGTTTGCCCTTCGCAATTACGGCGAGCATTTCATCTTTCGTCTTCGGATTCATCAGCCACATTTGGAAATCCGGATCACCCGTAAAACTGTGAATTCCGCTTTTGTGGCTCAGCATTTGTGCGATAGTAATCTTTTTCGCGTTTGGAATCTGCGGGTAAAACTTATCGAGCGTATCAGTAAGTTTTAATTTTCCTTCTTCAACAAGCTGGAAAATCATCACGGCGGTGAACATTTTCGCAATCGAGCCGACTCTGTATCTGGTCGCCGTCGTTGAAGCCTTCTTTTCGTTTCCGTTAATTTGGCTATATCCGACCGCGCGGCTGTAAAGAACATTTCCGTCTTTTGAAACGGTCAAACTGCCCATCGCCTTATTTTTTTCAGCAAGTGTGTCAAAAAACTTATCGAGCTTGGCTTTATCCAACGTTTGCGAATAAGCTGAGCTGAAAAATGCCAGAGCTAATAAAATTGTGGATAATACTCTAATTTTCATAAGTTTATGTTTTTCGTTTCAATCTCAAACTCTTGATGCAATACGTTGATTCACAGATTAAGTTCTATTTCGCCACTCGATTTTCTTTCTTTAAAGGCAGAACTTCTTTTTATAAATTTTCGGGCAAAACAAAAGCGCCGAGATGCGGCTTGTCAGTATTCAAGGTCGTCTCCAAGGCGATTTGCAAAGCGTCGCGCAGATTTTCCGGCGTCACAATTGCGTCAACAAAACCGCGCGCCGCCGCGTATTTAGCGTCGAGCTCGCGCTCGTAAGTTTCGCGCACTTTGTCCATTTGAGCGAGCATTTCCGCGTCCGGCTCTTTGCCTTCTTTGCGAAGTTTTTCAATCTGCGTTCCGAAGATCGCAACCGCCGCCGAATCGCCTTCCATTACGCCCATTCTGCCTGTCGGCAGCGAAAAAATAAAATCGGGATCGAACCCCTGTCCCGCCATCGCGTAATAGCCCGCGCCGGATGCGTGATTAATCGTCAAAACCAATTTCGGCACAACGGCAGTCGCCATCGCTTCGACAAAACGCGCTCCGGCGCGAATAATTCCCGAATGCTCGGCAGCGGCGCCGACCATAAAGCCGGAAACGTCCTGCACGAAAAGAATCGGCGCGCCGTGACGATTGCAGTTTTCGATAAAATACGCCGTTTTCTCGGCGCTTTCGGTGTAAACAATGCCGCCGAACTTCGGCGGTTCGCCTTTTCGCGCGATCATTCCGCGATGATTGGCGATAATTCCGACGTGAATTCCCGCAATTCGCGCCGTGCCGCAAATCATTTCCTTGGCGTAATCTGCTTGAAATTCGTCGAGTTCGCCGCCGTCGAGAAAACAATTCAAAAACTCGCGCATATCGTATCCGGCGCGATGGTCTTCGGGCAGAATCTCGTAGAGTTTTTCAGGATCGTTTTTCGGCTTTTTCGCTTCGATTATCGAGACATTTGTTTGAAATTTATTCGGGAGTTCCGAAACCAATTCTCTTATCTTTTTGAGACATTTTTCGTCCGTTTCAGTTCGGTAATGCGCCACGCCGCTGATCGCGTTGTGCGTCATCGCGCCGCCCAAAGTTTCGTTATCAATCGTCTGCCCGGTCGCACCTTTCACCAAGTTCGCGCCGCCCAAACCCATAAAAGAAGTGCCCTCGACCATCAAAATCACGTCCGAAAGCGCGGGCAAATATGCGCCGCCCGCGACGCACATTCCCATGACGGCAGCAATCTGCGGCACTTTCAAATATCGGCGCATTATCGAATTGTAATAAAAAATTCGCGCCGCGCCGTATTGACCGGGGAAAACGCCGCCTTGATACGGAAGATTGACGCCCGCGGAATCTACCAGATAAATTATCGGCACGCGATTCCGCATCGCGATTTCCTGCGCCCGCAAAATCTTTTTGATCGTTTCGGGATACCAAGCGCCCGCTTTTATCGTCGCGTCGTTTGCCACGACGACGCATTCCCGCCCGTTAATTTTGCCAATTGAAGTTACGACCGCCGCCGCCGGAGCCTGCCCTTTGTATTCGTCGTAAGCGACGAGCAAACCGATTTCCTGCTGATAAACGTCTTCGTCAAATAGCAAATCAATTCGCTCGCGAGCAGTCAATTTTCCCTGCTTATGAATTTTTTCAATTTTTTCCGCGCCGCCGCCAAGTTTTAATTTTCTTTCAAGCCGTTCAAACTCTTCACTTAGTTCGCGAAGGCGTGATTTTTTTTCTGATGTTTTCATTCAATATTTAACGATTTATTTTTGAGACTTTTGCCATTGTTCAAATTCAAGTGCCAAATCTAGTGAAGGAGCAGTAATATAATATTTATTTCTTTTTTGGTCATACCAGATTAATTCATAAAACTCTTTACCGGTTTTATTATTTCGTCCTTTCAAAATAAATCTAGTTCCCTTTTTGCCATCTGTATTTTCATAATTTTCAATTTTGCTGAGTATTTCTGCTTCTACAACTTCTTTTTGAAAATCTTTCGGCTTAATTATGTCTAATCCTGTACTTAATCTTTCACCTTCGTTTGTAATATATCCTTGAACGTATCCGTTTCCGCAAGCGTGTCCCAACAATGTAAACCTTTCATTTTCTTTGACGTCAACTTTCATCAATTCGCCATCGGATAGATAAACGGGAAGAACAAAAGTTTTAGGTTTTCCCGAATCGGGATTTTTTATCGCAACGGTGTTGTTCATTGAACTAACAATTTCTTTGTAAACTCCGTATGCCCAAAAGCCTGTAATACCTATTGCAAATGTCACCAACGAAATTCTAAATCTGAAATAAAATCGTTTCACATTTTTACCGTATTGAAATATTCTTTACGCTCGAATCGCTAATAAGAGGATTTTCAAGGCTGATAATTCTCAGTCTGGCATAACGCGTCGGTCTTCCTGAAATTGAGATAGTTTCCGAACCGTCATTTGCAGTGTTTTCGATAAGCCTTTCCCAAGTTGTTCCGCCGTCGCGCGAAAGTTCGATTTTTACGTTGCCGGTTACATTTTCCGATGACCATTTTAACTGCCGCGAAATACGGCGCGGAATCGTTTCGCCATCGCTGAAATTATTCAAGGTCAAACTCTTCCCGCTAAAGCGATAATTAGCGATTACGTCGGCGGTTGAATTTATTAAACGCACGTTGTCCCGTTCATCGTCCAATCCGGTGGGATAACCGCCGAACGAAACTGCCGGATTTGAAAAATACGGGCGGCGGGTGCATCCTTGCGCGCAAGGGTCAACGTATGACATCACGGTGCGAAAAACTCCGTTGACGTAATGTCCGTATCCGTATGAAAAAGCTGAATTCGTACCGTTCTCGGGATTGTGCTGGCTGCCCATATTGTGACCGAGTTCGTGAGCGAAGCTCAGATTTCCGACCGCGCAGCCGCGTGAAGTTACTGTGAAACCGTTTCCGGCATTCCCGTTCGCGCTGCCTATCAAATATCCCTGACCGCAATTGTTCGCGGTATTTGATAACAAGGCGACTAAATCCGCGTTATAATTATTTCTTAACACCGCGGCATCAGCGTTTGTTCGCAAAGCGGAAAGCTCTGTCGCCAAATTTCCGGTTTCGATTATTGCCGTTTCCTGCGCGTGGACGAGATTAACGCGCTGGCGAATTTTACTGTTTATATAAGCGGTATTCGTCGCGTCAATCGCCTGTTGAGCGAAAACCCGCGTCTGCGCGTCGCCGCCCAGTGAATTTTTGACTTCCGCCGTATAAAGCACTAAAACGTCTATTCTGTCCCCAGAATCCGCGCCCGCAGACGGAGTTTTCTGAACGCTTGTTTGTTGCTTTTCGCCTTGAAAGCCGCCGGCGCATTCGGGAAAGAGGTTTTGGTTTAGTTCGACGAGAATTGCGCCGTCGCCTTTCGACGCTATTTCATAAACGCTGTTTCCGGCGTAAATCAAACCGGACACGAAACCTTCTTTAAAGGTTAGAATCACGTCGCCGTCCATTTCGTTAAACGTTATTTTCCCGCGCCAGGTAAAATCATCCGGCTTGCGTATTTCCACGCTTTCACGCTTCGCTTCATAAGTTTTCCCGTCAAAAAGCGGAAAACTTAATCGTTCTTTATTAACTTCGGATTGTTTTTTTAAATTTATGTTGATCTCGCTTTCATTTATCGAAGCGACCGAGTATTTTTCGGTTTCACCCTTTTTTTGAGGTTTATCAACTATGGTGAAAAGCGCAGCAGCCGTTTGCGCGTCGGTCGGATTTGAAAAATTCCAGAAAAAACCTATCGCAATTGCGGCAATAAAGAGCGCTCGCAGCGGTGTTTTTCTCATAACTCTTTTTCCTTAATTATAAAGGTCGGCACCATTCCGCCGCCGGAAGAAACGTTTGCCAGTTCCGAGGATGAAAGCCGCGTGAAAGCCGAACCGACGACACCGTTAAAAAGAAGCGGATCGAGGTCAACAAGCTGCTCGATCATTACGATATTACCTTCGTCGCCGAACAACATCGGAAATATTTCCTTCGAAGTTTTAACGCGCTCCTGCACGAGATAATCGCCGTCGGACAATGCAATCTGTATCGCTTCATCCCATTCTTTCTCGTCTGACGCCCAACCGATATAAATTCCGTGTCCGCCGTAATCATCATTCGGCTTTAAGACCAATTTACCTTTGTTTTCGCGCGTCCATTCGACGAGATTAATCTCTTCGTTTTGATTAAAGGTTTTTTCTTCGCGGAATTTACGCGTCCAAGGAACGTGCGCTTTGATTGCCGCAATCTCGCTTTCGTTGAATAGATCGGCGTATTTTTCGTTTGTTAACACGGCGAAAATCGCTTTTTTATGAACGAGTTTCGAGCGAAAATTATTAACCATGCAAACCGCCCCAGCTCTGTAGGCTTCGAGAAGCGCAGGCGCTTCATTAATTATCGGCAGATATTCATTGACCAGTAGACGTTTATAAACAATATCAATTTCGACGCCTTTGAAAATCAGTCTTCCATCGTACTCAAGTTCATCGGGTGAGCAGATAACCGAATTATAACCTTGAGATTCAAAATAATCTTTGAATAATTCAAATTCCTTTTGCGTCGGCAAATCCTTCAAATCAACAATGGCAATTACCGGATTTCTTTCCGGTTTCCTTCCAAGAAATTCTTCATAAGCGGAAAGTAAAACGCTCAACATTTTTGAACTGCCTTCAAATCCTCGAACATCGTAACGTTCTGCGAAACGTTTCATTACCGGCAAATCCATAAAGATTTCCGTTGCAGAATCGGCGTATGCGACTCCCGCGGGACTTTCGCCGTTCAACTCGACGAAGCTATAGGCGTCATCGGTCAAAAAAGAATCGAGGCGCGCCGTTGGCGAAACGCGCCCATATTTCGGATCAATCGCAACGAGTTCACGCTCGATTTCCGTTATGCCGAGCTCGTCTAAAATTTCCGGATTTACAACTGCCGCATCCTTTACCTTTTGCAATGCTGACCAAACGGTTTCACAAATCTTTGTTACACGCTGCCAATCGTTTTCGGTCACAAAATGCGGGCGTAAATACGGCGATAAACGTCGCCCGCCAAAAATCAGGCGATTTCGTTCCAAACCTTCGTCGAGCGCTTTTTTTGAAGATTCGGCTAAGTCGTAATTTTCCAAAAGTTGATGATAATAAGCGACAGCTTCTTTCAGCATATTTTTTTATTTAACGAAAAAGATACAAAAACCCGAACGATATAAATACTTTTCAAATTATATCTTTCAATTTTATTATTTCCAGAGGCATTAGTTTCTTTTGCGGCTATTATTTTGTTAAATTAAGAATTGTTTCGAACTCATCTTTCATTAAAGGCATAACAGAAAGACGCGATTGTTTGAGCAGAGCAATATTTTGCAAATTCTGCTCTGCTTTAATTTCGTCTAAAGTCACGAATTTTGCAAATTTTTCGATCGGTTTGATTTCAACAGCAACCCATTTTCCCGTTTCATCCGACGGATCAGGAAACGCTTCTTTGGAAACTTCCGCCAAACCGGCGACAGATTTTTCCGTAACAGAATGGTAAAAAAGAACTTTGTCGCCCGTTTTCATCGCCAGCAGGTTATTTCGCGCCTGGTAATTTCGCACTCCCGTCCAAACGGTTTTTCCTTCTGCAATTAAATCATCGAATGAATATTTTTCAGGCTCCTGCTTTACTAACCAAAAATTCATAAGAGATTTACAGAAAGTTTATGTTATTGAAAATTAGTTACTGAAAGTTAGTCATCCAAAGCTCTCGACTTCGCAACTTTCTTTGACCTCTCGATCTTTTATCCTTTTTTCTGAGCTTCGAGCGCCTTTTTATTCAGCCATTTCGCCCATTTTTCGATATACGGGCGGAAAGGCTTCAACATTTTCGTGCGAAAATTATTAACCTGCTGCGTTTCGCTCCAGGCTTTCAGGTTTTTCTCGGCGTATTGACGAATCTGCGGTTCGAGGCTTTGTTTTTTGACCGAATGTCGCAGCGTCAAATAATAATGCTGCCCGACGAGCGAAAAGATCATTCCGGCGAGATTTCCTTTGAAAGAAGATTTTGCCATCCAGCGTTTAGAAAAATTTTCGGTCGGCTGTAAAAGCGCGCCCATCGAAAGCTCCAGCCACGCGTTTTGGGTACCCATTTTCGGGTGATAAAGTCCAGGAAGATCGCCTTTGACTGGAACATCCATATTTTTAAGACGCGGATCGTTGATAAAATCAACAAGACGAACTTTTTCCAACCCGCGCAGATGCTCGATTGGAAGGAAATCCAAAATTTTGTTGATTTGAGTTTCCGTTTCTTTCGGAAGCTCAAAACTCGCTTGATTTTCTATTCTGATTTTTGTCGCTTTTGCGGGCTTTTGCCCGGCGGTTTGTATTGCCATAACTATTTGTAAATTGTAAATCGGAAATCACGAATAGTAAATTGTGCCACAGAAATGTTGCTGAAATGCAACAGATTTCAATCACGAATTACGAGTCATGAATGATGAACGCAATCGAATCAATAAGTTAGCTTATTTCTAATTTTTGGCACAATCTTTGTAAAATAGTTTTCAGTTCGCAAACTTTCAATGAATCAAACAACCATTTCCAGACCAATCAAAATTAGCGGCATTGGGCTTCATACCGGTGCTGAAGTCAATTTAGAGCTTCGTCCCGCGCCGGAAAACACAGGTTACATTTTTGTACGCACTGATCTCGATAATTTTGAAATTCCTGCTTCGGTCGAATACATTTCGCATTGCAGTTACGCGACGACTTTAATGCGTAAAGGCGTTGTGCTGTCAACCTGCGAACACTTGCTTTCGGCTTTGAGAGGATTCGGTGTAGATAATTGTTTTATTTATCTCGACAATATCGAAATCCCGATTCTCGACGGTTCGAGCGAAATGTTTCTGGAACTATTTGAACGCGCGGGTGTTGTCGAACAAAACGCTCCACGACGTTTTTTGAAAATAACGAAAAAGGTTGACTATGAGCAAGGCGACCGAAAAATGTCCATCGAACCGTCGGACATTTACGAAATTGAATGCGCGATTGATTTTCCCCATCCGCTTATAAATCATCAAACCTACAATTTCGAGTTAAAAAATGGCTCGTTCGGTCGTGAAATCGCTTCGGCGCGCACTTTTGGCTTTACAACCGAAATCGAAATGCTCAGAAAGGCGAATCTTGCGCTCGGCGGCTCGCTCGATAACGCGATTGTGCTGACGCCAGAAGGAATGCTCAACGAAAAACCGCTTCGCTTCCCCGACGAATTCGTCCGCCACAAAATTCTCGACATCATCGGCGATTTCGCATTGCTCGGAATGCCTTTCTTAGGAAAAATACAAGCCGAAAAAAGCGGGCACGCCGTTCACGCTTCATTGATGAGCAAATTATTAAAAACCGAAACAGCGTGGGAGATCGTCGAAATTCAAAACCCAAAGACTAAAGTCCAAAGCAATTGATTAAAAAATTTATTTTGGATTTTGAATTTGAACTCACTCATTCCAATCCGGCGTGTGAAAAATGCCTTCCTCGTCAATTCTTTGATAAGTGTGCGCGCCGAAAAAGTCGCGTTGCGCTTGTATTAAATTAGCGGGCAATCGTTCCGAGCGAAACGCGTCGAAATACTGCAATGCCGATGAAAGACAAAGCGCGGGAATTCTGCTTGCCGCGAATTTTTCGACAATCGCTCGCCAATCTTCCCGACAATCATTCAATATTTCGGCAAAACGGTCGTCGAGAATCAAATTCGGTAAATTTGAATTTTCAGCGAATGCGGCGCGCATTTCTTCGAGAAGCGACGAGCGAATAATGCAGCCGCCGCGCCAGATTTTCGCGATTTCCGCTAAATTCAAACCGTAATTTTTTTCAATCGAAGCCTGCTGCAAAAGCGATAAGCCCTGCGCGTAAGTGATTATAAAAGATGCGAGCAGCGCGTTTTTCAATTTGTCGAGAAATTCCCGCTCGTTTTCGTCTATCAGCTCATTCAATAAAGGATCAACTTCCTGCAAAGCTTTGTCGTTCGGATTAAGAAAATGGTCGGCGACCTGTTCGTTTTGTTTTATCTCGCCGATTGTTTCCTTTATACGGGCGCTCGCCGGCGTGTCCATACTTTGTTTTTCGATGTGATGTTTCAAATTTACCGGCAATTTTTCACTCGATGCCGTTTCCGCCGCACCTTCGGATAACGCCGGAATTTTCAGCGAACCGTATTTTTCGGCGACAAGAATGCGAACTTCTTTTTGAGCCGAAATTTGGCGCATCGAAACGGCGGAATCAATCGTCGGAACCGGAACGCCGTAATCCATCGCCGCTTGCGAAGTCCATTTTCCCGTGCCTTTTTGCCCGGCTTTGTCGAGAATCATTTCGACGAGCGGTTTTCCGGTTTTGTCGTCGGCTTTCTTTAAAACTTCGGCGGTAATTTCAACGAGAAACGAATTCAAATTCGTCGTGTTCCATTCGGCGAAAATCTCACTCATTTGCGCGTAATTGAAACGCAAAACGCGATGCAGAAAATCATAAGTTTCCGCCAGAATCTGCATCAATCCGTATTCGATGCCGTTGTGCACCATTTTTACGAAATGCCCAGCCGAGCTTGCGCCCATATAAGCGACGCACGGTTCGCCGCCGACTTTCGCCGCAACCGCTTCGAGAATCGGCGCGACGCGTTCGTAAAAATCACGTCGCCCGCCGGGCATAATGCTCGCGCCGTGACGCGCGCCTTCTTCGCCGCCGGAAACGCCGACGCCCATAAACTCGATGCCTTTTTCCAGCAAAACGGCTTCGCGCCGTTCCGTATCGGAAAAATGCGAGTTTCCGCCGTCAATTATCAAATCGTCTTTTTCGAGAAAGGGCAGCAAATCGCTGATTGCCGCGTCAACGATTTTTCCAGCCGGAACGAGCAGCATAATATTGCGCGGCGTTTGCAGCGCGGCGACAAATTCCGCCACGTTTTCCGCCGATTGAACCGGCATTCCGGCGCCTTCTTCAGTTAAAAGTTTTCTTTTTTCGGCGTCCAGATCGTAACCGACGCAAGAAAAACCGTGTTCCGCGACGTTGAGCAAGAAATTTCTGCCCATCGTTCCGAGTCCAATCATTCCGAATTGTGCTTTGCTCATATTTTTTATTATACTTTCCAGATTTCCGCGAAATCCAATTCCTCTCTCCATTTTCCGGTTCGATCTTCAAACGTCCACAAAGCCGACAAAACCATTTGCGCGTACGCCCATTTTCGCAGCTTTGAAGGTTCGATTTCAAAAACTTCGCCGAATTTTTCGACCGCATTTTTTATTTTTGAGTCAACGTCGGGCGCGGACAATTGCCAGCGCACCAAATTGTTGAGAAACACGGCGATGTCGTAACCGATGCCGCCGACGATTCCTTTCGGATCAATCAGCAAAAACGGCTCGCGCGTCGCCGACAAGATATTTTCGTGATGAAAATCGCCGTGCAAAAGGTATTTCGCCGCAGTGCCATTTAGTTCTTCGTAAATTCCTCTCACTTTTTTGACGATCATTTTTGGAAATTCCGTATTTTCAGCCCGCGCAAATCCATTCGTCCATTTTTCCAATAAAGGAAAATTACAATTAGGCGCCGCCGGCTGTTGAAATCTTTTCAGCGTTTCGACGGCAATTTCTGTGGCTCTTTCCGGTTCATTCGCGCAAAGCTGAAATAGATTTTCGCCGGGCGTCAGTCTTTCCAAAAGCATCGCACAGCGATTTTCATCCAAATCGAAAACCCGAACCGCGCCGCGACCGTCCAAATATTTTAATAGTTTGTATTCATCGAAAATCTCTGAATTCTCAAAACAAAATGCGATTTTCAGAACCGCCTGCGTGCCGTCTGAACGAATGCAGGGAACGACGAAATTATACGACAAATTCGGAAACGGTTTTTCGATGGTCAGCGACCATTTTTCTGCAATTTCATCAACTAATTGCGGCAAATCGTCGAGCCATCGTCTGCCCGCCGCGCCGTAAGCGCTCAAGATAATCTCGAAAAACTTCCGGTGCGAGCCTGTGAAATCAATCGCAATCATTCTTGACGAGTTTAGTCTCTCTAAGGGATTCTAGACAAATGAAATCACTGCAAGAAGCAATCAATCAGACGACTTTTATCGAATCGGAAAAATTAAAAAGTTATTTCGGAATTGATTTAACAATCGCGTCGGAAACATTTCAGCACACGGGCAGTTTCAAATTTCGCGCCGCGTATAACTTGGCGTCGAACGTTTCAAACGATGAAATATTAACCGCATCATCGGGAAATTTCGGGCAAGCGCTGGCGTATGCCTGCAAACTCGTCGGGAAAAAATGTACTGTCGTAATGCCGGAAACATCAGCACAAGTAAAAATAGATGCGGTAAGATCATACGGCGCAACTGTTGATTTGGTTGATACGCGGGTTTTGGGAAGAAACGAGCGCGTCGCGCAGCTCGCCGAACAAATGCCTGACGCATATTTCGCCAGCGCTTACGACGACAAATTCGTCATCGAAGGAAATTCGAGTTTGGGCGATGAAATTTCCGCAAAAAATTTCGATGTCGTCGTTTCGCCAATCGGCGGCGGCGGTTTGATTTCAGGAATTTCAAAAGGTTTGTGCCGCAACGCTCACAAAGCAAAGCTCATCGGGGCGGAACCGCTTTTGGGCAATGACGCATTTCGCTCCTTGCAAGCCGGAAAAATTATCCGAAACGAGTTTGAACCGGTTACAATCGCCGACGGCGCGCGCACGATTTCGCTCGGCAATTTAAATTGGGAAATCATCAAGTCCGGCGTCGAAAGAATCATCGAAGTTTCCGATGAAAAAATAACGGAAGCCGTTCGTTTGCTGTTCTCGCTGGCTAATTTAAAGGTCGAACCGACCGGCGCTTTGAGTCTCGGCGCTGTTTTGGAAAATAAGGAAACATTCGCCGATAAAAATGTTTGTCTCGTCGTCAGCGGCGGAAATGTTGACACGAAAGTTTACCGGCAGATTCTGGCTGTTTAAATTCGTCTCTTTAAATTCAATCGCCGAACTTTACTCAGATTTTTGGATTTTCTATAATTACACAGATGAAAAAACAAACTTGCCGTTTAGTTTTTCAAGCTCAAAATTTTACAGTCAAAGTTTACGAACTCGCTTTGAGTTTCATTTAAACGAAAGAAAGGAAAGAAATATGGAAATTAAAAGAATCGCAATCGGGTTCTTCGTGACTCTGGCAATGGCATTTTGTTTGTCGCTGGTTTCGGTCAAAACCGAGCAAACCAGTTCGATTTCGTTTGAAGATAAAAATAGTCACATCGCCGGATACCAAGCACGATAATTAAAAATCAATTTTACAAAAATAAAAAGGTCGTAATCAAAATGAAGATTACGACCTTTTTTATGTGTTTATGTTGGGCGCAGATTCGGCTTAACCGCTAACCTCTTCGTATGTAAGACGATCCAACGCGCGTTTGCTGATGAGACTAATCATAAAAACGGAAATGATTGTGGCGACAATGCCGATGATAATCATCCAGGTTCCCTGCGTATCTTCAAAGTTTAGCTCGGAAAGTCCGGCGCCGACAAAAACGACCGCTGATGAGCGCGGAAGCATTCCGAAAAACGTACCGAGAAGAAATGATTTAACCGGAACACGCGCCGAAGCCATTAAAAAATTAGTCAAAGCGAACGGCATCGCCGGTGAAAGCCGGAGCAGAAATATTATCAAAGTAGTTCGCCAGATTGATTGTCCGACCAGCGCTTTATAAATCGTTTGGGCTTTCGGGTGAGCTTCGAATATTTGCGGCAGCTTGTCGCCGACGATCTTCGAGTGAATTAAAAACGACAAAAGCGCCGCGATGCAAATTCCCGTTATCAAAAGCAGCATTCCGAACTCAAAACCGAACGCCCAGCCGCCGATAACGCCGATAACATTCGTCGGCAACAATGCCAGACCGCAAAAAACTATAATTGTGCTGAGATATAAACCGCTGCCTATTTCCCAGTTCTCTTTCAGCCAATACCCGTAAGGAAAAGCAACCGTCATCAGCAAAAGCGTGCTGCCGACAATCGGCACGACCGCGGTAAAAAAGGCAATCGGCGTCAGCTTTCCCAACTGCCGTATATAACCGTAAAAATTTTTCAGAGAATCGTTTATACGCATTTTCCGTTCGCGAAAAAAGTGAGCGTTTGGAGTTTGCGCTCACTTTATAGTTTTATCGAAATCAATTTATATTAGCCAACAGGAAAACCTTTTTTTCGGCGCCGCTACTCGAATTTCGATTATTGACGCGAGTATTCGGCGCGCAGGATGTTTTTCAATTTATCGAAAGGTATTAAAACATCCTGCGGTCCAGCCGTGTAAGGCGCCACTTGATAGGGGTCGAAATTTATCAAAATTCCTTTGCGCGTCAGATTCCAGCTTTTGAAGTTTTTCGCATCGGCGCCCGCACCGGTTTTCAACCATTCCTCATCGGTCATTTCGCCCGCGTCTTCTTTTAATTTTTTGATGCAGTAATCGGAGATAGCTTTCAAATAACCGGAATTCGATTTGAACAGGTCGCCTAACTTTATTTCTCTTCCGTTCTTTAAATCGTAATTTATCGTAAAACTGAAATGATTCGGATGCGCGCCGCCTTCGTAAACGGAATTTGCGAAAGCGATGCTGATCGTATTATCGTCGGCGAGTTCGACCGCATAATTCATTTCCAGATAATTACTTACGCCGCGTTCTTTGGCAAACTTCAAATCTTCCGCCGTCAGCGCCAGCATATCGCCTTTAAACGAGTTGATTTCTTTCATCGCCGAATCTTTGACAAGTTTGTTAAATTCCGCCGCAAACGCCGGATTTACGCCGGATAACTCCGGGTATTGGGCTGTTATTTCGTACATTTTCAATTTATTTTGTTCGTTGAAAACTCTGGAAATCAATTTTGCCGGGCTGCTAAAATCTATAATTTGTTCGGTCGCGTAAAAAGATAAATTTTCTTTTGTCTTCGGATTCATCCATTCGCCTTCGAGTTGCGCGCCGTTGTCATCAACCGATTCTTTCCATTTCCCTTTAATTTCGCCGGTTTTTGCTCCGTTCGGCGCGAATTCGTCGAGCCGAAAATCGCCTTCCGAATTAATCGAACCGGCAAGTTTCAAGTCCTTTCCGACTTTTTGATAGTAATATGTTCCGCTTATTTTATCGCCGGTACGCGTCAAAGTCAGTTGAACGGTTTTGTCGGCAATCTCTCCGCGAAAGATTTTCGCTTTGTTTTGCGCATAAATTTGAATCGAGAAAGCCGAAAAAACCAACGCGAGCAAAATAATTTTATTTTTCATATTTAGCTTTTATCGAAAAAATTCTATCAGCTCATTTGACGCGCTTTGCCGCTTAAATTTGCCGGGCATTTTTGATAATTTGCCGTCTCAAATAATCGAGCGCGGTCTGGCTCGCCCGCCAGCGAATCAAATAACGGTCACCGGGCAAAATTATTTTCAAAGATTTCGTTTGCGATTCGTCCGAAAAGCCTATAAAAACCGTTCCGACAGGTTTTTCGTCGCTCCCGCCCGAAGGTCCGGCAATTCCCGTAACCGAAACGGCATAATCGGTTTGCGCCCGTTCGCGCATTCCTTTTGCCATGGCTTCGGCGGTTTCACTTGAAACGGCGCCATGTCGCTCGATGATTTCCGGCGCAACGCCGAGCGTTCTGATTTTCGCTTCGTTCGCGTATGCGATTACGCCTTCAATAAAATATTTAGAAGAGCCTGCAACATCGGTCAGGCGCTCGCCGATCAATCCGCCCGTGCAGCTTTCCGCGACAGCGAGCGTTTTCCCGCTTTCCGACAAAAGCGCGCCGATGATTTCTTCCATTAATTCGCCGTTCACCGCAAAAACCGCTTCACCGAGTTTTTCGGCGATTTTTCCGGCAAGCTCATCTAGCGTTCGTTCCGCTTCGCTTTCCGAATTCGACTGCGCCCTTAAATGAATTTCTATTTCGGTTCGGTTAAAAAGTATCGAAGTTTGAACCGTTTCGTAAGATTTATAAATCGGCGCTATTGCTTCATCAACCGCCGATTCACCCATTCCCGCGACGCGCAGAATTCTCCTTCTTACGAAGATTTCGCCCGCCGCTTTTTTCAGTTCCGGCAAAACGCGCGTTTCAAACATCGGTTTAAGTTCGCGCGGCGGTCCGGGCAGAACGACGAGAAACTTTTTTTCGATCTTACAGAGCATTCCGACCGCGCTGCCGTTCGGATTCGGAAGAATTTCGGCGTTTTCGATAACGTAAGCCTGCCGCTTATTAATTTCCGGCATTTCGCGTCCAAAACGGCGAAATCTTTCTCTCAAATCTTCGACTAACTCTTCGTGATAAACGAGTTCCCGTCCGATTGCTTTAGCTGAAATCTGTCTGGTTATGTCATCTTCGGTTGGACCTAATCCGCCTGTCGTTATCACGACTTCGGAACGCTTCAAGGCATCTCGAATCGTTTCTTCCAATCGCAATTCGTCATCGCCGACAATGGTTTTCAGTTTCACTTCGATACCGATTTCGTTCAGTTTTTCCGTCAGCCAAAGGCTGTTTGTATCGGTTTTTTCGGGCGTTAAAAGTTCCGAACCGATGGCGATAATTTCTGCTGCGAGCATAATTTATTTGCTTAAAGAAATCGAACACGGATTTTCACTGTCAAAAACAATCAATGACGCAGATAAACTTTATTTGAAGAATCTGCGCCAATGCACTTTAAATGTGTTCTGTTGCTTTTATTTATGAAACTAATCCTTATAAATTTCGATAACCGGTTTTCCGTCGCCGCCGATGTACGCGCGGTACATTCCTTCAGAATTAAAGGAAATCGCCATATTTCCGAATTTATCAATCGCAATGATTCCGCCGTCCCCGCCCAGGTTTTGCAGTTTTTGTTTGATAACCATATCAGCGGCTTGCTGCACGGGCATTGCGCGATATTCCATCAGCGCCGCTATGTCGCGCGCGACTCCGATTCGGATAAAATATTCGCCCCATCCGGTAGCGGAAACGGCGCAAGCGTTATTGCTGGCGTAAGTTCCCGCGCCGATAATCGGAGCGTCCCCGACGCGCCCAAACTTTTTATAAGTCATTCCGCCGGTTGAAGTTCCCGCCGCGAGATTGCCGTTTGCATCGAGCGCGACCGCGCCGACAGTGCCGAATTTATTAGTCGGTTCCATTCGCAAATCATTATTTTGCGAAACCTTTTTGCCTTCTTTTGCCGCCTTTTCCTTATCCTTTTCTTGTTTGATGATTCTTTGCAATGCGTCCCAACGGTCCTGCGTCCAGAAATATTTTTCTTCGACCAGTTCGATGTTCATTTCTTTTGCAAACTTTTCCGCGCCGCTGCCCGCCATCATTACGTGCGGCGATTTTTCCATCACGGCTCGCGCCAGCGAAATCGGATTTTTAACGTGATGAAGACCGGCGACCGCGCCAGCCATCAAGGTTTTGCCGTCCATAATCGAAGCGTCAAGCTCGTTTTTTCCGTCAGCCGTAAAAACCGCACCTTTTCCGGCGTTAAAAAGCGGCGAATCTTCCATTATTCTTATTGCCGTTTCGACCGCATCGAGACTTGATTTACCGTTTTGCAGCGCTTTGTAACCGGCGAGAACCGCTTCTTCTAATTTGGCGCGATATTCCTTTTCTTTTTCCGGCGACAGACTTCCTTTTTTAATAACGCCCGCGCCGCCGTGAATCATAAATCCGAGCTTCGGATTTTGCGGCGATTGAAGCTGTTTTATTTCAGCAAAACTTCCCTTTTGAGCGTAAATCGGGATGAACGTAAAACTAAAAATCAACAATAGTGAAAGAATTTTTTTCATAAAAACCTCTGTAATTTTACCTAAAAGCATTTGTGAAAACGCATTACAATTTTCCGGCGGCGAACCAGATTTTCGGAATCGCAAAAATCTTTTGTCTTTTGCTTGTATGCGCGCGACCGTTAAAAACATTGTAATTCTGTTTTTCGATTTCGTCTAAAATTTTTGCGTAGATTCGCGCGGCGAGCAAAACCGTAAAGCGCGAGTCTTTTTCGAGCAGCGCGATTCCCTTCTCGCCTTTCGCGTAATAATCTCTCGCCCTCTGAACCTGAAATTTCATCATTTGGACAAAATTATCGTTCAGTTTACTATCCTGAATCTGTTGCTCGGAAACGCCGAATCTTCGCAAATCCTCTTGCGGCAAATAAATTCTGCCCATCGCGGCGTCTTCTTTAACGTCGCGCAAAATATTCGTCAACTGCATCGCGATTCCCATCGCTTCGGCATATTCAAGCGCAATCGGAGCGGAATAACCCAGAATTTCCGACGACATTAATCCGACCGTCGAAGCTACGCGGTAACAATAAATGTAAAGTTCGTCGAAACTTTCATAGCGTTTTTTTTGGGTGTCCATTAAGACGCCCTGCATTAATTCAAACGGCAGATTTCGGGGAATTTTGTATGTTTTTAATAAGTCAGACCACGCCAGCAGAACGAGATGTGTGGTGTCGTCTTTCAAAATTTTGCTGTCGAATTTGCCTTCATAAACCTTCGTTAAATTCAGCCCCCAACGCTTAACGGCTTCGATTGCTTCGATTTCGCCGGAATTTTCCGATTCGTCAATTTCGTCGTCAACGTGACGGCAAAAAGCGTAAATCGGGTAGACGGCTTTTTGCTTGTGTTTCGGCAAAGATTTTGCGGCGAAATAAAAGCTTTTGGCGTGCTGTTTCGTGACGCTCTCGCAATATTTGTAGGCTTTTTCGAGTTCTTTGGCGTCGTTCATTTTTGTTTATCCAACCATTTTTCAAATTCTGAAAGCGTTTCAAATTGGTCGGAGTCATCAAATCGTTTAAGAAAATCGGTTAATATTTCGGCGGATAAAACCGGCAAAGCTATGTCCTTTTCGATTTCAAAATATTTTTCGTCTTTTAACCGGTAAATTTTCAATTGCTTGTTTTCATAAAATTAAAATTCGGGAACACGAAACGCAGAATAAACCTCGAAATTATCAGGTGAATCGTGGTAAAGGTCAGCTTTTCTTCATTTTATACCTTTCTTTCCGCCAGGTAATCCGTCAGTTGAATCAGATAGCTTCTCGCTTCACACGGCTGGAAATTATCAATCAAAACTCTCTTCGCCTGTTCGACGATTTTTTGCAATTGCAGATTTGCAGAATTTTCTCCGTGTGAAATCGCGTAAGTCGTTTGTTCCTGGCTGAAAATTTCGTCGTCTTCCTGCAAATCAATCAAATCGTCGGAAAGCTGGTATGCGTCGCCGAGCAGTTCGGCATAGCGCGAAAGATTTGCCAGCTCGAAGTAATTCGCTCCCGCCAGAATCGCGCCGACGCGAAGACACAAACGCATCAATGCCGAAGTTTTCAGGTTTCTTACGGATTCAGTTTCATAGGTTGAAACGTCGCTCGTACCTGCGCCTTTCGCTAAAGCGAGATCAACGGACTGCCCGCCGATCATTCCCGACGCGCCGATGCACTCAACGATTTCGGCGTGAGCCGCCATTGCCCGGTCAGGCATTTGCGTGTGATTTACAAAAACCAAGCCGTAAGAAACATTAAGAAAACCGATTGCGACCAAAACGGCTAAACCTTCGCCGAATTTTTCGTGCAGAGACGTTTTTCCGCGACGTTCTTCGGCGTTATCCATACACGGCAAATCATCGAAAATCAGAGAACTTGTATGAATAAACTCGACGGCGACTGCCGCGGGCAAAGTGTTTTCCGGTTTTCCGCCAAAAAGCTCTGCGCCGAGCAGCGTTAAAACCGGACGCAATCTTTTTCCGCCGGAAAACAAAGCGTACTCAACGGCTTCGTTAAATCGAGTTTCAATCTTCGGCGGCGCAAGCGGCAGATATTCACGCAGCGATTTTTCAATCAGCGGTCGCTTATTTTCGACGTATTGCCATAAATCGTTTTCGCTTTTCGGCTTTTCAATCATTTTTTATAGATTCTAAATAAAACTCTTTCGCTCTCGCGGCAAGATGAGCCGGAGCGGTTATGCGAAACGGGTGTTTTGCAACGAAGCTCGGAACTTTTTCTACTCTTGCGCCGAGTTTCTCAAGGTTTTCGGCGATTTTTTCATCTGATAATTCGCTCGCGCCGAATTTTTCACAAGCGCGCTTGAATGCTCCGCGCAATCTGTCCAGAGCCAATTTTCGCTCGGCTAAAACTTTTCCGCGCGACTGAAATTCGCCCAAAGCGTAAAGCGAAATTTTCTCAATTTCCGCAGTTTTTTCGCGTTCTTCAAAAAGTGACGGCTGATTCATCGGCTTTTCTCTACTGCTTTTCTCTGTTAATCGGAAAACCTTAATGTCGAAATTTTATCATAGCCAAATAAAATTTTTATTGTAAAATCCTAAATGTTTATGAATAAAAATCGTTTTCGCGTCGGTCTCGGCGTTTGCGGCGGCATCGCGGCGTATAAAGCAGTTGAGGTTTTGCGGCTTTTGCAGAAAAATAATTGCGAGGTTCGCGTCGCGATGACTCGGCACGCGACCGAATTCGTCCAGCCGTTGACGTTTCGCGCTCTGACCGAAAATTACGTTTTAGTTGACGATTACGCGCCGGGAAATCCCGACCCGATTGCTCATATCAATTATTCGCAAAATATAGATTTGCTTTTGATCGTTCCGGCAACGGCTAATATTATCGGTAAATTCGCCAATGGAATCGCCGACGATTTTTTATCTTCAACATATCTCGCTTCTACTGCTCCTGTTTTAATCGCGCCGGCGATGAATACGACTATGTGGTTTCATCCCGCGACGCAGCGAAACCTCGAGCGTCTTAAAAAGGACGGAGTGTTTTTTGTTGAACCGATTTCCGGCGAATTAGCCTGCAAAACCGTCGGAACCGGGAAATTGGAAGATGTTGAAAACATCGTCAAACAGGCTTTGGATTTGCTGAATTCAAAATTTAAAGTTCAGGATTTGGAAGCAGATTTAACAAACGAGCGCATTTTAATAACCGTCGGCGGAACGCGCGAAGCGATTGATCCGGTGCGGTTTATCTCGAACCATTCGTCAGGGAAAATGGGCTTTGCCGTCGCGGAAATGGCGCGAAAGCGCGGCGCTGAAGTCACAATCGTTTGCGGCGTGACGAGCGTCGAACCGCCCGAAAACGTCAAAGTTATCCACGCCGTTTCCGCTGAAGAAATGCACCGCGCGGTTATGAGCGAGCTGCCGGGCGCCACAATTTTCATCGGTGCTGCGGCGGTCGCCGATTATCGCCCGGCAAATGTTGCAGATGCAAAAATAAAGAAAACAAACAGTAAATCAATGACTTTGGAACTTGTCAAAACGCCCGATATTCTAGCCGATGTTTCAAAAAATCGAATGAACGGATTGCTCGTCGTCGGCTTCGCGGCGGAAACAAACGATGTAATCGAGTACGCCAAAACTAAAATGGAAAAGAAAAATCTGGATTTAGTCGTCGCAAACGACATCACGAAAGACGGAGCGGGCTTTAACAGCGATACAAATATTGCAGCAATTCTTTCACGCATAAACGACAAAAAAATTGAACTCCCGTTAATGCCAAAACGTGATTTGGCGAATAAGATTTTAGACGAAGTGATAAAATTAAGGGCTAATAGTAAATAAAAACGAATGTGGATTTATTTTAGGGTTTTGTAATATTGACGCGAAGAAGCAGACAATAAAATTGAATTAAAATTGAATCTTTAAAGTTAAGTCTTGTCGCGCTTTCGGTGTTTACAACCGGCAATTAATTTCTAAAATTCGCGTTCATCTATGTTAATCTGTGGTTTGAAATACAATGAGTAGTGAATTTTCAACATTGCTGGCTGACGTTAAAGAGCAGATTCTTTATTTGCAGGAACTCGGTGTAGAAGATTTCGCCGTTGAGTTGCCGGAGATTTCTTTCGTTCAAGAATCGAAAATCCAAAATGCCGAACCGAAAATTTCGCAGCAGCGTTTGGAAAGGTTTGTGCCGGATGAAGCGATTTTGAAAAAAGTCGCCGAACCCGCGCCGAAAACGAGCGAACCGAAAACAGAACGCCGAAGCCTGCTCGAATCAACCAAATTGTCGCGTTTGCCGTCGCTTCCGAAACGCACTATAACAAATTTAAGTTTTCCGACAAAAAATCAAGAACAAGCAAAGGGTGAAACGATGCCAAAACAAAAAACTACCGCTGCCGAAAATCAAGCCCAATCGCTTTTCGGCGAAACGGCGCAAACGCTGCCGGAATCGAACGAAACAATCGAAGAAATTCGCGCCGACATCGGCAACTGCACGCGCTGCCCGCTGTGGGAAGGGCGCACGAAAATTGTTCACAGCGAAGGAAATTTAAGCGCCGAACTGGTTTTTGTCGGTGAGGCTCCGGGAGCAAACGAAGATGCCGAAGGTCGCCCATTTGTCGGTCGCGCCGGACAGCTTTTAAATAAAATTATCGAAGCCATCGGAATGAAGCGCGAAGACGTTTTTATCGGCAACATCAACCGCTGTCGCCCCCCCGGAAACCGCACGCCGACTCTGCCCGAAGCGCATACCTGCCGTCCTTTTTTGACGCGCGAAATCGCCGTCATTCGTCCGAAAGTAATCGTGGTTCTGGGAAACACCGCGACGCAGAATCTGCTCGACACAAAAGTCGGCATCACAAAGCTGCGCGGCGAGTTTCAGGATTATTACGGCGTAAAAGTTATGCCGACTTTTCATCCGGCTTATCTTTTGCGCGACCCGAGCAAAAAGCGCGAAACGTGGGAAGATATGAAAAAAGTGCGCGACTATATGAATTCGGTAAAATAATCTTTTGCCGCGAATTACAAGAATAGCAGGAGCAAACTCGAAATCAATTTGAGCTATTCTTGTAATTCGCGGCTGATTTTATGCAAAATTCACTGTTTGAAGAAAATCTTTCCGAAACGAGCGAAACCGTTGATGAAATCAATCAGGAATTGCTCGAAAAAGGCAAGGCGCTTTTTCCCGACAAATTCTTTATTTTCGGAAACGGAAAAACCGACGCTCAGGTTGTCGTTGTCGGCGAGTCGCCCGGCTTGCCGGACGCCGATTCGGAAAAGCCTTTTATGGGTCCGGTCGGACAACTGCTGGAAAAAATCCTTTTGGCAATCGGGTTAAAACGCGAGGAAGTTTATCTGACGAACGTCGTTAAATTTATTTCCGCAGGCGATGAAATCACGCCGGAAATTCTGAAATTTTTCACGCCTTTTTTGCATCGGGAAATTTCGGCGGTAAATCCGAAAGTCATCGTTTCGCTCGGAAACACGCCGACAAAAGCGCTATTAAACACAAAAAAATCTATAACGCAGATGCGCGGCGAATTTTACGATTACAACGGAATAAAATTAATTCCGACGTTTAATCCGGCGTATCTGCTGCGCGATCCTTCAAAAAAACGTGAAGTGTGGGAAGATATGAAAAAAGTTCGAGATTTTCTGGCGCAATTCGCCTAACTACGCCGCGTGCTCGATCTTTTTTTAATCATCACAATCAGAATTATAGTTGCAACGACAAAAAATATCGCGCCGATTATGCCTGCTATACTCATCCATTCAAAACGAAACATTCCCCACATAAAAAATGCGAATGAAATAAGGTAAAGAATTCCTGCGGTAATCCCGTTTGCTTTCATAAAGCCTCCTTTTTCGGTATAACTCAAATATGAAAAAACTTGTTCGTAATGAAATCTTACCAGAATTAGTCTATTTTTGATTTCATTGAAAATTTATTGTTTTCACCATTTAATCACATTTACTTTATAATCGGAACAGTCACAAACACGGAAAAAGCTAAAATAAAACATCTGATGAAACCTGAAATTCTTTCAATTGAACCTGTTTACAAAGGAAAAATTTTTGACATTTCAATTGCCGAAATTCGTGACGGCGAAATCGAGTACAAACGCGAAATAGTCAAGCACAAAGGAAGCGCCGTCGTTCTTCCGGTTTTTGCCGACAAAACCGTTGCTCTCGTCCGGCAATATCGTCACGCAGCGGGTGAGTATCTGCTTGAAATCCCAGCCGGAACACTGAATATAAACGAAAATCCTGAAATCGGCGCACTGCGCGAGCTTGAAGAAGAAATCGGCGTTAAAGCGGGAAAGATTGAAAAACTAACCGAATTTTACGTTTCACCCGGATTTTTAACCGAAAAAATGCATCTTTATTTGGCGACCGATTTGCATGAGACAAAGCAAAATCTGGAAGAAGACGAGATACTTTCAATCGAAAAACTTTCGTTTACCGAAGCGTTTGAAAAAATCAGAAACAATGAGATTCAGGACGCAAAAACGATAATCGGTCTTATTCTAGCCGGTACAAAATTCGGTTTTTCGTTCTAAAAATCGATAGCGACTTGACGGTGCAAGGGTTTTTCGATATTCTATCGGTTCGCTTTTTTTGCGAAAATTCCAAATAGAGTAGACTATTATGAGTACTTATTTTCCAAGCGGAAAGGGTTTGGCGGAAAACCGTAAATGGTTTGTCGTTGATGCAACCGGAAAAACGGTCGGTCGTTTAGCAACGGAAGTCGCCCGTATTTTGTCGGGCAAAAATAATCCGGCGTACACGCCTTTTATGGATATGGGCGATCACGTGGTCGTTATCAACGCGCGCCAGTGCATTTTCAAAGGCTCGAAAAACGACCAGAAGGTTTATCGCTATCACACGCTTTATCCGGGCGGTTTGCGAGAAACAAGCGTCAAGGATATGTTCAAGGATACGCCTGAACGCATTATTGAACTCGCCGTCAAAGGAATGTTGCCGAAAACAAAACTCGGCAAAGCGATGGCGAAAAAGTTAAAAGTTTACGCCGACGGCAATCACCGTCACGCCGCGCAAGCTCCTGAAACGATTGAAATTGAAACGAAATAGAACAGCAATTAGGTGCTAGGTGCCGGTTTTTGATACTGACATCTGACATCTGACAATTTTAGAAATATGGCAGATATTGAATATTACGGAACCGGTCGCCGCAAAACTTCGACGGCGAGAGTTTATCTTCGCCCGGGCAAAGGCGATATTATTGTTAACCGTCGCCCGTTTGACGGCTATTTTCCGAACGAAGCTCTGCGAATGATTATTCGCCAGCCGCTTCGCTTGACGGATACAGCCGGTAAATTCGACATTTTAGTTAATGTCAAAGGCGGCGGAACAGCCGGACAAGCCGGAGCCGTTCGTCACGGCATTACGCGCGCTTTGATGGAATTCAACTCGGATTTGCGCGGAACTTTGAAAAAAGCCGGGCTTGTCACGCGCGATCCGCGTCAGAAAGAACGTAAAAAATACGGACAAAAAGGCGCGAGAAAACGATTCCAATTCTCGAAACGATAATAGTTTAATGATTAAAGGTGAATTAAGAAGCTATTTCTTTCATTCACCTTTAATCATTAACAATTCATCATTAACTAAACCATTGTCGCCGACCTTTTGGTTGAGCCGATGTCGGCGGCGAGTACAGAAACCAATAAATTAAGGAGATATAAGTTTTGGCTACAGTAACAATGAAAGAACTTCTCGAAGCGGGAGTTCATTTTGGTCACCAAGTCCGCCGTTGGAATCCGAAAATGAAGGAATATATTTTCGGAGAACGCAACGGCATTTATATTATTGATCTTCAGAAAACACAAAAGCTTTTCCGCGATGCGCTCAATTATGTAACCGAAGCGCTGACCGAAAAGCCGAATATGAAAGTTTTGTTTGTCGGAACAAAACGCCAGGCGCAAGACGCCATTAAAGAAGAAGCCGAACGCGCCGGACAATATTACGTCAATAATCGCTGGCTCGGCGGACTTTTAACGAATTATCAAACGGTTCAAAAATCAATCCAGAAATTGCGCGACATCGAAACGATGAAAGAAGACGGTCGTTTTGAAATGCTGACGAAAAAAGAGCGTCTGCAATTAGACCGCGAACAGGAAAGTTTGATGAAAAACCTCGCGGGAATTAAAGATATGCGCGGCTTGCCGGATATGATTTTCATCATTGACGTGCGCAAAGAAGATATCGCCGTTAAAGAAGCAAACCGTCTCGGGATTCCGATTGTCGCTGTTGTCGACACGAATTGCTCGCCGGAAGGTATCGCTCAGGTTATTCCAGGAAACGACGATGCTCTGCGCGCAATTCGCTTATTCGCTTCGCGTATTGCCGATGCTATTTTGGAAGGACAACAAGTAGGCACAGAAGGCAGAGTAGGCGGAATTGAGTCAACGAACGGAACCGCTACAGAAAACACTTCGGCTGATCTTGACCCGACTATTTTAGTAGCCGATCAAAGTTTTCATTCGGCTGATGACACGCACTCAGAATCGAGACCTGCTGCCGGAACATCTCCCGTTCCTGGCGCAACCGGAAAGATAGAACCGGAAGTCAGATCGCAAATTGAAAAATCTGCTGCGGTTTCAGAAGATATGGTCGCTGCGCGTGAAGCCATTTCAGGGCAAGAAATAATACAGTCGCAAGACGGCTCAAAAGCTGAATCAAACGAAGCATCTGCGAGCTAGACATTAATTTTTATATTTTGAAAGCGTAGCTATTTTCGTTTAGATTTAAACGGGGCTACGCTTTTTTATAAACAAAATTTTAGGAAATAATATATTACGGAGTAAATTATGGCAGAAATTACAGGAAAAGCAGTAATGGCTCTGCGCCAAAAAACCGGCGCGGGAATGATGGAGTGTAAATCCGCTTTAACCGAAGCGAACGGCGACGAAGCACAAGCAATTGAAATTTTACGCAAAAAAGGAATGGCGACGGCTGACAAAAAATCGAGCCGCGTAACGGCGGAAGGCGCGGTCGGTTCGTATATTCATATGGGCGGAAAAGTCGGCGTAATGGTTGAGGTTAATTGCGAAAGCGATTTCGTCGCGCGGGGCGAAGAATTTCAGCAATTAGTCAAAGACGTTGCAATGCATATCGCTGCTACCGACCCGCGTTTTCTTAATCGTGAAGAAGTTCCGGCTGAGACGCTCGACAAAGAACGTGAAATTTTAATGGAACAACTGAAAAACGACCCGAAAAACGCCAACAAACCAGAAGACGTTTTGAACAAAATCATCGAAGGACGACTGAACAAATTTTACGAAGAAAACGTGCTGCTAGACCAGCCTTTCGTCAAAGACCCGAGCAAAACGATTGGAGATTTGGTCAAAGAAAAAGTCGCTTCGATTAAAGAAAATATTTCTGTTCGTCGCTTTACGCGCTACAAAATGGGCGAAGGTATCGAAAAACGCCAGGATGATTTTGCGGCAGAAGTTGCTTCAATGGTCGGATAAGACAGTTCGTTGAGTTTGTAGAGTTCGTTGAGTGAAATAGACTTCCTCTAACTCAATGAACTCAATAAACTCTAAAAACTCAATAAACTAATGAAAAAGCCTGGTTTCAAAAGAATTCTGCTCAAACTTTCCGGCGAAGCTTTGATGGGCGAGCAGAATTACGGAATTGACACTAAAGTCGCCGAATCGGTAGCGCGTGAAATCAAAGCCGTTCAGGAACTCGGCGTCGAAGTTGCCATTGTTGTCGGCGGCGGAAACATCTTTCGCGGCGTTTCCAAATCCGCCGGAAATATGGACAGAGGAAGCGCCGATTATATCGGAATGCTGGCGACGGTAATGAACGCGGTCGTTTTGCAGGATGCGCTCGAAAAACTTCACGTTTACACGCGCGTAATGTCCGCTATTGACATTCCGCAGCTCGCCGAACCGTTTATTCGCCGCCGCGCCGAGCGTCATCTCGAAAAACAGCGCGTTGTAATTTTTGCGGCGGGAACCGGAAATCCCTATTTTACGACCGATTCCGCAGCGGCATTGCGCGCGCTGGAAGTCAACGCCGAAGTCATTATGAAAGCGACGAAGGTTGACGGCATTTATTCGGCTGACCCGATGATTTTTCTCGAAGCCGAAAAATACGATAAAATCACTTATCAGGAAGTTTTGGAAAAACAGCTTAAAGTGATGGACGCGTCGGCGATTTCGCTTTGTATGGACAACAATCTGCCGATAATGGTTTTTAATATGACTCAACCGGGTAATATTATAAAAGCCGTCTGCGGTGATTTAACGATTGGCACAATGGTCGTGCTCGGAAGCCATAAGCAAACGGCTAAATAACGTTTTAATAAATTTTTTGAACAAATTTCGAGGAAACTTATGAGCGTAGATAATGTTTTGAAGGAAACCAAGCCGAAAATGGACTTGGTAATCGAAGATTTTAAGCGCAGATTGGCGAATGTGCGCACCGGAAGAGCGACGGTCGGATTGCTGGACACGGTTATGGTTGATTATTACGGCGTTCCGACGCCTTTGAGCCAGATGGCTTCGGTGAACGTTCCAGAACCGCAGATGCTGACCGTTCAGCCCTGGGACGCTTCGCAAATCAGCGCGATTGAAAAAGCTATAAATCAATCGAATTTGGGATTTAACCCGTCTAACGACGGAAAAATGATTCGTCTTCCGATTCCGCCGCTGAACGAAGAACGCCGCCGGCAACTGGCGAAACAGGTTCACGAAATCGCCGAGGAACACAAAATCGCCGTCCGCAACGTGCGTCACAGCTCGAACGATTCATTAAAGAAAATGCTCAAAGACAAAGCCGTCTCCGAAGATGATGAGCGTTACGGATTGGAGGAAGTTCAAAAACTGACCAACACCTACGTTGGCAAAATTGATGAACTTGCGAAAACAAAAGAACAGGAAATTATGAGCGTTTAAATCTTGCTTTTCATTCATTTCCTTCCGGCTTTTGCTGAAAATTTCGGCAAAGGCTTTTTTTTGCGATTGAAAAAGGAAGAAGGCATTTTTCGTAATTTCCAAACGGTAAAAAGAAAAAGAACCGACAAATCTTTATCTTTTACTGCCTCAACGCCTGGTTATTTTTGTTCATTCGGCTGCTGATTCATAAATGCGTCAATCTGACGGCGATAATCCCGACAATCTTTCGCCAACTGAACTTTGTCGTTTTTATTTTGTTCGACGCTTGTTTTGATTCGCTCGCGGATTCGATTGAGAAAATATTGACGCGCCGCTTTTGTCGCGAAATTTTCGTTTTCGCTTTTTGTTACCAGATCAGCAACGTAATCATAAAGCTCGTCGCATTCCCGCACGCCGATTTTTTCGCCGCCGATTGCCGTATCAATAGCCTTGTCAACAATAGCTTTGTTAGAAACGTTAGAATTCGACGAGTTCGCCGTTTCGGTCACAGCCTTTTGCACCTGTTCGGAAACACCGCAGCCCGAACCGGCGGATAAAATAATTAATAAAAACGATGATGCCAGAAATTTGTTTTTCATATTTATTACGAATTCCATCATTTATTTAATATTTTTATATGATTCGCGCTTAAAAGTCTAAACCGGTTTTTCTCTTTCAGATTTTATTAGAAACAAAAATAAAAACAGCAGTTGACGAAATTTTGTTCTGCATTCGTCAACTGCCGTTTTTCAGAAACAACATTATGTATTTTATTTTTTAGCCTATCGGCGAGCCCGTAAAATCATAAATCACGTAGAGATTCAAAGCATTATCTTTAACTTCGGCGCGAACATCTTTTACATTAGCCTGCAAACGCCCGTTCGTTGCGGCAATCGGCATATTAAACGCAATTTGTCTTCCTTGCAGAATTTGAATCGGATTAACTCTCTGGTTCAAAGTGCTTTGCACAATAGGCGTAACAAAGCCGCTGATAATCGGCGTTATGCCGTCAAGATTAACGGTTTCGACATTGATTTGACCGAAAACTGTTTGCTGTTCCGCGTCATAACGCAATTGTAAATTCGCCTGCGCCCAGCCGGTAAATTGTATGCAGTTGCCGAAAACGCTCGTGCTACCAGCAAATGCGAGCGGCGCCGAGAGATTATTATCTTCAAAGCGCAAACCGGTTTGTACGCCGCTCCCTTCCGGCAAAAGCGTGATTTTACCGTCGCATTGATTTCCGCTTTGCAGCAAACCGTATTGAATCACCTGTGAACTTTTGCCATCGTTTTGCCCGGTTAAATTAAGCGGAAAAGACGGCGCATTCATATCGCGAAAGATAGTTTGCAGCACCTGATTAAAAAAATCCTGCCGCAAAACGATTTGAGCCGTTCCCGGCGAAACTCCGCCCGGATCGGGTGCTTGAATCGGAACGCCCGGCGGAGCATTCGCCGCACGGGGAGCGCCGCCGAAAAAGAAGAACACAAGCGCGCCGCCGATAATCAACCCAAGCAAACTTCCGAGTAAAAACGTTACTATTTTGCTCATAATCTTATCCTTGCGGCGTCGGCGTCAAAACCGCTGCCGGACTTGCTGTCGGTCTCTGTTGATTCATCATTTGTCCGAAAAGCTGCATAGCAACGCCGAAGATCAGATTCACCTGAGCTTTAACCTGCTCGGCTTCAACTTTCGTATATTCCGGCGGCAGCGAAAACGCGGCTGCATCGGCTGTCGTTTTGATATCGCTCATTTCCGTGACAAGGCGCAAACCTTTAAATCCCTGGACGTTTCCGCCAGATTGCGACTGCACTACCGTTTCGGAACGAAGCGGCAGACCGGTTTCTTTGTCGACAATTAAAAACGATTCCGTTTCGACCTGTCCTGCTTGCGTCTGCGTGTTAGCGACGGCTTCGTACTTATACTTTGTTACAGTTCTGCCGTTTAATTGCTCTTCGCCGACCATTTGCAAACCTTTCAAATTCTTTACTTGCTGAACGATTTGTTCGGGCAGAAGCATTCGCCGCACTTCAAAACCTAAAGATTCCCGGTTGAGTTCGGCGTATTGTTTGCGATTCGGGAGAATTAAATAATTTGTTCCGGCTTTGTCGAGATAAATCACTCTTTCATTGTTTCCCGGCAAAACAAATTCCATACGGCGTTCGGTACCGTTGCGGGCGACAGTTGCGGTCAAAGGCGGAAAATTAGCTTTTTGCGTATCGCCCAACGCTTCAGCCCTTAACGCAACCTTCGCTTCGTATTGTTCGGGTTCTCTCGTTTCTATTACGACCGAAGTAGCGTTAGAATTGGTATTTGAAACATTCGTGTTCGAAGCGTTAACAAATGAATTGGCGATGTTTGCGTTCGTATTCGTGTTAACCAAATTTGCGCCGGTGTTGGTCGCCTGCGGCTGACAACCGGTCAAAATCAAAAAACTCGAAATCGCAGCCGACAAAATAAAACTTTTTAGAAAAGCTAATTTTTGCATTTTTAATCTCCTTAATTGAATCTGAATTAAAATGATACAGCTTTATTCAAATATAATTAAAAGCAATAATTATGCCTTTTCGAGATTCGCAAATTTTTCAATCAACTTCTTTTGCCCAAATCCGGGAAAACTAATCGTCAGTTTTACGTTGTCACCGGTTCCTTCGCGGCGCAAAACCAATCCTTTGCCGTATTTAGCGTGACGAACGTGCGAGCCGGGAACAAAGTTTTTCGAGTCGGCAGGTCCCGCGTTTCTGTTTTCTTTGTTTTGCGAGGAAATTGCTTTCAGTTTGTCGAATTCGGAAAGCGGTTTTTCATTTTCTGCAGGTCTGCTGATCGTCGGAGCTTGATCGCTTTTCTTTTTGTTGAAAAACTCGGCGATGGCTTCGGCGTTATTGTAAGTTTTGCCGGTGTAAACGTTTTTCGGCTTTTCTTTTTGCGTTTCACCGCGAAGTGCGCTCGCCGCATATTTATTCGACTTAACGCCTGAGCTTTTGGCAAATGAAAGCCAGCTCGAACCGCGCGATAAATCCTTTATCAATTCGAGCGGCATTTCGTTCAAGAACTGCGACGGTTCCGCCGCCATTTCTTCGCCGTAAACGCGGCGCCTCATCGAGTGCGTTACAAACAAAACCTTTTCGGCTCGCGTAATCGCGACGTATGCGAGACGCCGTTCTTCTTCGAGTTCTTTCGGATCGTTGATCGAGCGCGAATGCGGAAAAATCCCGTCTTCCAAACCGACCAAAAATACAACCGGAAATTCCAAACCTTTTGCCGCGTGAACCGTCATCATCGTGACGGCGGCATTTCGGTCGTATTTATCCGTGTCGGAAACAAGTGCGGAATGGTCAATGAAATCGCGCAATCCGTTTTCTTCCTGTTTGTCATAGTCGACCGCCGCGTTGACGAGTTCTTCTAAATTTTCCAGTCGCGCAGCGGATTCATCAGAATTTTCCGCCCGAAGCATATCAGCATAACCCGTATCTTCGATTGCGGCGATTACGACTTCGGAAACCGGGCGGTCTGTCGCTGCGGATTCCTGCGCTTTGATTTGCAGTTTTTCGATAGTTTGCTTGAACTTTCTCAAAGATTCCAGCGCACGAGGCGTTAGATTCAGCGGCTGTTTATACTCTTTATCTGTAATCAGCGAAAGCGTTTCCCAGTAGGAAACGCCGAAATCCTTCGCCCGAAACTGCAATTCATCGAGCGAGGTTTTGCCGAGACCGCGAGCCGGCGTATTAACGACGCGCATAAAAGCAATACCGTCGAACGGGTTGAGCGCCATTTTCAGATAAGCGATAACGTCTTTGATTTCCGCTCGTTCGTAAAAAGAGAATCCGCCAACGATGTTGTATTCGATGCGGTTTCGGCGCAGAGCTTCTTCAAAAACGCGCGATTGAGCGTTGGTTCGATACAAAATTGCGATTTTATCCTGCGGATTTCGGCGGCGATGCTCGGCAATCTGCGCGGCGACGAATCGCGCTTCGCCGTCGGCGTCGTATGCTTGATAATAAAAAATCTTTTCGCCGCCCGGATTCGATGTCCAGAGTTTTTTATCTTTGCGACCTTCGTTGTTTTTGATAATGGCGTCGGCAGCGTCGAGAATTGTCTGCGTCGAACGATAATTTTGTTCGAGCATTATGACTTTTGCATTTTGGTAATGCTGCTCGAACTGTAAAATATTCGCAATATCCGCGCCTCGAAACCCGTAGATTGATTGCGCGTCATCGCCGACGACACAGATATTCTGCTGTTTTTCGGTCAAATAGCTTATCAGCGCGAATTGCAGTGCATTCGTGTCCTGATACTCATCAACCAGAATATATTTGAATTTTTCGTTGTATTTTTCCCTGACATCCTGGCTGACGCGCAAAAGCCTGACGGTTTTTATCAATAAATCATCAAAATCGAGCGCGTTGGCGTTGTTCAAACGCTCGCCGTACATTTTGAAGACTCTGGCGATTGCGGCGCGGCGTTCGTCTGTGTATTCAACGCGCGAAGCGTAAAGTTCCGAATCTTCGCCGCGATTCTTCGATGCCGTGATGGCATTCAAAACTTGTCTGGGCGCGAGCTGCTTTTCGTCGAACCCGATGTCTTTGATGCACGCTTTGATAACTTTTAGCGAGTCGTCGGTATCGTAAATCGTAAAAGATTTCGTATAGCCTTCCTGCAAATGCTCGATGTCCTGCCGCAAAATTCGCACGCACAGCGAGTGAAACGTCGTCACGAGCGGCGCGGAATTTAATTTCTCGCCTTTCAAAAGCGTTTCAACGCGCTCGCGCATCTCGCCCGCCGCTTTGTTTGTAAACGTGACAGCCAGAATGTTGTACGGCGGAACTTTTTTTTCTGAAATCAAATAAGCGATGCGAACCGTAATCACGCGCGTTTTACCGGAACCGGCGCCCGCGAGAATCAATAAAGCGCCTTCGGTCGTCGTCACGGCTTCGCGCTGTTGAGCATTTAAAGAAGATAAGATATCCATAATTTTTGTGCGAAAATTTAATGGTAAATTTTTAACGGTGAAGCGTCAAAGCAAAAAAAATTGATAATCGAAAACAAGCAATGAATATCCTTTATTCGAATCGCGTCATCAATTATCAATTTTTCTTTTAATTTTATTTAATCAAACTTTGAATTTCCTTAAATTGCTCGTGGCGGGCGTCGCGAAGCAGTTCAAAAAGCGCCATTTCCATTGTCGAAAGAATCGCACCGCCGGTCTGCATTTTACTGATTGCGGTTTCTTTATCTTGTGAGTAGCGAGAGCCGATGCAATCGGTTAACAAATGAACTTCGTAGTTTTGATTCAAAAGATCGTGCGCAGTTTGGTTGACGCAGATATGTGATTCAAGTCCGCAGAGAACGATTTGGCTCGCCCGGGTTGATTGAAGTTTTTCGATGAAAGAAACCGCGCCGTACGAGCTGAATGCCGTTTTTTCGACGAACTCGAATTCCGGCGGCATCGAAAAAAGAATTTCCTCGGCTGTTCTTCCCAGACCTTTCGGGTATTGTTCTGTAACCAACACCGGCAAATTCAAGATTTGAAAGCCGCGCACGGCGATAGAAATTCGCGAAGCGATTTGCGGAAATTCCGGTATCGCCGAGCGAAACGCCTCCTGCACATCAACTACGACGAGAGCGGCTTTTTCGCGGTCTAAAATTCTCGGATGCATATTGGATTTCGGATTTTAGATTTTGGATTTTTGATTTTTGTTAAATGCTTCCAAAAAATATTTTTAGTCTGAAAGTTTAATTACCAGCCGACGCTTTGAGTTTTTCAAAATTGATTTCTGTTGACGAACGCGTGTCAGCTTTCAAATTTTTCTCTAAAAATTTAAGGGTTGATTCATTTTGTTCGTTTTCGTTCGCCGCAACGCAGTCTCGCGGAACAATCAACGAGAAATCGCGCATATAAGCGTCGTTCGCCGTAAAAAGAATACAAATATCTGTCGCTACTCCGGTTAAAATGAGAGTTTCCGCGCCGAGATATTCGAGCAAAACGTCGAGCGTGGTCGAAAAAAAACCAGAATGTTTAGGCTTTAAAACGAAATAATCGTCATCGTCGGGCGCGAGAAGCCGCGCAATCGAGCTGCCGCGCGAGTTTTCGTCAGCGCAGTGCGTTAATAATTTTTTGAAGTCTGATTGCCATTTTCCGAAATTGTCGTTTACGTAAACGACCGGCACGCCGGTTTTTTTCGCTTTTTTCTTGAGCTCGGCGACCCGTTCGGCAGCAGGTTTTGTGTTGGCGTACAATTTTTCGCCGTCCTCAAAATCAAAATCGGAAATCATATCTATTATCAGCAAAACGACTTTTGATTTATCCGGCGCGTTCCCGTGCAAATCTTCATTTTTCGACATATTCGGTTTCGTTCTTTTCTTTTAATTTTTTCTCTATTTCTTTCTGCTGCTCGGCTTTTTCCTTTTTATAAGTGCGCACAAAAATGAAAACGGCTAACCCGCCTCCGATTAAAATCAAGATCATCATCGCGGTGATAAAATAAATTTCGGCGAGTGAAGAACCAGGCATATTTATAAGTTTATCTGAAGTTCCCGGCTAATACAAAATCAGTAATTTCATCCGCACCCGGCAAAATCAAGTAAAATATGTTTGCAGAATCAATTGAATTTTGAATTCGTTCAAGCAACTGTATAAAATTTCTTTCTCATCAAAGGAAACACGAAAAGCCCGAACCGGCAGAAAATGAGAACCCCGTGAAATTCATTTTTGTTATCTTCATTTTTTTTGCGTTTATCGCCGCGCCGCAGTTTTGCGTCGGGGCTGACGAAGCGTGGACTTCGGTTAAATCCAAAAATTTTCATATTGTCGGAAGCGCCGATGAAGCGGAACTGCGGCGCGTTGCGATCAAACTCGAACAATTCAGATACGTTTTCACGCAATTATTCGGCGAGCTGAATTTCGTTTCGCCGATTCCGACGACTGTCATCGTTTTCAAAGACGAAGCCTCGTTTGTCCGGTTCAAACCCGTAAACGAAGACGGCTCGCGCCGCGATTGGGTCGTCGGGTATTTTCAGCCCGGCAAAGACGTAAACTATATCGCGCTTCCCGCTTCGGGCGAAAAGACGAATTCTCTTTCGACGATTTATCACGAATACGTTCATTTCTTGATTGACAATACGCTCGGACGAACAAATATTCCTCCCTGGTTCAACGAAGGATTTGCCGAGTATTACGAGCAGACGATTATAGGAGACGACGAAAAAGCGACGCTCGGCGCGGTTAACACTTCGCATTTGTCAATTTTGCGAAAAAACGGTCTTATTCCGTTTGAAAAATTTTTCACGGTTGATTATTACGCGCTTAACCGGCAAACGAAGGAAAATGTCGTTCATTATTACGCACAGGCTTGGGCGCTGATGCATTTTTTGATTCAGGGGAATAAAGGCGCGAGAAATCAGGATTTGCGTTATTTTACAAACCTTCTCTTAAAGGGGAAATCGTCGAAAGATGCGTTTGAAGAGGCTTTCAAGACAGACTACGCCGCGCTGGAAGCCGAAATAAAAAAATACATCGAGCGAAAAACGTTCGACGTTTCTGCTGTAAATCTCGATAAAAATTTAGTCGCCGGGAATGAAATGCAAATTTCGCCTTTGTCGGCTGCCGAAGCGAAGGCGTATCAAGGCGATCTGTTATTTCACCAGAATCGTTTGAACGAAGCGAACGCTTTGCTGCGCGAATCGCTGACGCTTAACCCGAATCTCGGCTTTGCCAATGCGGTTTTCGGTTTAATCAAATTAAACGAAAAAAACTTTGCCGAAGCTCAGAAATATCTCGAAAAAGCTGTACAGACCGACGCGCAGAATTATCTCGCACATTACGGTTACGCATATGTTTTGAGCCGCGAAGGAATGTCGGATTTCGGCTTTGTCATCGCGTATAACGTCAAATTTGCCGAAAAAATTCGTGAAAGTTTGCGCCGGGCGATTGCGCTGAACCCGAACTTTGCCGAATCATATCACCTTTACGCTTTAATCAATATTGTCAGAAACGAAAATCTCGACGAAGCGCTCGAAACGATTAATAAAGCTTTGCGCATCGCTCCCGGAAATCAATGGTATGCGATGCGTCTGGCTGAAATATATATGCGGCGGCAAAATTTCGCCGAAGCGAGAAATATCACACAAAAAATATTAAAAACAGTTTCCGACGACGAGCTCAAGTTATACGCGCAAAGCACTTTGAATATGAACAACGCTTGGGAAGCGCAGCTCGAAGATGTGAAAAACCAACAAAAACGACCGCAGGACGAAGTTACCGATAAAATTCTTTCCGAAGAAGAAATCGCCAGATTAAACGAAATCGCGATGAATCAATCCTTGAATGAATCGCTGAGAAAGCCGCGCCCCGGCGAAACGCGTATTCTCGGTTTTTTAACCGGAGTGGAATGCGATTCAAACCAGATTATTTACTCGCTCAAATCCGGCAATCAAACCATTGTACTGAAAAGCAATTCACTCGACGACGTAACTTTAACGGCATTCGCGTCAACCAATACCAAATTCGGCTGCGGAACGCTAAAAACAGAACCTTATGCCGTCATTACTTTCCGTACAAACGCGGAAACGAAAAACAAAATCAACGGCGTAGCGGTCGCCATTGAATTCGTCCCGAAAAACTTCAGATTCGTTGCCGGCGAGAAAATTAAGTAGAACAAATTATAGTGTAAAAAATTTTCGCAGAGACGTAATATAACCGAAGAATTGTCCTCATTTCAGTTTCACAAATTAACGGAAAATTCTTCATTAATTTGTAAATTACTTTAAATACACGGTTAAAAATCGTTTTGAAAGTTTTCAACTCGGAGCTTGATTTTCCGGTAAAGCGTTTGCGTCGGCAGTTTCCGCGGCGAGCAATTTTTCTCGATAGCTTTCGGGCATTGAGCGCACTTTTTTATTTGTGTCGGTAACGAGATGAAGAGTTTCTCCTTCGGCGAGAAGCTTTTGATCGGATGGGCGATAAATCTCGTAAACAAAACGGAGCGAGCGGCTGCGGAGTTCTGCGACTTTCGTGCGAATTATTAAAATATCTTCGTAAAAGGCGGGCGATTTATACCGGCAGTAACTTTCGGCGACGACCATCAGCGCGTTATCTTTTTCCTCCATTTCTTTGTAAGAAAAATTTCTCGCCCGGCAAAACTCGCTTCTTCCGAATTCAAACCAGATCAGGTAATTGGAGTGATGAACGATGCCCATTTTGTCGGTTTCGGCATAACGGACGCGGATTTCGGATTTGTGCCAATCGTTCATAAGGGGAAGATATCAGATGTCAGATGCCGGATGTCAGTGTGAATAGGTTTTACTAACATCTGACATCCGGCATCTGACATCTTTTTCAATGGCTGGGAGACAGGGATTCGAACCCCGATAGGCAGATCCAGAGACTGCAGTCCTACCATTAGACGATCTCCCAATAAACAATTCAATTTTCCAAACTAAATTGTTTATTGTCAAATGATTCGAATGCATTTCGCTTGCGTCTTGCAAGTTTGAAAGGCAAAATAAATGTTTATGTCGGAGGGCAAAGATATCATCAACAACCGCCAGGCTTTTCACGAATACCATATTCTCGACAAATACGAAGCCGGAGTTGTTTTACAGGGAACGGAAGTCAAAAGCGTGATGGAAGCGAGAATCCAGCTAAAGGATTCTTACGTTTCGGTGCGCGACGGCGAGGTCTGGCTTTTCAACGCACATATTTCGCCGTATTCGCACGGCAATCGGCAAAATCACGAGCCTTTGCGGACGCGAAAACTTTTGCTTCATCGGCGCGAAATCGAAAAATTAGAGCGCGAAACTGTCGTTAAAGGAATGACGCTCGTCATCACTCGAATTTACTGGAAAAACGGGCGCATCAAATTTGAAATCGGCGTGGCGAAAGGCAAAAAACTTTACGACAAACGCGAAACCGTCAAAGAACGAACAATCGAAAAGGAGACGCGCCAGCAGTTGAAAGAAACCAGCAGATAAGCTATAGATATAACAATCTTTTACGCGAAAAATATATATAAGGAAACGAGAAAACAAATGAAATCTTCGGCAATTACGGGTAACTTTACGGATGCGGATGCGGATGCGCTCGCAGTGGCAGTTTTCAAGGATGAAAAAGCCACGAGCAGTGTTTTAAAGGAATTGGACAAATTAACCGGCGGACTTATCGCGTCGATGCTTAAGGCTGAAGAATTTAAAGGCGAAACCGGTGAAACCGCGTTTTTTCGCTTCAACGCGAAAGGAAGAAACAAAGCCAGCCGTCTTTTGCTGATCGGAGCCGGCGACAAGTTGGAATTTAAAGCGTCGGACGAAGCTATTGTTTCCGGCACCGCAACTCGCTTCTTACGAAAACTAAACATAAAAAGCTTTGCGCTTTTGGCGCGCGCCGAGGGCGACGCGCAGGAAGTGGCGCAAAGCGCCGCGCAGGGCGTCATCACGAGCCAATTCGAACTCGACAAATACAAATCCGCCGACAAAAACGACAAATCAATCGAAGATTTCGTTTTGTGCATCGAAGGAGCGAGTCAGGCGGACGTTGAAGAAGGTTTGCGGCGCGGAGAAATCATCGGCGAGTCAATGAACTTTACGCGCGATCTCGCGAACGAGCCGCCGAATATTCTGCATCCGACCGAAATGGCTAATCGAGCGCAGAAAATGGCGAAAGAAGTCGGTTTGAAATGCGAAATTCTCGACGAAGCGAAAATGGAAAAACTCGGAATGGGTTCGCTTCTCAGCGTCTCGAAAGGCTCGGAACAGCCTGCCAAATTGATTGTTCTGCGTTACGAGCCGAAAAAATCAACCGGTTCGAAAAACGATTTGCTCGCTTTTGTCGGCAAAGGCATCACTTTCGATACTGGCGGAATTTCCCTTAAACCCGGCGAAGGTATGGAAGCGATGAAATACGATATGTCCGGCGGCGCGACCGTTCTCGGCACGATGCGGGCTATCGGTTTGCTCAAGCCCTCGGTTCCCATCCTCGGCATCGTCGCCGCAGTAGAAAATATGCCGGACGGAAAAGCGACCAGACCGAGCGACATCGTCACGGCGATGAACGGCAAAACGGTCGAAATTTTGAATACCGACGCGGAAGGTCGTTTGATTTTAGCCGATGCGGTCGCTTACGCCGAAAAACAAGGCGCGACGCGCATCGTTGATATGGCGACGCTGACCGGCGCGGTGATTATTGCGCTCGGCGACGTAAATACGGGAATTATGGGCAACGATCAGGAACTCGTTGACGAAATCATCGAATGCGGCAAACGCGCGGGCGAAGAATTCTGGCAATTGCCAATCGGTAAAGAATACAGCAAAGGAATCAAATCCGACATCGCCGACATTAAAAATATCGGTCCTTCGCGCAAAGCCGGAACGATTATGGGCGCGGTGTTTATTCAGGAATTTGTTGATAAAGCGAAATGGGCGCACCTCGACATTGCGGGCACCGCCTGGGCTGACAGCGTTAAGCCGCATCAGGCGAAAGGACCGACGGCTATCGCGGTTCGCACGCTTTTAAAGCTCGTTGAAAAATCGCAATAGACAATTTAAACAAAAAACTTTATATTGGCTGGTAAATTTTCGGTTTGCCAGCCAATATTTTTTGCAAAACGTCTTTCGGAAACCGTCTATTTTCAGCTTACCCAAATAATAAAAAGAAGAAGGACAAAAATGATGAAAAACTTATTGAACGATGTGTTTTTTGGAAAAAATAATAAAGTTAGCGGCGTAATGGCATTATCAATCGTCGCTTTGATCGCGCTCGGCTGCACCTGCAACAAATCTTTCGATTTATCGAACGCGCAGTCGGACACAAATTCAAGTCAGCCTGTTTCCAACACGGACACAAAGACGAAAGAGACGAAAGAAACGACGAAGACCAAATCAACGGCTAAAGCCGACGCATCGAAAGGCGAAATCCCGTCGGACGATGAATTGCAGGATATGGTGAAAGAAACATTGCTGGAATTTAACGACGCCGTTCAAGGCAATGATTTTACAAACTTTCATGCAAAAATCTGCGAACCGTGGCAGGAACAGGCAACGCCGGAATCTTTGCGCGAGTCGTTCAAGGTTTTTATTGATAAGGATATTGACATCGCTCCGATCAGCTCGTTGGACGCGCAATTTTCGACCGAACCGGAAATCGGTCGCGAACTCGGTTACAAAACCTTAAAACTCAAAGGTCAATACCCGACGCGCCCGAATTTAACGAAATTCGAGCTGAATTACATTCCCGAAGGAAAAGAATGGAAATTATCAAAAATTATCGTTGACACGACCCAAACGAAATAATTTTTCTATTAAATTCGGCGCGGCGAAAGACAGTCTAAAAAGGCTGTCTTTTTGTTTTGAAAAAGGTATTGTTAAAGCAGTAATTTTAGTTAAATTAAGCGATTAGCCAAACGACGGTGGCGCGTGTAAAATCATTGAAAAGTAATTTTACACAATATTTCGAGGGAAACTTTATGAAAATACACGAATATCAAGGAAAGGAACTTTTGAAAAATTACGGCGTTCCTGTTCCGCACGGAATCGTCGCGCGGACGCCGGAAGAAGCCGAGAGGGCGGCGCGTGAATTAGGAACCGATGTCGTTGTCGTCAAAGCGCAGATTCACGCGGGCGGGCGCGGCAAAGGCGGCGGCGTAAAACTCGCCAAATCACCCGAAGAAGCGCGTCAGATAGCCGAACAAATGATCGGGATGAATCTTGTGACGCATCAAACCGGACCGGAAGGAACCGAAGTAAAAACGCTGCTCATCGAAGAAGGCTTGCCGATTGATCGAGAATTTTACCTCGGCATTACGCTTGATCGGACGACGGGCAGAGACGTTTTTATGGCTTCTTCGGCGGGCGGAATGGACATCGAAAAAGTCGCTGAGGAAACGCCGGAATTGATTCTTAAAGAAACGATTGACCCGAGCGTCGGACTTCGCGGATTTCAAGCAAGAAACATGGCTTTCGGTCTCGGCATTCCCGCCGATTTGATCGGTCAGGCGACGAAGTTTATGCTCGCGCTTTACGAAGCTTATCAAAAAATGGACGCGACGATTGTCGAAATCAATCCGTTTTTACTAACCAAAGACAATCGTCTCATCGCGCTCGACGCAAAAGTTAATTTCGACGACAACGCGATGTTTCGTCACAAGGAATACAGCGAACTGCGCGATTTGAACGAAGAAGAACAGCTCGAAATCGAGGCGTCGAAGTTCGATTTAAACTACATCAAGCTCGACGGAAATATCGGCTGTATGGTCAACGGAGCGGGTTTGGCGATGGCGACGATGGACATTATCAAGCTCGCTGGCGGCGAACCGGCGAACTTTTTGGATGTCGGCGGCGGCGCTTCGCAGGAGCGCGTCGAAAACGCTTTTCGCATTCTGCTCGCCGATGAAAACGTCAAAGCCGTTTTGATTAACATCTTCGGCGGAATCGTGCGCTGCGATATGGTCGCCAAGGGCGTTGTTGCGGCGGCGAAAAACTTAAGCGTTTCGATTCCGATTGTCGCGCGCCTCGAAGGAACAAACGTCGAAGAAGGAAAACGCGTTCTTAACGAATCCGGCATCGGCATTATTTCGGCGGACGGAATGAGCGACGCGGCTGAAAAAGTCGTCGCGGCGGCGCAAAGAAATTAAGAAAATCAATCGAGCAAAATCAGAATAGAACACGGATTCGCACCGAAGAGACAGATTTGCCCGGATAAGTTTTTTGCAATTTAAAAATCAAAGTAAATCTGTTTTTTCAGTGTTAATTCGCGTTCTATTGTCTTTTGAATGTTCTCCTTTTTTTGAGATTGTCTTAAACTTTAATGTAAATTTGTTTTCGGTACAGCAGCCACATCAAAAAAAGCCACAAGAAAATATAAGAAACGGCGTACATCAGCGAAGCGTTGATCGGCGACCCTAACGGCAAAAATACGGAATCGAAAATCCATTTTTGCAGTGAAACCTGCTTGCCTTCAGCACCCGCAACTTTTATCAAACCCAAAATCTTCGATAAAAGCCCGGAAAAAACGAACAGCGCCAGCGCGTTTACGCCGAAAATAACGAAAGGCTTCGTCCAGAGTTTGTAACCTTTGATGTCAATTAACCAGTAACAGAATCCGAGAAAACAAAGCGCCAGCCCGGAAGTGTAGAGAACGTAAGAACTCGTCCAAAGCGGCTTATTGAAAGCAAAAAATGGATTCCAAATCCAGCCGAGTGCCATTAAGACAACTCCGAAAAAGAACAAACCGCCGACTTTTTCCAGATCGCTTTTTTTAGTTTTCAGCCACATTCCGGTTAAAACGCCCGAAATTGTCGTCGCAACAGCCGGAAGCGTCGAGAGAAGTCCCTCAGGATCATAAACTTTCGCCTGTCTCCAGATGTGATTTTCACCGAAAATCAAACGGTCAACATAAGCGGCGAGATTACAGGCTTTATCGTCAATAGTCGAAACTTCGCAGTTCGGCACCGGAATCGCCGTCATCAAAATCCAGTAAAACAGCAGCAAACCGGCGGAGATGTAAACAAGCTGTTTCCAGTTTGTGTGCAGAAAAATTAGAGAAGCTATCAGATAACAAACCGCAATCCGCTGCAAAACGCCGGGGATTCTTAAATTTGCGAAATCGAAATACGGAAAAGCGGCGAGAAAAAGCCCGAGCAGAAAAATTGTCGCCGAACGACGAAAGATTTTGAGATAGACGGCATTATTTACGCCTTCTTCGACACGCTTCCCGAGGGCAATCGGAATGGCGATGCCGACAATGAAAAGAAAAAACGGAAAGATGTAATCGGTCGGCGTGACGCCGTGCCATTCGGCGTGTTTTAGCGGCGGATAAATCGCGCTCCACGTTCCGGGATTATTCACCAGAACCATTCCGGCAATGGTCATTCCGCGAAAAACATCGAGCGATAAAAGTCGAGTTTTTCCAATTTCTTCCGCCATTTGTTTAACCTCTCCAATGAATGCTGATTTTTTACAAACAGATTACATTGAAAAGCATTTTATGCAAAATTTTTTAGAAGAAATCGCTTAATTCAATATTCAACCGCAAACGAATGCGGCGTATATAAACTTTAGTGAAATAATTCGCTATTAATTATTTTGCGTTAGAAAAACTTTGCAAAATAAATTTTACCGCGCTCGCGAAAGCTGAAAGAAAAAGAGTTTATCTGAACCAATCGTTTCGCTCGCGCAAGTTCGTGATGTGCGCCGTGTGATGTTTGCCGTGCCATTCGTAAAGACCGAGCATTTTTTCGAGCGTCCAATCGCCGGTTTCAGGATGAATTAATTTTCTCTGAAAATCGGCGTCGCTCATCGAATCGAGCAAATTCGCCCAGCGAGCGTGTACGCCTTCGATGATTTTCATCGAAACGTCAATCGGCATTTCGCTGTCTTTGAGTTCCGCCCAACGATCTTCATAATACGGTCGAATCGTCGGAGTTTCTTCGGTCAAAGCGAGCTTAAAACGAATATACGAGTTCAGATGCGAATCGGCGACGTGATGAACTGTTTGGCGAACCGTCCAACCTTCCGGGCGATACGGCGTGTCGAGCTGTTCGTCGTTCAAATCCGCGACGGCATTTTTTATGTTTTCCGGTAAATCTTTGATTGCCTGTATGAATTGCCGCCGTAATTCCGGCGTGACTTCCCTGCCCGAATCGAACTTTCCAATCGGAAACCTTAAATCATTCGTCATCGCTTCGATATTCTCCATAATAATTTTCAAATCTCGTAAACTCTTTCAAAAAAGCGAGTTTCACCGTCCCGGTCGGACCGTTTCTTTGTTTTGAAATCAAAATCTCGGCGATGCCGGCATTTTCTTCCGACGGCTTGTAATAATCTTCGCGATAGATAAAGGCGACGACATCCGCGTCCTGTTCAATACTGCCCGATTCGCGCAAATCAGACATCATCGGTTTCGGCGGATTTCGCGCTTCGGGCGCGCGAGACAACTGCGAAAGCGCGACAATCGGCACGTTTAGCTCCTTCGCCAATGACTTCAATTCGCGCGAAATCTGCGAAACTTCCTGCTGCCTTGACTCGGAGCGTTTCGAACCGGACATTAATTGCAGATAATCAACGACGATTAAATCGAGCCGTTTCTGCTCGGCGTAAAGCCGCCGCGTTTTCGCGCGCATTTCCAAAACGGAAATTCCCGGCGTATCGTCAATGTAAATCTTGGCTTCCGACAAAGTTCCGATTGCTTCCGCCAATCTGCCCCATTCGTCTCGCGTTAAATAACCGGTTCTAAACCGATGTGCGTCCACTCTCGCCTCGGAACTGAGCATACGCATCACGAGCTGTTCCTTCGACATTTCAAGCGAGAAAACCGCTACGACCGCCTGCTCCAGAATCGCCGCATTTTGTGCAAGCGTCAGACATAATGCAGTCTTCCCCATTGACGGACGCGCAGCGACGATGATCAAGTCAGTCTTTTGCAAGCCGGAAGTTTTTTCGTCCAGATCGCGGAAACCGGTAGCGAGTCCGGTCAAGGCGTGGCTCTCGCGTTTGGCGTATTCCTGAACTTTCGCCAGAACGCTTTCGGCGACCGGCTGAATATGCGAAAAGCCTTGTCTGGTTCGTTCTTCGGCGAGCGCGAAAATCATTGATTCGGCGTGGTCTAAAATGTTCGCCGCGTCGTCTTCTTCGGCGAGCGCTTCGCTGGTAATTTGATTGCAGACTTTGACCAAGTTACGAACCATCGCTTTTTCGCGAACGACTTTTATATACTCCTGAAGATCGGAAAAATGCGGCAATCCGTAAGTCAAATTGGTGATGGCAGCGATTCCGCCGATTGATTCGAGCGCGTTTTCCTTTTTCAGTTCTTCGCCGATCAAAATCGGATCAATCCGTCGCGACGATTCAAAAAGTGCGTTCATCGCTTTGTAAATCCGCCGGTGAAGCGGCGAATAAAAATCGTCAATTTTAAGCTGCTCGATTGATTGGGAAATAAGCGCGTTGTCGAGCAGAATCGCGCCTAAAATAACGCGTTCGCTGTCTTCGCTTGACGGGAGGGGTCGCTCTAAAAATTGCTCGCGCCTGAATTCGGGATTCGGTGTCGCCATTGTTTAGCAGTCAGTAGTAAACAGTCAGAAGTCAGCCTAAAGGTCGGCTCAAAATAATAAAAGCGAATTTTTCGGTTGAATAAAAAAGACCGCAAGCTAAAAGAAAAACTTGCAGTCTTTGATAATACTACCAACCGAAAATTCTGACAAAGAATTCGAGTTGAAATTTTTTTATATTACTCGTTTTCGTTCGCTGCGTTTGAATCAGCCGTAGAATCGGGCGCGTTTTCTGCGGAAGCGTCGCTCGCGGTTTGAACCGCGCCGCCTTCGGGCGTAACGGTAACGGGAACCTGCAGAGTGACTTCGCGGTGTAATTTCACGTTTACCGTGTAATCTCCGGTTTCTTTGATAGCGTCTTTCATTACAATGCGGCGGCGGTCAATTTCATAACCTTTCGCCCGCAGCGCTTCAGCAATATCCATCGTCGTTACGGAACCAAAAAGCGTTCCGTTTTCGCCCGCTCTACGCTCGAATGACAGCGCGATGTCGCGCATTTGATCGGCTTGCGCTTCGGCGGTTGATTTTTCCGTCGAGGCTTTTTTCAAAAGCGCAGCGCGTTCCTGCTCAATTTGCTTGAGATTTCCCTTTGTTGCCAAAGTTGCTAAACCTTGCGGCAAAAGATAGTTTCGAGCGTAACCGGATTTAACCTTGACGATTTCGCCGCGCCCGCCCAAGTTTTCCAAATCTTCGCGTAAAAGAATTTTTGTGTTTGCCATATTTTTATAAAAATCTCCTTGTTATTAATCCGCCACATACGGCAGCATCGCCATCGCGCGGGCGCGTTTGATCGCTTTGGCGATACGGCGCTGGTCTTTGGCGGAAATGCCGGAAATTCGGCGCGGCATAATTTTTCCGCGTTCTGGAATATATTGCTTTAAATAATCAACGTCTTTCCAATCCACATAATCGGGCACGACCTGACGCGGGCGGCGGCGCTGAAAACGGCGCGGCATTTTATCCCCAAAATCTTGATCTATGCCAGTATCAATATCTCTTTCTTCAATTGTATCTCTATCGTATTCTGCCATTTTTTTAACTCCGTATTATTGATTTACTGGGCATTATTTGCCGTTTCTGTTTCGTTTTGATTGTTCGTGTTGCGGAACGAAGCACGTTTGCTCGCTTTATTTTCGCGCTTGGCGCGTTTTTTATCGGCGGCTTTGCGGTCTTCGTCAACTCGAACCGTCATATAACGCAAAATCGCGTCGTTTACGCGCATTCTTCGTTCAAGCTCAGCAATTTCCTGTCCCGAACCTTCGATTTCAAACAACACGTAATAACCTTCGTCCTTTTTGTTAATCGGATAAGCGAGCCGTCTGCGTCCGATGTCATCAGTTCTGACGACGTTTCCGCCTTCGGTCTGAACCAAAGCCGCGACCGCTTCATTCAATCTTCCAATCGTATCGACCGCCGTATCCGGATCGGCGATATACATTACTTCGTATGTTCTGTTTGCCATTTTATCCTCCTTTTGGCTTTCAAGCCGCAATTCGCTTGGATTGCAGCAAGAAGGGCTGTTTTGAAGGCTAAAGGAAAGAATAATTCGATTTATTTAACCTTTATTACTTAGCCTTTATCCTTCAATTACTCTTCGCCATCGCTTTTTCGATGCCGTCCGAAATGACGGCGCTAATCGCTTTGGCGCTTTTCTCTAAAACTTCTTCAATTATCTGTGTTTCGCTTTTGGAAAAGTTTTCCAAAACAAAATTTTTTGTATTGTTGATCGGATGCTCGGGCTGAATGCCGATGCGCAGACGGATAAACTCGTTTGTTCCCAGACAATTGATGATTGACTTCAAACCGTTGTGCCCGCCTGCCGAGCCTTTTCCGCGAAGCCGCATCGAGCCTATCGGTAAAGCCAAATCGTCAGTTATGACAATTAATTTTTCCGCCGTTCTGTCCGGTTTTTTTAGCAGACAATTAATCGCTTCGCCGCTTAAATTCATAAAAGTTTGCGGCTTCACGAGTTCAACCCGTCGGCTTTCGATCTCGGCGCGTCCGACCAGCGCGCGGCATTCTTCGCGTTTAACTTGCGTCTGCGCATCGCGCGCCAATCTGTCAATCAGCATAAAACCGAGATTGTGCCGCGTGCGCTCGTACTGCGAGCCCGGATTTCCCAATCCGACGATCAGCCAATTTTTCACGGAAAGCGCATCCATAAAAGTACAAAAAATATTTTTCCCTGAATCGCTCTCCGCAAAAACTACGCTTCGTCTCCAGAATCGCTTGCGCCCGGCTGATCAACCAATTCCGGCTCGCCCGGCGATTCGGTTTGCGGTTCGAGTTCTTCCTCTCTGACGATGACGATTGAAGCCAGAACGGTTTCCGGTTCTTCTTGAACTTCGATTCCCTGTCCGAATTCCACATCCGAAACGTGAATTGATTCACCGACGTTCAAACTGGTTACGTCAACTTCAATGGCGTTCGGAGTTTTCGCAGGCTCGCAAATGACTTTGATTTCGTGAAGAGGCTGGTTCAAAACCGCTCCTTCTTCGCTGAGTCCCGCGGCTTCGCCGATTAAATGAATCGGTACGGTCATTTCGATTTTTTCGCCTTTCGCAAAACGGCGCAAATCGGCGTGAACCAGACGACCGTGAATCGAATCAATCTGACGATCCTGAAAAATCACGTCAACCAATCCTTCGTTTGCCACGTCGAGCGAAAAAACCGTATTCACACCCGTATCCGTGCGTAAAATAGCGGCTAAATCTTTTAATTCGGCGCTCAACGCCACGCTTTCCGTCCCGCCGCCGTAGATAACAACGGGAACCTTTCCTTCACGTCGCATTCGGCGCGAATCGTTTTTGCCGCGTCCTTCTCTTTTTTCTGCTTTTACAGTTAATTTATCTGCCATAACTTTATTAATTCAAAATTAAAAATTCAAAATGCAAAAATAAACTTTTTTTGTTTTCTCATTTTGCATCTTTAATTAAATAAACAGTGATGAAACGCTCGTTTCATCGTGAATTGATCTGATTGCCGATGCCAGCAATTTTGCGACATTTAAAACTTCTATCCGACCTTCTGCTTGAAGGGCTTCACCCTTATTACACAGCGGAATCGTATTTGTCACGATAACCTTTTTTATATGCGATCCGGCAATATTATCAATTGCTCTGCCCGAAAGAACAGCGTGTGAAAAACAAGCGTATATTTCGTTTGCGCCGTTATCGTGAAGCGCTTTGGCGACCTTGCAAATTGTGCCGCCGGTATCGCACATATCGTCAACAATCAAACAATTTTTGCCGCGCACATCGCCCACGACATTCATAACTTCAGCGACATTAGCTTTTTCGCGCCGCTTATCAACCAGCGCCAAGCCCGCATCAAGACGTTTTGCATAAGCGCGAGCGCGTTCTGCTCCGCCCGTGTCAGGAGCGACGACAATTAAATTTTCAATCGGATTATGCTGAAAATACTCAACAAAAACCGGTGCGGCAAATAAATGATCAACCGGAATATCAAAAAACCCTTGAATCTGCGAAGCGTGCAAATCAATAGTTAAAACGCGATGTGCTCCGGCTTTCGTAATCAAATTTGATATCAATTTCGCCGCAATCGGAACGCGCGGACGATCTTTTTTGTCAGAACGCGCATAACCGAAATATGGAATCACCGCCGTCACTCTTTCCGCTGAAGACCGCACGAAAGTGTCAATCATTATCAGCAGTTCCATCAGATTTTGATCGGTCGGCGGACAAGTCGGCTGAATTATAAAAACGTCCATCCCGCGGATGTTTTCGCCGATTTGAAAATTAAACTCACCGTCGGAAAATCGCTCGGTCGAAGATTTCCCCAAATCACAGCTCAGTTGACGGCAGATATCTTCGGCTAAACGCCGATGTGCATTGCCCGAAAAGACTTTGACGTTGCCCGGAACACCCATTTTGATTTTGGATTTCGGATTTTGGATTTCGGATTTTCTTTGTCTACTTTATCAATTTTCTCAAAAAAACAAATCCGTCAACCAGAACCGCTCAAAAAATTAAATAATATGAAATAAAAAACGAGCAACTTTCCGATTAAAGAATTGCTCGTTCCGATTAAAAAATGGCTGGGGCGAGAGGATTCGAACCTATGAATGCCGGAACCAAAAACCGGTGCCTTACCACTTGGCTACGCCCCAAAATAAATTTTTTCAGAAACTAATCGGAAGCTGACCGCTTCATTTTATCAAATGATTTTTCGCTAAAATATCTCGCTGATACTCAGCGATTTGCAGTATTTCTGCCGCGAAACGGTCGCTACGGCAAACATTCGCCAGTCGGATTCAATCTCGAGGGCTTTCAGTGTCGCTTGCCGTGTTTCTTCATTTTCAAAGATTGCGTAAACGCTCGCGCCGCTTCCGCTCAAATTAGCTTGAATCGCGCCGCATTCGAGCAGTTTTTCTTTCACGCGCCGGATTTCCGGCTGGAGTGCGAAAACGCTCGATTCAAAATCGTTTTTCAATTGCGCCTGATTAAATCTGAAGTTTTCGGCTTCATTTCGGCAAATTTTGAGAATACTTTTTGAGTCGAAATTTGTCAAGCGCGGCGCATTTAGTCGAGCGAACGCGTCGCGCGTCGAAACGCTTATTTGCGGCGCGACGATTAAAAGAAATTTCTCTTCGGCGTCTTCAATCGGCGTAATTTCCGTGCCGCGTCCTGTTCCGAGCGCCGTTCCGCCATAAAAGAAAAAAGGCACGTCTGAGCCGATTTGTTCTCCGAGTTGCGCTAATTCCTTGATTCCGATTTTTATATTCCAGAGCTTTGCCAGACCTATAAGCGCCGTAGCCGCGTTCGACGAGCCGCCGCCGAGTCCGCCGGGCGAAGGAATGCGTTTTTCGAGATGAACGGCGCTGCCGCCTTTTATCCCGAATTTTTCGCGAAGCGCATAAGCGGCTTTCACAACGAGGTTTTCTTCGTTAACGGGAATTGCCGCGTCATCGCAAGTGAAAGTTATTTTTTCAGCCTCGGCAAAAGTTAAACTATCGTGCAGAGAAACAGTTTGAAAAACGGTGCAAAGCTCGTGAAAACCGTCGTCGCGCTTACCTAAAACGCGCAAATTCCAATTGATTTTGGCAAAAGAAGGCAGCGTAAAAGAATTATTCGACACCGCTCCAGAATAAAAAACGAAATCGTCCGGCGCAAGAATAAAAATAGTGAAGGGTTAGAGATGACAAGCGAAAAGTAAGTATTTAAAAAAGATATAAACTGTAAAATTTTTGATTTTTAGTTCTCATTTCTCTTCTCTCAACTTTCATTTTCTTAACAAAAAAACCTGCGTGAAATAATAAGTTCCTTCGGGCGTGACGGCAATTCCGACGGCTGATTCCTGCCAGCGGTCGTCGAGCAGATTTTGTTTATGTTTCGGCGACAGCATCCAGCGTTCGACGGCGAATTCGACCGGTTGATTGTAACCGCGATTGTATGCGATATTTTCGCCGATTGCTCGCCATTTGCTCAAACCGATGCTGTCGGCGCGGTCGTCTACGCTCGAACCGTCGCGCCCGGTGTGGCTGAAAAATTTATTGTTCGCCATATCCTGCGAATGAAGACGAGCAACTTTCGCCACATTTTCATTCCACTCCAGCGGCTTTAAACCTTGGTCTTTGCGCTTTTCATTTATCAATTGAAACGCTTGACGTTCGAGATCCAGAACGGTCAACGGCGCGGCAGCGGTTGATTTTGTTTCCGATTTTTCAACGATAATTCGAGGGCGAGAAATGTTATCGTTTTTATCGTCGAAATTGCTGGTCGTCTGGCTGATGTTGATTTTAGAAAACCCGTTTTGCGCTTGTGCCGACACGGAAAAAGCCAAAAACAGAACGAGTGAAAGACAAAAATAGACGGGAAACTTCATTTATAACCTCACTTCGGCAGCCGGACGGTTTCAACAAAAGCTGAAACTCCGAGGCTTTGCGCTTGTCTTTTGCCGGAAAGCTCAAAAGACAATTGCCTTTTCGGATAAGGCTCGAATAAATTTTATTTGATTCGATGAATACGTGGCAGAATCTTGTAGATTTGCTATTAAATGAAAAACTTTTAATCGCTCGCCTATTCCACAAATTGCCTTTGAACGCGAAGAAAATATTGAGGGCAGTTATTAGATTTTTTTCGTTCGATGGTAAATTGTTATATTTATGAACAAAACTGCATTGGCAATTCACGGCGGAGCGGGAACGATTCTTAAATCGCTGATGACCGAAGAACTCGAAATGGAATACCGCAGCGGTTTGCGAAACGCGCTGGAAACCAGCTGGAAAATTTTGAAAAATGGCGGAACGGCGCTCGAAGCGGTCGAGATTGCGGTTTGCGGGCTCGAAGATTTTCCGCTTTTTAACGCCGGGCGCGGTTCGGTTTTCACGCACGACGGCAAAAACGAGATGGACGCCGCGATTATGAACGGAAAAACTCTCGATGCCGGAGCGGTCGCTTTTGTAAAAAACATTAAAAATCCGATTAAGCTCGCCCGGCTGGTGATGGAAAAAACCGAACACATTTTTCTCGCCGGCGATGGAGCGAATCGTTTCGCCCGCGAAATGGACGTTGAATTTGCCGACGACGCTTATTTTTACACCGAACACCGTTATCAGCAGTTATTAAAGGCGCGCGATGAAGGCGTCGTCCAACTCGACCATACCGTCGAAGAATCCGAATTAATAGAAGACGAAATCCAAAGTCCAAAATCTAAAGTCCAGAGCCAATTGGAAGCTCAAAATTTAGAAAAACAAAATCCAAAATCCAGAGTCCAAAACCCAAAACCGTTCGGTACCGTCGGCGCGGTGGCGTGCGACACGAGCGGAAATCTGGCGGCGGCGACTTCCACTGGCGGAATGACCAACAAAAAGTACGGGCGCATCGGAGATTCGCCGATTATCGGCGCCGGAACATATGCGGATAATGCGACCTGCGCCGTCAGCTGCACCGGACACGGCGAGTTTTTTATGGCTGGCGTGACGGCTTACGACGTGGCGGCGCGGATGAAATACAAAAATATTAATCTCGAACGCGCAGCCTTTGAAACAATCGAGTATTTAACCGAAATGGGCGGCGAAGGCGGCTTTATTGCAGTTGATTCGCTTGGAAACGTCGCTTTGCCGTTTAATTCCGGGGGAATGTATCGCGGGTTCGTTACTTCGGATGACAATTTAACGGTCGAAATATACCGCAACTAAAATATAAATAAAAAAAGCAACTATAATTACAAAACACAACAAAGGAGCTTCTACATTAAGGGAAGCTCCTTTTTCTCGTTTTTTCTCAGATTACGCGGTTGCCATTACCGAGTTTACTTCGTCGCGAATTTTATTGACTATTGAAATATCGTTCGGAACGCCGTCGCCGAGAACGACGACGAGCTCGCCTTTGCCAGCCTGGTTTATCGCATTTCGGATGGCATCCTGACTTTCGGGAATTATCTTTACGTTCGCCGCCTTTCCGCCTTCTTTGATTCCCTCTTGCAGAATCTGATACATTTGCTGCTCATCTCGACCGCGCAAGTAGTTACCACGACGAATAACGATATTATCGAAATGCTTACCGCACAATCTTCCCATCTCGCGTAAGTCTTCATCTCGCCGGTCGCCTGTTCCGTTCAGAACAACTGTCTGCTTATTGTACTGCAATTGACCAATAAATTTCTGCAAAGCGGATAAACCGGCTGGATTATGCGCGTAGTCAATTAAAACAGTTGCGTTGCCGATTTCGATAAAATTAAGACGACCGGGCGTTTGCGCCGTTCCTGACGTAAATGTCGTTAAACCGACGCGAATATCTTCAATCGAAACGCCGTAAACGAAACAAGCCAGCGCAGCCGCCAGCGCGTTTTGAATCATAAATTCGGCGCGACCGCCGTAGGTCGAAGGAATATTTGCGACGCGCTCGACGCGCACTTTCCATTTGCCTTTCAAAAGCGTGATATATCCGTTTTCGTAGATGCACGATAAACCGCCCTTTGCTGAGTGTTTTTGAACTCTTTCATTATCTTCGTGCATGGCAAAATACACGCATTTACCGTCAACGAGTTTACGCATATTGTAAACGTGATCGTCTTCGGCGTTGAGCACGGCGAAACCGCGCGGCGAAACGCTGCGCGGAACAACGCCTTTTACGCGAGCGAGGTCTTCGAGCGAATTGATGTCTTTTAACCCCAAATGGTCGGCAGCGACGTTCGTGACGACCGCAATATCGCTGTGATCGTAGCCCAAACCGGAGCGAATAATTCCGCCGCGCGCGGTTTCCAAAACGGCAACCTGAACAGACGGATCTTTTAGCACGAGCTGCGCCGAGATGGGTCCGGTATTGTCGCCGGTGACGATTTGATTGTTTTGAATATATGTTCCGTCAGTCGTCGTAAACCCGACAACGCAGCCGCTTCCCCGAATAATATGTGCAATAAGCCGAGTTACGGTGGTTTTTCCGTTCGTTCCTGTAATTGCGATAATCGGAATGCGCGAAGGTTTTCCGGTCGGAAACAGCATATCAACGACGTGCTCGGCGACGTTCCGTCCGATTCCTTCCGAAGGCGCGAGATGCATTCTGAAACCGGGCGCCGCGTTGATTTCTATAACGCCGCCGCCGTTTTCCATAAGCGGTTCCGTAACATTCGGCGCCATCACGTCAATTCCGGCGACATCCAAGCCGACAATTTTGGCGATTCGCTCAAAAAGAAAAACATTTTCCGGGTGCGTTTCGTCGGTGCGGTCAATCGCTGTTCCGCCGGTGGAAAGATTGGCAGTTGATTTAAGATAAAATATTTCGCCGGCAGATAAAACGGTGTCGAGCGTGTAATTTTTCGCTTCGAGCAAAGCCCTCGTTTGCGAATCAACGGTTATCAGCGTCAAAACTTTTTCGTGACCGTAACCGCGCAAAGGATTTTCGTTTTCCTTATTAATCAATTGCTGAATCGTGCTCACTCCGTCGCCGACGACGTGCGCAGGCTTTCTTTCAGCCACGGCTATGAGTTTGTTGTCTACGACGAGCGCGCGAAAATCAGAGCCGTGAAGCATTTTTTCGATGATTACGCGGCGCGAGTATTCTTTTGCCCGGTGAAACGCTTCGCGCACTTCTTCGAGCGAGTTGAGATTAATCGAAGCGCCTTTTCCGTGATTGGCGTCGAGCGGTTTGACGACTATCGGAAAACCGATTGATTCGACAGCCCTTTCGAGTTCATCTTCATCGCGGATTTGATAACCTTTCGGAACCGGCACGCCCATTTCGCCGAGAAGTTTTTTTGTCGCGGCTTTATTGCTGGCAATATCAACGGAGATCAAATTTGTTTTATCGGTCGTCGTCGCTTGTATGCGCCGTTGATTGATACCGTAACCGAGTTGAATAAGAGCCTGATCATTAAGGCGAATATAAGGAATTCCGCGTTTTTCGGCTTCTTCGACGATTGATGCGGTGCTCGGACCAAAACGCACGTCTTCGCGGATTTCGCGCATTTCCTGAATTTCGTCGGCGAGAATTTTCTTGATTTCCTCAACCTGTTTTCCTTCGGCTATATCGAGAAATAAACGAACGGCGGCGCGCGCGGCGTAACGCCCGACTTCTTCTTCGTGATAGCTGAAAACGACGTTATAAATGCCTTTTTCACCGGTTTCGCGCGTCCTGCCGTAACCGACATCCATTCCGGCGAGCGTCTGCATTTCAAGAGCAAAATGTTCAATTACATGCCCAGCCCACGTTCCTTCCTGAACGCGGCGAAAAAACCCGCCTTCTTCCTGATAACTGCACCCGTGCGACTGAAGCGACGGCATAATCTCCTGCAGTCGTTCGTAAAAGCCTTCGATTTTGTCGGTCGGCTTTTCCTCGTAATCTTCGAGGTCAAGGCGCATAATAATCAATTTTTTCCAGTAACCGCTCCAATAATTCGCTCCGCGTAGTGTTCTGATTTCAAGAATTTTCATATATGGATAATGTTAAACAAGTTGCTGCCGAATAGTATGTTTTTTAAATAACAATAATGAGTAAATACATTATTTACAAACAATTTGCTTATTCAAGATCGGGCAGTAAAAATTCGTTTGGGGGCTGAATCGGATGACGCGCGAAATAATCGTAAATCAAACCGTCGCCGAGTATGTGAAGCTGCACGCCGCAGACGCTGAACGATTGCTGATCGTCAACTTCGGCAATTTCGTTGTAAGTTATCTGCGAGCCGTCCACGACCGTCACCGTTCCCTGACCGAAAACTTCCAGAATACCTTCGTTATCCAAAATAACCGCCGTATTTTCGTCAATTCCAATGCCTAAGTTATACGGATTGTACGAAACCGCAGTGATAAGACGGCTGATTCGACCCCGCTCGGTAAAATGCTGGTCAATAATAACGTTTTTGAGCAAACCGAGACCTGGCGAAAGCCGCACGGTGTTTTTATGCGGGTGCGGTGACGAATCGCCGCGAACGATCATCGAAGCGCTCATTCCGGCGGCGCCCGCGCTGGTTCCGGCTAAAACGATGTCGGTTTCGGCTGCCAGTTTTCTGAGCTTCATCGAAAACTGAGTTCCGCCTAAAATCGAAACGAGCCGCATTTGATCGCCGCCCGTTATAAAAACTCCCGTAACGCCGTCGAGCAAAGCGTCAGCGTCAGCATTGAAAACGTCTTGCCGCGAAGTCGCCCGCAGCACGCGCGGATTCGCCACGCCGAGACGCCGAAACGCCTGAACGTAAATATCCGCCGCAAACTCCGGAAAATCCGAAGCGACCGGAACGATTAAAATTTCCGCCTTTTCCCCGCCCGCCAATTCGAGAAATTTTTTTAGAATTCTTCGCTCGTTATATTTGTCTTCCGCCCCGCCTATTACCAAAAGATGACCGCCGATAACTTCGCGGTGAATACGTTCTGTCATTATTTTTGTATTATTTTTTACTTAAAATTTACTCCGAACGAAAGACTAAATCAGATAAAACTCCTATATACCGCCGCGTTTTGTTGAATTCGCTCGTATTTCGACTTATCATCAAGCCGTTTGCTCGCGTAAATTAAAATCTAAATTAAAATCTAAGAAACAAGAATACTATAACCGCGATAAATTTTTCCAAATATATGTTCAAAAAAGTTTTAATTCTCTCGGCTTCGGTCGGCGCTGGTCATCTGCGCGCCGCCGAAGCGCTGGAAAAGGCGTTTCGTCAAGAAAATGCGGCTGAAGAAATCCGCAATATTGACGTACTGCAATACACAAATCCTCTTTTCCGAAGACTATACGGAAAGGCGTATATTGATATGGTCGGCTCGATGCCCGAGGTTTTAGGCTGGATGTACGATTCGCTCGACAAACCGTGGCAAAACGAGCGAAGGCGTCTTGCTTTGGACAGATTGAACACGCAGCCTTTGATAAAACTTCTCAAGAATTATCAGCCGGACATCGCCGTCTGCACGCATTTTCTTCCCGCCGAAATCATTTCCTGGCTGAAAGCGAAAGGCAAAATCACTTTTCCGCAGGCGATTGTCGTTACGGATTTCGACGTACACGCGATGTGGCTTTGTCACCATTTCGAGCAGTATTTTGTCGCGCTGGAAGAAACGCGCGTTCACATGGAAAAGCTGGGAATCCCCGAAAAGAAAATAACAGTTGCGGGAATTCCGATTGATCCGATATTTGCAGAGCACAAAGATAAAACCGCAATGCGCGAGAAGTATAATCTAGCGAAAGACAAAACAACGATTTTGGTTTCGGCGGGCGGCTGCGGCGTCGGAAACGTCGAGCATCTTTTGCAGGCTTTGAGCGATATGAAAACGCCCGCTCAAGTTTTGGCGATGTGCGGGCGCAACGAAGAATTAAAAACAAAGCTCGAAAAACTTTCGGCTCAAAAGTTAAACAATGAAACGGTCACGTTCAAGCCAATCGGCTACACGACGGCGATGGACGAATATATGTCGGCTTCGGATTTGATCGTCGGCAAACCGGGCGGCTTAACGACTTCCGAAGCGCTCGCAAAAAATTTAATTTTCGCCGTTGTAAACCCGATTCCCGGTCAGGAAGAACGAAATTCCGATCATCTTTTAGAAAAAGGCTGCGCGATAAAATGCAACAACTTGCCGACGCTTGGTTATAAAATAGACGAACTAGTCAACGATCGAGCAAGGTTTGAAACTATGAAGGCGAACGTCGCGCGCTTTGCCCGTCCGCACGCCGCACGCGAGATAGTCGAAAACCTTTTGAAAATTTAACCTGATAAAGTAAATCGAGCGCCTGCTTTTAAAGTAAATCCCTTAATTTCACTAATCTGGGTCATTCTGCGGTTCAAAATCTCTTGTTGATCTAGCGCGCCAGCTGCGAAATCTTCGCCACGCCAGTGAAAATCCTGTCCAGACGAGAAACGCTCCGCCGATACAGGCGAGGAATCCGACGAATTGTCCGACGATTCCGCCGGTTTCGCCCGTGTGAGTAAAACGGAACCACGAACGCAACTGTCTAGCTGAATTTTGTTCTCCGTAGGATTCCCATTTGGCGACTTCCGCATTTTTCGGGTCAATCGTTAAGGTCGAACGCGCAAATATATTCCAGTATTTCCCTTCGTCAATTGTAAAAACAGCCGCGTCTTTTGATACAGGCAGCCTCAAGCTGATTGATTTCCAACCGGTGTAATTTTCCGCTCGATTCCAGATTTCATTGAGGTTTTCCGGTAAAACGAAAGGCTGTTCGGCTTGATTTGTTTGCTGATTTGCAGGCGCTTGCTGCTGTTGCGGCGCTTCGTTTCCGGTTAAGGTGTAAAGCAGGTTTGTCGCCCATTGATAAGAAATCACCGTTGCCGTCAAAGTCAAAATTATCAACACCAATGACGACCAGAAACCTATAACATTGTGCCAGTTAAAATCTCTGGCTTTTCCCTGCAAACCGCGGCGAAACCACAAAACCGATTTGAAATGCTGCGCTGAAAACCGACGCGGAAACCAGATGTAAATTCCCGACAACGCGAGAAATAAAAACATCAAATTACACGCGCCGGTAATCGCTTTTCCGATTGGGCGATTTTCGCCCGACAACGCCAGCCAGCGGTGCCAATCGGTTACGGTTCGGAAAAAACCGCGCAATCCTTTCGCGCCTTCGCCGGTAATTTCACCGGTGTATGGATTGACGAAAACTTGTCCTTCTCGCCCGAGAGAGACATTTACTGCCGCATTATCGTTGTTCTGAACAGTAATCGTCGAAGGCTTGGCGTTCGGTTTGGCTTCGAGCGTTTTCTCGAGAATTTCTTGCGCAGAAAGTCTGCTCGCATTTTCCGGTACG
>DASVQY010000069.1:0-85416 GCA_036388895.1 Pyrinomonadaceae bacterium | reverse complement strand
GACTTCTTCGCTTCCAGCCCGACAGCTAACCTCGTAGGCATATCGAAGAAGGACACGAAAGATTTGCCCGAAAAAGGCTGCAAAACATCGAGTGTGCTTTGCAGCCTTTTCCGTCTCTGGAGTTGTTCTTCAGGAAAAAGAACTTTTACGCCGGAGGCTTTATATGAAAAATCTTTTGTTGGGATTGATTTTCGCACTGTATCTGCCGCTCTCAATAAACGCTCAAACCGCGCAGCCGGAAGATGACCTCCAATCCTGGAACGACGTTCAAATCACCGTGCCGATGACGAAAAAGGTTGATTTTCAAACGACTTTCACAGCGCGTTTCGGTAAAAACATTTCGCGCGTCAACGATTCGAGATTCGCCATCGGATTTGTTTTAAAGCCGACAAAATCCTTGTCTTTTCATCCGTTCTTTTTGCGAGTTGACGCGCGCAACGCGAACAGCCGCTTTCGTCCCGAACATCGTCTCAATTTACGCGCCGCTTATCGCTTTCCGACGAAGAAATTCGGGCTTTTACATCGAAGCCTTTTTGAATACCGTTTGCGGCAGCCGCGCAATTCGTTCAGGTATCGCCCTTCGATAACCTTTGAAAAAGCCGTTCCGAAAAATTTCATTCCAAAAGCTACTTTCTTCGTAACCGAAGAAGTTTTCTACGATTCGATTCTAAAAAGATTTTCGCGCAACCGGCTCAGCGCCGGAATCAATAAAGTATTCAATAAAAATTTATCGCTCGATCTATTTTATCTGCGGCAAAACGACGGTACGACGCGTCCCGGTGATTTGCACGTCATCGGAACGGCGCTCAGAGTCAAATTTTGAAAATATCAGGAGGCGTAATGAAAATTTACTTAAAAAGCAAACTTTCACAAACTTTATTTTTCGCAGCGATTTTTTCGCTTCTTTTAACAAACGGCTGCCTTCCGAGCCAACCGGAAACAAAGGGCGGGCGCGTAATTACGCTTTACGGATTTTCGATTATGAAGGAAGCGCTGGAAAAAGAAATTTATCCGGCATTCGCCGCGAAATGGAAAGCCGAACACGGCGAAGATTTGAGCTTTAATTCGTCGTTTGCCGGTTCTGAAACCGTCACGAATCAGATTTTGCAGGGAACGCCCGCAGACATCGCCATTCTTTCCATCGAACGCGACGTTGACCGCCTCGTCGAAGGCAAAGCCGCTGGAGCAAATTGGCGAAATATGCCGAACAAAGGCATCGTCAATAAAACGCCTTTTGTTATCTTAGTTCGTCAGGGAAACCCGAAAAACATAAAGGATTTTCCCGATTTGGCGAATCCCGGCATCCGTCTTATTCATCCCGACCCGGTCAGTTCCGGCGGAGCACAGTGGTCTATTCTCTCAATTTACGGCTCCGAATTGAAAAAAAGCGAAGCGGAAACGGGCGCGCCCGACCCGAATCGCGCTTTAAAGACGCTGCAATCAATTTGGAAAAACGTCATTTCGACGCCCGCGTCCGCGCGCGAAGCCCGAACGCAGTTTGAAACCGGTTACGGCGACGCTTTAATCACATATGAACTCGAAGGTTTACTGATGAAACAAGCCGGCGCGCCCGTTGAAATCGTTTTGCCGAAATCAACGATTTTCAGCGAACATCCGGCGGTGATTATCGAGCGCAACATCAACGAAGTAAAACGCCCGTCAGTCGAGGCTTTTTTGAATTACCTTTGGACGGACGAAGCGCAAAAAGCGTTCGTCAAATACCATTTTCGTTCAATCACCAATGAATCATTAAACGAAGCGAACCAGGAATTCGGGAAAATCGAACAGCCTTTTACGGTCGAGTTTTTCGGCGGCTGGAACCGCGCTTATCCTGAAATTATCGAGAAGGTTTTTCGCGATCAAGTGCAGAAAAAGTGAATGTGAGAAATGGAAAAATGCCAAACAAAAAACTTCGCATTTCTAATGAATATTTATGAGCGCAAATCTTTCAACTATGCGGCACGTACACGGCTTCGACCTTGTAAAACCTTTGAGCCTGGCGGCGATGATCGCCATAATGCTCCCGCTGATACTGCTTCCGCTCGCTTCGATTTTCATTTTCGGAACGAGCAAAGGTTTAACGAGTTTTTGGCACGCGCTGACCGCGCCCGAAGCTATTTTCGCGCTGCAGCTTTCGCTGGTGACGAGCTTTTGGGCGACCCTTTTTAATGTTATTTTCGGACTTTTCGCCGCTTATGTGTTGTCGAAATACAATTTCTGGGGACGCAATGCGCTTTTCGTGATTATCAGTTTGCCGACCGCGATCCCGACCGCTGTTGCCGGATTTTCACTGCTTTTGCTCTGGGGACCTTTCGGCATTTTAGGACAGTATCTTCCGCCAGAAATGCAGATAATGTTTACGCCTTACGCGATAATTCTGGCGAATATTTTCGTTACCTTTCCGCTCGCTTTCGGCGTTATCAAACCAGTTTTCGATACGATGAGCCATTCGTTCGAAGAAGCGTCGGCGACGATGGGCGCGACTCGCTGGCAGACTTTCTGGCATATCACTTTGCCCGGCTTGCGCGGCGCGATTTTTTCCGGCGCGCTGCTGACGTTCGCGCGTTCGGTCGGCGAATTCGGCTCGACGATTCTGGTTTCGGGCAATCTCGCCGGGCGAACGCAAACCGCGCCGCTTTACATTTTCGCCAAATTCAACGAAGGACAAGTCGAGGCGGCGAATGCAATCGCAATTGTGCTGGCGATTTTTTCATTTCTGATTTTTAGTATTTTATTTTTTGCGAGGGATTGGCTGGAAGCGGAATAAAAATTAAATGGGAAATGCGACTCAGGAAAAACAAATAGCCGTCAGCGTCCGAAACGTCAGCAAAAAATTCGGCAAAACGCCGGTTTTGGAGGACATCAACTTTGAAGTTGCCGAAGGCGAGACGATTGTTCTGCTCGGCGCGTCGGGAAGCGGAAAAACGACGATTTTGAGAATAATCGCCGGATTGGAAACGCCCGATTCCGGCAGCGTCGTTCTGCACGGCAAAGACGTGACGAATCTTCCTGCAAGACAGCGCGGAACGGGTGTAATTTTTCAATCTTACGCGCTTTTTCCGAAAATGACGGTCGAAAAAAACATCGGTTACGGTTTGCGTCTGCGCGGAACGCCGAGAAATGAAATCAAAGAAAGCGTCAAACGCTTAATCGAGCTCGTTCATCTCGAAGAACACAGCCACAAACGTCCGTCTCAGCTTTCCGGCGGTCAGCAGCAGCGCGTTGCGATTGCCCGCGCGCTGGCTTACAACCCGGAAGTTTTATTGTTTGACGAACCGTTCGGCGCGCTCGACGCGCAGATTCGCACGACGCTCCGGCGTGAAATCCGGGCGCTTTTGAAAAGCATCAACGTTCCTTCGATTTTTATCACGCACGATCAGGAAGAAGCGCTCGAACTCGGCGATCGCATCGGCGTTCTCAATTCCGGTCATCTCGAACAGATTGATACGCCTTTCAATGTTTATAACAAACCGGAAACCGAATTTGTCGCAACCTTTTTAGGCGCGGCGAATCTTTTGATCGGCGTTGTTTACGAAGGCAAAATCGCTCTCGAAAAAACTTATTTGCAGGCGCGGGAAGAAGCGAAAGAATTTCAAAACGGGCAATCCGTCAAAATCGTTTTCCGTCCCGAAGACGTTTTTCTGCGTAAACCGGAAAATCTCGTGCAGAATTACCAGGAATTAGCCGGCGGAACAGTCGAAGAAGTGAATTTCGTCGGAGCTTTTGAAAGAGTGATCGTCAGATTGGACACTTCGACCCGGCAACCGATTATCGTTACCAGACCGAAAACGGAAACGTTAATCTTTCCGCTTGAAACCGGTCAAAAAGTGACAGCGGGCTTGGTCAGATTCCGCGTCATTCCGAACTTTACTCTGGCTTCGGAACGAGCCGGTAAAATTCTTTAAATAATAAGAAATATAAAAAACGCGATTCATTTTGAACGAAGATAAATATAAATATAATCAGGGGTTTAGGTTATGAAACGAATTACAATCATCGGCGGCGGCGCAAGCGGCACTTTGCTCGCCGTAAATTTAATAAAACATAGCGGCAGCGCGCCGCTTGAGATAAATTTAGTAGAAAAATCGAAAAAAATCGGGCGCGGCGTCGCATATTCGCCGATTGACGATATACATCTTTTGAATGTTCCGGCGGCGAAAATGGGCGCGTTCCCCGACGAAATCGAGCATTTTCACAAATGGCTGGTCGAAAACAAATACGAATACGCGCCCGGCGACTTTGTTCCGCGCGCGATTTACGGCGAGTATCTGTGCGAAGTATTCGCCGATGCAATCGCGAATAAAGCGGCTAATGTTTCTTTGAATTTACTCGACGATGAAGCGATTGACGTTTTTTCCGACGAAGGCTCGGCTCTCGTTTTGCTTGAATCCGGCGAAGTTTTGCCTTCGCATAAAGTCGTGCTCGCTTTCGGCAACTTCACGCCGCCGGATTTACCGACCGAAACTACAGGCTACACCGCTTCGGAAAAATATTTTCGCAATTCGTGGGACACTCGAATTTTGGAAAAAGTCGCGCCGACCGACGACGTTTTGCTGATCGGCACCGGATTGTCGGCGGTTGATAACATTATGAGTTTTCATCGCCGCGATCATCGAGGCAAAATCATCGCCGTATCAAAACACGGCTGGTTTCCGGCAGCGCATAAATCGGCGACGCCGTATCAATGCTTTAAAGAAGAGATTGCGGAACAGAAAAGCGTCAGGCAGATATTCAAAACCGTTCGCAGACACTGCCGGCAAGCGGAAAACTGGCGAAGTGTGATTGACGCTTTGCGACCGGTCACGCAGGAAACGTGGCACCGCTTGCCGACCGAAGAAAAACGCGCGTTTATGCGGCATCTGCGCCGCGTTTGGGATATTTCCCGACACCGTATGCCGCCGCAATGCTCCGAAATACTCGACGCGATGCAACGTGAAGGCAAACTGGAAGTCAGGCGCGGCAAAATCAGAGACATACAAGCGAGCGGCGGTAAATTCGAGGTGAAATATTCTTCAAAAGGAATCGAAAAAACTTTCGCCGTTGATGCGATAATCAATTGCGTCGGTTCGGAAAGCAACTTCGAAAAAATCGAATTTCCGCTGGTGAAATGCCTGCTTGAAAAAGGCGAGATCAAGCCGGACGCGCTCGCGCTCGGTCTCGACGCGACGCCCGACGGCGACGTTATCAATCGGGCGAACGAACCTTCAAACGTAATCTCGACGCTCGGAACCGCTTTGAAGGGCATTTTGTGGGAATCAACGGCGATGCCGGAAATTCGCGTCCAGGCGAAAAAACTGGCGTTGAGACTTTTATACGAAAATCAAAATGCGAGCGAATCGGCTTGATTCTAAAATGGTAGTCAGAGAATTATAAACCACCTGCAGACGCGAATTAGAATCTAAATAATTCGCGTTTTTTGTGTTAATCTGTGATTAAATTTTCTTTTCGTAAAATTTATGAACAATTCATTTTGTCAATTAATCATTGACGCCGCCGAATCTAAGCGCGACAAAATGGCGATGGATGTCGTCGGCGTCGAAGGAGCGCGCTTCACGTTTACCGAGATGCTCGACGCTATTCGTTCCGTCGCTTACAGGCTCGAAAAAGAAGGCATCGGTTTCGGCGAGCGCGTCGCGGTTATCGGCGAAAATCATCCGCGCTGGGCGATTGCTTATCTTGGAATTTTATTTCGCGGCGCGGTTTGCGTGCCCGTCGATCCGCACGGCGAAATAGAAACGATTACGAATTTTATCGAAAACTCGGAAGCGAAAATGGCTTTCATCGGCGAAGATTTCATAAAGAGTTTTCATCAAATCGAAGAAAGACTCGACAGAAAGTTGCCCGCCGTTGTTTTGCAGGACACCCGATCAAATAACGGTTTTCAATCGTTTTCCGATTGGATGAAAACGGAGCGCCCCGCAGGTTATGACCGTAAACCGACGCCGGCTTCGCCCGATGATTTAGCCGTTTTGATCTATACGAGCGGTACGACCGGCACGCCGAAAGGAGTTCCGCTGACGCACGGCAATATTTATTACGAAACTCAAGGCTGTCAAGAGGTGATGAACGTATCGGAAAACGAAGTGGTTTTGAGCGTTTTGCCGCTGTTCCACGTTTTCGCTCAGGTCATCAATTTGTGGGTTATCGCCAGCATCGGGGCGAGCGTTTATTACGTTAAGGAACTCGCGCCCGCCGAGCTCACAAGGGCTTTTGAAACTAAGGAAATTACGCTTTTAACCGGTGTTCCGCGGCTTTGGTATCTGTTTCATAAAAAGATTTTCGACGGTGTCGCCGCGCAGCCGAAACCGGTTCAGGCGCTTTTCGCCGGAATGCTCAAAACAAACGGATTTTTGCGCGACAATTTCAATGTAAATCTCGGCAGAAAAATGTTCGCCAAAGTTCACGAAGGATTCGGCGGCAGACTTGGCATCACGATTTCCGCCGGTTCGCGGTTCGACGAAAAAATAGCGCGCGAATATTACGAACTCGGTTTCACGATTATTCAGGGCTACGGCTTGACCGAGACTTGCGGCGCTGTTTCTTCGACGCGTTTTGAAGGCAGCTCGGTCGGTTCGGTCGGCAAAGCCGTCAATTATGCCGAAATCAAGCTCGGACCGCCGAACGAAGACGGCGCGGGCGAAGTTTTAATCAAAGGCAAAATGGTTTTCAGCGGTTATTACAAAAACCCGGAAGCGACAAAAGAAGCGTTTACCGAAGACGGCTGGTTTAAATCCGGCGATTTAGGAAAATTTGACGCGAACGGCGACCTTTTTATCGTCGGACGTTCAAAAGACGTTATCGTTTTGCCGAACGGAAAAAATATTCACCCGGAAGATTTGGAAGTTCACTATTCGAAATCGCCTCTGATCGAAGAAATCTGCATTCTTGGCGTCAAAGACAAATCAGCCGCAACCGCCGGAGCCGAAAAACTCGTCGCCGTCGCCGTTCCGGACTTCAATTATCTCAAACAAAACAACATAGCGAATTCCAAAGAAGCGGTTCGTTATGATTTAGATAATTTGGGAAGAAGTCTGCCCGAATATCAGCGCGTCCGGCAATACGTCATTCACACCGAACCCTTGCCGCGCACAGCAACCAGAAAAATCAAGCGTTTCGAACTGCAAAAACGAATCGAAAACAACGGTTTGGGCGATCAGGACGTAAACAATCGAAAACCGCTCGAATTAACCGAGGCGGATCGGGCGCTTCTGGAAACGAATGTCGGGCGCGCCGTCGTCTCCGCTATTAAGAAAAACTCGAAAGAGGCTGAAAAAATTCATCCTTCGATGAATCTCGAAATAGACTTGGGTCTCGATTCCTTGAGCCGCGCCGAAGTTTTCGCCGCGCTCGAACAAGCGTTTGCAACCGAATTCGATGGCGACGAAGCCGCCCGCGCGTTGACGGTCGCAGATACAATCAAACTCGCGCAAAGTCACGTCGGCGAAGCGGAAAACGCCGCCGAAATATCAACCGATTTAAATTGGGGAAAAATTGTCCGCGAAGCGAAACCGGATTTCCCGGAAGTTCAGGGAGTTTTGCGCGAGCGAACGTTTTTCAGGGGTTTCGCATTTTTCGTTTATAAAATTTTCAACCTTTTCTGCCGCGCGTTTATGCGGCTCGAAGTGACGAACATCGAAGAACTCGAAAAAATGAAACGCCCGTTCCTCATTTGCCCGAATCACCAGAGCTTTCTCGACCCGTTCGTTCTCACTTCAAATTATTCGTTCGACGCTTTTCGCAACACTTTTCACGTCGGCGCGAGCCATTTTTTCCGCAGCGGTTTTATGCAATGGGTCGCAAAAATGCTCAGCGTCGTGCCGATTGACCCGGACACGCAGTTGATGAAGGCGATGAAAGCCGGAGCCGTCGGCTTAAAACACGGCAAGGTTCTGAACATATACCCGGAAGGCGAACGAGCTTTCGACGGCAATATTCACGAATTCAAAAAAGGCGCGGCGATTCTGGCGACGGAACTCGATTTACCCATTTTGCCGGTCGCTTTGGACGGCTTGCACAAAGTTTGGGCGCGCGGCACTTTTCGCATTCGCCCCGCAAAAGTAAAAATCCGTTTCGGCAAAGCATTTTACCCGAAAGAAATATTTCAAGCGGATATGTCCGACGAAGAAAAATATGACGTAGTAATCAAATATCTGAAAGGAGATATTGAGAGAATGATTTCTGAAATGCGAAGTTGATTTTTCGTTTTGCGAAAATAAAAAAGCGGCGCTTTTTAACGCCGCTTTTTTATTTTATTGCCGGTTAAAACTACTCAGGAATAAAGTCTGAATTAGCCAAATCTTCACCGACATTCAAAACTTTCGGGGAGTAACGATAGCGTTTCGAAGTTACGCTGACGATGACCGATTGACCAGCTTCGATGTTTGTGAATTTGTAGTAACCGAAGCTGTTCGTCATTGTATTCAAGGTTTCACCCGAAGCGAGAGTTAATGAAACACGCGCTTTTGCCAATCCGGCTCCGCTCGGCGTTAATACGCGACCACCGATTTCTGCGTCGGCGGCTACCGGCGGCGTAAATCTTACGTTCGGACAAACGTCAAAAGTTCCGGTGGCAGCCGTCTGAAAGGTGTCAACGAAAGTGCTACCGAATGAAAGAAAATACCGCTGCACGATTGAAGAGAAGGAAAGCGCCAAATTCTTTTCAATAGCACCGCTAAAATTTATAAAATCTGAGGTGTAGGTAATGTTTTGGGGACCCTGCGCCGCCGAATACGCGGCTGAATTAACGGCTTGTCCGGTAAGCCCTGTAATGGTCGAGGGATTGCCGATAAAGTTAACGGTTGCCGTTAATAAATTGGTGCGCGAGCCAGAACCAACCGAAGCCGCCGAAGACCGAAGGATTTGAATCGTAAATGTGCCGTTAAAGGGCTGAAAAGTCTGATTTCCGCTATTGAAAGCAGCAGCCGTCGTCGAAGCCGATATAATAACAGTAGCGTTCTGTGGTCCACTCAGTTCCCCCGGAAGACCCAAAATATTTGAATACTGGAAAATCGCCTGGGATTGTCCGGTAAAAGTTCCGCTACCCTGGTTAAAGGTAAAGGCTTGTGAAGCCGGGTTTTGTTGAAACTGCGCGAAGGTTTGCGGCGTGCACGTTTGCGCGTTTATTAATGTTGCCGGAATCAACAACATCGCTGCGATAAAAGCCATTTTCCAAAGGAAAGATGACTTTAATGAATTTTCTTTTTTCATAATTCTCCCTTAAATTAAAAATTTTTACAAAATAACAAATATGTAAGCCAAATATAACGAAGGCTCGACAAATTCCAAAAATACCTCAATGCAGACAGATTAACTCCAAATGTAATTTTTGTCCACAAAAATCTCTTCATCAAGGGAAAAATTTTGTTTTTATTCAAACAAAGATAAAGGGTTAACGGCGCCGCCGGCATCGTAAACGCCGAAATGAAGATGGGGGGAGTGCCGCGAGCGTTACCGCTCATTCCGACATATCCGAGGATTGTATCAATCGTCACGGCATCGCCGACCGTTAAATTTTCAGCATATCGCTCTAAATGCGCGTAATAATAAACTCGACCGCCCGCGCCGATAATCCAAACCGTATTCCCGCCCAAATTATTTTCGCCGATGCGCCAAACGTAGCCTTCAGTCGCCGAATAAACCGGAGTATTACGCGGAGCGAAAATATCTTGCCCTTGATGCAGACGGTCGGCGCCGCGCGGCGCGTGAAATGTGTCGGCGATTTGTTTCGCTTTTACGTTGCGAATGGGTATATTTATTTTTTCTTCCGGCTCTTTCGTTAAAAGTGAAGCGTATTTAAACGGAGCGGTAATTTTCCGTTGCGATTCTTGAACGATCTCTGTTTCCGGCGCGAAATTGTTGATGAACACGAGCGCCGCGAAAAGAATTACAACGCAAAGAAGAAGGTTTTTTGCCATTACAACATTTTGATGAACCGGTAAACGCTTCTGTTGGCAAAAACTTTGAGAAACTTATCAACGTTTAATTGCAGAGCTTTTCTTTTGTTTGTGCCTAAGCGACAATTGTAATGAAATTACACACCTTTTTCGGAGAGAATATGAAAAATCGTCGCTTTATCTTATTTTTATTCATTCTTTTATCGTTCGTTTTCGTTCAATTTTCACTGACGGCACAAACGGCGCAACCGCAAATTGATGAATTAGCCGGGTATATACAGCAAAACTATACGAAGCGCGAAGTTTCGATTCCGATGCGCGACGGCGTATGGCTTTTCACCGCCATTTACGAGCCGAAAGATAAAACGCGGCAATACCCGATTATGCTCAATCGCACGCCTTATACGGTTGCGCCGTACGGAGCGGATAAATTCCGGACATCGCTCGGACCCGACGAACTTTTCGCGCGCGAAGGCTATATTTTCGTTTATCAGGACGTGCGCGGACGATGGATGAGCGAGGGCGAATTCGTCAACGTGCGCCCCGACATCGAAAATAAGACGAAAAAAGACATAGACGAATCAACCGACACTTTCGATACAATCGAGTGGCTTTTGAAAGACATCGCCAACGATAACGGTCGCGTCGGCATTTACGGCATTTCGTATCCGGGATTTTACACGTCGGCGGGAATAATTGATTCGCACCCGGCGATCAAAGCTGCTTCGCCGCAAGCGCCGGTTTCCGATTGGTTTCACGGCGACGATATGCATCACAACGGGGCTTTAATCTTAGCCCAGAATTACGCTTTTTTCCGAAACTTCGGTCAGCCGCGACCCGTTCCGACAAACAACGGCGATTACCTGAAAAAATGGACGGGAGGCGAAACGCAGGACGGTTACGATTATTTTCGGGAAATCGGCGGACTAAAGGAAATAGCTGATTCTTACGAAAAAAATTTGGGACTGCGCATCAAATTCTGGGACGAAATGATGGCGCACCCCGTGTATGACGATTGGTGGAAAGCGCGCAACATTCTGCCTAAGCTAAAAAACATCAAAACGGCTGTGATGACCGTCGGCGGATGGTTCGATAATGAAAATCTTTACGGCGCCCTGCGAACCTACGAACACATCGAACGTCAGAATCCGGGAATTTATAACGTGCTTGTAATGGGACCGTGGTTTCACGGCGGCTGGGTTCGTTCAGACGGCGATTGGCTCGGCACGGCGTATTTCGGCGCAAAAACCGGCGTTGATTTCCGCTCGAGATTCGAACTTCCCTTTTTCAATTATTTTTTAAAGAACAAAGGCAACATTTCGCAAATTGCGGAAGTTAATCTTTTCGACACGGGCGCGAACGTTTGGAAATCATTCGAAGATTACGAACCGACGAAAAGCACCGACACGGCTTTGTATTTCGCTGAAAACGGCAAACTCTCGTTCGAATCGCCGAAAAACCAATCAGGCTTTAATGAATACGTTTCCGATCCGCTGAAACCGGTTCCCTACACGCAGAAAATCACCTTGAATTACCCGCGCGATTATATGACCGAAGATCAGCGTTTCGCTTCGACGCGTCCCGACGTGCTGGTTTTTCAAACCGAGCCTTTGACGGAAGATGTAACCGTCGCCGGTGACATCAAGCCTTCTATTGTCATTTCTTCGAGCGGCACGGATTCTGATTTCGTCGTAAAATTGATTGATGTTTTTCCCGACGATTACAAATTCCCCGAAAACGTCAAACCGCCGGAAACTTCCGCTTTTTCCGTGTTTCAACCGGGCGGTTATCAAATGCTCCTGCGCGGCGACGTTATGCCCGCGCGTTTTCGCAACAGCTTTGAAAAACCCGAATCGCTTAAGCTGAACGAGCCGACCAGATTGAATTTCACAATGCCGGGCATCGCTCACACATTCAAAAAAGGACACCGCATAATGGTGCAGATTCAAAGTTCTTGGTTTCCGCTCGTCGCGCGCAATCCGCAGAAATTCGTGACGAATTACAAACTCGCAACCGCCGTTGATTTTCAGAAAGCCAATCAGCGCGTTTATTTCGGCGGCGCGAATATTTCGACAATTGTTTTGCCGATTGTGAAGAAATAAATTTAATTGATATTTTATAATTGAAAGCGGATATTTAAAAAACTAAATATTTTCGCTATCCATTCCGTTCTTCTTTTTATAAGATTAGCAGCCGAGATATTGTTTCTCGGCTTTTTTAATTTTTGCCGGTTTCGTTTTTTTCCCGAAAGTTTGTTAAGTTAGCAATTGAAAAGAAATTCATCTGGAGATTTTACAAATTATGCCTTCGGTTTCGATTGCTTGCGGCATTTTATTAATGTTAATCGGCGTTATCGGTTACGCTTACGGAATGATTGACGGAAAAGCGAGCTTAACGGCTTTGATTCCGGCTTTGTTCGGTTTGGTTTTAGTTGCGCTGGGCGCAGTTTCGCGGGCGAAAGAGCATTTGCAAAAACATTTGATGCACGGCGCCGTGATGGTAGGTTTAATCGGCTTTATAGCGACCGCCAGCAGCTTTTTCAAGATTCCGGCTTTGCTGAACGGCACGGCGGAGCGCCCGGCGGCGATCATCGCTCAACTCGCGACGGCTGCGGTTTGTTTGATTTTTGTGCTTTTGTGCGTGAAATCGTTTGCTGATGCGCGGCGGAATAGGGTAATTTGATTTCGACGATCAAGCCTCCGCTTTCGGCATTTTTCGCCGTAATTTTTCCTTTGTGCGACGTGACGGCTTGCTCGGCAATCGCCAGTCCCAAACCGGCGCCGCCGGACTTTCTTTCGCGCGCTTCGCTGACGCGGTAAAAAGGCGTGAATAAATTGGCGAGTTCTTCTTCCGCTACGCCTTTGCCGTAATCCTTGATTTTAACAACGATTTCCGATTTATTTTTGCTCAAAAAAACCTCGACTATATCGTTCGTATAGCGCAAGGCGTTGCGCAAAACATTCTCCACGGCGCTTCGCAAAAGGTTTTCGTTACCGTAAATTTCGCAATCGGCATTTTCGGCGATCACGACTTTTTTATTCTGGCTTTCCGCTTCAAAATTCGCGTCGGCGACAATTCTTTCGATCAATTTCCGAAGATTGATTTGCTCGCGTTCGATTGTTTCCGATTGACTTTCGAGCCGCGAAAGCTGCAAAATCTGCGCGATCATTTCGTTTAACTGGCGCGCTTCGCGTTCAATGCGATCAAGTAAATTCTGCGATTCGGCGTTTCCCTTCTGCTTGGCTAATTCGAGCGCTACGTTCAGACGCGCGAGCGGCGAGCGCAATTCGTGAGAAACGTCGCGCGATAAGCGTTTTTGCGAATTTATCAAAGCTTCGATGCGTTCCGCCATTTCATCGAAATCGGCGGCGAGCTTGCCGATTTCGTCGCCGCGCGAGCCGATTTCCGGTGCTACTCGCGTTTGCAGATTTCCGGCGGCGAGTTTTTTAGTCGCATCGCTTAATTTGACAATCGGAGCCGAAAGATAACGGGCGAAAACGTAACAAAGAGCCAGCGCCGTTAAAAATAATCCGAGAAGTCGTGCGTAACGATAATTCGCTTCGCCGAAAAACGGCGTCGGTCGCGGTCTGTCCCATTGCACGAACAAAACGTATCTGTCGCCGTTTCCGCGAGTGAAAGTTCGCGCCGCGTAAATAGCTTCCGGTCGTTCGGTTTCGGTTTCGACGTTATTGCTCGACAGCGCCCGCCCAATCATCGTTTGAATGATTTCTTTGTTCAGATTGTCGAGATGGCTGATTTCTCCTTTCGGGTTTATCAAACCGATTTCGTCAATCGTATCCGCTTCTCTAACTCTGTCCAGAAAATCCGCCAATCCTTTTTCGCCTTCGTTATCGTAAATTTGTCTGGCAGTATCGGCATAAATATTTGTCTGATTAATAACCGAAGTGTGCCAGCGACGCACGACTGGCTCGGCTTGCGTCGTCCAGGTGATGAACATCACAACCGCGACCATCAAAGCGATTGCCGCGAGAAACCAGAGAAAAAGTTTGACGAACAGATTCATAAATTAGAATTCAAGGTTCAAAGTTGAAAACAAGACTTTAACATCGAATTTTTAAGGAACAGTGTAAATGTAGCCGACCGAGCGAACGGTTTTAATTCTTTCTTCTTCTTCGCCCGAGCGCTTGCCTAATTTTTTTCTTAAATTGCTGATGTGCATATCAAGGCTCCGGTCATACGGCGAAAGATCGCGCTCTAAAACTTTCCGGCTTAAATCTTCTTTTTTAACGATTTTGCCTGCTTCCTTAATCAACGCAACGAGCAGATCGAATTCGACGGAAGTCAAATTCAAATCTTCGCCTTCGCGCCGCGCCGAACGCGCCGACTTAGAAATTTCCAAATCATCGACATTTAATTTTTCTGCCGTCGCCGGTTCGTGTTCATCGCTTTGAACGCGCCGTAGAATGGCGCGAATCCGGGCAAGCAGCTCGCGCGGATTAAAAGGCTTCGCCAGATAATCGTCGGCGCCGATTTCCAGTCCGGTGATTCGCTCCGTATCGTCACCCCGGGCGGTCAGCATCAAAACGGGAATTTTCGACGTTTCCCGAAGTTCCCGCAAAACGTCGAAGCCGTTCATTTTTGGCAGCATCACGTCGAGCGTAACCAGGTCAAATTCGTCCGAAGCCGCTTTTCTCAAACCTTCCGCCCCGTCGTGAACGGCATCAACGAAAAAATCGGCGCTCGTCAAATACTCGGAGACGAGTTCGCAAAGCTCTTCATCGTCGTCAACGATTAAAATTCGATTCATAGCTTGAAAATGATTTTACGACAGAAACTATTCCGCCGCGCAAAGTTTTACAATTCTTTACACAAATAATTTTCATTTCCTTTTTCCGCGCGATGAGACACAGCACGATGCTTTTACAATTTGTTGACCGCGATTTTCCCGCCGATCATAACAAAAACAGCGTTTCCGGTTTCATCGAGGGCGACCAGATCGGCGCGTTTTCCGGCTTCAATCGAACCGTGAGTTTTTTCTATTCCGAGAAGCCGCGCCGGATTCGCGCTCGCCATCAGCGAAACTTCGTTGGGAGAAAACCCGAGCGATAGCATCATTCGTGCGGCGTCGAGCATCGTAATCACGCTCCCGGCGATGCTTCCGCGTTCGTTCTGTGTTTTGCCGTTTATTACTGAAATCTTCTCGCCCCAAAGCTCGAATTCACCGTCGCCGGAACCGGTCGGCGCGACCGAGTCGCTGATCAGAGAAACGTTTTCGGGCGATTTCGTCCGGCAAGCGAATTCGAGCATTTTCGGGTGAACGTGAATGCCGTCGCCGATAATGTCAAAAGTCGTTCCATTTTTCGTCAAAGCCCAGCCGACAACGCCGACATCGCGGTGATGAAGCCCGGTCATCGCGTTATAAAAATGCGTCAAATGTTTTGCTCCCGCTTCAAATGCGTTGTCTAAAGTTTGAATATCGGCATTTGTATGCCCGATTGAGACAATCCAATCCTGCTCGACAAGATTTTTTATAAGATCGATTCCATTTTCGACTTCCGGCGCAAGCGTAGTAAAATGCACGCCGCTCGCGAGTTTCGGAATTTCGTCGATTTCATCACCATTCACAAAATTCCTAAAAAACTGCGGACGAAGTGCGCCGCACATTTTTTCGTTGGCAAAAATGCCTTCATAATGCACGCCAAGAATCTGTGCTCCCGGCTCGTCGAACTCCGAATTCTGCATTAACTCATCAATCGCTTCGATTACTTTTTGATAATTTTCCGTCGAGTCTGGAACAAATGTCGGAAGCCAAGCAGTGACGCCTTTTGAAGCCAAAAACTTGGAAACCTTTCGCAAACCTTCGGCGCTTGCCGAATTAACGTCTACATTGACTGCGCCGTGATTATGTACGTCAATAAAACCAGGGTAAAGAGTACAATTCTCAAGATTGAAAGTTTCACCAGACTTTGATCTTTTTGTCGAAACGTCAATAATATTTGAACCTTCAATTTCTACAAAGAGGTTTGTAGAATCTTTTAACCTAATCTTTTCCATATTTTCCATATTTATTGTTAACCAAGTGCAAAAATAAAGCCTATGTTTGGAAAAACATAGGCTTAGCATAATAAACTTTCGTTCATCAAAAAAACATAAGATAAAGAAAATTTCGCATTTCCTGTATCAATGGTTTACAAGAATCATTTTTTATTCATCGAGCATTTAAAAGTTAAATTTCGCTCCAAATTGAATAATGCGCGCGTCGCGGGCACTGGTTATAGCGCCAAAGTTCGACGAGCCGAGTGTTTGTATCGGATTATTGTATTGTGTCGTATTAAGCACGTTAAAGAATTCAGCGCGAAGCTGAAGATTCATGCTTTCAGTAAAACCAAACGTTCTGTAAAGCGAAACATCAAGGTTATTAATGCCCGGTCCACGAACAATTCCTCGCCCCGCGTTTCCGTAAGAAGTTGAATTAGCTAACACAGGGCTAAAACAACCCGTGTTAAACCACCGGGTGACGGTGCGTTCCGACCTTGGTAAAGTCGGGTCGCAAATCAAGTTCGGGCGAACGGTGGCAAGCGTGTATCCTTGATCAAACGGATCTACCGGCGTAGTGACCGACACTCCGTTCGAGACGAATGTGCCCGCTGTTTGAGTAATGGTTAAAGGAGTTCCTGATTGCAAAGTATAAATTCCCGCCAATTGGAATCCACCCAAAATAGCATTACCGAAGCTGCCTAAATCGAACATTTTCTCTCTGCCGAACGGTAATTCATATAAAAAGCTAGCAGTGAAAACGTGCGTCCGGTCAAATTGAGATAACGCTCTTTCAAGGTCTGGGCGCAGCGGGTTCTGAATAGTATCCGAACGATCTGTTGAAGATTCGGTAATGTTTTTACTGAAAGTATAAACCGCTCCGAACTGTAAACCGTCAGTGAAACGGCGCGTCAATGTAAATTGAGCGGAATTATAATTTGAATCCGCATCGGTGCGTCTTTCATTGATGTTTCCATATCCTCTAAACGGACGATAAAAGTTTCTAGGCAAAGTGCCGCCGCTTCGTGCGAAACGAGGAAGCGGAAGATTTATATTAACTTGCCGTAAAAGGTTATGTGAACTATTTCCGACGTAAGCAACTTCTACAAAGGTGTTTCTGAACAGTTCCCGTTGAAGTCCTAGACTATACTGCAAAGTTTGTGGCGGTTTAAATTCATCGCCTGTAGTGATTAACGCAGCTACCCCGATTGCATTATTTGGCGTACCAATGCGAGGATCATTGATGGTTGTGGGATTATCAATGACCTGTGTTTGAGCTATTCTCGGGTTGAGAAAGGCATTTTGTTCAACAATGCCGGTTAATGTTCTGTCGTAAAAAACTCCGAAACCGCCGCGAATAATCGTTTTTCCGTCGCCGAAAACATTGTAGGCAAATCCGACTCTCGGTCCGATTGTGTTGTATTGATTCGATTGAACCCGCCGTCCGTAAGGCGAATTTTGACCGGCAAAAGCAATTCCGTTAAAGCGTTCGCCACCGGCGGCTAAATCAATAAAATTACCATTCGGTGTCAGGGTAACCTGTCGGCTCGGATCATACAATCTGGGCAGAAATGTTATCAGATAATCACTTGCTTCAATCGGATTTTCATAGATTGAGTATCTAGCGCCGTAATCAATTGTCAAACGAGGACTAACTTTCCAGGAATCCTGTGCATAAAATTCGTAAGTGTTGTACCGCAACTGAACGCGAATTTCATTTTGAGCTTCGGAAAACTGTGACGGTAAGCCAAGCAAGAAATCAGCGAAGGCATTACCGCTTCCCGGAACAGCAGCGCTGGCGGTTCTTGTGCCGTTAAAAGATATTGTGCCGTTAAGATTATTTCCGGCGTTTTCGTTTTTTTCTTCCTTGGCTAAGAAAGCGCCGAATTTAAACGTGTGGTTTCCGCGCACCCAGGTTAAGTTATCGCGTAGCGTGTAGCTTGGATTTTCAATGTCCTGCGGGCTTTGAAATGTAAGTCCCTGCAAACCAGTAATACTAATACCCGGCAAAGCACCCTGTAAGTTGCCTGCAAAAAGCTCCGGCGAGGTAAATCCCGGAGTATTGCTTCGAAGCCCCGTACCGGTAAATGTGCTCTGAATTTTATTGAAGGCGTAATCAAAAGCCACCTCGTTAATAACCGCCGGTGAAAGCCCGAACTTAAGAGAGGCGACAAAATTTTTGCCAGGCGTGGATGTTTGTTGCGAAGCAACGTTTGGAAACAATGTTCCCTGCACCTGTGTAATTACAAAAGGATCTAAGAAGATGTTCCCGCCCGGATCGGTTCGGTCAAAATTGTCTTGAATGTAACGAGCTGTGAATGTTGTGTTCGCTGTGAAATTATGATCAAACCGAAAGATTGATTGGCGGAAATTACCGGCAACCGGAGAGACACGGCGAAACTGATTGGTTCCTTCATTCGGTGCCAGAATGTAGTTTAATAAAGCAACAGAATTTGGATTGAACCGATTCTGTGGAATTGTGTTATTGGCAAAAGGCTGCCCGGTTAAAGGGTCAATGATAGGCGTCGTAAAAACGCCGCTTCTCTGTGCGTTCGTAGCGACCGTTCCGACCGGAATACTGCTCGATCGCACGCGTCGGAACTCCTGTGAAAAGAAAAAGTAGGTGCGATTGCGTCCGTTATATATGGTCGGACCGTCGTCCCCAATATTAGGAAAGAAAACTGGACCACCGATTGTCCCCCCAAAATCGTTGTAGCGAAGCGGCTGCTTAAATCGCGGATCAGTCGCCGAACCAAGTCCAGTTAACCGAGTGGTAATAAACGGGTCGCGCGCATTCAAAGCATCGTTTCTAACAAACTCGTAAAGTGTACCGTGAAAATCGTTTGTGCCCTGACGCGTTACGACGTTAACGACACCGCCACCGTTACGACCAAATTCCGGCGCGTAATTAGATGTTAGAACGGTAAATTCTTGAATAGCATCAACGCTCGGAACAGTTAACAAAGTCAAATTCGATCCTGAATCAACGTTTCTCGAACCGTCAACCAGCCAATTAATAGCCGAAGTACGACCGCCATTAATCGAAATCTGAACTACCGCTAATCCGCCAAAACCGATTTGCGATGAATTGGAAGAAGTAACGCCAGGCGCAAGCGTCGCAAGCTGCACAAAGTTGCGATTATTCAAAGGCAACTGTCTAACTTGTGAGCCTTCGATTAATGCCTGTTGCGTAGGGCTTTCTTGTATTACCGAAGGCTCAGCCGTAACATTAACCGTTTCCGTAACTCCGCCAGTTTCAAGCCTTACTTCGACCGGTCGTCTATCATTGACGCTTATTCGAATATCACTTTGTACATATTTTTTGAAGCCTGCCGCTTCAATCGTTAAACTGTATGTTCCGGGAGGCAAAAGTGGCGCAGAGAAAATGCCCTCATCATCTGTTTGATAAGTTCGCTCAAGACCTCTATCTACGCTACTTACAACTACTTGAGCTCCACGAACAGCAGCTCCATTAGGGTCAAGAACTGTTCCGGTAATTGCTCCGGTAACTTCTTGCGCTGATACTAGTCCGTTTAAACTCAAACAGCTAACAAAAGCAATAATCATTAAAAACGCTAGGTGCCTAAAATCATGTTTCATTTTCTTTCCTCATTTAAAACTTAAAGATAAAATTGCAAGCCATAAGAAATATTTAGGTTTTTGGAAATTTATTCAAATTTTCGTTATCGTTGTTTCGACAGTAATAAACTAATCATCCAGAAACTTAAGATTTTTGAATAATTACCACAAAACAAAGAGGTAAAATTGTGATAAAACTTGAAAGTATCCACTTATTAGGCAAAAACTGTGCAACACTTTTAAGTTGGTCTATACCAAAACCTAAAGGCAATTGATTTTTCCCTTTTATTACCTCAAAAGAGTTTTTAAGAAATTTACAAGATAAATTTAAACAAAAAAGCCAGTGGTGCTTTACTTAGCACCACTGGCATAAAGTCGTTTATTTCAATTTAGAAAAGGTACCGCAACGAGAACTGAATAGTACGCGGAGCGTACTGAGTAGCGGTTCCAGTAATCTGTCCAAAGGCAGAGCTGGTATAAGTTAAGTTCGGAAACCCCCATTGAACGCGGTTGAATGCGTTAAAGAAATCGGCACGAACCGATAAGCTATGCCTTTCGAAAGGCATCAAAAATTTCTTCGAGAGAGCCAAGTCAACATTTTTTACCCCGTCAATATAAAATGTGTTACGACCCAAAATACAACAATTTAAATCGGCTAAGGTAGCTTGTCGGAAAGCACTTGCGGGCAAAAGACTAACTGAAGTTTCGGGATTGCCTATAGTGCGTCCTAAAATGCTCGGATCAAGAAGAGCCGGGCGGCTTTCAGCAAAATTGTCGAAATTCAAATCCACTCCTGTTCCGGTTACGGTAAAAGGCGTACCGTGAACCCATTTGAAAACCGTTGAAATCTGCCAACCACCAAGAACCTGTCCAATTATATCTTTCCGATCTGCTAAAAAAGGAATCCGATAAGTTCCGAAAAACGTAAAACGATGCGGTGTGTGGAAACGAGAAAGAGCTTTTGCCTGTTTCAAATCGTTACCAGTTTGGTTGGTATCCCCTGTTCCAACAGCAGTCACCTCTGAAGTAGTATCCATTGATTTACTCCAGGTGTAAGCTGCTTGGAAATTAAGTCCGTTACTTAAACGTTTGCTGAGTTCTACCTGCAACCCGTCATACCAAGTAAAAGCGCCGTTACTTACTTCTAAATTACCAGCAAATCTTCCGTCAGGTCTTCTTTCATTAGTACGCGGAATACGAAAGCTGTATTCGAGCGGTCCTAATGGAACTGCAACTGGACACTGCGTTGTAACCGGAACATTTGGCAACCCCGTTCCTGCGCAAAGTACATTTGCAGCTGGACGTAAAATTTGTCCTCTGACGTCAACTCCGCGCGGATCGCCGGGAGTACGGTTAGGAGCAGTATATAAAACAGATGGCGCATTATTTGGATGATCTGTAACAAGCACCCCATTCGGGTCATTTAGAGGAGCATTTCCAAAATTATAACGCAATAACCCATATCCACGATTGCCTGTATAACTGATTCTTAACGCCGATGACCAAGGTAATTGTCTTTCATATGTTAAATTCCACTGCTTCGTATATGGCATTTCGAGGTTTGGATCCACAACTAATGATTTGCTATAACGGGCTGTAGGTTCGACGCCCGGAACAAAAACAAACCCGCCGGTAGGATCTTGCAAGTTTGTTGGAAAGAAACCTGAGCCCGCTGCGCCAGTTTGGTTGTAAAAGAAAGCATTAGGTGTATTTGTACGAACAGAAGCGCCTGATTGCGCAAATACTGATTGGAATAACCTTCCGTGATAAATGCCATACCCGCCTCGGATAGAAGAATCACCCGATTGACCAAACAGAACTGACAGTATACCGTCTTCAAATGACGGACTGTAGGCAAACCCCAAGCGTGGTTCAATGTTGTCTCTATCATCGTTATACTGGTAATCAATCTTATTATTTCTCTCTCTAGGTGCATTCACATATTCGTAACGCACACCCAGATTTAGGGTTAAATTTGATAAGATCCTCCAATTATCTTCAGCATAAAAATTAGATTCTCCAATTCGGTTTTCCAGGAAAAAATTCCCATAACCTTTTTGATAATTATTAACACAGCCATTCAAAAACGCGGTAAAGCCGCTTCCGTATGTGACTCCGTTACATGTCGTGGCATTAAAATTATAAAAACCGCGCGAGCTATTGTCGGCTAAATCGTCCAATTTTTGATCCCGAATATCCGTGCCGAGTTTTAAGAAATGTCTAGAACCGAGTGTCGCCGATAAGTTGTAAACAAATTGGTTATCCGTTTGGTAACGCTGAATGGGAAAAGCAGCACTGTTGCCGATAATAGAGCTGCCGATTGAAACGGGATTGAAAAATCGGATGATTGGTGTGTCATTTCCGGCAGTAATGTTAACTAAAGTTGTTCTCAATCCTAAACCGTATCGAAACTCACCAACAAGCTGCGGGTTAAAAATATGCGTCCAGGTTACACCCAGGTTTTGTTGTTTATTGTTTTGGTCGGCGCGTTCCCCGATGATAATGTCGTCAGCTATGAATTGTTGACGCGTGTATTGGTAGCGCGCAAAAACTGTGTCGGATTGTCTCGGATTCCAGTCAAACCGTCCTGAATAATCTTCCGCTGGAAAATCAAAACCTTGTTCTCCGACGTACGTTCGCGGTGAACGATTAGCTGGATCATTCGGAAGCAGAGTTGCTGGAAATCTGTTTATAACTGATTGAATAAAGGCACGATTTGCCGGAGTGTCATTAGCTGGTGTAATCCTAAACCAATTCGCTGGATCTCTTTCACTTGGAAGAAAAACGTCACGGGTATAAGTGTTTGAGCCAGTATTTTCCAACCGGTCAAAGCTAACAAAACCGAACAATCTATTTCTTAATATTGGAAATCCCGCAGTAACTCCAAATTGATTGCGGCGCGCAACAGGTTTTTTACCGTGCGAAAAGAAAGACTTAGCATTCAGCGCACTATCATTATGAAAAATATACGCACTTCCACGCAGGTTATTGGTTCCTGAAAGTGTTTGAACCAAAACGACTGCGCCGTATCCCCGTCCGAATTCAGCTGTAAAGTTGTTTGTAATAACTTGAAACTCTTTGATCGTTGCTAATGAGACGCCTTGACGATTCTGATTCTCAGATGAGTCGTCATTATTAACGCCATTGATCTGGAATGTAGCGCCTCGAGTTCCTGTACCATTAAAGTTTACAGAAGAACCGGAAGAAGATGTGGGGTTATTTTGACCTGAAGTAGGATTTTCCTGAAAACCGGTAAAGGTTTCCGCTAAAGTTAAAAAGTTTGTTTGGTTTGCGACAGGTCTTTCCAAAATCTGTTCGCTAGTCAGTGAACCGGCGATTTGAGCATTTGTCGTATTAATCGGTGCCGGTTCGTCCGTAATCGTTACTTCTGCGGTAACTGATGGGTCGAGCTTGAAATCAACTTGAGATGTTTGGTTTAACAGAACCTCTACATTCTCCCGTGTTACAACGCCAAATCCCGTTTGACTAGCTGTCACCCGGTAACTGCCGAGCGGTAAAAAAGTAGCAATATACGAACCGTCATTGCCCGTAGTCAAATTACGTTTTAATCCAGTGTCTGTATTAACGATTTCAACTGAGGCTCCGACAACGATTGCGCCGTTAACGTCGAGCACAGTGCCTTTAACCGTTCCAGTAACAGTTTGTGCCGCCGCCGCCGCGCTTAAAATCATTATTAGCAATGATAAAATAAGCGCTTGTCTAATTTGAGTAAGCTTTCCTTCGAACATTTGATTTCTCCTCTTAAATAACTAAAAACTTATAAACAATTTATCGCAGAAAAAGTTAAAAACCTTTAACTTTTACCAATTTCCCGATTGAAAATTTTCCAACTCTGTTTGAAAATTCAGTCTTTTTATTTATTTATTTTCTTATCGAAACTTATCGGACAATACTCAAAAGCTATAAAAAATATTTAAGTTTTTGGAAATTTATTCAAATTTTCGTTATCGTTGAATTGACACAAATCTGCTCAAACTACTTGAAACCTTTGATTGTTAAATATTTATTACAAAACTTAAAGAGAGTAGAATTGTTATAAACCTAAAGCTGTTTATTTGTAAAGCAAAAATGATGCCCGACGCGTCTTAAAATCGGATAAATTTTTCTGCCACGCTTTTTCGATTTCTTCCGCCGTTTCGCCGCGTTTCAAACGGTCGAAAGTATCTTGATTGACAATCAAATTAAGGTACTTTTCCATCTTCCATTCGGTCGGATAAAGTTTTCGTAGCGCGGCGGCGATTTCGATTCCGGTTTTTACCGGTTCAAACTGCTTTCTGTCGGTAATTATTATGTTTATTCCGTTCACATTTTCATTTTTGAAAATCGAAGCGTTCGGTTTAAATCGAATTGGAACGAAACTGACGCCGCTTAAATTTCTCTCGTTCAGTTGCGCGGCGAGTTTGCGTCCGTCAAGCCACGGGGCGCCGATGACTTCAAACGGCGTATCGGTTCCGCGTCCGACCGATAAATTCGTGTATTCCAGCAAACCGATTCCTGGATAAAGAGTCGCCTCGGTCAGCGAGCGCATATTTGGCGAAGGATTCGTCCAGATTTGATTTGTTTGATCGAACCACAGCGGGCGCGCCCAATTTTCCATTTTTACGACGCGCACGTCGGCATTGATTTTTTTTTCGGCGTTTATCATCTGCGCGAGTTCGCCGATGGTCATTCCGTGACGAACCGGAATCGTGTGCGTGGCGACGAATGAGAGCTTGTCCGGGTCGGCAACAGCGCCCGCAACGTCAACGCCGTTAATCGGATTCGTTCGATCTAAAACAAAGACCGGTTTTCCGGCTTTGGCGGCTTCTTCCATCACGTTTTGCAGCGTGGAAATATAAGTGTAGAATCTCGCGCCGATATCTTGAATGTCGAAAACGAGCGCGTCTAAATCTTTTAATTGTTCGGGTTTCGGGCGGCGCGTTTCGCCGTAAAGCGAATAAATCGGCAAGCCGGTTTTCTCGTCTTTCGAATCGTTTATTTTTTCCTGATCGAGTTCGCCGCGTATGCCGTGTTCGGGCGCGAAAAGCGCGACTAATTTCGTATTTTTCGCATTGTTCAAAATATCAATTGTCGGAACGCCCGACAAATTTTTCCCCGTGTGATTCGTCACTAATCCGACGCGCAAATCGTTCAATTCTTTGAAATTATTTTTTTCTAAAACGTCTATTCCATTCAAGACAGTTGCTTGAACATTTTGAGGCGTTAAATTAAATTGGCGATTTCCTCCGTTAATCGGCAAGGCTTCGATTTGTTTCCGCATCAATTCTTCCTTAAATTTCGGAATTTGCGCGGCGACCTGCGATGAATAAACATTTTCAGCGAGGCGAATTGCTTCAATCGGAGTATCTTCGATTGCGGAAGCCGCGACGGTTGCAACGCGCGAGCGCAGAGGAGTCACATCGCCTTTGCCGTCCGGGTGAACTCGATTCGACATAAAAACGACAAAAGTGTTTGAAACGCGGTCAATCCAAACGCTCGTGCCGGTAAATCCGGTGTGTCCGAACGAACTGAGCGGAAAAAGATCGCCGCGATTCGCCGAAAAGGATGTGTTCATATCCCAACCGAGTCCGCGCGTTGCACCGTCTTCGTTGACGACGTAAGGTTCGGTCATTTGAGCAACCGTCGCCGGACTCATAATGCGTTTTCCGTCCAAAATTCCGCCGTTCAGCATCATCTGGCAATACCGCGCCAGATCGTCGGCGGTCGAAAAAAGTCCTGCGTGACCGGCAACTCCGCCCATTCGGAAAGACGTCGGATCGTGAACTTGTCCGCGAAGCATTTGATTGCCGATTTTTTCTTCTCCTTCAAATTTTGCACCTAGATAATTTTGCTGACCTTTGATGTTTTCGGTCGGAGCGATGCCATTCCCAAGAAATCCAAAACTTACAGGGTTCATTTGTCCTGTTTTTGGATCAAACGGTCTAAAGCCTGTCCTTTCTAATTTTAAATTTGAATAGATATTTTCCCCTGAAAATTCATCAACGCGTAAATTGTTTACTCTTCGCACGATCTCGCCGAGCACGATAAAACCGATGTCTGAATAAACGAACCGCGTTCCAGCCGGATTGCGGAGTTTTTCTTTGTAAAGCGCTTGCAGCATTCCTTCGCGTCCCGTCCATTTTTCGCCTAAATCGAAGTCTGGTCGATAACCGGAAACGTGCGTCAAAAGCTGTTGAACCGTAACTTTTTTGGCGTTTTCGTCTTGAATTTCGGGAATAAATTTGCCGATTGTATCGTTGAGGCGCAGTTTTCCCTGTTCGATTAGAATCATAACGCTCGTCGCCGTCGCAATTGGTTTAGTGAGTGAAGCGACATCGAAAATCGTGTCAACAGTCATTTTTTCAATCGTCGGAACGAGCGAGCGGTTGCCGAACGCTTTGCGATAAACGATTTTTCCTTTATGTCCTATGATGACAACTGCGCCGGGAAGTTTTTTGTCTGCAATATCTTTTTCCACCAAAGCGTCAATTTGATTGAGCTTTGCGGCGTTCATGCCGACCGTTTGCGGCGCGGCGAGAGGCAGCCCTTGTGAATAAATCGAGCCGCAGAGGACACACAAAACACAGAAAATTTTTATAATTCGTAATTCGTAACTGGTAATTCGTATTCGATTCATCGCTTCGCTTTTAATTCTTTTTCTCTTTCGACAAAACTTTCTTTGCAGAGATTAACGAATTCTCTGGCAATCGGTGAGTAATAACCACCGCGCAGCCGCGCCAACCCCAAATCCCATTTAATCTCCGCGCCTTCGATGTACCAGGAAATCAATTTGCCCGCTTTGATTTCTTTCGCCACGGTTTTTGCTCCCGCGATTCCGACGCCCATATTATTTTCGACCATTTGATTGATGGCTTCCTGCCGCGAAAGCTCCATTACGACGTTCGGGCGAACGCTCGCCGCCGCGAAAAATTCGTCAATCATTCGGCGAGTATTGCCGCCTTTTTCACCCAAAATAAGATTTTCGCTCGCGAGCTGCGCCGCGCTGATGACGTTTTCTTTTGCCAGCAGGTGTTTTGGGTTGGCTATAGCGACGATTTCATCGCTGAAAAGCAATTCGGTTTGCAGATTTGAATTATCAACCGGCAGCGAAACGAAAGCGATGTCAATCTCGCCGTGCATAATCCGGTCTCCTAATTTCTGACTCGTTCCGGAACTAACGGTAATTTCGGCGCGGGTGAACTTTTCTTTTAGTTTTTGCAGTATTTTAGGCAACTGCTGGGTAGCAAACATCGCCGAAGCCGAACCTATTCTAAGGCGTCCATGTTCCGCTCCCGCAATTTCTGCGATTTCGGCTAAAGCCGCATCATGTTCCCGCAAAATTCGTCGCGCGCGGTTAAGCAGGTGTTCCCCAGCTTCGGTCAAAATCACACGTCGAGGTGTGCGGGTAAAAACCGGTACACCTACTTCATCTTCCAATTGGCGAATCTGCATCGAAATCGCCGCCTGCGTAACATTTGTTTGACGAGCGCCTGCCGTAAACGTTTTCGCTTCGGCTATCGCTAAAAAGGCTTTTAATTGTCTTATTTCCATCGAATTGGCTGGTTTTTGGGAGTTTGCTGTTCTCTGTCCGCTGAAATCGTTTTTTTGACAGTTCAACCTTTCTGAAACTTATCTTGATTTTTATAAAAAAACAACTAACGGCAGACGGTGGAACGAATATCAAAATATCTTATTGACTTTATAAAATCTTTTAGGATTGATTATATGTCAAGTCAAGATAAAATAGTAAATGATTTTTTTTTGACAGAGTAAATATTTTTTAATGCCGAAAAATGCTAAAAATCGAGCTTCTCGTTTGAACCTTCCTAATCTTTATCTGGGCGCGGACGGCGGCGGCACAAAAACACATATCGTCTTGATGAATGATGCGGCGGAAATCCTTTGCGAAGGTTTCGCGGGCGCTTCAAATCCTTTGCGCGTCGGCGTTGAAGTCGCTGTCGGCAATATTATCAAAGCGATTGACAACGCCTGCGATACGGGAAATCGCAGCCGCGACGATATAGTTTCGGCAACGCTTGGTCTTGCCGGTGTCCGCCGCGCGGATATTCGTCAAGTCGTTCTCGAAAGTTTCAAAAAACGCTTGCCGGTAAAAAAAGTAGAAGTTATCACGGACGCCGAAATTGCCCTTTACGGAACGACTCTCGGCAAATCCGGTCTGGTTGTAATTGCCGGAACCGGCTCGGTTTGTATCGGTCAGGATGAAAACGGAAAAAAAGCAACGGCTGGCGGCTGGGGACCGCTTGCCGGAGATGAAGGCGGCGGCGCCGGAATTGCCAAACGTGCTTTGCAGGCGATTGCAAAGGCTTCGGACGGACGCGCGAAAGCGACAATGCTCAGCCGTGTCGCCGCGAAATATTTTCGCACCGCGAAAACCGAAGATTTGATCGTCGCAATCTATTCGCCGCAAACCGATAATGCCAAAATAGCCGGGTTCGCCCGTGACGTTATCGAAACGGCGAAGGAAGGCGACGAGATAGCCCTGGAAATTTTGGATGAAGCGGGATACGAACTCGGGCTTTCGGCAACCGCTGTAATAAAAAGCTTGAATTTGCAGAAAAAAAAAGTTCCGATCGGTTGTGTCGGAAGCATCTTCAAAGCCGATCATCTGGTGACCGATTCGATGATTGAAACAGTACGACAAATTGCGCCAAAAGCCTATCTGACTACACCAAGGCTCTTCCCCGCCGAAGCCGCAGCGCATTTAGCTTTCGAGAATTCAAAAAACGGAAACAAGTCTTGAGTCAAATTGTTCGTTTATCGAATTTCTTTCTTTTTATGCAGCAAAATAAACAATAAGAAACAAAGCTATCGAAGTACTCAATTTGTTTCCTATTGTTTATTTTCTTTTACAAGATTTTATTTTTTTCATTTTTTTGCTTTTAGCTATTCAAAACTCTTAACGCAAATGCAAAATCCATAAAAATAATTGACAGTTTTGCCGTTCAAAACGATAATAAAAAGCACTTTTATAAAAAATGCTTCCTATAACCGAACAGGAAAATCCGAAAACTGTAAATATTGACCGCGTTTCGACGCTTGAAGCCGTTCGTTTAATTAATGACGAGGACAAAAAAGTCGCGTTGGCGATCGAACAAATTCTGCCGGACATTGCCGCTTGCATTGATGCGGTTGTCGAAAGGCTGCGCGACGGCGGGCGGCTTTTTTACGTCGGGACGGGAACGAGCGGGCGGCTCGGCGTTCTCGACGCGAGCGAAATTCCGCCGACATACGGCGTTTCTTACGATTTAGTTCAGGGAGTAATCGCAGGCGGCTACGACGCCCTTTACAAAGCGGTCGAGGCTTCGGAAGACAATCGCGAAGCCGGCGCGGAAGATTTACAAAGTCGCGGTTTGACTGAAAAAGATGCGGTCATCGGCATCGCGGCTTCGGGCAGAACGCCTTATACAATCGGCGCTTTAGAATATGCCCGCAGCATCAATTGTTTTACGGCTTGTATAACCTGCGTTCCGAATTCTTTGATTACCCAAACAGCGGAAATTTCGATTGTTCCGGTCGTCGGACCGGAAGCTATCGCGGGTTCTTCGCGTATGAAGGCGGGAACGGCGCAAAAAATGGTTTTAAATATGATTTCCACGACGGCGATGATTCGTCTCGGCTACGTCAAAGGCAACCGTATGACGAACGTGAAATCTTCAAACATAAAACTAAAAGAACGCTCGCTGCGTATTTTAATGGCTGAAACGCCGCTCGATGAAGACGGTGCAAAAAATTTATTAAACGAATCCGGCTGGGATTTACGCGTGGCGCTCGTGGCGTTTAGTACAAGCGTTGACGTTGCCACAGCGAAAAGAGTTTTAAGCGAAAACGACTTTGTTGTCGAAAAATCAATTGAATCACTGGCTGTTGAAAAATAAAGCAGTTTGCAGTCAAAATCTTTGCTCCCGGGCTGCAAAAACAAAGTTTTTTTTCGTTCATTTTTCAAGCTATAAGGAGGCTTAAAATGAACGGAGAAAAAAATAATTATTGGCTTAATGCGGGAGTGGCATTAGCGCTCGGTTTGGTGTGTTCTTCTTTTGTTCTCGGCTGGTTTTACACCAAGACGAAAAAGGGCGATGAAGCAGTAACGGTGACCGGTTCGGCGCGCAAACGCATAAAATCCGATCTGGTTGTCTGGAGCGCGGGCATCACTTATCAAGCGCCGCAATTAGCCGACGCTTACCGCTCGCTTTCCGAAAGCATTCCGCGCGTCAGACAGTATTTGATAAGCAAAGGAATCGCCGAAAACCAGATCACGATTTCTTCGATTTCGACGACGACGCTGAGAAAGCAAGATGAGAACGGCGGCGAAACGGCGGAAATCACCGGTTATTCATTGCGGCAGCAAGTAGAAGTTCGATCAAATGAAGTTGATAAAATCTCGCAGATCGCCCGCGAAGCGACCGAGCTGATCAATCAAGGAATTTTAATCGAATCCAATTCGCCGCAGTATTATTACACCCAGCTCGGCGATTTGAAGATCGAAATGCTCGGCGAAGCGGCAAAAGACGCCAAAACCCGCGCCGAAAAAATTGCCGAGAGCACGGGCAACAAAATCGGTTCGGTGCGTTCGGCGCGAATGGGCGTAATGCAAATAACGGCGGCGGATTCGACCGAAGTTTCCGATGCGGGCATCAGTGATACGACGACGATTGATAAAGACGTGACGGCGGTCGTCAATATCAGTTTTGCGGTAGATTAAGGACTTTGAACAAATTCTAAGGAGAAATTGTTTAGCGCGAGGTTGAAAGAATCTTTCGCTAAACAATTTTGTATTTATTTCAAGCTATGCAAGCAATAGACTTAATCATCATTTTCGGCTACTTGATCGGAGTTACGTTATTCGGCGTTTGGTTTTCGGGCAAGCAGGAAACGACCGAAGATTACTTTGTCGGCGACCGAAGCGTTCCGTGGTGGGCGATTGCCGCTTCGATTGTTGCGACCGAAACTTCGACGATTACGTTTATTTCGGTGCCCGGAATCGCGTTTGCGAGAAATGGGAATTTCCAGTTTCTTCAGCTCGTTTTCGGGTATATGCTGGGGCGTATAGTAATCTCACTTTTGTTTATTCCGATGTATTTTCGCGGCGAATTGCAAACGGTTTATCAGCTTTTAGGTCAAAGATTCGGTTCGAAAGTAAAAATGCTGGCGTCAGCGCTTTTCGTCGTGATGCGCAACATTGCCGACGGCATCCGTCTTCTTTTAACGGCGATTGTTTTAGCCGCCGTTTACGTCGCTTTTCAGCCGGGTGCCGACGTTAACACCGTAATAATCGGTTCAATCGTTCTGCTCGGCGTGATTATGATTATCTTCACTTATTACGGCGGAATGGAAGCCGTAATTTGGGTCGAAGTAGTCCAACTCGGAATATACATCGGCGGCGCGATTGCCGCGGCAGTCGTCATTTTCAATCAGGTCGAAGGCGGAATGCCGCGCATTCTGGAAATCGGCGCGCAATACGATAAATTTCAACTTTTCGATTTTTCGCTCGATTTTACAAAAACCTATACGTTTTGGGCGGGACTTATCGGCGGCTGTTTTTTAACGATGTCCACGCACGGAACCGATCAATACCTCGTTCAGCGTTATCTCTGCACCGACAAGCCGAGCCGCGCTTCGCTGGCGTTGCTGTCGAGCGGCGCCGTCGTTCTCGGGCAATTCATCGGATTTCTTTTTATCGGAGTGCTGCTTTTCGCTTTTTACGCCCCGTTCAATGCGCCTGAATACGCCAATGCGGGCGTCGCGGGTTCGGGCGTTCCGGCAACTTTTCCATTCGCGGGCGGCGACCAGGTGTTTCCGGACTTTATTACGAAACATATGCCCTCGGGTTTGAGCGGTTTGGTCGTCGCGGCGATTTTCGCGGCGGCGCTTTCGTCTTCGCTCAATTCGATTGCCGCAACCTTCGTCAATGATTTATACAAACCTTTTCGTCAGAATCTGACCGATAAGCATTATTTAAAGGTTTCACATTGGCTGACGCTGCTTTTCGGCATCGTTCAAATCGCCGTCGCTTTAGCGGTGATGAAGCAGAACCGCTCGGCTCTCGATCAGGCGCTTTCGATAGCTTCACTGATCAACGGACCGGTACTCGGAGTTTTTCTCGTCGGCACATTTTTGAAAAAAGTTTCGCAAACTCCGGCGCTCGTCGGAATGACGGCAAGCATTTTGCTGATGCTCTGCATCAAATTTCTTACGCCGATTGCCTGGACTTGGTACGTTTTGATCGGCAGTTTGACGACATTCTTCGTCGCCTGGCTGGCAAGTTTGATTTTCAACGGAAAAGAGCAGGAATTACGCAATATGTAATCGGCTGTTTTCTCATTCGGTTTGATCGGTTAAAATTATAGTAAACGGGAAAATACGCGGATTTATCCATTAGTTTTTTCTATCAATTTTGTTTTATTTATAATCATGAGTAAATTATTCGCTTCAATTTTCTTTTTTGTTTGTATTCAGCTCGTCGTTCCTTTTTCGATTCATGCCTCGCCGGGCGCGAAATACCGCCCGGATGAAAAGGCTTATAAATGGGCTGATAAGCAGCTCAAGAAAATGACACTCGACGAGAAGATCGGACAGCTCGTTCACATCGGGATCAACGCCCAGTTTCTAAGCCAGGACAGCAACGAATACAAGGAACTGAAGCGGCAAATCGTGGAAAACAAAGTCGGCGGAATAATCGTTTTTGTCGGCGGCGTTTACGATACGGTTCATCTCGTTAATCGAATGCAGGCGGAGGCAAAGATTCCGCTTTTGATTTCAGGCGATTTTGAAACCGGCGTGGGGATGCGTTTTCCCGACACAGTAAATTTCCCCTGGAATATGGCGATTGCGGCAACTGGAAATCCTGATTTTGCGCGTCGTCAAGGCGCGATTGTCGGGCGTGAATCAAAAGCTTTGGGCGTTCATCAAGTTTTCGCTCCGGTCGTTGATGTGAACAACAACGCCGACAATCCGGTTATCAACGTTCGCAGCTACGGAGAAAACGTTGGAGACGTGTCGCGTTTTGCCGCGGCTTTCACCGAAGGCTTGCAAAGCGAAAACGTGCTGGCGACGGCGAAGCATTTTCCCGGTCACGGCGATACGGCGGTTGATTCGCATCGCGGATTGCCTGTAATTGATTACTCGCGCGAACGTTTGGAACGTACCGAGTTCGCTCCGTTCCGAGCTTTGATAAATGCGGGAATCGGTTCGGTGATGATTTCTCATATTTCGATGCCGAAGCTCGATAACACGAAAGTTGAGCCGCTTAAACAATCAATAAAACCCTCCTACGCCGATTCGGAAGTTATCACCGAAGGAACGACGATGCCGGCGACGCTTTCAAAAGATATTGTGACCGGCATTTTGAGAAACGATATGAATTTCGACGGCTTGATCGTTACCGACGCGATGGATATGAGCGGTTTGACGCTTTATTTCACACAGGAAGAAGGCTCGGCTCGCGCGATTATGGCGGGAAACGACGTGCTTTTGAAACCGGCGAATGCGGATGCTGCGATAAAAGGCGTACGCGAGGCTGTTCAATCGGGCAGAATCACCGAAGAACGGCTCGACCAATCGGTACGAAAAATTCTGGCGTGGAAATATAAGCTCGGTTTGAGCGAAAAGAAGATAACGCCGATTGAAGCGATTGACACAACAGTTTCAAGCAGTGCGACGCGGCAATTAACCGACGAAATCGCGCAGAACGCCATCACGCTCGTCAAAGCCGAAGAAAACGTTCTGCCGCTAAAAAACGGAGCGAAAGCGCTGGTTTTGTGCATCACCAACGGCGAAGACCGAAATTACGTGGGCAATACATTAACGACGACGCTCAGGCAAAATGGATTGAAGGTCGAAAGAGTCGTTATTGACGAACGAGCTACGGAAAAGGAAATCGCCGACGCAATCGCCAAAGTAAAATCTTCCGAAATCGTCATCGCGGGTCTTTACGGGCGAGTTCGTTCGGGAGCAAAAAACTCAATCGGCTTGCCCGCATCCGGCGAAAAGGTTTTGCGCGAAGCCCTGGCAAGCAATGCGAAAGTAATTTCCGCAGCTTTCGGCAATCCATACTTGCTGCGCGGTTTTCCCGAAATGAAAACTTACATCGTTTCTTACGGCGATATGACATCTTTGCAGCGCGCGACCGGCAACGCTTTAACCGGTAAAATAGATTTCAAAGGAAAGATGCCGATTACCGTCGGCAGTTATGAACGCGGAACGGGTTTATCACTCAATCGCGCCGAATAAAAGGCATTATTCGCCGCTTACGAGTTTTATAGGTTTGCAAAGGATTATAAACCACAAAAATTTTAACGGGTAAACAAGTAATGGTAATGATTGTTTATCGAGATGTTTTTTCAATTCAAACATTCGCGTTGGCTTTCAAAATTTGTGGTTATAAATCTTATAAAGTAATTCGCTTTAGAAAAATAAAGTTCAGTAAACTTTAGAAACGAAAGAAAAATTGGCGTAATTGCCGATTTTCTTTTTTAAATTGATAATTTCTTTATGAATCCCGATTGGACGATTGAAAACTTTCTCGAAGTAAAAAATAATCAACTGCACGTCGGCGGAGCGTCAGCTGTCGAACTAGCCGAACGATACGGCACGCCGCTTTTCGTTTTCAGTGAAACGCGTATAAAACAAAACATCGCCCGCTTGCGGCGGGTAGAAAACTATATCGAATGTCCTTTGAAAATTTGTTACGCTGCCAAAGCCAACTCGAATATGGCGATTTTGCGCGTCGTCAAAGAAGCTAGCGCGGATTTGGAAGTCAATTCCGGCGGCGAGCTATGGAAAGCTTTAAAAGCCGGTTTTACGGGCGAGCAGATTATTTTCAATGGAACAAGCAAAGAAATATGGGAACTCGAAGACGCCATCAACGCTGAAATATACGCGATACAGGTTGATTCCCTGCTCGAACTGTCTCTGATCGAAGAAACGGCGCGTCGTTTGAACAAACGCGCGAACGTTTCTTTGCGCCTCGTTCCCGAAATTGAAACTAAGACGCACTCGGGTTTGCAGACGGCGCTTTTGACTTCCAAATTCGGAATGATGCCCGCCGAGGCTTTATCGGCTTTTCACACTTATAAAGATTCGAGCTTTCTGAATCTCGCCGGAATTCATCTGCACATCGGCTCGCAAAATCCCGAGACAGCGCCGTATTCCGATGCTTTTCAGATGCTTTTTGAAAATCTCGTGCAGATTTTCAAAGAAACCGGCACGCGTCTCGCGCACATAAACCTGGGCGGCGGCTTTCCGGTCAATTATTTGCGCGATAATTCGCACGCCGTGGACTTTCCGCAGGAAAAGCGCGAAATGTTCGCCGCCGATTTCGAACCAGCTGACGCGATTGAAAACGCCTGGCGCGTCGTAAAAAAAGCCGCCGTCGCAGCCGACGCCGCGCATCTTCTGGAAAATCTCACATTACTTTTAGAACCCGGCAGAAGCGTTATTTCCGATACGGGCGTTTGTTTGACCACAGTTCGCAATATTAAAGAACGACCATTGGAGAATGGAAAATCAAAGGAAGAACCGACGGATTCGATACTGACAAATGAAAAAAGCAATGTAGAAAATTCTTTATTTTCCACTTTCCGCTTTCCGCTTTCCACCGATTCCTGGCTTCTCACCGATGCGGGCTTTAATATTCTGCTTTCGATGGAAACTTACAAATGGTATTACCATCTCATCAGCGCCGAACGCGCCGGCGAAGCGCACAATTTTCCATATAAACTCGCCGGACCTTTGTGCGACGGCGGCGACGTTTATTTTGACATCGAAGGCGAACGGCGTTTGCCGGATTATCGTTTGCTTCCCGAAAACGTTCGCCTGAATGAAGTCTTAGCATTATTAAATTGCGGCGCGTATTCCATCGCGCAGATGTCTCAATATAACGGGCGACTTTTACCGGCGATGGTTTTAATAAAGGAAAACGGCGAGGTCGAATTGATCAGAAAGCGCGACGCGTTTGAAGATTTAATTAATAACGACGTGTGGTAAATAAACAGCGTTCGATTTTTCGGGTTAACGAAAATTTAGAAAGAGTAATTCTTGAAAAAGCCAGTGAAATTTAATTCGGTTGCGCAGTAAGTTCGGTGTGCGACGATTTTGTTGTAAATTAACGAAACAAGCGATTCAAAAGAGTCGCTTTTTGTATTTTGTAAATCAATTACGCTTCATTAAACTTTGATAAACGCATAAGATTTTGATAATCGGATACAGCTATGAAAATCAAAAATAAAAATAAGAAAAAGCAGAAACTTCTGCAAAAAATCGAAAAGAAATACATCGGTTTTCACGTTTACCGCTCGATTAACGAAAATCTGCCTTTTATATTCTGGGAAAGATTGACGGACGAGCCGATTCAGGAAGGAAATTTCAACGATCCTGCTGCCGAAGTCGGGCAGCGTTATTTTTACAAACTCACGCAGGTTGACGCGCAAGGCAATGAAAGCGTGCCGATCACGCCGAAAACGAGTTTTACAGATCATGCCGGAAACACTTTTTCGCAAAATCCGCTCGCTGATTTCGCCGGTTACAACATTTATCGCTCGGCAGACAAGGACGTGCCGCTCGATAAATGGGAACGGCGCAATACCGAACCTTTGCCGACGACGGAATTTAAGGATGAAGGCGTTCAATCGGGCGAGATTTATTTTTATTACGTTCGTGCCGTTGATTCGACGAGAACGGAAAGCGCTCCGTCGGAAATTATTCGCGTAATCAGAAAATAAATATATATTCGCTAACGGTATAACGAATCTCTATGAAGCTATCAGAAAACTGTCTTTTCCTACGAAAAACACGAAAAACACGAAAAATAAGGCAACATAGAAATTTGTTTTGATTTTTCGTTTGTTTCGCGCCTTTTGTAGACAATAATTTCTTTTCAAACAAACTTTAAGTTTTTGTTATTTGAAATCAAGCGAAAATGTTTTTCAATCATGCTGAAAACAAGGAAGTTTTGTTGAATTGATTCTTAAATTGCACAAAGTAATTTATTTGTGAGCGATGAAAAGTTTGACAACCCGGTTTTGTTTTATGTAGTCTAAGTTTCGGAGGTGATAGATTATATGATAAAAAATTCAATCGAAACACCGCCGGACTTTACCAGCCGGTAAGCCCGAAACGGCAAGCCGGCAGAAAAGACCGATGCGGTCACAAAAAATTCGGATTTTGATGGTAACGAAGCGTTGACGACAAAGCGGATGTTGACGGTGAAAAGCGAAATGCTCCAGTCAATATATGCAGTTTCTCCGGCTGAATTATTAAATTGAAACCGACAAAATAAACGAAGGGCGGCTCTTAAACGAGTCGCCTTTTTTATTGTTGTTCATTGTAATAGTCTTTCCTTAAAACCGTCTTTTTCGTTTTGCGCCATTTTCCGGCGTTGAGAGTTTCCGTGGTCAATATAACTTTATCATTCGCGGCGGTTGCGTCTTCAGTAAAGGCGTAAACCTTTTTCGGACGATTATTGATGACGCGGTAACGCGTCGTTTGATGCCAGCAGCAGCCGCTTTTCGTAAAAGTTTCAATCGTCTTATTCTTTTTATCAACGTCAAATAATCCCAAATTACTGCTCGCCAGTTCTGACAGTTCACGATTGATGAGAAAATTATTTCTCGCTTTTGAAAACAGTAAAATATCGTAAGAAGGTCCGCCGTAAGCGCCTTCGTTGCCGTTTCGCAGGGCGAGATCGTCCGCGCCGTCAAAATTAAAATCCTCGAAAACAACGCCGCTGTTGTTCATTCCGTAAAGCTCGATTAAATTCGCCGTCGGCTTTCGATCATCTCCGAGTTCGAGGTAAAGATTCGGCATCCGAACGGTTTGAAACGGAGTTGTTTGATTCTTCTTCATCAAAAAGACAGTCGCCTTGCCTTCGCAAATGTCTTTTTCACATTTGGCGATTGTGATTTTTACGTCGTAGGTTTTTGAAGCGCCTTTTAGCAAAAATGTTTTTTGAGCGAACGTGCTCTGCGCGAAAAATAACGTAAAAAGCACAACTATAAAAAAATATTTTTTCATACGCGCCCAAAGATAACGCCGAATAAAAAAAATAACAAGTTATTTATTTCATTAACCGTTTCGGTTAGAATAATAGACGGGACAGATTTTTATTGGTTTTTTGCATCTAAAAAATAAGTTTTTTTGAAAGGAGAAAACTAAAAAGAAAAAAGAAAAAAAGAAATATGAACACATACGAAACTACATTCGGCAATAATTCGGCGGCAAATGCCTTGCCTGAAGAACGCGCAAGGTTTATCCGCAACACATATCTTCATTTAGCGGTGGCGATTTTGGCGTTCGTCGCGCTCGAAGCGTTTTTGTTCGCATCCGGCGCGGCATATTCGATTATGTCGGTGCTTCGCCTCGGCGGTTCGATGTCCTGGCTTATTGTGCTGGGCGCTTTTATGGGCGTATCTTTTCTGGCGAGCAACTGGGCAAATTCGCAAACTTCAAAAGGAATGCAGTATGCCGGACTTGCGCTTTACATCGTTGCAGAAGCAATTATCTTTGTACCGATGATGTTTATCGCAGCGAGTTTCGGCGGCGGAGACGTGATTGTTAAAGCCGGAATCGTCACGCTCGGTTTGTTTCTCGGCATTACGTCGGTTGTTTTCTTAACGCGGCAGGATTTCTCATTTTTAGGTCCGATTATAGCCATCGGCGGTTTTGTAGCGCTTGGATTCATTGTCGCGAGCATTTTGTTTGGTTTCAGTTTAGGCAGTTTGTTTGCCTTCGTAATGGTCGCTTTCGCGGGAACGGCGATTCTTTATGAAACGTCGAACGTGATGCACCGTTATCAGCCGACGCAGCACGTCGCGGCTTCGCTGACGCTTTTTGCGGCAATCGCTCTGCTGTTCTGGTACATTTTGAGTATTTTCAGTTCGCGCGACTAAACAAACTTTTGTGATTTATCGAAAGGCGGATTTAATGTCCGCCTTTTTTATTTTAAAGCCTTGATTCTTTTTTCGCTCGGCGCGATAATTCATCATTATGAAAATCAACATAAAAACAATTGTTTTAATTATTCTTTCGACGGTTGTTTTTGCCGTTTCGGCTTTCGCTCAAGGCGCTCCGAAACCGCCGTCAACGCATCTGAAAGTCGGCGATCAAGCGCCGGAGTTAATTCTGAACGATACGGACGGAAATACTGTCAAACTTTCCGATTTCAAAGGGAAAAAATCGGTCGTGCTGGCGTTCTATGTTCTCGCGTTTACGGGCGGCTGAACGAAACAGCTTCAGGCATATCAGGCTGATATTGCCAAATTCGACGCTGCGAACACGCAAGTTTTGGGAATCAGTATGGACAGCTTCGCTGCGAACAAACGCTTCGCTCAGGACATCGGCGTAAAATTCCCGCTTTTGAGCGATTGGAAAAGAAAAGCGGTCAAAGAATACGGCATTTACAACGAAGAATCCGGCTACGCTACACGCGCGACATTCGTCGTAGATAAAGAAGGAAAAATACAGCACATAGAACTCGGCAAAACGGCGATTGATCCGACCGGGGCTTATCAGGTTTGCGATCTGCTGCAAAAGAAAAAACCGGCAAAACAGTAAAACACAAGAATCAAATGCTTTAAGGCGAGAATAAATTCCCGCCTTTTTTATTTATTTTTATGATCGGATTGCCGCAAGGCATCGTTAAATTAGCCGAATACAATTCCGATTGGCAAAGAATATACGCCGCAGAAGCGAAAGTTTTGCGCGGGCTGATCTGCGAGTATATCGCCGACGTTCAACATATCGGCAGCACTTCCGTCGAAGGCTTGATCGCCAAACCGGTAATAGACATAGTTATAGGAGCGAAAAAGTTGGGAAATGTTTCGTTTTGCATCTCGCCGCTCGAATCCATCGGCTACGAATACAAAGGCGAAAACGGCATTTCAGAACGATATTATTTCGGCAAAGGTAATCCGCGACTGTTTCATCTGCATTTCGTCGAATATGAAGGAAACCTCTGGAAGAATTACATAAATTTTCGCAATCGTTTGTGCGAGAACGCTGATTTGCGGGATGAATACGCGAGTCTAAAAAGAAATCTAGCCTTGCAGTTTGAACATAATCGCGCGGCTTACACCGATTCTAAAACGTCATTTATCGAAAAGGTTTTGAGCCTGAAAGATTGAATTTTCGTATTTACGGTTTAGCTTTGAAATTGCTATGTTTTAAATGTAACGAGCAAGGGAATGAAAGCAGAAACCAATTTACAAAATCAATCGCCGGAAGCAGCAGGCGAACAATCTTCGGGCGGATTTCGAGAGAAAATATCCAACACCTTTCGGGCGCTCAAATACCGAAATTTTCGTTTATTTTTCACGGGACAAATCATTTCGCTGACCGGAATGTGGATGCAGTCGGTAGCGCAAAGCTGGCTCGTTTACCATCTCACAGGCTCGGTAATGCTGCTCGGGCTGATCGGATTCGCTTCTCAATTTCCGGTATTTTTGCTCACTTCGTTCGGCGGCGCCCTCGCCGACAAATACGACCGCCGCAAAATTTTAATCACGACGCAGACTTGCCTGATGATGAACGCCTTTTTTCTGGCGACTCTCACGCTCACGGGTTTCGTGCAGGTGTGGCATTTGTTCGTCATCGCTTCGTTTTCGGGGGTGATAAATGCTTTCGACATTCCGACGCGCCAGTCTTTTGTCGTCGAAATGGTCGGAAAGGAAGATTTGCTCAACGCCATTGCGCTCAATTCTTCGATGTTCAACGGCGCGCGCATCATCGGTCCGGCAATCGCCGGAATTTTAGTCGCTACGGTCGGCGAAGGCTGGTGTTTTCTCGGAAACGCCGCAAGCTACATCTCCGTTATATTCGGTCTCGTTTTAATGCGCATCGAACACAAGGAAATTCGTCAAACCGCCGGTTCCGCTCTCGAAAAAATCAAAGAAGGATTTTCGTTCGTCGCCGAAACAAAGCCGGTGCGTGCATTGCTTTTGCTTCTCGGACTGGTGAGTTTGATGGGAATGCCTTACACGGTTTTGATGCCGATTTTCGCCGACCAGATTTTGCAGGGCGGAGTTCAAGGGTTAGGAATGCTGATGGGCGCGAGCGGAACCGGCGCGCTGATTGCCGCTTTAACGCTGGCTTCGAGAAAAAGCGTCAAAGGCTTGGGTTTGTGGGTTGCGGTTTCGTCCGGCGTTTTCGGCACGTTTCTGATTTTATTTTCATTGTCTCGCTCGTTCTGGCTTTCGCTTGTTTTGCTCATACCCATCGGATTTTCGATGATGCTGCAAATGTCTTCGTCGAACACATTGATTCAAACGATGGTGCCCGACGAACTGCGCGGGCGCGTAATGGCGGTTTACTCGATGATGTTTATGGGAATGGCTCCGATAGGCGCTCTTCTCGCCGGTTCTCTGGCGGGCGTCGTCGGTGCGCCCTTGACAGTCGCTTTCGGCGGCGCGGCTTGTATCGCCGGTTCGATATTTTTCGGCTGGCGTTTGCCGAAATTAACGCTCGAAGCGCGAAGAATGATCGTCGCGCTTCAAATGACCGGCGGCGAACCCGCAACAAAAGCCAGCTTTCAGCAACCGAGAACTTGATTAAGTCAGAAATTTTTAAAGAATTTGCGGAAAAAGCTAAAACCAATCTTTTTTTATAATGCTTTTTTATTTTTAACAGGCGAAAAAAGGAGCGCGAATTTTATTTTCCAAACCGGATAAAATTCGCGCTCCTTTTTTTACTGAGATTACAGGTTTTTATCAATCAAAACGGAGTTTCGTCATCGTCGCTGTCGAAAACTATTCTTTTTTTAACTTTCGGCTGCCGCTCTTCGCCGAGCTCTTCGGGCGAAAGATTTTGCAGGGACAAACTACCGCTCGCGTCTTTCAGCAAAATTTCGATTCGCCGCTCGGATTGATTAAGGCGTTCCTGACATTCACGCGACAGTTTCACGCCGTCTTCAAACAGCTTCAAACTTTCTTCGAGCGACAAATCGCCGTCTTCTAGTTTGCGCACGATTTTTTCGAGTTCGCCGAGCGACGCTTCAAATGATTTCGATTTTCCGTTCATAAATGAAATTTACGACCAAGACTTGTAAGAAATGAAAAACAAGAACTAAAAAGCAGAATAAAAATATTTTCACTTTTCATTTCTGATTTCTCACTTCAAAATATCTTCCGCTTGTTTCAACAAATCCTGTAAATTATTTACGCCTAAACTTCGCCCGGAATTGCCGCCTTTTGTTGCGACAGCGATAATTTCCTGACCGATTTTCTGTGCGATTTGCGTTGCGAGCTGCTCGTCTTCCACGCCGACGACTTGCCATTTGTCTCCGTTGCGTTTCATTTTTAATTCGAGCGGTCGGTCGGCAATTTTGCTTTTAACCGAAGCGGATTCTTTTTCTTCGTTAATTTCCAAATATTTGTCAGCGCCGAGAACAATCGCGACGAACGGAATATTATTAAACTTTTCGGTTTTTTCGCGAATAACACGCGGCAGCTCGGCTCTGGCGCGATCTTTGACGGCGGGCAAAAGCGGGGCGGCGACACGCGAAACTTTTGCAATCGCCTGCGGCGGAAGTCCGCGCCCGTAAAGCTCGACGGCTTTATCCGTTATTTGCGGCATAAAATCGTCAACGACCGCGTTTGTATCAACTAGCCGATCAACCGCCTGTTGATCGTCGCGTCGCGCCGCATCAATCAAAAGCGCGAGCGAATACTGCGGCGTATCTCTGTAGCTCAGCCAGTAAAAATAAGCGCCGAGCGCGGCGATCAGCAAAATCAATCCGAGCGAAGCGGCTAAAATGCCGATGACTTTTAGAAATTTGCTTTTCGCTTTCGGTTTTTGATACTCGCCGAAGCTTAGAGCATTGCTTTGCTTTTTCGGTATTGATTGATCTTCTAAATTTACAACAATTTTCGACATTCTTTTATTTTTAACCCAAAGGCGCGAGCCGCGAAAAAGCAGAAATGCCTCTGAATTATCAGCCTTTCGAGTTGACGGCTGCCGCTTTTTAACGCTCGGAAGTTTTTAATCTTCCGTTTTCACAACTCTCGCTTCAATCTTACCTTTTGCCAGACGAATTTTCACGGTCTCATTTATTTTTACGTCTGCCGAGCTTCGCAAAATTTCGCCTTTTTCATTTTCCGCAATGGAAAAACCGCGCCGCAAAACCGACAAAGGCGAAAGCGCGTCGAGCGATGCCATTTCGATTTTCAAACGTTCGTCCTTGGCGTCAATCGCTTTTTTGACGGCGGAAATCTGACGCTGATGTAAAAGAGCGAGTTTGGTTTTTTCAGCCGAGACTTTCGATGCCAAACGAAGCGGCGAAAGTTGTGAAATAACTTTTTCGAGCCGATTTCCGGCGACTTGTAATTTATCGGCGAAAGCGTCTTCGAGCCGCATCTGCAAATCTTCGATTTCATAGTGCCAATCCTTTATTTTCTGCGGAAACTCGACAAAAACCGGCGAAAGCGCAAGTTCCTGCAAATCCGAGCGAGATTGCAAAAGTTTGTAATCAATCAGTTGAAACAAATCCTGCGTTCGCTGCGCGATGAAAGCTTCGATCTGATCTTCGGATTCGGCAACGATTTCAGCCGCCGCCGAAGGCGTCGCCGCACGCCGGTCGGCGACGAAATCGGCAATCGTATAATCTATTTCGTGTCCGACGGCGGAAATTACAGGAATTTTTGAAGCCCGAATCGCTCGCGCCAGACGCTCTTCGTTGAACGCCCACAAATCCTCGCTCGAACCGCCGCCGCGACCGACGATTAAAACATCAATCTTATCTTTTTCCGGCGCGTTCAAATTAAAATCGTTCGCGTTCAGAATCGCCTGACGAATTTCTTCGCCCGCTGTTTCGCCCTGCACGCGCGTCGGAATCAAAACGATGCTGACAGTTTTCGTGCGCCGCGACAAAACGTGCAGAATATCGTGAAACGCAGCGCCGTTCGGACTCGTCACGACGCCGACGCGTTTCGGCAAAAGCGGCAAAGGTCGTTTTAATTCTTCGTCGAAAAGCCTTTCTTTGGCGAGCTTTAGTTTTATCTGCTCGAACGCGACTTTCAGAGCGCCTTCGCCAACCGGTTCGAGCGATTCGACGAGCAATTGGTATTCGCCTTTCGGTTCGTAAACGCTCAAACGACCGCGAACGCGAACCTGCAATCCGTCGAAGGGTTGAAACTTTATCTTCCAATTCGACCCGCGATAACAAGCCGCTTTGAGCTGCGCGTGTCCGTCGTGCAAAGAAAAATACCAATGTCCCGAACCCGCCGCGGCGAAATTGACGATTTCCGCTTCGATCCAGACCGAAGAAAAAGCGCGTTCAATTTCGCGCCTGACGTGCGAATTGACTTCGGAGACCGTTAAAGGTCGCTTTTCTTCTTCGTCGAAAAGTGATTGTAAAAGTGAAGACTTCATCCGGCGGTTTCGGCGTGTTCTAAAATTATCGTGAATTTGTTTTCGCGCGCTTCCTGAAAGATTTTTTTGACGAAATTTTTATTCGCCGTATCAAATGAATTTTCGGAAAAAAATTTGTCTGTTTCCTCTTCTTTAGCGTCAGAAGTTATAGAACCGTTTAGCTTATTGGCGGTTAAGCGAATTTGAACTTTTAAGTTATAAGGTTTCGCGTTTACTTTTACGTTGCTCAAATTCGTATAAAGCATCATTTTTATAAAACCGTCCTTAATGTCATTGCGGCTCGGCATTACTCCTCGAACGCTGTGTTTCGCTTCGATAAGATAGATGGTTTTGTCGGCTATGCGCGTTTCGTCGCAGGTGAAAAAATATCTGCCGAAAAGCGCGTTGTTAATCGTCACTTTAGCTTTCGTGTCGGTCGAAAGCGCTTCTTTCGGCTGCAGAGTTAAAAATTCGCGAGCTTGCGCGTTTTGCGATTTGTTTCTGGAAAATTCGATAAATTTTTGCGGAGTTTCGGCGTATTTTATCAGTTCATTGAGAGCGTCTTCGTTGTGCAGATACGTTTTAGTATTTTTCGATATTTCGCGGTAAGCCGCGCGCGCTTTTTCGTAAACGAATTTTAATTGTTTCGTTTCGCGCTCGTTCCATTCGCGCGCCGTTCCTTTAAAGTTAAATACTTCATTTAGTCGCGACAAAATGTAATTATTATCGAGTTTTTGCGAAGTGATTTGATCGGCGCGGCGCGTGTTTTTCTCGGCTTCGCCGTAATAAGCCAGAATCACATGAACGTCTAAAAGACTCAAAAGCGAGATTGTGTCCCACTGCAAAAAATCGCGGTCGCCGCCCAAGCCTTCGTCTTTGACGACCGGAATTATCGCCGCTTTTCTGCCGTTGTGCGCGAGCGTATCGTAAACTCTTTCGTACGGATACGAGCGTGTTCGTTTCGGCGAAATCCAGCGACTGACGGCGATTTGTTCTTTGTTGCTCGTTAATAAAAACGCGCTCGGCGCTTTGTTCACGTCGAAATTTTCGAGCTTCGATTCGCGCAAAACGTCATTAACGAATTGCTTGTAAACGACTTTCGTTACATCGGCGGAAATCTCGCCGGCTTGATTTTCAGAAAAAAAAAGCGGAGCGGCTGCGGAATAATTTGCGTTTTGAAAAATGTTCTCTCGTGAAAACGCCAAGCTCGCAAAATTGGAATGAGAATTTTTCAAAGAAACGTTTACGAAATCTTCCGTCAATTCCCTGTTTTCGCTTCGCGAACTTTGCGGATAATTATCTCGCTTCAATTCAGAAGTTTTTTTTTCAGGAACCGTTACGACCGAGCCGAGTTTGACGAAGGAATTGTCGCGTTTGACTCGCACCTTTAAACGCGGCGAAGCGGTCGTTTTATCATTCGTTTCCGGCAAGTCCGAGCGAAAAGTTACTGTGTAAGCGGTGCGAAGCTGAACGACGATATCGTCGTATGCTTTTTGAATTTCGTTCAACTGCGTTATCGGGTAATAAACGCCGCCGGAAACCTTTGCCAAACGTTCGCCTTCGCCTTCGGCTTTTGAAGTCAAACCCATATAACGCGTGCGAAGCGGGTCAACGGTTTGATTCGGGTTATTATTTGCCGAAGCCGCGATTAAAGCCGACGGCACGTAAAGCGGATATATGAGCGCGCCGCTTTCCTGTATCGAGCCGAGCAAGCTGTCGAACGGCAGAAACGAACGATTATCGTCGCCGTCGGTCAGCGCGACGATGGCAGTTCGCTCGCCTTTGAGCGGGCGCAGAATATCGGCTAAAGAAAAAGCGAGCGCATCGTAAAAAGCGGTCGGTCCGCCCGCGTCAAACGTGTCGAGCGATTCGGAAAGTTTGACTTTATCGGTCGTAAAATTCGAGATGACTTCGACATCTTCGTTAAAAATGACGATGGCGATTTTATCTTTCGGTTCGACCGTATTAACGAAATTTCTTGCGGCTTTGCGGATAAAATTAACGTAATTGTCAACGCTGCCCGAAACGTCGAGCAGCAAGACGAGATTAAACGGCGCGGTCGTCGGCACGACCGACAAAATCTCGCGCGGTTCGCCCGCTTCCCTGACTTCAAAATCTTCTTTTTTTAAGTCTGCAATGGCGCGATTATTTATGTCTGTAACTCGCACCAGAACTCTTTTTAGATTTGAACCGGGCGTATTGGGTTCATTTTTTCTTTCGGTTAAAGTCGGCTCGCGTTTCGACGGCGGCAAAGTTTTCGCGTAATCGCCGAAATATTTCGGGCTTGCCCGGCGGATCGCTTCCATCAAAAGCGAATCGCCGCTGCGAATGACGGCTTTAGCGGCTTCGGTCAAAGGTCTTTCGCGCAAATCCGATGAAACTTCGTTCGGCGGAACGTTCAGCAAAATGATTCCGCGGGCGGTTGTGAAATTTAACGAAACGGTTTGCGGCTTTTGCTCTTTGGTTTTTGTTTTTTTCTTTTTATCGCCGTTTTGCTTATCGTTTGTATCATCCGCATTTTCGGAATTATCGGGAATTTCGCCGTTATCTTCTTCTCTTTTTTTCCTTTTCGCCTCTTCTTCTGTAATTTTGCCGCTGATAACGAATTTCCCGGCAGATTTTTCTTTTACCTTTTCGAGCTCGACATCGCTCAAAAATCTCGGTCGCGATTCCGTCCAGACGAAATCGTATTTTACGTTTTCGAGCGGCACGTCGGCGGCAATCGTTCCGGTTTCGGTTCGGACTTCGATTGATTCAAAATTCCCGGAAACTTTCGCCTCGCCCGCATTCGTCTGCATCTTTAAGCGAATTCGCTCCGGCAAATACACCGACAAATCAACTCTTCTTTTCGCGTCCGTCGGCACGATTTCTATACGAATTTTTCCATTCGCATTGTCAATTTTTATCTCGCTTTCGCTTAAAGATTTGTCTGAATTGGCAGTAACCGCAACCTTGCCTCCGCTTCCTTCCGCAGGGGTTTCTCCGGTTTGATTTTCGAGGCTCGAATTTTCCGCCAATGCGTCAATCCGCCCGAAATTATTGATGATCTCGACGCTTCCGCCTTTTTGTAAGATGAATTCGCGGTGAAAGCTCTGCCCTTGAACAGTGAGCGTAAAGAAAACTATGAGAAAAAAACTGTAAAACTTCATAATTCGGTTTTAGATGAAACGGCAAACAAACCCGGATGCACACAAGATACCGTTAGAAAAGTTAATTTTCCGTCGCCGAGTCATCCCTTCTTCTGATCGAGTCGGATCTGCTTCCGGTTAATTTTCCCGATTGCTCGAGCCGCTCGTGAACACGGCGCTGCCAGTTTGTACGCGGCTGATCGGCTTCTTCGAACTGCGCCAGCAAGTCCTGCATTGATTCGCCGCCCGCCTGTCTTGTTTTCAAATAAAGCAGCGCGGCGATGATTGACCAGAGCGACGCGATGAGAATTTGAAACGGGAGCATCAAAATAGTAGTCGCATCTTCGAGAACTACTTCTCGCAAGCGCTTGCCGGACTTGTTTGAAGCGGACGATTCGCCTTCGACAGTCAATCGTTTATCTCCGAAAACAATTTGCTTTTCTCCGTTTGTTTCTTCAATTTTTACAAGCGGTTTGTTTTCGTTCTGCGCTTTTAGAACTTCGCTTTTGATTTCTTCGACTTTTGTGCCGTCGCCGGTAAATGCTTTAACCGTTATGCTGGCAATCGCTCCCATTGCGCTGGCAACAAAAAAAGGCACGAAAAACATTATCAAAACAGCCGCCGTCGTCGTTCTCAGCGACCGTTTTACCAAAGTCGTAGAACGCTTCATAGCCGCTCTGCCGCGCAGATTTTCCATCATTACGACCGGCGCGACCAAAGCCCATAAAACAGATAAAACAACGCCGGGAATTATACAAAAAATATACCCGATAAATGACAAAATAGTTGTCAAAACCCCGGTTCCGACCAAACTCTTCCATTTTTTTCGCATCGCCTTTAAAGCCGGACGCAAATGAACAGGTCTGAGCGGAACGGCGAGTGTTTGCGCGACAATCCACGTTGTCGTTCCGAAAACGAAATAACCGCAAAAAATTCCCGTAAACGTCGAAGCCAGCTTCAAAACGGCAGACAAAACCGTAGCGTATGAACTACTAATTTGTTCGCTCACATAAAAAATACCTAATAAAAGCTGAACAAAAGTAATGATCGCGAGCGGCAAATATAGCAAAATTGATAAACCGAGAAACTTCGGCAGGTGTTTGCTGTAAATTTCCAGCGCACGGCGAAAAAGCGTTCCGACTCCTTCCGAACGGGCGCGAATTTCGGCGGCGAACGCTTGCGCGGTCTGCGGGCGCTCAGCGATGTTTTTCGACAAAGCGGAGTTAATTACCCGTTTAACTTTTTTCGGAACTTTTTTAACTTCGAGCGGCGGCGCGGGCGTATCTTTATGCGCCTCCATTACTTCTTTATAATCGCCGCTGAACGGAGTTTTGCCCGAAAGCATTTGATATGCGATAACGCCGAGGCTGTAAATATCCGATTGCGCCGTTAATTTTTCGCCGCGACATTGTTCGGGCGACATATAAAGCGGCGTTCCTAAAACCGCGCCGACGCGCGTCAATTCTTTGGTCGAGATTTGATTAAACGAAGACCTTTCCGCCGTAGAATTTTTTTCTGATATTTTATCCGTTCCCGGCTGCGAATCAATCAATTGAGTTCCGACATCCGCCTGAACATCGGCAATCGTTTGTTTTCCGGGCAAAATAGCGGTTTTGTCCTCGGCAGCCGATTCGTCGGATTTGACGATTGTTCCCGCTTCGGAGAAGACTGTTTTTGACTCGGGAACCAAAGCGATTGTTGCCGATTCGCCGAACTTCGTTGAGTTGCGTTTATCGGCGAGCGTATCAGCCTGCGCCAAATCCGCAACCGTCGCTCTGCCCGCAGAAATCCGCTGCGGCGAAACTGTAAAGTTCGCGGAAACGTTTTCCGCCGTCGCCGTTAAATCTTCTTCGAGTTTGGCGATCCCGAAATCGAGAACTTTGACCGTATAACCGCCGCGCTGATTCGGTTCCAGCCAGATGTTATCCGGCTTCAAATCGCGGTGAATAATTCCCTGCCGGTGCGCTTCGTGAACCGCCGAGCAGACCTGTTCGATAATATCGAGCGACCAGGCGAGCGGCAGCTTTTTTTCTTCCTCGAGAATTTCGCCGAGCGTGCAGCCGTCCAGATATTCCATTACCAGATAAGCGACGTTCCCGATTTTTGTTTCGGCGAAACCGAAATCGGTGACGTTGACGACGTTCGGATGACGCAAACGACCGGCGGCACGCGCCTCGCGGCGGAATCGCTCGACAAATTCGTCGCGCTGCATAAACTGCGGCGCGATGATTTTAACGGCGACCGGACGACCCGTTCCGACGTGTGTCGCCAGATAAACCGTTCCCATTCCGCCTTTTCCCAATTCGCGCTCGATTTGGTATTTGTCGTCAAGCGCCTGCCCGATAAAACCGGCAAAATTCATAATTTCCCTTCCGAGTGCCTTGTTGCTGCGCGCTTATAAATCTTTTTCGTTAAGTGTTACGATTTTCAGCCGCGATTGTTTTGAAACTTTCAACTTTTCGTCGAATATCAATATTAAACAAAAAATATTAAACAAAAAATCAACTTCCGTAATAAACCGACTGAACGTTTTAGCCAAATTTTAATTTTGATTACAGGTTAGAATATTATAAACATTTTGCCGCCTAATTACACGTTTCTCATTTGATTTAACCAAAGGCTCGAATAAATTCGATTAAAAGCGCTGAAAAACGAAGATGGCGCGAAAAGCTTTTGCCGAATTTCTCGGTTTCGAGCGGCGGGAAATACTTGCACAACTTTATTTTTTACACTACCTTTAATATTCGATTCGAGTAGTAACGAAAAATGAAAAACATCTTGTTTCATTCGTGAAACAAGATTTCACAAACGCTCTTTTTTGTGCTAAACTGTTTTCAGTTTGCAGGACAAAAATAAAAAGGACGCAAAAAGGAGCAAATAAAAATGGCTGGAGAAGCAGTGAAAATGGCAACAGAAGCAAAAGGCAAAGCGATAGAATCGGCTTTGGCAAATATCGAGAAAAAATTCGGCAAAGGTTCGATTATGCGCCTCGGGGAACGACCGCACGAAGAAGTCGGCGCGATTTCGACCAATTGCATCAGTTTGGACGCGGCAATCGGCGTCGGCGGAATGCCTCGCGGTCGCATTATTGAAATTTACGGACCGGAAAGCTCCGGTAAAACGACGCTCGCGCTGCAGGTCGTCGCGCAGGCGCAGGCGGTGGGCGGCGTCGCGGCGTACATTGACGCCGAACACGCGATGGACCCGGAATATGCGGAAAAACTCGGCGTAAGCATTGACGATTTGCTTATTTCGCAGCCGGATTCGGGCGAACAGGCGCTTGATATTGCGGAAACTCTCGTTCGTTCGGCGAGCATTGACGTGATCGTCGTTGACTCGGTTGCGGCGTTGGTTCCGCGCGCGGAAATTGACGGCGAAATGGGCGACTCGCATATGGGTTTGCAGGCGCGTCTGATGTCGCAAGCGTTAAGAAAATTGACGAGCGCGATTTCGAGCACCAATACCTGTTTCATTTTCATCAACCAGCTGCGCGATAAAATCGGCGTGATGTTCGGTTCGCCGGAAACGACGACCGGAGGAAAAGCTCTGAAATTTTACGCGTCCGTCAGAATTGACATCCGGCGCATCGGCGCAATCAAAGAAGGCGATAAAATGGTCGGCAACCGCACGCGCGTTAAAGTCGTGAAAAACAAAGTCGCGCCGCCGTTTCACGAGTGCGAATTCGATATTATGTACGGCGAAGGCATCTCAAAAGAAGGCGATTTGCTCGATCTAGCTGTGGCGAATAATGTAGTCGAAAAGAGCGGCGCATGGTTTTCTTATTCGGGCGAGCGGCTCGGACAGGGACGCGAAAACGTCAAAAATATGCTTAAAGACAATCGTGAAATGTTCGGTCGTATTGAACACGACGTTAAGCTCAAGCTAGGTTTGATAAAAGAAGCGGCTGCCGAAGCGTAATAGTGTCAAATTTATAAATAAAAAAGGGCGAGCGTTCGGCTCGCCTTTTTCGTTTATGTTTTTTGATGTAATGCTGTTTAGAATTTGCGTGGCGTCGCCTTGGTTCGACCTTCGCCGCTCGTCGTCGCGTTGGCATCCGTAGCGGCGGAATTCGACGCATTTGCATTCGTCGGCGCTCCCTTCAACTGTTTTTCAAGCGTTTTCTCGTTGGGAATACCAGGAATCGGAGTCGCGCCTTTTTGTATAGGTTTTCCGATATTTTTCTCGTCGGGAATTCCTGGCGTCGAGTTTCCCGAAGGCGTAATCGGTTTGGTTGAAAACTCGGGCGGAATATCCTTCTCGTCAACCTTAACCGGCGTGCTCGCCGCATTTGTACTTGAAGTAGTCGTCGGCGTTGACGAACCGCAGGCAAGATTAAATATAAATAACAGACCGATTGTAAATGATAAAATAATTTTTCTCATAATAAAAAAACCTCAAATTTTTAGTTCTTATTTTTAAAAATAGCTGTGCCGGCTTGAAGGTTGCGTCCCCGGAAGACAGCGACGGCTTTCAAACCGGCACGGGCAGGTATCAAACGGAATTTGGAAGGTTTAGCAACCGACATGGGCATAACGGCTGCTAAAATGTGATTATAATCCGATCACAATTATTGTCAACAGATTATCGCAATTTTGAGAGCACTTTTAATAAATTTTACGATTTTTCTCTGCCGATTTGACATACAGAAAGCGCTTATTTACACTAACAAACTTGCTCTTAAAAATTTGAAGAGAGCAAACGGCTTGGTAGCTCAGTTGGTAGAGCAGCGGACTGAAAATCCGCGTGTCGGCGGTTCAATTCCGTCCCAAGCCACCATTTTTATTGACTCTGAGCGTAACGAAAGTTGCGCTCTTTGTTTTTGGGACACTTTCAGGGACACTTTCAATTTCAATGCTTCTCAATGTGTCTTTAATTTTCAAATCTTACCAAATTAAAATATCAGTATTTATTGGGGAGTAAAACAGTAGCAGAGCTTCTATCCAGCACTTTATTCCGCATTAAGCGTATCCAAAATAGCAGTGGCAAGTTTTTTTGCTTCTTCCTCATCTAGTGATATTTGTGCTCCGTTTGGAAAATTTATTATTTGGATAGTGAAATCAATGTTATCTTTATCTCGATAAATTTTACCAGTAGTAATTTTGATAGAATTTGTTCCCATCGAATCCGTTTGATATTGATATATTTCACCCATAATTTTTATTAGCTATCTTACAATCTGTTTTAGAAGTAATTAGTTATAGAAGTATGTCATTAGTAATTACCTTATTCTAATACAGGGCAATTATAATGATTTTTATCCAGATAATAACATTTTAATTGATTCTCTCTTAAGATATTTTTATTGTGAAAACATTGAGTTTATGATAAAACTCTGAAATCTTTATTTTATTAACAATTTTAAACTTCAAGAAAAAATATGGAATTTATTTCTCAAAATTTAACAGTTATTATTCTCGCTGTCATTGGACTGTTTGCTGGAATCACGATTGCATTTCGAATTGTTAAAAACTCACATAAGAACTCCAACAACAATTCATCAAACACTGTAAACCAACAAAATAATAGAGTTGGAGGAGACCAAGCAGGACGTGACATTAAAAAATAAACCTCACTTATGAGTGAAAACAAAGTAATCCAGTCTGAAAACGAGGTTGGTGGAGACCAAGCTGCTCGTGATATAATTCATAACAGAAACAAAAGTTATTATAATTACGGCGACCTTCGCAACAGTGTGTCTCCAGTTCAATCACTTTACGCTAAGTATGAATTGGAAAAAGAAAATAATCCTCAACTTACAGAATTTATAGAGGAATTAAATTATTACTATAATAAAGTTGACGGTGATGTAATCGGCTTGGAAAAAAAGCTGGAGAATGGTAACCGTCAGAGTTTTATAAAATATGCCTTAAGAGCAAAAGAGGCTTACCACAAAAAACTTTATAAGAACCAGTTTTCAGAAGTCGCCCAACAAATAAACGTCTATTTCTTAGCGCTGATAGATAGTTATTTTACACACATTATTTATCCGAAGATTTGCGGCGGCGCATCAAATGAAGAAATAAACATTCTTATCCAGGAAAATGTAATAAACAGAGTGCTGAGCGAATTAGGGGAAAACACATTAGGTTTCACTGCTACTGATATTAATGGAATGTTATATTTTTTGACTGGAAATTGTCATATTGAATGGACTAATTAAATGCTTACTTACCATCCAGCTTTTGACATTTATCATTGTGCATTCAGGATTCTTTTACTTGCTGACAAGATGCCAATGCAAGTAATTGAAGTTGATAGAATGCGAATTTGGGATTTTTACTTTGTTTTTCCTAATCAATTGAAAAATGTTAGTTTTCCAAGAGACCTTTGGAGCCTAAAATCTGGTATCAAAAATGAAGAAAACCCCTACGAAGATTTAAGAAATTCGGAGATAATGTTTGAGAGGATGAAGCCTTTCCAATTGTCGGCTCTTAAGTATTTGGCTGGTTATGGATTTATTGATTCAGAGGCTTTAAGTAACAACAACATAAAGAGAACGACAAAAAAAATTCCAAAAAAGTTGTCAAGCAAAATGGTTGAATTAGATAGTCAACAAGAATACCTTATAAAGCTACTTTCAAGTCCATTTAATGAATTACCCCTTTACGGTGATAAAGGATTAAAAGCCAGAACAAAACTAATTGACTTTAAATATGACGCGGCTGCTTAAACCATATTTATTTCTGCAACGTTTGGTAATAGTTTCTCACGCAGGCAAAATTGCTTATGATGAGAAATTTCATCACGGCGTAAATATCATTCGAGGCAAAAACAGTTCTGGAAAATCAACAATAGCAAACTTCATATTTTATGGTTTAGGTGGTGATTTTAATAATTGGACAACCGAGGCTCGAAAATGCCGTGAAGTATTTGCAGAAGTCAGCATAAATAAGGCGGTTTTAACACTTAAACGAACCGTGACTGAGCATAAGTCACAGCCTATGAGTATTTTTTGGGGAGATTACGAAACTGCCATTAAATCGAACTTTGAAGGGTGGCAACATTTTCCCTATGCCCAATCTAATAACAAAGAGAGTTTCTCTACAATTTTGTTTAATGCGTTAGATTTTCCAGAAGTCAGAAGTGAAATCGACAGCAAGATAACAATGCACCAAGTCCTTAGGTTAATTTATATTGACCAAGATTCTCCAACCCAAAACTTGTTTAGATTTGAAAGATTTGACCAACCATTAACCAGACAAGCAATTTCAGAGTTACTTCTTGGAGTTTATGACGATTCTCTCTATCAAGACCGTCTAAGTCTTAGAGATTCTCAACAAAGATATAGTCAAAAGAAATCACAATATGATGCGTTGATTAATATACTTAATTCAACTGGAAGCGAAACGGATGTTGCTAAAATACAACAGGAAATCGAAAAAACAAGAAGACAACTTAATGAAAACCAAACTGATATTCAGAAAACCAGAGAGAGAAAATCAGTAATAGTTAAAGCAAACTCACCATTAAAAATTGAATCACTTCAAAAGCAAGTAGCTGCTTTAAAGTCGCGAATTATACAAACTGATAACGAAATTAAAGACATAGAACTGGATATAGCTGATTCAAAACAGTTCATTGAGGCATTGCAAAGGCGCGTCATTGCCCTGGATGATTCAATACTTACAAAAACAGTATTAGGGGAACTACCATTGGAATATTGCCCCCAGTGTTTGGTTCCCTTACAAAATACTGTTGATGTAACCCACTGCGTTCTTTGTAAACAACCAATGGAGGAAGAAATTGAAAGAACATATGCTAAACGACTAAAGCAGGAAATAGAGCTACAAGTAAAAGAATCCCAAAAACTGTTAGATGAAAAAAGTAATGCTCTGCTCGATTTGTCCAGCAATCGTCCAGCATTAATTGAGCAATACCGCACAATGCAAAGAGAGATTGATGTGGAGGCGGTAGAAGTCAAAACTACCAGAGATGAAATATTGGATAGACTTCTAGTTGAACAAGGAAGATTAGAAAGTAAGATTAAATTTTTAAGTGAGCAAATTAAAGCAGTTCAACAACTTGAAAATCTGAGCATAGCATTAAAAGAGTTGAAATCAGTTATAGAGGAACTAGATTTAGGTATTCAGCAAAAAATGAAGGAACAGGAAAGAAAGTTCAAAAATGGTTTGGCTAAAATCGAAGCATTAACTTTAGATATTTTGAAAAAAGATTTACCAAGACAGTCGGAATTTACGACAGCAAAAAATGTTGAAATTGATTTTTATAAGGATTCCTTCTCTCTCGATGGCGAAAACAATTTTTCCGCTAGTTCTAATTTTTATTTTAAGAATGCTGTAAGATTTGCCATATTTTATGCTTCATTAGAAACTTCATATTTCCGCTATCCTAGATTCATATTCTGCGACAATATGGAAGATAAAGGTATCGAACAAATTAGAACTCAGCATCTTCAAAAAGTTATTACTGAAATTTCCGAGACTTATCAAATTGGACATCAGATAATCTTCACAACATCAATGATTGAACCAACTTTAGATAATTCAAAATATTGTATTGGAAGGAAATATGATGAAAAAAATAAATCATTACTGGTATAAAGCCAATAAGTTTCTTTACTCATTGGCTTTTTGAGTCTGGAAAGCTAATTAATTATCTCAGCTTGAATTTCTAAGAGGTTTCTAAATAAACATTTCTAATCCGAAGTTTTGATAAAAATTAAGCTAATAGTCCTCACTGCTAACTAATAGACTCTTTCTGCAACTCGGATTTTAGTTTTTAGAACAAATCAGGCAAAAAGAAAAGGCAAATGTTATATTATCTGGAAAACTCACTGCAATTGTGGCAACCATTATATTTATAGCATTTTACCTTAATACGCTTTATACAAATTTTACTTTTTCGAACATTTTGATTTTTTATTTCTGTGCGCGGAGATTTTTTTTTAAAAAAACACACACAAGGTAGAATACGAAGGGCATACCCCCAACCGGTGTGTAAAATTTCAAAACGAGCCATAAATTAATATTTAATGACTCGTCTCTATGTTTTCACGTGTAATAATTACGATGATTCGCTATCGAGTTTTATGAATTAGGTAAATTAAGGTCTCAAACTGAACCTTTCTTCATCAAATTCATCAATTCGCGCTTTGTTTACAACATACCAACGTTCTTCTTCCCGACCAGCTGTAGATACTTCTTTATTAAAAGCTACATTTGACTGGCTCAATTCATTTAGAACAGTTTCAAGTTTATCGGCTTTAATCCTGTTACCGAATTTCTTAAAAATTTCGGTTTTGTTCATACCCTTGTCATTAGCTTCACATAACCAATCGTGTAATTTTCGCGCATCTTTGCTAAGAGTATCTCCACGGAAAATATAACGTGCTGAATCTTCGCAGTATTCCCACAAGGCTAATGCAGATTCTAAATGCTCACGCCTTATTGTTTCCGACAAGTCAAGAAGAGCATATATGCAGGAAAGACGTAGAATTTGCGCTCTGGCTCTTGCTATAACTTTACCGAATATTCCTTCCTTATCTTCAACGAGTTTTTGATAAACGTCTCTCCATAGTTTAGCTGCCTCTTCGTCACGCTTCATTTCTTGAACATTTTTTGCAAAATCAACTGCTTCTTTGAAACGTTTTGTTAAACGTAAAGATTCTTCCTGAGATAACCTTCCGCCGTCAGGTAGATTCTTACTACGTTTTACATATGTAAATAAGAAACGGTTGGCATAACCGTTTGATAAATCAGTAGAGTTGATACATCTTTCCAACTCCTCTGGAGTTATATGACCAATAATTGAAACGTGAGCGCCAGTTGTGGTAACAGGCTCATTCTTTGTTAAGGTTTGCGCTTCTCCATTGTCCCAGAAATTCCTTAGAACTGTGCTTAGAATGTTTCCTTCCCGTTTCTGCATTTGAAGAACAGAAGCAAATTCTGATTCAACTACCAGAAGACGTTTATGCTCTAAAATTACGTTGTTTTCAACTGCTTTAATCAATCCTTCACCCGATGACAAACCACTTTGAATACGTTTCATTGCCCAATCTTCTTCCATCGTTTTGAATTGGTTCTTAACGTGAGAAAGTGCCGAACCTTTAGCTGCACTTGTTTTACCCACAATCAATGCGTAAAGGTTGGTATGATGTTTAGAACCGTCTGCAATGTAATAAGCAGAACGTCCTATCATATTACCGAATCCGACTAGCAGCTGAATGAGCAGTGCTGATTCGTCTGCTTCCGTGTGCGGATAGATAGTTTTCACGAAATCTCCTGCCAATCCGAAAAGTGCTTTTCGGTCTAGTTGAGGAGTGATGTTTTCTTTTTTCATTTCATCATCTGCGCGAATTTGCGAATTTGATGAAGAAAGATATTCGTCAGGTAATCCAAACGCTCTTAGAATTGTCGGGTAGTCACATCCTTTGTTGCAATGAACTACTCCAGTTGCCGGGTCAAACATAAGAGCAGTATTGCCTATTCCATTATGACAAATGCCCTGACAGTCAAAGATACCGTTACCATTCAGGGCGGAAGTAGGATGACCAAGTAGGCAGCGAATCAATTCTGAATGACGTTTTTCAAATGTAGTAAACACGTTGTTGGATTTAGGAACTCTAAGTTTAAGGGTCTTCTTTTGACCTTCCATCCTTTGCGATGCCGGCTTTGTCACTACATCACTCTTAATTTCTTCAACCGGAAACGCTTCAAGCATTTGCTCCGCTGTAAAACGTCTCGAAGGCTCGAAAACTACTGTATCAATCACACGCTCACAAGAATATTTCTTAGTGTTAGCGTCATAAGAAACATAGTTAAAATGAGGAACGCGCATCACCCTCGAAGCGTCTTTAATTACTTTGTCGCTTCCAAAAAACTCAATTAATCGCTCTTGCACTTGCTCCCATTTCTCTCGGCTACAGTCGCCAGTAATCAACCAGTAAGAGTGGACACTTTTCAGTGTCTCAACTCTTATACTTGGCTGAATGGGTGCTTCATCGAGAATCGCGTGTTGCTCTTCTATGGACAGGTCGTCAATCTCAATAAAGAATGAGTTAAAGCGTGTAATATCTGCTTTTTTATTGCCGCCGGAATTAACTACAAAATAGATTCCGCGAGTTTTATTAAGCTCGTAGAATGCTTTTTTCAAAACACTGTTGCTTGCAAGTGATGCTAGTGTGACAGCAATCTTTTTAGGTCTATTATATTCGGTATCCGGCTCTTTTTTAGGCTTAATCGCCCTGAAATTAACTATTTCATTCAAGTCAGGAAAGAAGGCGGAAAGAAATTCTGTGATTTTGACTTCTAACTTAGTTCTCATTTTTCACTCCTCCTAACTCTCTTCTGGCTTTTAGGTAAGCAAGCTCACAAAGAGCATTTGCGACTTTATTTTCTTTTTGTGGTATCCAATTTATTGTTGCTGCTGTTAGAGCAACATATGCACTTGCGTTACCTAAAAGTGGTTTGAGAAGTTCTGATTTGCATTCCCACTTGCCTGAAATTTGTTCAACTACAAGTTGAGAACTTGTTAACACTTTTATTTCTTCAAACTTACGCAAACACCATTTGAGCGCTGAAATAACGGAACTATACTCGGCAACGTTATTAGTAATGCTTTCTCCATTACCGATACTTTCAAAATGTTGTCCGATGATTTGTCTCTTTTCGTCATATGCAACCCACGCTATGCAACCTATACCACCTGGATTTGGTTGGCATATACTGTCACACTCAATTGTTATAATTTTCCCGACCTTGCTCTCAACTTTCGCATCATATACAATTGCTTTCGAAGAAACGATTATGTCTGGGTTTTCCAATCCATAATTATCATTTCTTAGCTTTAGCACATTATCGAAACTGCGCCGGACTGGTAATTTGGGCAGTTTCGATAATTTTGTGTTCTCTAATAATTCTCTTCTATTCATTTTCTTTCTTCTCCTTTTCCAAATCTCTAAAATTTGGTTCTACATAAACGCTTTTTTTGAAAGTGTCTAATACCTCTTTGTCAAACATTGTTCGATTGCCAATGCGATAAACACCTATTCTGTTTTTCTTTACTAAACGGCAAAGGCTTGCTCTGCTGATTCCTAAATGCTTTGCTGCTTCTTTTGCAGCTATTAGTTCTTGATATTCCATTTTTTCTCCTTGTCTAAAGATAAAAAGCCATATACCGAACGGATATTGCCCTTTCGGTGTATGGCTTAAATAGCGAAAAACCGAAATAGCACAATCCGCAATAAATTTTAGACAGCTACATAAGCCGCCTATCTATCGCTGTCAATTTACACAGCTAGTGCGCCAACCCGGTTAAAAAGTCGTTATCCTTTAATTTTTTTTAACGTCAAAAGTAGCGCATTAACACGTAAATAACCTCACTATTCTCGGTTGAGATGAAATGTTTTTCATCGATTTCAATTGTAAGAAATCAATGTAATGGATAGCAATACTGAGCGCTTATGAACAGAGGACGCTTTAAGTTTTTCGAATTGCCTGTTGCTACAATTGTTGTAATAACAGCAGTTATTAGATTAAGACATTATGCTCTTATCTTGTTTCTTTGATGTGTAGCTTTATAAAACAAAACAGAAATGCCAAAAATTATTAATACTCTTTAATAGTCTTCGTTAACAAAATCTTTCCGATTCACTATGATTCCAGATGATTAAGGTAAGAGAAAAGCCCATTCCAATAATTAGAACAGGCTCGAAATTCATTTTCATTCAAGATTCTTGCTCTACAAGTAATAGAATCGCTTTACAATAAACATTAGGTAAGAAAAAGCAAGAAATCAGAAACTAAACAAGAGGACTTCATTATCTAATCGAGAAATTTGTGAAGCGGCGGGACAAAACATTACATCCTGCTGATAAAAAAGCGTTAAATGACGAAATCACTAAGCTATTTGCTCAATACCAAAGGCTAAAATTGTAGGTAATACGAGTAAAGGGCAATAAAAGTAATATACCTTATTATCCTTTGGGCTCCTTCGTTTGTTATTTATTTACTATTCGTCCTAAATGGTCTGTGTGTGTTTTCGATGATTTTAACTTGGCATTCACCCTCTCATCCTGGAAGGTTGTAATACCTCTTTCATAATTTCTAAGAAAATATCTTCTGTCGGTATCTCGCTCAACTGCTGAAACAAGTTTCTTTATACTTGGATATTTATCCCTGGTTGGAAGAGTGGCTGTTGCAATAACAAAGTCATACTCTCCTAATTCTTTTTTGTCTTGGCTTTTTATCGGAACTACCCAAGGAATATTTAGAACTCCGTTTGAAAGAATACAAGTCTTTTCTTTACCAAGTCCAAAATCAGCTGATTGAAATCTTGAGTAGTCCTCATCCTGTATTAATTGTTTCTCCCACCAATTACTTACTGCTGTAATATTTGCCTTTGATTTTTTTTTCTTATTAAATAAAATCCCCAAAACGCACCAAGGATTTCTATCAATGGAAGAAATAAAAGTTCTGTCCATTCCTTCTGCCCTTGCTAACTCTCTTGCCTCGTCCCTTAATTGAGTAAAGTTCGTTATAGGATTATTACGAAACGGAACAACGAACCCTGTCCCAAGATTTTTGCCTCTACAAGAGTTTGCAAATGTCATAGTATAAACACCACCACCTGAGATTCGACCATATCTTATTGGGGTTTTTACACCAATTGCGGATTTAAGCTCAAGATGATTGTTTCGCCAATCAAGCCTTATTGTATTGCTCTTTCGCCTAACGTAATCCTGCCAAAGTAGTGAGCCTATTATTAAAACTCCTCCTTTAAGATTAAATGTTTGTTCTATCATTGTTTTGTAATGCTTGCTTATGGTTGATTGTCATTTTAAATCTTGCAGTTATGCTTACAAATATGTTCACTTCTGTCGCTGAAACAAAGAAGAAACAAGTCTATCTATACTAAGTTTGTCAAAGTCTAATTTCAAAGTCGTGTTCAAGATTGATGTTCGGATAATAACGCTTAGGTCTAAATCCATAAATAGAACCAAGCGGAATGTTTTTAATGAGGTTATATGTTGTGATTAATTTTTCGTTTGGTGGAACAGTATCTGCTAATTCCCACTTTAATCCTAAGTCTGAGATAGAATTGAAAAATAGCAAAATTTGTTCGTGATTTGAAAGTTGCGCTCTCAAAATTTTAACATAATCTTTCTTTTGCTCGACTGTCAAAAAATTGTTTCTGTGAACGTATCTGATAGTTCTGATTAGATGTCTAAAGTAATGTCCTAGTCTTGATTGGTGCCCATTATAATAATATTTATCTTGCTTGTAGGGATTTGGCTTTTCACGAAATTCTTCAATTAATTTCTCAATCGAATCATAAATTTGTGAATACTTCTCAAAAAACCTGTTTTCTAAAACATCAGTTACTGTTTTATCTGTTCCGAAAAATAGTATTGTGTATGAAATGTTAGCTAAGTCCCGTTCATCTAGCCTATTGTCTCGAATAATTCTGCTATCTATAATCACTTGCATTATTTCAAAAAATTCATTGACAATTTTTATGATTACATTTCGTCCTTCACTACCCCTGTAACTTAACTCTTTGACATTTTCTCTGTGTAATTTAAGCAACTCAAAAAAATTACTTTCAAACTGTTGAAGTAAAATTTGTTTTTCTTGTTGCTGAGCAGAAGCCTTTTGCTCATTTAAGGATTCGATTTGAACTTTGTTTGCTTGGTATTGAATGTAGAAAGCGAGAAAAGTTAGAATTGCACCTATAAAACCAACAACAGGTCCGACAACGCCACCCATCGTATCGCCAATAACACCCGTTTCATCTCCATAAGTCCAGCCCCAAGATTGCTGTGTTACTAAATACGGTATCAGAAAAAAAGTAATCGCAGCAGCTAGTAAAGTTAGCCCAGCAAAATATGATATTTTTTTATTATTTATCATTGATATTTGTTAGTTTCGATTTAGTAATTTCGTTTGGCATTGAATGAACTGAACTCAAAAATATACACATCTTATTGTGCGCAACAAATATAAGAAATTTAATTCTTATATGCAAAAAAGGATGAAGCCGAAACTCCATCCTTAATCATTCCTAATTCATCTTTCAAATTTACTTTGAAAAGCCTTTAGTGCCGCAATTCTCCTGAATAGAATCGAGAATTGAAGCGGCTTGACGTAAAGTTTCATCGTTCGCAGATAGATAACGATAAGTTGACTGGGGTTGAGTATGACCTAAAATTTTCCCTACCAACTGTATTGGCATTTGTCCTTTTATCAACCTTGTAGCTGCACTATGACGCAATGAATGAAGTGTTATACCATCGATTCCGCCCACTATGATTCCGGCTTCTTTACAAGCAGATGAAAAGGATTTACTGACATTATCAACAATACCAAAGACCAATCCTTCTACATCTTTGTTAGAATTGTGCCAAAGTTCTTCCAAGAATTGGAAGAGCCGATTAGTAATTCCAACCTGTCTAGTTCGTAAGGATTTGGTATTCATTGCTCGAAAAGTAATTACTTTCTTTTCAAAGCTAACATCTTTCCACGTTAGTTTTAATGTTTCCCCCTTTCTTGCTCCAGTATCGAGAAGACAAATCAACAAAGGTTTCAAGTGTTGTCTTTGATAATGGTCACAAGCGGAGAGCAATCTTTGCTCCTCATCCAAAGTTAAAATTCTTTCACGCTTCCTTTCCGCTGATATTTCTATGAGCGATTCACCACGATTGAAAGGATTTTTTATAATCCAATCCTGTCTTAAAGCGATATTAAAAATTCGTCGCAAACAAGCTAACTCTCGGTTTACAGTGGTTATAAATCGTTGTCCTTTGTTCGGTTTCGGAGTTTTTAATCTAGCGGTTCTAAAAGCTAATAAATCTTCGTAACTGATTTCTCTAACTTTACGATTGCCAAAATATGAGCAAAACATTTTGACCATATTCTTTCGGCGCTTCCAGTCACGCATTCCAGAAATCTTGCGGTTATTAAAATATTCGGGCTCAGTGGTGTAATGCGTTTGATAGTATTTCGCCAAATCGTTAAAAGTTAATCGAGCAGAATCTATTCCCTTTAATCCCTCACTATCAAGTTGTCGCAAAAGTGTTTTTAATAAGTCTTTTGCCTCTGATTTAGTTTTTGCTGTTCGTTTTAGATTTCGCCTTTTGCCTTGATTATCCTTGACTGTTACTCTGGCAATCCATTTCCCTTTTGTTTCGTATACGTATCCACTTCTATCTTTCATTATGTCCTTCCTTTTTATTGAGGACACATTGAGGACACATTGAAGTTAAAAGCTACCCAAAATGGAGCTTGCAGCCCCTATAATTATTGAAATAATTGACCTTATAGAGACTGAAAATCCGCGTGTCGGCGGTTCAATTCCGTCCCAAGCCTCCATATTTTTCAATAGTTCAAGGTGGTTTCCCAACCACCTTTTTCTCATTTGGTTGCCAAATGGTTGCCAAAAAATTTATTGGAGAACCTCATGAAAATAGTAATAATTCATCTAAGTGATGCTCACTTTAAAGACCAAGTTAATAACCTTGACGATAAGGGAGAGTTGCTTGCAAGAGCAATTCAAACTCCAATAGCTACAGCTGATGCCTGCTTTATTGTTTTTACGGGAGATATAGCCTTTTCCGGACTTCCTTCTGAATATAATAAAGGTTATGAGTTTTTAACGGCTATTAGAAATAAATTAATAGTAAATAATAAAGATTTGAGTATTGAATTTGTTGCAATTCCTGGTAATCACGATTGTAATTTCAAAAAGTCAACTACCCTAAGAAACCTTAGCCTCAAAAGTGGTGAAGCGTTACTTGAATCACTCAATGATAACGACACTTCTATTGTAGATGCTATTACAGTAGTTCAAGACGACTTTTTCAATTTTTTATATAAACTTGAATCCACAGAAAACAACTTAATCAATAAAGTTACTAGAGTTGATACATTAAAATTAGAAACGGGCTACAATAGACTTTGTTATACTCGTAATTTTGAAATTAATGGTATTAAAATTCGTTTTAACTGTTTTAATACTGCGTGGGTATCAAAAATCAGGGAGCAACAAGGTCAACTAGTATTTCCAGACTTCATACAACCTACAGAAGAAAATTCCAATTTAATCTTTACATTATTTCATCATCCATATAATTGGTTAGAAACAACAAATGCCAGCAAATTCAAGAAAAATGTTGAGCCTTACTCAAATTTCATTCTAACTGGTCATGAGCACGAATCTAATCAATATGAAAAGACAGGCATATTTTCTGGTAATAGAAACTTATACATCGAGGCACCTGTTTTACAAGACGGAGAAACTACTAGTAGTGGTTTTAGCATTCTTGAGTTAAATATTGACAAAAGTGAATCTCGTATTACTGAATATTCCTTCAACGAAACAGATAAAATTTATTCTGAATTCAGGCAAAGTGATTGGAAACAAATTGAGCAAGGGGAAAACATAAACAGCAATAATTTTGCTCTCACATCCCACTTTTTGAGCGAATTAAATGATATTGGTGTATATATAAAGCATCCATCATTAAACCAACTTACTTTAGAAAACATCTTTGTATGCCCTGATTTGGAATTTTTAACCGTACAAAGTAGAAACGATATTTCAAAAACTTATGGTTACGTAGAAAGCGAAAATGTTTTAGATTTTTTAGTTGATACTGACAATGTAGTAATTACTGGACAAGACACAGGCGGCAGAACAACTCTAGCTAGAATGTTGTGTAAACACTTTAAAAGTAAAAACCTGCCAGCAGTATTAATTCAGGGAAACAATTTAACAAACATTTTTGAAGATGAATTTTTGAAGACTATTAGAAGAAGTATTATTCATGAGTATGGAGCTCATTCAGTAGAATCATATCTACAAAAGGATTTAAGTGAAAAAATATTGATAATAGATGATTTTCATAAAAGTAGTAAACTAAACCATTCTGGGAAAAAAGTGATTTTAGATTTAGCAAGTAAACATTTTGGAAAAGTCATTATTTTTGCGGACGATTCATTTAGGTTTGAAGAAATTACTCAATATCATGAAAATGACAATTATCTATTGGCTTTTAATCAAGCAGAAATAAAACCTTTCGGACAACGTCTTCGCAGAAAATTAATTTCAAAATGGTTCAATTTTGGTAAGGATTATACGGCTGATGAAGGACAAATTGAACGTAGAGTAGAGGAAACTGCTGGAATTGTTACTACGCTTTTAGGTCGTAAGATGATGCCTTCTTATCCAATATTTATTTTAAGTATGTTACAAATACTTGAAGCAGGAAAAGACTTAAACACTGCACCTACTAATTTTGGTTATTTCTATGAAGTTTTTATTTTGAATTCCCTCAATGATAATAAGACAAAATCAATACCTTTGGATGTATTAACTACATTTATCACTTTATTAGCATACCGAATGTATGAACTAAAAAGAAGGTATCTTGAAGAATCGGAAGTTGATACAGTGATTACAGAATATCATCAGTCCCATGCTTTTAAATTAAAAAACGACCAAATTACGAAACTCTTAATTGATGCCAAGATTCTGTATATAGATAACTATGGAAGATTTCGTTTCAAATACAAGATGGGATTCTACTATTTTGTTGCGAAATATCTTGCGAACAATCTTAATTCACCAAGTAAAGAAGAAAGCGTTAGGTCGAATCTAATTAAAATGGCAAACAATCTGTATGTAGAAGATTATGCTAATATCACCATCTTTTTTGTATACCTCACCCAAGATGAGAGAGTTATTAATCAAATCCTGTCAAATGCAAAGAGATTATATGAGGAATACAAACCTTGCAACTTAGATTCAGATATTGAATTTATTAATAAATTTCAGATTATACCTCCTAGCTTACAATTAAGTGATAATGACCCAACACAAAATAAAGAAGAACATCTTAGAGAAGTAGATGAATTCGAACGAGAACATGATATTTCAGAATCAGAAGATGACTATGAGATAGAAAAGGAAATTAATGATGTTCTTAGATTAAATGTTGCATTGAAAAACTTGCAAATAATTGGGCAAGTTTTACGAAGTTTTCCTGGTAGATTAAATCGTTCACAAAAACTGGAGCTAACCCAAGAAGCCTACAATTTAGGATTGCGTACTGTGCAAATGATGGTAAGCAATATTGAAAAGATTCTTCCAGATTTACGGAATCATTTAACATCATACGCTAAAGAAAACTTAGGGACTACAAATGAAGCAAGATTATCTTCTACTGTTGACAAAATTTTTTTTCAACTAATGTTTATATTAGTTTATGGAATGATAAAGAGAATTTCGAATTCTGTAGGCTCAGAACACTTAAAAGAAACATATGAAGAAATCTTGGGGTTCAACAATACTATCCCAATAAAGTTTATTGACACATCTATTCGTTTAGATCATTTTACTCCATTTCCAGAAGAGAAATTAAACGAACTAAATGATTTAGTTAAAAATAACAAGTTGTGTTTTACTGTAGAACGACAAATGATTAGGGATCATTTTCACCTTCATAAGGAAAATTATAAATTAAGGCAACGTGTTTGTGATAAGTTTGGCATTCAACTTAATAATGAAAAGCTTATTGGAAATAGGGATAAAATGTAGGTGATTTTTTTAATTTGTAAAAATCAGGATGTAATCTTACAAAATACTATGTCTAAAATGTAACTAAAACTGTTGATAAAGGTAATTTTTTCCCGGTAATTAACTGTTTTAGTTACATTTAGCGAAATTCAATAACTGTGAGACAAGTTCAAACCAAAGTTGGCTTTCTGAAAAGTAATCTGACTTTTACATATTATTATGCAAATTAGTTGTAAGTATTACACGTAAAATGTTAGCGGATTCTTCATATTGCTTTTCCAAATCTTTATTTCTCTTTTCAATTGCTTAGCTTTTTACACTAAAAATTATTTTTTCCAATTGCTTAGTTGCATCTTGTTGCATACTCGGTAGAACGTGAGAATAAACGTCTAACGTTAAAACAATTGTCGAATGACCAAGTCTTTCGGAAACGACTTTTGGATTTACCCCGGCTTGAAGCAGAAGCGTCGCCGTTGTATGTCGCAAATCGTAAAGTCTGATTGACGTTCGGATTCCGGCACGCTCCAAAACCTTTTTGAACGCGCGTGTTACATTCGGCGGATTCAAAGGCGTTCCAATTTCAGACGCAAAAACCAAATCAAAATCATTCCAAGCCGTTCCGAGTTTCAATTTCGCTTCAAGTTGCTGTCTGCGATGCGTCCGAAGTTCCTTGACAGTTGAAGTTGGCAAAGGAATAGTTCGCCGTGATTGTTTTGTTTTTGGTTCGCTAAAATGCCAACCGCCGCCCTTGCGATGCGTAATTAACGCGCGTCTAATGATTGCCGTTCCCTTTTCAAAATCAACATCCTTCCATTGAAGTGAAAGATATTCTTCCGGTCTGCATCCCGTTGCCAGCGCGAAAGAAAACATCGTTGCGAATCGTTCGCCCTGCAAAGCGTCCAAAAATGCTCCGACCTCCGTTTGATTCAAAACGTCCATTTCCTTGCGCGTCTGTTTTGGAAGCTGGACAAGTTGCGCTTCGTTTCGCGGCAACATATTGACTTTAACGGCGTGCTGCAAAGCCGAACGTAAAACAGCGTGGGCATATCTTATCCGGCGCGGCGATAAGCCCCGTTCTTGCATTCCTGCATAAACTTTTTGGATGTGCAATGCTTTCAAATCACTTAATTTAATCTTGCCTAATGGCTCACGAATATAAAGCCTCATTAAATCACCATAATCTCCGAAAGTTCGCGGGTGCAATCTTGGTTTGGCAATGGTTAGCAACCAAGTGTCTAGATATTCACTTAGAGTCTGCTTTGCATTACTAAGCAAACCTAAATCGGCATCACGCAACATTTCATTAAGTTTCTTTTGTGCATCCGATTTACTGCCTTTTACTGTCTGATTCTCATAACATCTTTTGCCTTTTGCATCTCTACCGATAAATACTCGTACAAGCCAAGAGTTACCACGTTTAGTAATTTGCCCCGATCTTCTTGTATTTTCTGCCATTAATTTTTCTCCGATAAAAGGACACGCTTTATGTTAAAATTAACGTGTCCTTTGGTTAGTCAAGTTTCCTTTGGATTGATAGGGCTTAGGTGAGTTAGTAGCTTTCCTAAGCCTTTGCCATTTATGCCGTTTGACGTTGTTTCGCCAGTCCAATATGAAGACTTAGAGCAGAAACAGCGTGATAACAAACCAAGCCTTTTTCCGCGCCTTTGCAAGTGCATTCAACCGTTTTGTAACCGTTATCTGACTTTTTACAAATTACTGTGTAAAATCCGCCCTTGCTGCCTGAAACACGGTAACGCCCGAAACAATCAAATTTCACTTGTGGTCTGATTGTTTTTGCCTTTGCAATTGCTCTTTCGAGTTGTGTTTTGTCTTTCAAAATAAACATTTCTTTTTCTTCCTTTTGTTTGAATTGGTAACTTTTTGTTACTATCTTATTCTAGCTTATGCGCTAGGATAAAGCAAATTAAATCTTGCGTTAAAGCTAGTTTTTAAGTAAATTTATTTCTGTATGATTGAAGGATTTTTAACAACCAAAGAAGTATCGGAAATTCTGGGTGTTTCTGTTGGCAGAGTCCGCCAGATGGTTGCTGACGGACAACTTCCGGCAACAAAAATCGGACGCGATAATTTCATAAAAGAAGCTGATTTGAATCTTGTCAAAGATCGTAAAGTTGGAAGACCAAAAGGCTATTCACCAAAAGAAAAAAGCGAAAAATAAAACTTGTTTTCTGCACTTAAGGCAAATTTGAAAACAAGGAATTTCTTTTCAAGAAACGCTTCCCTTTTTTATAGTGTGCACTACTGTCGAAACCTCGTTTTTTTTCTTTAGACCAGTTGTTTTGTTTCCCACACTTAATTTAAGGACATCTCTTTCTTTTTCTTGCATTTACCCTTTTCAGTTTTGATGACTTTTCGGGGGAATTGCCCTTTTCTCGACATTGTTTGAGAAAAATCGCCCAAAATTTATAAAAATTTTTCGGCGGGGGTGTGATAAAGCAAAACTGGTAAATTGTGAATTTACTATTCCCCGCCCCTAACCCTTTAACTTATCTGTTTTCCTTAATTTAACTGAATTTAATTTCATCATAGTTTTTCAATACTGTAGTTTCTCTCGCCATTTTCGACGCTTTGCCTGAAAAATCTTGATTAATCAAAATCCAGCATTGTTTCGTTCTTTTTATGCGGCAATTCGAGGAATTCGCAAAATTCCTTTATCTTAGCTTCAAGCGTCATAGCGAGCTTTTCTTCGCAACCAAATCTACCAACAAACTCTCTGGCTTCATCTTCGGTAAAAGCGAATTCTCGAAATGACTCATTTACAAAAGCAATGCGATGAAATAAAAAACAACTCGGAAACATCATTTCCGCTAAAGCAGCCGCGTCAATTTTCAGTTTCTCGCAAACTGCCGTCCAAGCATCCGGATAGACGTAAAAGAAGTAAAGCGCAAGCCGCGAATGCTCGTCCGCCCGGTCGCTTTCCATTTCGCTAAATATTTGCCAATTAGTCCAGGCATCGGCTTTGTGAATCAACACGATCATTTGCAGAGATAAAACTTTTGAATAGAGTTGAGTAAAATCCGGCATCTCGTATAATTTGACCGGTGAAGCGGAAACAACAGCATTTTCTTCTGATTCGTCTTTACGCATAATCGCTGAAACAAACAATGAATGTCTTTCAGTCAGACTTAAAGTTTTGTAATTCTTTCGCAAAGTTTTGATATTCATTTGTTTTGTTCTTTTCGTAGGTTCAAAGCCGTTTCGACTGCTTCAAGCCTTTGTTCAATTTCGCCAACCTTTAATGCTTCGATATACCCGTGCGCGATTGATACAAGTAAGCGTCCGCGTTGTATTGAGTTGTCTAAACCTACCGTTTCTTGCAGAGCGTAATCAAGCACAATTAAAACGCTCTTGACACTTCGTATTTCCAACGGCAAAACGCTTTTGTCTGCAAAGTGCGGCTTCTTGGTTGCCATTCCGCCGTTTCGCCTCGCCAATGCGCGTTCTTTGCCCTTTGTCGCGTCGTGCATAAAGCAGAAACCGCTTTCACCTGCAAACGCACGGCATCGTTCGCCGCTTTTGTTTTCACCTCTGCATTTCTTGTTTGACATAAGCGTTAGTTACCAAGCCTTAACTTAACTAGAGTTGTATTTCGTGCAACCGAATCTTTCATTGTTAATCAAGAGGTTTTTGCCTTTACCAAACTTTAGCTTTTCTACATTGGCGCATATTCCGGTAATAAGAATCTTTGGAATAGCCAATACTTTTATCTTTGTAAAAGTTTTCGCCGTATTCATTAACCATTTCGATAAACCCACGCAAGTCCATTGCCTTTTTTGTTGGAAAATGTTCACGCAAAAGCTGCAATGCTGTCTTGTCATCATTTAACAAATCAAAGAAATTCAAACTGTTGAGCAGTTCCGATATAACCAAATCCGAAACTTGTTCAGTCAAAAGTGTTTGAGCGTAGCTGTTCGGCAATCCATATTTTTTTACGAGCGCATCAATCGAAGATTTTTCTCGAAAGGCATATTCAAACCTTAGATTTCCGTTTGCATAGTGGATTGCTTCATCAGTTGCTTTTTTGTCACTCAAAATTTCTTGGTATTTTGGATAAATACGAATCTGCTTTGCTTTTGATTTTGGCGTGAAATAGATTGTCGCATCATCGTAAAACTGTTTGCGTAAAGGCTTCAATTTACGTTTTGCCAACTTTTCGATCATCTTCCAAACAATCGGTTCTGTTAGATGTATGTCGTAAGCGTAATGAATTAAAGAAACGGTTGCTGTTTCTGCATCGAAAGGCAGCCCGCTTTTTTCTTCAGCGTATTCAGCCATCAATTTCAAGCCATAATCAACTTCCGTTTGATTCGGCAATTTTGCGTTATGCCCAAAAAGCAGCTTTGGTAAGGAAACCTGTACCAATAAATGCGATATACCGTCTGGCGTGGTCACTAATGTCAGATTCGGCAAAGTCTTTTCACTTTTTTCGTTATAAACCCAGGTAGGATTTTTTGCCCTTTTCAAAAAACGCCAAGTATCTTTAGCATATTCATTGGGTAAACCTTGAAAATAGTGTTTAATTCCGACCGTATCAGGCATTAGTTTTCAATTGTGTTTTGATTCGTTTGATTTCCACCCTTTTCGATCCAATTCATTAAAGCCGCTTTACTAAACCGATATTGCCTTTGACCGATCAAAATAAAGGGCAAGCGTTTTTCTCTGCAAAGTTCATAAACGCGCGCCGGTTTCAAATCAAGAAATTCACTGACCTCATCAACTTTCAATAATTTTTCTGTCATTCCTAAATCTCCTTAAAATAAAAAATCCTGTGCAAACTCTGTCGCACAGGAAAAATTTAACCTCAATAGAAAACAGTTGTCAGGAAAAAAGAAAATGTAAACTAAAGAAAATTAGTGGATATTCAGTTTCAAATCGAACATCTACTTAGTGAAGTATAAAGACATACCGTAATGTTCCTTTTTAATAAAGCTATCAAATTTCAAATCTTCTAAACGAGGATTTGAAAGTATGCAGTTATACTGCACTAAATTGGGATCGCCTAAGACGAGAAATATAAGTTTGTGATTATCGTAGTTGCGACAGCCGCAGGGAATACTTTTTGCGGCTTCTGTTCTGGCTTCCTGCAAAACTTTAATTAAATAACTATCAGCAAACCCCATTTTTTCAAGCAACTCTTTATTGAGGTCGTTTTGTATTTTTTCAACAGCCCATTTACGAGCAAGTTTATCTTTTCTGTTAGTCTGTTTTGATACCTCAAACCAAAGATGTTCAGGGATATGATACTTTTCACAAATCTCTTTTTTCATATCCATAACTGCCACCTTTTTTTCCTTCATTGATTTTATGTCGTTTCTTGAATTTTCGATTACAGCGGAAAATTTTTCGTATTGTGACAGAAAGTAAAGTCGAGTCCATTTATTCCAATGGCTTTCACTACCACCGTCAACTACTTTTTCATAAATAAATCTATTAAAGAAATTCAGACAAGCATCTCTTCGCTTTGTTTTCGTGTTCAAATCACATTCTTTCCTTAATTCCTGTTTTGCTTCGTATGTAAGTCCAGAATAATTTTTGTCAAAAATATGATGTGATGCCAAGAGAAAATAAGGAAGATTAAAGAAAATATCTTGATATGCCATACTTAGATATTCCCTTAAACGCATATCTGAAGTTTGAAAATAATTCTCTTTCTGCTCCTCTGTCATTCCCTCAATGTCTTGTTCAACAAAACTAGAGTATTTTTCAATAGCTTGACTTAATTTTTTATCTTCATATTGAAGAAACCGTTTTGCTTTTGCTAAACGTTCAAGAAGAGGAAGAGATAGAAATTCGCGCAGCTCGCTTTCAAAAATTTCGGCAAGATGTTTTTCCAGAGATTTACCACTCATTTTTATAAGGTTATGTGTAGAATAATTTTTATCAAAAACGGTAGAATAGCTACTTATATTGTCTTACCTTCAACAATCGCAATTTCTTCATCGGTCAAATCGTAGAGCCGATAAACGAGCGTATCAATTTCGTTTTCCAACTCTTGTGTGTCTTCACCTGCTTTCTTTAATTCAAGGATTTGGTCAACTAGCGCGACAAATGGTTGCTGGTCTTTTTTTTCGATTTTTGGAATCGGGATTTGCGTTACATACATCGGTTTGAATTCAAAATATCCGCCTTGCTTGCCTGATGCTGTTTGCCGAATAATCCACCAAGCAACAGACGAATTGAGAATTGCCGCTAAAAATGGCGCGTCGGGCGAAACGCAAATGTTTGTTTTATCGTTTCCAAAAAATCCGCTTTCATCAAGGGCAAAGGAAGTTCTTTTTTCGATTGCTGGAAGAATTATTTTCGGCTGTTCAAATTCTTGCCAATACTCAGAGGCATAACGGCTCATTGCGAACCATTTGACTTTACCGTCGCGCACTTCCGGGCGTGATAGCTTTTAGAAGTGTAACAATATTGCAAGATTTACTGAAGAAATAATGCACCATTCATTAATGAAGGGCGCAAGTTTAATACCTTCACGACCCATCATTATTTTTGAATTACTTCGTAAAACGCAATTCCGGTCATAAAAAATCATTCTAAAATGTGAGATTTTACAGAATGCTAGCTTTGATAATTTTTTGATAAAAAATTTTCGGCGGGGGTACGGGTTAAAGTTAAACACAAACAGAAAACTTTGAACATACCCCACCCCACTATTAGGATTCCTGAAAAAAGGAACTTTTCCGAACTTTAAATAACACAGAAAAATATTACTTAACGTTGAAAATCCGTGTTTCGGCGGTTGTCCCTTTAGATTAAGTTTCCATTATTTTCAGTGCCTGTTGAGTGCCAAAGTTTCAAGACAGAATTATTCATCAACAATTTAACTCTTCTTTATTTATCAAGCGGACTTTGCACACCGAGCCGGTTATTTTGCAAAACGTGTGTATAAATCATTGTCGTTGAGAGTTCTTTATGTCCTAATAAATTTTGGATTGTACGAATATCATAGCCATCTTGCAAAAGGTGCGTGGCAAATGAATGCCGAAGAGTATGCGGGCTGGCGTTTTTGGCGACGCAGCTTTTCCGTAAAGCGTCTCTGAATGCTTTTTGCACTGTTGAAGGCGAAACGTGATGTCTGCCGCTTGCTCCGGTGCGAGGATTAACACTCAAGCTTTTCGCAGGAAAAACATATTGCCAAGCCCATTCCTTTCCGGCATTCGGATATTTTCTTTCAAGCGCAAACGGCAAATAAACTTGTCCGAGTCCCCGACGCAAATCCTGTTCGTGAATATTTTGAACCTGCTGCAATTGCTTTTGTAAATGTTCAATCAATTTCGTCGGCAACACGGTAAAACGATCCTTTGCGCCTTTACCGTCTCGCACGACGATTTGCCGAAATCCAAAATCCAAATCCTTTACACGCAAACGCAACGCTTCCTGCAAGCGTAAACCTGCGCCGTAAAGCAAATTGGCGATTAGCCAATTCGTGCCGGTCAAATTCTTGATGATTAACTTTACTTCATCTTTAGTCAGCACCACCGGAATGTGAGTGGATTTTTTAGCTGTCGTAAATTCATCGAGCCACGGCAAATCTGTCTGCAAAACTTCTTTATAAAGAAACAGCAGCGCAAATAACGCCTGATTTTGTGTGGAGGCGGAAACATTACTTTCAACGGCTAAATGAGACAAAAAGGCTTCGACTTCAGGTTTGCCCATTTCAGCCGGATGTTTTACGTTGTGAAAAAATATATAACGGCGAATCCATTTCAAGTAGGTTTGTTCGGTCTGGTAACTGTAATGCCGCACACGCAAAAGTGTACGAACCTGGTCAAGCAATCTAGACATAAGTTAATAATTCGCGGTAATTAATTATCGGGAATCGTCATAATACTTTCTCGATTCGGTTAAAGTCAATAATTTATTGCTTTTTACAGTGATAATGAACTATAAATAATTCTGGATAAGCCAAATTTAATTCGGTATAATACAAAGTTCGATGCTTCGTGGTAAAAACAGAACTGTATGATTTTGGCAGACCAAAAAAGCGTTTTAGTTGAAAATCCAGATTGTGGTGACAAAGCAAAGTTTTTGTCGCTGGCTCTTGCTGAATTTCCTGACTTGCGCGAAGAATTTGAAGAATACGATGGTTTGTTTCACCTTCAAATGGCAGCTTTTAGCCACGTAGCAGAAGAAGCAATCGAGCGCGGAGATTTTGCAACTTTGAAGCGTTGCTATAAAATCGCTGACGAAATTATGAAAAGCGCATCACCAAACGTCGAAAACGCTGTTTACGTTTCGTTTTTAGAACATCTTGAACTCAACAGCCAGCCGAATGGGGCGGAGGCAAGACGTTTGTTGCCGCCGAAGTTGGCGGTAATGTTAGTTGAGTTAGAAGAACACTTTCAAAAACTCTCGGAATCACAACAGGCGCGCGAAGCTAAAGAACAAAGTGCAAATAATTAAGATGCATCGAACAAATCAATGGACGTGAGGGCGAAACAGCTACTTTCTTATCAAACTTGCGTGTTTTCCCTTAGCTTGCGTGTTGGCGGTTTCACCCCACGTCATCTCAAACGTTGGGAGTTTCGTGATAATCTAATGCCTGTCTGTATATTGAAAAATCTCATTAAAGGAGTGCTGTATGAAAATTAAATGCGTCTTCGGTTCGCTGTTCTTTTTGCTAATTACGTTTTTGCTATCGGCAAACGTCATTCACGCTCAAAAATCAACTTTTGGCGTTAACTTTAATTACGGTGACAATGAGATTTCCTACAAAGTTTCAGACATTGACTTTGCCAAAATACCTTCGTGGAAACCGGAGCAGGGCGAACCGCACGTTTCTTTGCAAAGAGCTTTAGAAATTGCTCGCGCAAACTTGCCGCGTTTTGTTAACAATCCCGATGATTTTAGGGTAAAGCATATAATCTTAAGTCAGCTTGGCGAAGATAAGTGGTTTTACGATTTTTCTTTTGATTGTCAGGAAAACGCCTGCCTGAAAAACTCTGGACGGTATTTCAAAATGATGGTGACAATGAATGGTGAAATAGTTGAACCAAAAATAACGCCGCTCAAGGCAAAAGAAAAAACGACCAAATAATAAAGACACGCCCAACAAGTTATTGGACGCGAGCACGAAACAGCTACTTTCTTATTTAGCTTGCTCATTAGAGCTTAGCTTACGTGTACTCGGTTTCGCGCTGCGTCAATGCCGCCGTTCGACCGCTTCCTTTGACCTATGAGCATCAAATTTATAATCTTTGCCACTTTAATTTTAATTTTCTGTAATTCTATCGAAGCGCAAAAATCATCAAATTTAAAGATTGATAAATTGCTTGGTAAAGTTAAAACCGTTCGCACAGAAAGAACGTGGACGACTAAAAGCGTCGAAAGCAAGCGTGTCCTAATGACAATCGAAATATACGACCAGCGAGGAAACAAAACCGAATGGAATGCTTATATGGGAAGTGACAGACCTCTCAGAACTTCATTTACTTATGACGATAAGGGAAATGTTACAAAACAAATATGGTATGACTCGGCAGACCAACCAGAAGTCAACACTGTCTATAATTACAATGCCAAAGGCAATCTCGTTGAGGAGTTTTCATCTAACAAAATTCATGTTGTGTTCACTTACGACTCTCGCAATAATAAAAAATCACAACAAGTTTTTGATGTCGCAGAAAACGAGGGATCAAGAATGTTCGGGGCGGTCGAAAAAACAGTTCGCTACTCTTATGACAAGTTAAATCGTTTGATTCAAATTGCATCCTATTCACCTAACGGTTCGCGGGTTTGGAATCCAGAACTTCAAGCGCACAGAATTATCTACGTCTATGACGACAAAGGGCAAATTACATCGCAATCAGTTTTCAATGATGACAACATTTTGCGAACTAAGACGGATTACGCTTATGACTCATCGGGGCGAGTTGTGAATGAAATTTTGTTTACCGGAAAAGACAGAATAACGGAGGTATTTCTCTACAATTATGAAGCTGACACACAAGATAATTGGACAGTTCAAACGAAAAACAAACAAATCTCACTACGCGGGAAGTGTAGTTACAGTAAAGTCGAAACTGTTTATCGGAACATTGAATACTATTAACGGGCGGTCGAACAAATCAATGGACGTGAGGCAAAAACAGCTACTTTCTCAAACCTAAACTTGCGTGTGTTTTTGCCCACGTCATCTCAATCGTTCGGCGGCTTCGTGTGAAAGAAGATGTATAGATTAGGAGAAACGACATGGCTTTTGGCTTTCCCGCATATGCGATCGATAATCAAAATTTGAACGTAGATTCCGCCACTCTGAGAAGTGCCGTGCGCGATGCGTTTTCAGCTTTGGGTTGGAGTTATGAGACTATTGATTCAAATACATTTATTGCCAGGATTCCTTTCAGTTTCTTTTCTTGGGGAGAGAGATTAACGATTTCCTTTACTGAAGATGGAGCGATTGAAGCCAAAAGTGAGGGAATATTAGCGACACAGTGTATCGATTGGGGAAAGAACAAAAGAAATATCAAGATGTTTTTCTCTCAACTTGCCCAAACAACACCTTTGCTATTTTCTTTGGATTCTTATAAATCGCTAGCATTGTTTGATGAAACCGGAACGACACCTGTTGAAAAAGTATTTCGCGAATACGAGAAATAATTATGAAACTCGTTTTGGTAAAGCACCGCCGAACAAATCAATGGACGTGAGGCAAAAACAGCTACTTTTTCATCAGCTTGCCTCTTATGCTTTTGCTTGTCTGTTGCCGGTTTTTGCCCACGTCATCTCAATCGTTATGTCGCTTCTGGTAAAATGAAGCGTTCCGTATCGTAAGATGAAAAGACAACTTTCATCACTTTTAGTTCCGCTTTACAAACTGATCTTTGTCTTTGCTTTAGCGAATGGCATTTATTGGTTGTTTCAAGACGTTCACAATTTAACGCAACCCGGTTTATATTTTATCTTCGGTTGGTGTGCAGTTTGGTATATCTTGACAGGTTGTTGGAAAAGCGTTCGTCTGAACGGCGGTTTTTTGCAGATTTCCAACTATTTGAAAACCATTGAAGTTCCTGTTTCAGACGTAGCAAATGTTGAAGGTTCGAGTTTTTGGGGCTGGCAACCGCAAACGGTTAAGCTAACACTAAAGACTGCTTCCGCTTTCGGAAACGAAATTGTTTTTGTTCCGCGAGGCGGCTGGCTCAACGCAAAGTCTTTCGCCGACGAACTTCGTCAAACATTAGCTTTACGTTAGGCAACGGGACTCATTGAAATCAAGGACGACATAACAAATCAATGGACGTGAGGGCGAAACAGCGACTTTCTTATCAACGCCGTCCGTTAAATTTTATGTTGTCGCTGACGGTTTCCCCCACGTCATCTCAACCGTTCGGTGCTTTCTGTATTAATCGTAATGGCTCAACGACAAAGACAATTACTTTCGCTTTGGGACGACTATGGTTGTAGATTATAAGGAGATTAAACTTTCTCCTTGCAATCGCCCAGAACAGTTAATTGATACTTATCTGAGTAGTAACATTTTCGGAACGTCATTTGTTGGACCTGAACTTGACGATGCTCCTACCCTTCACGGACCGTTTTGGCGAACTTCAATTACGGCAGATGATTTTCAAGTAGTTGATTCAGATACTTTTTACGCTCAAATTCGTAGTCTCAGACATCCAGAAGCACTTGATGTGCAAGCAACCGAAGAGCAGTGGGCAGCGGTTGAGAACCTCATATCCGAACTTAAATCTCAATATCAATGGCTGTTTATACTTCGTCTTTCAGAAGATGCCGCTGACAAATTTCACGATTGGGGATTTGTGCTGTGGGTTTTTCGTGAATTTATTTTGGCTAATCCAAATTCGGAAAACGTAGTAAGATTGTTTTTTGGATATGATTGAAATTAAAGACGCACCGAACATATCAATGGACGTGAGGCGGAAACAGCGACCTTCTTATCAAACAGGTTTTTTAACATTAGGCTTGCGTGGTTGCCGTTTCCGCCCACGTCATCTCAATCGTTATATTGCTTCGCTTGTGAAAGCCAGAATGTGAATGAATGAGCTATTTGAAATTGGTGAGCGTGATGGTTTCAAGCGACAGATTTTCTTTTTGCCGTTAGAATCGCTTGAATCTTTGCCGTCAGAATTGCGCTTGCCAACGCTGCATTTTGTTTTGTTTATTGCCTGCGATGTTGAACATTTGTCAGGCGATGCGCTTTACAGCTTTGCCGAAAGGATGATTGCGTTCGGGACGGTTTATATATGCGCTTGGGGTAAAGGTTGCAGCCGTTTTGACAGCGCGTTCGATATGGTTTGTGTGATGCGTGAAATTAACGAAGAAAAGGAATTTCCGCACATTATGACAACTTGGCACGACAACCAAAGTTTAGACGAAGCATTGTGGTTTGCCCTAAACCTTGCGTATCCTGACGACGAGTTTGCTGAGTCTTGTTCAACACTTGTTGTTTCTGTTGCGGGCGAAAAATGGAACGCGCATTTACAAAACAGACTTGCAAATTTGCAAAAGCTAAATGATGACGTTGTAAATGAAGGCTAAAAAAATTGTTGGTAAAGTTACCTATATTAAAGTTGAGTGGTGAAAATAAACGGCAATATAACAAATCAATGGACGCGAGCAGCAACAGCGACGCTCTTAAAATCAACAATGTGTTAGTTGCCACCGCGTCATCTCAATCGTTAGCCGCCTTATGTATTGAGGTGGGCATTCGTCATAATTTAGAATTCTTTGCAAAAAATTTAGGCTTTGAGTGATCCGCGAAATCCTCTTGCGCCGTAGTAAGATTCCGCGCCGTTGTGATAGACGAAAACTCTGTGATAGCGGCGGTCGCAAAAGAGCGCGCCGCCCAGGTTTCTGATTTCAGACGGTGTTTTTACCCAGCTCGACGTTTTCCGGTCGAAATCTCCGAGTTTTTGCAGCTCTCGATATTCTTCCTCCGTCAAAAGCTCGATGCGCATCGCAGCTGCCATCTCAGCGGCGCTGTTTTCCGGTTTATTTGCTTTTCTTGACTCTAATGCTGCGCTGTCGTAGCAAAGACTTCTGCGCCCTGCGGGGCTTTCCGCCGAACAATCGTAAAAAATGTATTCTCCCGTCTCTTTATCAAACCCGACGACATCCGGTTCGCCGCCGGTTCTTTCCATTTCGCCCAGCGACCACAGTTTTTCGGCATCGGCTTCCAGCTTCGTCCGCACTTTCGTCCATTCGATATTCTCGTGGCGGTTCATGTTTTTCTCAAAACGAGTCTGTAAAATTTTGAGCAGTTCTTCGTGTCGTTCGGGCGACAATTCTTTTTCTGACATAGTTTTTTATTAATTTACGGTAATGATTTTTCTATCCGCAGGTCTCGAATACCAGGAGACGCCAATCATGATGAGCAAAACCAGTGCGGGAAGAGTTGTCATCACGGAATCGCCCGCCGCAAAATGCGAGTAAGCCGCGCCTGACATAACAAAGAAAAAGCCCGCGTACGCCCATTCTTTCAGAAGTTTGAAACCGGGAATCAAAATGGCGACGACTCCGAGTATTTTCCAAAAGCCGATGATGTTCAGGAAATACACCGGATAGCCCAGATTAACCACGATCATCTCGACGTATCCTTCCGAATGAGCCATTTGCGTCAAGCCCTGAGCCAGCATTCCAAAAGCCAAAAAAGCGGTCGTCGCCCAATAAATCGTTTTATTTCTCTTGTTCATGATTTTTCTCCTCACGCCGCTGGCGCATTACTTTAATTTGCCGACGATTTTTTCCAACCGGTCGTGCGCCATATTGATACCCTGAGCAAATGGCAGCTTGAGCATCTCGTCTCTGTCCGCGACCGATTTATAGACGATCTGCATTACTAGCCTGCTCGTCTCATCGGTCAGTTTTTCAAATTCCAGAAATTCGAGTTGAACTGGAAAGTGTGTATTTTCCATTTCAAACGTTCTGGTGATCCTCCGGTTTTCGGAAAACTCGTGAATGACTCCGCTGAATTTGTGTTTGTTTCCCTTCGGGTCAGTCGTTTCGAATTGCCAGCCGCCATACCTTTTATTATCAAGTTTCAGCACTCGCGTTCCCATCCATTGCTCGACAATTTCCGGCTCGACGTGCGCTTTGAAAAGCAACTCCAACGGCAACTCGAATTCCCTCGTAATCGTCAACTCCTGCTTACCGGCTTCGGCGTGAATTTTTGTCTTGTGTTTCATTTTTTTGATTTGTATTCTTTCATCACGGCTTCCAATTTATCGAACCGCTCTTCCCACAACTTTCTGAAAGGCTCAATAAAATCAGCAATATCCTTTATCTTAACCGGATTAACCTGACAGTAAATTTCGCGCCCTTTCTTTTCCTGCGTTATCAATTCGCATTCGGTTAGTATCTGAAGATGTTTCGAGATGGTCGGGCGAGCCGAATCAAAATTTGCCGTAATTGCCCCGACCGTCAATGACTGCGAAGCCAGCAGCAGCAAAATCATTCGCCTGGTTGGATCTGAAATAGCTTGAAATACGTCTCTTCTTAAATTCATATGTAGTCACTTGACTACTAATATAACATGAATCCATTTGGCTACACAAGTTTTTTCTTAAAATTTATTATTGAGTTAAATGTATGGGGCAAATGTCTGAGCCTGGGTTATAATCTCATAGTAAATGACTCTCTAAGCAGATAAGGTTACTATCCACATCAGTCAGTGGTTTTTAGTTGATAGTTTTTGATCACCTGAAAGCAATCTGGTGGCTAACAAATCAATGGACGTGAGGCGGAAACAGTTACTTTAATTTGTCTCATAAATGACCCTTTTTGAAACAAAACATAAAAACTTTTTTGCGAGTTTTATGAATAACCGGACAAAATTTATGTCGGATAGATTCAAATATATAACTGCGTGGCTTTCTTTGATGGCGATTGCCTTAGCAATCTTCGTGATGACGGCGATTCCGATCTGGAAGATTCAGCCGTTCGCGCCACAGACAGATGATGCTTTGAGGATTTCGTATCTACTGAAAAGTTGGTTACCGATTTTGACCGTCATCGCCTTGCTTATGTCTGTTGCGCTTATCATTTATATCTGGCGCAACTCAAAACGTTGGCTCGTGTTGCCGTTTTTGATTGTCCCGTTCGCGGTCTTGATGATTTGCACATGGTTCGCGCGCCAGAATCATTTTGAATGGATGTTTAATCCGCTCAAGCAAGCTAATTTTGCTAAAGCGAGTGAAAGTGATTTTGTCAGCGACGAGGATATGGTTTTGGCGGTAAAAATTAACGGTGAAGCGGTTGCTTATCCGGTTCGGCAACTAGCTTATCATCACATCGTCGCTGATGTTGTTGGCGGCAAGCCGATTACGGCGACTTATTGAACGTTGTGTCACACCGGTTTGGTGTGGGAATCCGTCGTGAACGGACAAGCATTAACTTTTCATTTGGTGGGAATTAATAATCAAAACTTCATTATGCAGGATAAAGAAACCGGATCGTGGTGGCAGCAGGTTTCCGGCGAAGCAATTCAAGGCTCTCTAAAAGGTCAAAAGCTTAAAGACGTGCCGCTTGACGAATTGAGTTTTGGCATCTGGAAGCGCGAAAATCCAGACGGGCGAGTTTTACGCCCTGATGAAAAAATTTTGACGGCAAATAAATACGAATCAGCTGACTGGGAAGCTCAGGTCGGTAAAATGCCGGTCAGAATCGGCAACAGATTAGATACAACGCTTGAACCGCGAACATTAATTGTCGGCGTAAAAATCGGCGGCAAATCGAAGGCTTACCCGTTTTCGGCAATCGAAAAACAAAGTCCGATACTAGATTGGGTCGGCGGGCGCGAAATCGTTATAATGCTCGGCGCGGATAAAAAATCCGTCCGCGCCTTTGAGAGAAAGCTTGAGGGCAGAACGCTCGAATTTTTCGTCAAACCTGATTCAATGGAAATCGTTGATGCGGAAACCGGCAGCAGTTGGGAGTTTTCTGGAAAAGCTGTCAGCGGCGAATTGGCAGGCAAACAACTCGTGCCTGTTCAGGTTTTGAAGGATTACTGGTTTGATTGGAAAAACTATAATCCCGAAACTGAATTGTACGCGCTCGGTGCTCGTTAATTTCGGTGCATTTTATTGATTTCTACGTAATTACCTATTAACCGTACCCTTTAGTAGATAAAATGTTTGTTGAACAGAAATAATTTTCTCTTCACTTTAACAGTCTCAAAAACGACCCTTTTTGAAACAGATTTTTTTAATGATTAAATATCTCTTTTTAACAATTGTTTTGTTGTTTTTTACGAATACCAATTTCGGATGTTCTTTGGGTATTCGACCTATCTCTGATTTTGACCCAGCACACTTTGTTTTCATCGGTGAAATAGTTGAAGTGCTGGATGTTGAATACCACTCTCAGATAATCAAATCTCAAACAATCAAATTCAATGCTGTCGGATTTAAGGTCAAAGTTTTGGAAAATGTATATTCTCCAAAACAAGCAACATATTTTGAGGTTTTCCCTTTAACTATAAATCCAGGTTGTTTATTGGAAAGCGAAACAAAAAGATTACGCGAAATGTTTTCAGTTGGTTCACAAGTGCGAGTCGTGGCAAAAGAGGCAACTATATTTAAGACTCAGCCAGTAGACAGTAATATTATTAGACTTGAAACTTCAATTCTTAATCGAGGCAGTTTTTCAAGAAACGATTTAAGAGAAAATCTTCAGTCTTCCGCCAAATCTTTTTACGAATATAGTGATTTTCTTCAAATGCAGCGCACACTCGAGGCTGGAGACGTGATTAATTCAGCCCATTATTTGCCAGAGTTTGAATTACGAAAGGATTTGCTTCGTCTGAAGGAAACAAAGTCTGAAGATGAAAAAACAAGAATCTTGGAAAGATTAGTTTTTTACCCGCACGTTCGTAGGGTAGATTATCCTAAAGTTGTTCGAGCTTATATAAAGAATCGAGATAAAATTGAAGCTCTTGAAAAGCAATGGGAACAAAGAGTTCAGGAAATTCATTCTAAACAAAGATGACAAGTTATTGAACTTAAACGAAAAATATATACATTGAATGTTGTGTCAAAAACGCCCCTTTTTGAAACTATTTATTGATATTTTCTAGTAATAGCTTTTGAAATAAATTATTGGTAGTAAAATCATGGATCAAATTTTTCTTTATGGATGGTAATTCTTCTACTTGGAATTCCACTTGGTCTAATAATAACTGGCTATTGCAAGTATAAAGATGGCGGACACCCTTTTGGTATAGTTCTGACAATCGTATTAGGACTTTTTATTCATATGATTGTTTTAGGATTCAGCATTCCATTTGTGTTTATTTTAGCCTTCGCTGGGGCACATACTATACCTGTCGGCAATGCACTAACCTTAGCGGGAATATTTATTTACGCTATAGGACTTCTGCTATATAGAGTTATAGGTTGGTTGTTGTGTTCACTCGTTTATGGAAGGTTGATAAGGCTAAACATTGATTTAAGCTGGAAGACAAAAAACTCTGATTCTCTTAAATAATCAAGACTGACATTTATCTCATAAACGACCCTTTTTGAAACGCTTTGACAAAGTAGTATATGGATTTCAATAACCGAGTATGAAAAAATTCCTTTACATTACAATGTTTGTGCTAATGGTGTCTGTTACATCTTATGCTCAATACCCTAAAACAAACTCATCTTTACCAAACAGTCAATCTCCTTACGATTTTGTTTATGTGCGCGGCAAGGTTCAGGCTCCGACAAAGATTCTTTTTACTGACTCGCTTACGCTTTTTTCCGTTATTGAACAGGCAGGTGGAGCATCGACCAATGTGAAAAGAGTTATAGTCAATTTATATAGGGTCATACCAAGTATAAATAATCATAAACGCTCTATTCACAGATTCAAACTGAAAGACATCCGCGCTGGACGCGCACCTAATATGAATTTACAAGCGGGTGATGTTATTGACCTGCAACCTCAAAACATAAAACGACCGAAAGTAGGAATTTGTGGATTGTAATCTTAAGACAACACAAATGAATGTGTCATAAACGACCCTTTTTGAAACAAAAACTTATATCTATAATCTCGTTATTACCGTAATCGATAAAGCATATCTGTGTTCTTGCTATAAAGATATTATCAACGAAAGAATTATTGATAATATAACTCAAAAAATAGATTATCATTGGTACCGGTGTTGATAACTAAGTCGGCTCTTAGTGGTAAAAATTATGTTTCATCTAAATAAACAAAAAATAATCTCAATTGTAATTTGCTTGCTTTTAAGTGCAATTGAAGTTTTTGCTTGTTTTTGTGGCGGACGGACTGAGACTGAAAAGACTTTGGAAGATATAGTTAAATATAAAGTTAAGAATTCAACAATGGTTTTTACCGGAAAAGTCATTGGTTTTGAATATCGCAAGGATATTTCTCATGGAATCAGTAAATTAATGCCTACTGATTACGAAACAAAGGTTGTCAAATTTCAAGTTAAGCAATGGTGGAAAGGTGAGGCGCCGCGAGAGATTTTCTTAGTAACGCAGGAGATGAGAATTGCTGACGGTTCAATAATTGAATCAAGTTGTAATTACAGATTTAAGGAAGATGAGAGTTATTTGGTTTTCGCCTACGGCAAAGAAAACGAACTGGGAACAAATAATTGTTCGGTAATGCAGCCGTTGAATAAAGACGATGAATATCTAAAAATATTAGGCGAAGGGAAAGAACCTCTTGTAAAGAAAGACGAACCGAACAATTTAAGGGACGCCAGCGACACAGCGATTTTGTTAATGTCTCAAAAACGCCCCTTTTTGAAACAAAGTAACGCTTCTTGGAAGTAAGTTCAAAATTTATGTGGGTATCTTTAGCAGATGAGAATTTATTAGAACGCTACAAGAAGAATTTTCATCCTGATTACGCGAATAAATCACCAAAACTAATCGTTTCATTGTTAGAAAAGTTATCTAAAAAGTCTTATGCCACGAAGTTATCTG
>DASVQY010000068.1:0-50409 GCA_036388895.1 Pyrinomonadaceae bacterium | reverse complement strand
TTTTCCAGTTCTTCAACTCGTTCAGGCAGGGTTTTCGGGTTTTCTGTTTTCGATTCCGAGTTTTGAATTTCATCGCGTTCAATGACCAGAACGATTTCGCCTTTCGTCGAATTCTCCGCGTATTTAATCGCTAATTCCTGCAAACTTCCGCGAACGACTTCTTCATGGATTTTGGTAAGTTCACGGGCGACAGCGGCATTTCTGTTTCCTAGAATTTCCGCGCAATCCGTCAGAGATTTAGTCAGCCGATGCGGAGTTTCGTAAAAAATAAGAGTTGCCGGAATCGTTTTAACTTCTTCCAAACGACTTCGCCGTTCGCTTTTTTTTGAAGGCAGAAATCCGCCGAAAAAAATCGAGTCGGTCGGCAAACCCGAAACGATTACGGCGTTTACAAACGCGACTGCGCCGGGAATCGGAATAACTTTCGCGCCGATTTCGTGCGCCTTACGAACAATTAAGAAGCTCGGATCATTGATGCCGGGCGTTCCGGCGTCGGAAACTAGGGCGATATTTTTTCCGTTCAGCAGCATCTGCGCCAATTCTTCGGCACGACCCGCTTCGTTGTGCTCGTGGTAACTGACGAGTTTGTTAGAAAATTGAAAATGCGTTAAAAGTTTCCGCGTGTGACGCGTGTCTTCGCAGGCGATTAAGTCAACGGTTTTCAATATTTCAAGCGCTCGCAAAGAAATGTCCCGCAAGTTTCCAATCGGCGTCGCGACCAGATAAAGTGTTCCCGGCATTTTTAAATGGTAAACGGTTAACGGTAAACCGTAAATAAACGGAAACAAAAAAGTAAAAATGAAAAAGCCCGAGTCCGAAAACTCAGGCTTTTAATTAGCGGTTAATTTTTTGATGAAAGTTTTTGAAACCGCCAAATGTCAGCGACGATTATTAAAACGGCAGCGGGAACGGAATGTTGTTTCTCCAGTTACCGTTATTACGGTTGTTGCGATTGTTGCGATTATTATTATTGTTGTAGTAACCGTAAGCATTTGCCAGCACATTCAAGTCCTGCTGAATTCTATACCAATCGTTTTGAACATTTCCGCTTAAACGCGCGCGGCTCAAAGCGCGATCTAATTGACGACCCAGGTCTAAAACTTGTCGCGCCTGATTGTAGCTGCGGTTGTAATCGCGGTCGTTGTCATAAACATCATCGAGATCATCGGTCGCGCGAGTAAATCTGTCCGCCAGGTTGTTCAAACTGTCTTCGCGGCGACGTTCGTCATAGCGGCTGCGGTCGAGTTCGCGGTCGAGGCGTCGTTCAAACTGCTCGGCGCGATTTTTCAGACTTCTGATCGTTGAATTGATATTGCGATTATTTCTGCCGTTGCGGTAGTAATCGTCATCGCGGTCTCTGTCGCGGTCGCGCCACTGCGCCGAAGCGAGCGTCGGCAAACCCAAAATCAACAAAGAAAAAGCAAACAAAGTGATTATATTCTTAAAGCGATTCATTTTATTTTCTCCTTAATCGAAAAACTTTCTTTTGGCACGTCGAAGATTTGCTTCATCTGTCCGGCACATCGGCGTTGCCCTTGCTTTTAGACAAAGCAAAGTCCGTGCCAATTCCGCCGCAAGTTTTTCCCAATAAAATAAAATGAATTATTACAACAATTGAGGTCAGTACAGAAAATTTTATCGCTGGATGAAGTAGCGATGTCGGTTTACCTATGCTCCAAATGGTTGATTGTTTTGCGCAGATAGTTGAGAAAAGAAATTAATTTTTGTACTCGCTTTTTACGCTTGTATATTCGCCGCAAAAAGCTAAATCAGCGCGACCGGTTATCAGCATTTCGCCGTCTTCTCGCCAGACGGCTTCGGTCGTGCCGCCCGGCGCGTGAACAGAAACTTCCCTGCCGGTTTTATTTTTGTATGCCGACGCGACTGCAGCGGCAATCGAGCAGGTGCCGGATGAAGCGGTTTCGCCTGCGCCGCGCTCCCATATGCGAATTTCGATGTTTTTTTCGTCAATGATTTTGATGAAAACGACGTTAGTTTTTTCTGGAAACATCGAGGTTAAGTTTTCCAGCGTTTGACCGATTAAACGCCAATCGTGTTCATTAAAATCTTCGACAAAAACGCCGGTTACCGGGTTGCCGACATCTACAAAGAAAAAGTCTTTAACGACAATTCCCAATCCGGGAAGCATAATATTAGTTGTAACCGGTAATCCTTGAAACTGTTCGGGCAAGTCTTTCGCGCGATTGCCCGGCAAATCGAATTTTGGTTTGCCCAGTTCAGCCGTAAACCAGAATGTATTTTTTTCACGCTTTAATAATTGATAATTTTTGACGCCGCTTTTTGTTTTGAGTTTGAGATTTTCGGCGGAAAAAAGGTTTTTGTAATAAAGATAAGCGACGGCACACCGCGTTCCGTTGCCGGAAAATCCGGCTTCGCTGCCGTCGGGATTAATAATGCGGCACCCGTAATCAGCAGTTTCGCCGACTAGTTTTTCCAAAACCACGATTCCGTCGCCGCCAACGCCCGTATTTCGATGACAAATTTCTCTTGTAAATTCGCTTAAATCAGAAACCGTTTGCAGCTCTGCATTTTCGACGACAATATAATCGTTGCCGAAGCCGTGAAATTTACAAAAATTAATAGTATTCATTTTTAACAAATTAACGACAGAGCTGATAAAAGTATTTCCACTTATTACTTTCGCGCTGCCGGAACGATTTTCATTACCAACTTATCGATGCCGCGCATTATGACAACTTCATATTCTTCGCCCGCTTTCATCTCGCCTAAAACAAACGTGTAATCCTGTACGTTGCGAACGTCGCGACCGGCGAGTTTTATAATTTTATCGCCCGCTTTCAGTCCTGCTTTTGCCGCCGGCGAATCGTCACGCACGGCGTCGATCAGCATTCCGTCGGTTGATTCCGCATAACTCGGCACAGTTCCGAGAGAAACATTAAAACCAGTTCTGCCGCCAGTCATTCCCGAGGATTTAGCGACGGCATAAGTCGGTTTAGCCGGATTTTGATCAATTGATTTAACGATTTCGCCGACGAAATTCGTAATTTTCAGCAAGCCGTTGTAATTGATTTTCTCCGCCGTGTCCGAAGGTTTGTGATAATCGGCGTGAGTTCCGGTGAAGAAAAACAGAACCGGAATTTTTTGAGCGTAAAACGAAGAATGATCGGAAGGTCCGAAGCCATCTTCGTTTAATTGGAGATTGAAGGGCGCCGTTTCATTTCCTGCCATATATGAGTCTTCCCACAAAAAGTTACTAATCGGTCTTCCACTGGTTTTCTGACTTAATTGCATAATTTCGGCTAATTTACCTTTAGAATAAGTGCCATAGAGATAAACTATTTGATTAACTTCAACCCGAATATTATTAAATCCATTTTTTCTTAAAATTTCCTCTACTGCTTTTTTTACTTTCAAATTTTCTTCGCCGACCGTTATAACTTTTTCATTTGTCTTTGGACTTTTATTTTCAATCAATCCCTTCCATTCGCTTGCCGTTCCCACTCCGCCGATTATTAATTTCTCGTCTTTCAAACGCCCGATCATATCGAGATTTATCATCGCGACGGTTTTATTGAGTGGAAAAACCGGATTGTTGATATACGCTTTTGAACCTAATAAACCTTCTTCCTCGCCGCCGAAAGCGATAAAAATCAAGGTTCGTTTATTGTTTTTCGCTTCGGCGAATTGTCGCGCGAGTTCGAGCATCGCCGCGACGCCCGATGCATTATCGTCCGCGCCATAATGGATTTGCGTGGAATTTACCGCCAAACTTCCCTGCCCGCCGCGTCCCAAATGATCGTAATGAGCGCCGACGACGATTGCTTCCGATTTCAAAACCGGGTCGTTACCTTCCAAAATGCCGACGACGTTGTAGGCTTCGGCGGTTTGCTTTTTCTTCAAATTAACTTGTAATTGGACAATTCCTTTTTGCGCGTTTCCAGATTTTAATTGAGAATTACCCGCCGCGTTTTTACTTTTCGCAATCTGTTTTTCAATTTCGGCTAATTCATTTTCATCTTTCGTGCCGAGCAATTCCGCCGCGTGCGAGCGCATTATCGCAGCCGCCGGAATCGCTGTTTCCCCGATTGTCTGGTCATATTTCAACTGCGCGAGCTTGTCTTCGGTGAAATTTGTCTGGCTCGAAATAATCAATAACGCTTTTGCGCCTTTTTCCTGCGCGATTTTCGCTTTGGCGTGCAGATTAAAGCGTGAGAAGGACGAATGTGGATTGCCGCTGTCCGGCGTTCCGGCAAAAACGAGAACAACTTTGTCTTTCACGTCCAAACCGGCGTAATCGTCATAATTCAAATCTTTAGCCGAAATGCCGTAACCGGCAAAAACAAGCGGCGCTGGCGAAATATATCCGTTTGTCGAAAACCCGATTGGCGTCCAATTTACGCCCAATTCCATTTTATTTTCATTCTGGGGATTTTCGGGAATGATTCGTAGAAAATTATCGTTTCCCAATTCGACGCCCGAAACGTAAGGAAACGACTGTAAAAAATTCGTTCTCGTCTTTCCGTTCACAATTTGCGAAACGCCCGCTTTTAATTTGTACTGCGCAAACATATTCGCAACGTACCCGGCAGCGCTCGTCGCGCCCGTTTCGCCCGTTCGCCGCCCGCCGAGCGTGTCCGAAGCCAAATAAGAAACGTGCTTCCGCAGATTATTTTCAGTTTCGGACGGACTAACAGCAGTTTGCCCCGAAACGCTAAAAATCAATAACAATAAAAGAAGAAAAGTGATTAGTTGTTTATTCATCATCCGCAACACCACCAACAAAATCCCGTAGGTTTGCCTTTTCTATACCTCATCTTTTTTAATGTTGGATTTGGTTTCGGCTGACTTGCATCGACAGGTACGAGCCAAATTTCAACTGTTGAGTTATCGCGAAATCCGGCTTCAACAAATTTAATTTTCTTTACCGAAAAGTTTCTGAGCCACATATATTTTTTTATCGAACGAATCTTTTCTTTTGCTGAGCCGTAACCTGGAAATACTAACTCCGACTTTTTTTTACGATCATTGTATTTCATTTCTTTACCTTCATAAATGAAAATATAAACAGTTGATGAAGAGTTTTTTTCAGCCTCATTCATTGCATAATCCATTCTCGCTAAATACTCATCACAAGGAATATTTTCAAATTCATCTAATTTTTGTGCTCCTTGTGAAAAAACCGAAACGCAAAATAGAACATAAAAAATCGAAGATAGAATTGGTGTCTTCATAAACTACTCAACCCAATCCGCAATGAAGACATTTGTGTCGCCTTGTTTCGCCGCATTTCTGTTTGAAGCAAAAACGAGTTTTTTACCATCCGGCGAAAACATCGGGAAACCGTCGAAGGTTTCGTGAAACGTCACTCTTTCCAAACCGGTTCCGTCTGTATTAATCAACGCCAAATCGAAATTGCGTTTGCGCGCGTCGGTCGCGAAATAATTCGTGCAGAAAATTATGCGTTTGCCGTCTGGCGTAAAAAACGGAGCGAACGAAGCCGCGCCTAATTTTGTGATCTGGCGTTTGTTTGTGCCGTCGGCGTTCATCGTCCAGATTTCAAAATTGTTTGGTTCGATCAAATCTTCCGCGAGTCTTTGTTTGTAACGCACGATTTCGGCTTCAGTGCGCGGGTGATATGAACGGTAAACTATTTGTTTGCCGTCGGGCGAGAAAAACGCGCCGCCGTCGTAGCCGAGTTCGGTCGTCAGACGTTTGACGTTTTTGCCATCGGCATCCATCGAATACAAATCTAAATCTCCGTCGCGCATCGAAGTGAAAACGATTTTTTTGCCGTCGGGAGACAGTGTAGCTTCGGCGTCATAGCCTTTTGTCGCGGTAAGCGATTTAATATTCGTGCCGTCCGGGTTTGCCGTGTAAATGTCGTAATCGGGATAAATCGCCCAAACGTAGCCTTTTGAATAATCCGGGTTCGGCGGACATTCTTTTTTTCCACCAAAAGTCGAAGCGTATAAAATCCTTTTCGCGCCTTTCATAAAATACGAGCATGTCGTTCGACCTTCGCCGTTTGAAACCATTTTCAAGTTTGTGCCGTCCGCGTTCATCGTAAAAATCTGATCGCACTTCAAATCGCCGCGTTTCGATTGAAAAATCAAACGCTTGCCGTCCGGCGAAAAATACGCTTCGGCATTTTCGCCGCCGAAAGTCAGTTGCTTGACGTTTTTCAAATGTTTCTCGCCTTCCGCGCTAAGCGATGCGTTTTGCGAAAAAACGTTAACGGAAAGAACAAAAATAAAAATAAAAGACAGACGTTTCATAGTATTAAATATATTATTTTAGCGTTGATTGTTTGAATTTGTAAGAGTAAGTATAACGAATGAAAAGGCGAGACGAAAATGCGAAGAATTTTGCTGTTCTATGAATTTGAAAAAATCAAACAAAATCAGAAAATTTCACGAGATTGTTTTAAGAAGTCTTTTGAAAAGAAATTATTGCCTGCGAAATACACGAACTACGCGAATAAAGAAAAGCAAAAAATAAAACTCTACAATTGTTTTTCGTTTGTTTCGTGTAGTTCGCAGGCGAAATCTTCGCTCTATTTTGTCAAATTATCAGTTCCCGAACAGCTTCTAAAAAAATTCGACATCCTTATTTTCGGTAAAACTCGACGCCTTCCTTCATTTCGACCGCGATTTTATTTTCCGATTCGGCGTAATCGAGATGCGCGATTGTTTCGGAAATCGCCAGAAATCGGTGAACGTCACGGTCAATCGCATCGGGAAAAAGTTTCTGCGCCAGTTCCCAAGCCGTGATTCCATCTTTTGAAACGAACGAAACGACATCTCTCTGCCGCTCGTCAATGGCGCGGACGTAGCGGTTGAAAATTTCTTCGTAATCGTAAACCGGCTCGCCATGACCGCCGTAAATCAAAGTCGGCGAATAACTTTTGATTTTCGCAAGGCTGACAAGGTATTCCGCTAAAGATTTAAATCTTTTTTCGGAATCGAACGGATCGGGCGAAATTATCGGATTCGGCGTTATTCGTTTCAAAACGCAATCGCCGGCGATCAAAGTCCGGTTTGCTTCTCTTAGAAAAGAACACGAACCGGGCGTGTGACCCGGCGTATGCAAAACCTTTAAAGTTCCGCTCTCGAATTCGATTTCCGCTCCGTCGCGCAAATGCGAAAATTCGCCGTCGGTTAAAGCGTCGGTCAAAAGCGAAATTCCTTTGTAGATTTCCTGAATTTCCTGAAAAACCGAACCGGGAACGCCCGCGCGATTCATCAATTTTCTGTGTTCTTCGCGCGACAATCTTCCGAAAAGATGCCCGGTTTCCCAGTCGTGCACGAGAATTTCCGCGTTTAACGCTTCGTCCCGGACTTGTTTGGCAAGACCGCAGTGATCTTCGTGCGCGTGCGTTAGGACGATGCGGCGAATATCTCTCGGCTGAACGCCGTTTTTCTTGAGTTTTTCGCGCAAAGCGGCGGCGGCTTCCGGCGTTTTCGGTCCGACATCAATCAGTGTCAGCGGTTCTTCCTTGATGAGATAAACATTAACGTCGCCGACATAAAACGGCGTCGGAATTGAAAGCGGAATGATTTTCATAATTTTCTGCAACCGATTACACGAATAACACGAATTAGAAAGAAATGAAAATTCAAAGCGGCGTCGGAAAAGAGTAAAATATTGATTGTGGAAGGTTTCAAAATTCAAAATCCAAAACCCAAAATCGCCATTGTCGGCGCCGGACCGGCTGGCGCGAGCCTGGCTATTCGTCTGGCGCAGCGTGATTTTCAAGTTTACTTGATCGAACGCGAAAAGTTTCCGCGTCACAAACTTTGCGGCGAATTTATCTCGCCGGAATGCTTGGCTCATTTCAGCGAATTGGGCGTTTTGGATTCGATGCTCGCATCGGGCGGCGAAAGAATTCGGGAAACGGTTTTTTACGCGCCCGACGGCAGAAACGTTGCCGTTCCAAGCGAATGGTTCGGCAACAGACAGGGCGCGCTAAGTTTAAGCCGCGCCGAGATGGATTTTCATTTGATCGAAAGAGCGAAGAAAGCAGGGGCGGAAATTTACGAAGAAACGCAGGCAATCAAACTGTTATACGAAAACGAAAATGTCGGCGGCGTAAAAGTCAGATTTAAAAACGGCGAAACTCGGGAAATCCCGACGAATTTAACGATTGACGCGACCGGAAGAGCGAATGTGCTGGGAAAACTCGCCGCAAAGTCCAAAATCCAAAGTCCAAAATCCAAAACTCCGAAGAACGAAATCCGAAATCCGAAATCCAAAATCCAAAATCGGATTGTCGGCTTTAAAACGCATCTCGAAAACGTTAATCTCGAAAAAAATCGGTGCGAAATTTATTTTTTTCGCGGCGGATACGGCGGTTTGAGCTGCGTCGAAAACAATCTGGCAAATCACTGTTTTTTAATAAAAGGCGATGTGGTTAAAGAATTCGGCGGCAATGCCGATGAAATCGTCGAAAAGGTTATTTTCAAAAACAAACGCGCCGCCGAAACTTTGAAAAATGCCGCGCCTGTTCTCGATTGGCTCGCCGTTTCGGTTGACGGTTTCGGCGTAAAAAATTTGACTCCGGCAAAAAACCTTTTCGCCGTCGGCGATTCCGCCGCTTTTATTGATCCGTTTACCGGAAGCGGAATGCTGATGGCGCTCGAAAGCGCTGAAATCTTGGCGCAATGTATTACAAAAAACAGTTTATCGGTCGAACACATCGCGGAAAATTATCGAATTTTATATCACGATAGATTTCACCGCAGACTTCGTTTATGTTCGCTGCTGCGGCGGGCGGCTTTCGTGCCGAATGTCAGCTGGTTTATTATCTCCGCGCTCGGTTACAGCGAAAAAGCGCGCGCGTTTTTGGCGCGTTCGACCAGGCAATCTCCGGCAGTTAATAAAAATAAGTGATGAAACTATAAAAAATGCCTGTTTTTGCTTGCCTTTAATCTGGTTTTGCGATAAAAATTTCAAAGCATATCAAATCCGTAAAACATTCTGCCGGTTTAATTTTAGATAAAATCAGTATTAAAAGAATCTAAAACTTTAGATTCAGCGAAATCTTGACTGATCCTCTTAGAAGTGTCGTTATTTCCGCAACAATACCGCAAAAAGTTTTACGCATAGCTTAAAAGGAGAAAATTAATGAAAGCCTGTTCTTTTAGAGTTTCCGCAATTATTGAAAAATTTTTGCTGTTGACAATGATTACACTACTGAGTATCAGCGCAGTTATGGCGCAAGCTCAATCAAGCACGGCGGATTTAATCGGAACGGTAACTGATCCGAACGGCGCAAGCGTCGCCGGCGCAAGCGTCAGGGCGCGAGATTTAGCGACCGGTTTGACGCGAACCGTTACCGCCAACGAGTCGGGCGATTATCAGATAATACAGCTTCCGCCGGGAAATTACGAAGTAACGGTCGAAGCCTCGACGTTCAAAAAAACCGTTATTTCGCCCGTTAGTTTGACCGTCGGGCAAAGAGCCGAGCTTGCCGTTAAACTCGAAATCGGCGCGCAAGACGTGGTCGTCAATGTTTCCGGCGACGAAGTCGTTCTGGTTGAAACTACCCGAACGTCGATCGCCAATACGATTGACCAGAAAAGAATCGAAAATCTTCCGATTAACGAACGCAGCGCGACCGGTTTTGCTTTGACTATTTCGACCGTCGGACGCGACAACGGTCGTCCAATCGGACCCGCGCCGACTTCCGGTTTGAATATCGGCGGACAGCGCGGACGTTCAACGCAGGTGAACGTGGACGGCGCCGATTTTACGGACAACTCGATTAACGCCGCTCGCACGACAGTTTCTCAGGAAGCGGTGCAGGAGTATCAAGTGGCGACGAACTCTTATTCGGCGGAGTTCGGTCGCGCGACCGGCGGAGTAATCAACGTTGTGACCAAACGCGGAACGAACGAATTTACCGGAAACGTCTTCGGCTTTATCCGCGATAAACGCATTCAGGCGCGCAACGCTTTCGCGCCGATTGAAAGACCGGATTTTCGCCGAACTCAATTCGGCGCGACACTCGGCGGACCGCTCGTTAAAGACAGATTGTTCTTTTTTGCCGCTTATGAGGGACGGCGCCGCGATGAATCCGGCTTTTTTACGAGCGACGTGACAAGAGGTTTAACGGCTTCGACGACGATTCCGGTTATTCCCGGTTTTAATCCAGTAGCTAGAACTTTTACAAATCTCACTCCGGCACAAGTTACTTTTATCAATACTTTTATCACTCAAGGTTCGCAGTTGCTCGCTGCCGGGCAAGTCGCTCAAGCGGGACAACTTCTTTGCGCGGCTCGCGCTTACGCGTTTTTTGCATCGAGCGGTGGAACGACGGCTTTAACCGGAGCAAATCCTTTGTCCAGTGCAAATGACGGAAGCGGCTGTCCAGCTATTACACCGATTTTACCGGGCACAATCGGCTCGCGATTTCTTTTGACTGGAGCACCGGTTCCGGTAAATGCGAACGCATTTCGTCCGCTGAATGATTTGCAGAGAGTTTTTCCGGTTACGGAAAGAACTCACTATTCTTCGCTTCGTCTCGACCATAACATCAATGACAACAATCAGTTCACGATGCGTTTCGGTTATAACCCGAGCGAACTGACCGGCATTCAGGTCGAGTCGCAAAACCAATCTTTAGGACAGAATGACTTTTCGCGCACCGGTATTACGGATATTAAAGATTACTCGGTTTCGGTTGGTTTGAACTTGACTATTACCGGCAACACGGCGAACGAATTTCGCTTCAGCTTCGGCAAACGTCAGACAAGTTTTCGCTCGCAAAACGGCGCGGCGGTCGCCTTCAACATTTCCGGCGCGGCATTTATCGGGCGCGAGCTTTTCTCACCGGTTAATCGTTCAGAAACGCGTTTTCAATTTTTAGACAATTTCAATTACGTGATCGGCGATCACACTTTGAAATTCGGCGGAGACTTTAACTTTGTTACGATTCCGAGCGCGCTTTTTGAACTGAATTTCGCCGGTCTTTTCCAGTTCGGTGATTTCAATGCCGCTAATTTGGGCTTCCCGGCAAATGCTCCCGCATTTACGCCCGTTCAATCTTATGGCTTAGGCTTGCCGCAAAACTATATTCAAGGTTTTGGCGATCCGATCAGCCAGATTGAAAATAAACCGATTGCTTTTTTTGCGCAGGACACTTGGAAAGCGACGCGCAGATTAACGCTCAACTACGGCATTCGTTACGACGTTGAATTGACGAAACAAATCGCCCCGGTTGGGCTGACGGACCCGCTTTCGAAAATCAGTCTTTCCGCTGCGGATATTCAGGCAGCTCAAGATGCGCTCGGAGTTCAGCAAGGCATTCCGCGCGACACCAATAACTGGGCGCCGCGTTTCGGATTCGCCTACGACCTTTTCGGCACCGGTAAAACCGTTGTTCGCGGGGCAGTCGGTCTTTTCTACGACCATCCGCTGCTCGCCGTGGCGTTTAACTCGGACATTGCCGACGCGACGCAGCAGCAGCAAGCTGTTTTAACGGCTGGTAGCCCGGCTCTGACCAGTTCAACAAATTTCACGATAATAAATAACGGCACGCCGACGACACAAACTTTCACTTCGCCTGTTTTGGTAAATTCCGCTCAGGTATTTCAAGGAACTGTTTGTTCCGCCGCGAGCGCAAATCCGATTTGTCCTGCGGGGTTCAGCACGCCGGGCGTGGCTCCGACCGCGCAATACCAATTCGGCAGACAGCGTTTCAACGATCAGACATTTACCGGACTCGGAGCCGTTCTCCCGTTCTCGCTTCCGGTGGCGAAGGATTTTCAATACGCTTCAGCAACGCAGGCAAATTTAACATTTGAACAGCAAATCGGCAGCAATATGGCATTTACGGCGTCGTATATTTTCGTCGGCGCACGCCATCTGCCGCATCCGACCGACGTAAATGCGCCGCGTCAGGATTTACAAATTCAAAACTTTCAGAGATTCGCCGGTCGCTTACCGGCAACCGGACAGGAAGCCGTCGCCGGAATTTCGATTCCGTCCGGCACTTCGACGACCGGCGTAACTGTCGGTCCCGGAACGCTGTTTACTAATCAATACGGAGTGACCTGCGGAGTAGTGATTCCGGGAATGATTGCGCAATGTCCGGGCGGACGGGTAATTACGCCGGCAATCGCCAATTTCTTCCGCCCGAATGCGCCGAATTATTTTCTGGCACAAGCTCTTTCGGGCGGCGCGGTGACAAAACCGGTTTTGGATTCGCAGTTAGCTGGAACTTTGCGGATGCCGGGTTTAATTACGCCGTTCGGCGCGGTCAACGCTCAGGTTTCAGACGGAAATTCAGATTACAACGCGATGAATCTGGAGTTTAAACGCCGCTTCGCTGATAACTTTACGTTTTTAGCTTCTTACACCTGGTCGCACACGATCGACGATTCTTCGGATTTGCAAACGCTGCTGATTCCGCAGAATCCGCGCAACAACCGACTCGAACGCGCCAACTCTTTGTTCGATCAGCGCCAGCGATTCGTGTTCAGCGGAGTTTTGGCTTCGCCGGAAACATGGCGCAGTTCAGATAACGGATTTTATAGATTCCTTTCGGACTTTACAATCGCGCCGATTATCGAGATTTCTTCTGGTCGTCCGTTTAATATCATTACGAACGTTGATGCGAATAACGATCAGTCGTCGTCAACCGACCGACCGCGCGTGTTGGCTGACGGGACGCTTTGTGTTCCCGGTGAAGCACTAGCCGGCGGCGGAACGTGCGGTTCGATTTTTGAAAATGATCCAACATTGGGAGGAGCAACTTCTTTTGCGGTCGGAAATTTGGGACGCAATCGCGGCATTACGCACGGTTACGCTTCGTTTGATTTGCGCGTTGCCCGTTCGATTCGTTTTACGGAAAGAACGCGCCTTGAATTGATCGCCGAAGGCTTCAACCTTTTCAATCGTTTCAACGAAGGCTCGGCGTCGCCGAACTACCGCGACGTGAACGCATTCGGACAGCGCGACGAAAAAGGACGCTATTACAGCATTCCGACCGCCGCCTACGACCCGCGACAATTCCAATTCGGAGCGAAACTCCATTTCTAAATCATAAAGTTTAGAAAATCTTTTAACGGCTGAGTAGCGTGAAACTATTCAGCCGTTTTTTGTATCTAAAAACCTTGTTCGACATAAATAACCGGATAGCTAACGCAAAATAGAGTTATGAAACAATCCATTGCTCATATCGCTTTGGTCGTTAACGATTATGACGAAGCAATTAAATTTTACACCGAGAAATTAAATTTTGATCTCGTTGAAGATACGCCTCAAAGCGAAACAAAACGGTGGGTGCTTGTAGCGCCCAAAGGAACGAAAGAGTGTTGTTTGCTGTTAGCCAAAGGCGTGGGTGACGAGCAAAGAAGCCGGATAGGAAACCAGACCGGAGGGAGAGTTTTTCTGTTTTTACAAACCGATGACTTTTGGCGAGATTTTGAAAGCATGCGTCAAAAGGGCATAAATTTCGTTAGAGAACCGAAAACCGAAGAATACGGGATGGTCGCCGTTTTTGAAGATTTGTACGGCAATCTCTGGGATTTAGTAGAATTTGCCTCAAAGAAAAGATAAGTGAAATTTAGCATCATCTTTTTTGTCTGTGTTAATTTGTGAGTAATAAGTGGTTTCCTTAACAGAAAAAATCAAGCGAAAAGCTCTCGAAATCGGTTTTCATAAAATCGGCATCGTTCGCGCCGAGCCGCTCGAAAAAGAGCGTGAGCGATTCAAGCAGTGGCTTGCGCGTAATTTTCAGGCGGAAATGCGCTGGATGGAGCGCGAACCGGAAAAACGAACCGATCCGCGAATTCTTTTTCCCGGAGCGAAATCCGTCATCGTCGTCGCTTTAAATTATTTCACGCCGCACGAGCACGAAGCGGACGAAACGAAGGGAAAGATTTCGCGTTACGCGTGGGGCGACGATTACCACAATGTTTTGAAGGAAAAACTGCGCGCGTTGATGGAATATATAAAAACCGAATCGCCGGAAACGGAAGGAAAAATCTGCGTTGATACCGCTCCGATTATGGACAAAGCGTGGGCGGTACGCGCCGGACTCGGCTGGCTCGGCAAGCACTCGAATCTAATCACGAAAGAATACGGTTCATGGGTTTTCCTAGGCGAAATACTCGTCAATCTGGAACTCGAATACGAAACCGAGTTTGTACCCGACCATTGCGGCTCCTGCACTTTGTGTCTGGAATCGTGCCCGACCGGCGCGATTGTCGCCCCGCACGTTGTTGACTCGAAAAAATGTTTGTCATACGCTACTATCGAATTGCGTTCGCCCGATTTGCCAGAAGAAATTAAAGAAAACTTAAACGGCTGGATTTACGGCTGCGACATCTGCCAGGACGTTTGCCCGTGGAATCGGTTTGAGAAACCGACGGAAGAAACGCGTTTTGAGCCGCGCCGAAATGAAACTGCCGCAGATTTGAACGAAATTTTGACGTATTCGCCGGAAAAGTACGCCGAACGATTTCGCCGAAGCGCCATAAAGCGCGCGAAACTCGGCGGCTTGCAACGCAATGCCGAAGCGCTGAAAAAGCGTTCATAAAAGCACGTCCTTTTAAGTTATCAAATAAAAAATGAAAAATCAGCGTTTGAATGTTTGGATTGTTATCATCGTAACAGTTTTTTTCTCGTCAATCTTTAGCGTCAAAAACGCCGAAGCGCAAAATAAAGATTCGGCGAAACCGGTTTCGACCGCGAAAAAACCGACGGCTTCCGCTCAAAAGGCAAAAAGCACTTCGGATATTACGTCGAAAACTCAGGGAAATGCGCAAATAATTATCTCGGCAACATCGGTTCGCATTCGCCGCGAACCGGATTTTGCGGCGGAAACGATTCAGGCGGCGCGAATCGGCGAAGTTTTTTCGCTGCTTGAAGAAAACGAAAATTGGTGCAAAGTCCGGTTCGGCAAAAATGACGATGAAGCGAGCGGCTGGATTTCAAAAAAGCTTACGCAGAGATTTTCAAAAGAGCGTAGAGGCGAGATTTACTCGCGTGTCGCCGACAAATATCTCAAACAATCTTCGCTCAACTTCGGCGATGCCGCGCAGATTTTCGATTTTTTAACTGCAGCTCAAAAGGATGTGAAAGACGCGGGCGATCTGGCGGATTTGGGTTACAAACGCGTTCTCGCTTTGAAAGCGGCGCTGAAAGGAATCGGATTTGGCAAACAATCAGAAAATCCTTACAAAGATTTTCTCGAAAAAAACAAGGAAGAAGTCGTTTACAATGAACCTGCCGGAGAATGGCTCGTCCGCAGCGATCTGTTTTGGGAATTGCGCGGCAAATATAAAAATTTCCCAATCGCTGAAGAAATAGCCTGGGCGGCAGCACAAAACCCGATTCCCGGCGAATGCGAAGGCTACGTCAATTGCTATCTGTATTTGCTGCGCTCGACCGACGGCGAATATTTGAATTTTTACCCGAACGGCAAATACAGCCGTGAAGCGCTAAAAAATGTCACCAATTATCTGGAGCCGATTGTTGCCGATACGCGCGCCAAATCCGTTTACTATTCGGCGAGCGACATCAGCGACCGCGCGGATTTCAACAAATACTTAACGGAATTGCGCGCTATCGTCTCAAAAACGCCGCACATCGAAAAATCGAAAACCCTCCAACAGATAAAACAAATCGGCGAAGCCTACAGATAAGAGCGGAAAGTGGATAGTTTAATTTTGTTTTAACCGTTATTTTTAATAATCATTTCTCGACTATCCACTTTCCACTTTCTACTTTCCATTATCCACTATTCGCCCTTACTTCTCACCTGCCGGCTTTCGCGTTATCATTTAATTAATGGTTTTGCTCGACGCACATAATCGAACGATTCGGGATTTGCGAATCAGTTTGACCGACCGCTGTAATTTTCGGTGTTTTTATTGTCTGCCGAACGGCGAGCCGCCGCTTGCCCGCAAAGAAACGATTTTGACGTTTGAAGAAATCGAGTACATCGGCGAAATTTTTGTTTCTCTCGGAATCGAAAAAATTCGTTTGACCGGCGGCGAACCGATGCTCAGGCGAAATATCGAAGACTTAATCGGTAAACTCGCGCGGCTTAAAGTCCGAAGTCCGAAATCCGAAGTTCAAAATCTGACGGAGATTCAAAACTCAGAGGTTAAAGTTCAAAATCCACAGAAACGAAAACCAAAATCCGAAGCCCAAAATCCAAAATTAATTGATTTGGCTTTGACGACGAACGGTTTTTCGCTTCCCGTGCGGGCGGAAGGCTTAAAGAAAGCCGGGCTTGATCGCGTGACGATTTCGCTCGACAGTTTGAAAAGGGAAATTTTTCAGCAAATAACCGGAGTTGATAAGCTGGAAGATGTTCTGGACGCAATCGAAGCGGCAAAGCAAGCGGGTTTGAATCCGATTAAAATCAACGCCGTTATAGTGCGCGGGCGCAATGACGATGAACTCGTTGATTTTGCCCGGTTTGCGCGCGAAAACGATTTGAAAATGCGCTTTATCGAATTTATGCCGCTCGACGCGGGACACGGATGGTCGCGCGAGATGGTCGTTGCAAAACGCGAAATTTACGAAAAAATCAATCGAGTTTACCCGCTGAAGTTAAAGGAAAAATCGCGCGGAACCGAGACGGCGTGGAAATACGAATTTGCCGACGGCGCGTCGGGCGAAATCGGCATTATCTCTCCGGTAACGGAAACGTTTTGCGGCGCGTGTTCGCGGATTCGTTTAACGGCGGACGGGCAGATTCGCACTTGTCTGTTTTCGACGAAAGAACATAATTTGCGCGATGTCGTGCGAGGCGGCGCGACGCGCGAAGAAATCATCGAATACATAAAATCGGTTGTTTTGCAGAAAGAAGCGCGTCATTACATCAATGACGCAAACTTCGCGCCCGCATCACGCTCGATGAGCTTTATCGGCGGTTAGAAGCGAGAATGTTTATGGTAAATCGAACAGATTTAGTAAAATAAATTTTAGAAAGGTAAAATAAATTTATGGAAAATACAAATACAGAAACGGCGACTTTGGGAGCAGGTTGTTTTTGGTGCGTCGAAGCGGTTTTCGATGATCTGAGAGGCGTCGAAGATGTCGTTTCCGGCTATTCCGGCGGTCACAAGGAAAATCCGACTTACCGAGAAGTTTGCTCGGAAACGACCGGGCACGCCGAAGTCGTGCAGGTAAAATTCGATCCGACCCAGATTTCTTTTAAGGAAATTCTGCAAGTGTTTTTTACGGTTCACGATCCGACGACGCTGAATCGGCAAGGCAACGACATCGGCACTTCGTATCGTTCGGCGATTTTTTATCACTCGAACGAGCAGAAGCGGATTGCCGAAGAGGTTATCAAAGAAATAACGGAAGAAGGCATTTACGACAATCCGATTGTCACGGAAGTGACGCCGTTCGATAAGTTTTATCCGGCGGAAGACTATCATCAGGAATATTTTGCCAATAATCCGACTCAGCCGTATTGCGCGGCTGTCGTTGCTCCGAAAGTAGCGAAATTCAGACAGAAATATGTGAACAGACTGAAAAGTCGTTCCGCAACAAGCTAACTTTAAAGTTTGTTTTAATTGATTGAGACTTTAAGAATCTGGTAATTCAGGCTCTTAAAGTCTTTTCTAATTGCGGCGTGATGTAGAACTTATCGTAAAGCGCCTTTCGATGATGAATGAGCGCCAGAATGCTTTGGACTGTCGCGCGTTCGGCTTCGGCGTATTTCGGATTCGCGCTTAGTTTCGCCAGAATGCGTCGAAGCGCTTCGTTGATGCTGGCGGCGAAAAGCTTCGCGTTAACCTGTTCGCGCATTTCGGCTTCACCGTTTTGATAAACGAACGCGCCCGAATTCGGATTCAAAAAAGGATAGTCTTCCGACACTTCCGCGGAAGCTTTTTGAAATGCTGCCGGAAAGTTCAGATTTGCACTCGCCAAAGTTTCATCAACGGTTCGCAAAAGCTCGCCGATCAAATCCAGAAGAGTTTGCCATTCATCATCCGAAAGCTGACTTTGCTTCGCTTTAGCTTCGACTTTATTACTCAAATCAAACGGTAAAACATCCAATTTACTGTTTCTTTTCGCATCCGAACCCGAAACATTTTGGCTCATTCCGGCAGTTTCAAATCTTTCATTTTCAGATTGAGATTCGTTCGATGGAGAGTTTTCGATAATTAAACTTTTATGCGCAGAGGGTTTTGAAACCGCATTGACTTCGTGAGCGGCATTTTTTCCGCTTGTATGCAATTTATCTTCAAACGCTTGATAAACATTAATAATTCCGCCCGCTTCTCTGGCTCGAATTAAAATTCGCTGCAATGCGCCTTCGCCTTCGGCAACTCTACCGGCTTTGCGGTCGTTTTCACGAGCGTTCGGTTCGTTTTCACCCGAAAAAACTATTTCGGCTTCATAACCGTTCAATTCGACGCGCACGCTTCCGACGAAGTTTTTGCGGCGCAGAAAACGAACGAGCGCCGGAAGATTAACGAACGAAGTATCCAGGTTTTCGTAGATTGTTTTCATTTCTCATTGAAAGAGTGAGGTTCAAATCACGCATAAAAGTTTAGTGTATTACTGTCTGAAGCGCAATTTTTTCCTTTGTGCCGGATAATAATTTCAATTCCGCCGCCGCTTCGTTGCATCTTTTAAGTTTTTCGTTCAAAATTCGCAAGCAAAGCATTTTTATTTTCAAACTCCAGACTTAAAATTTCAAATTACGGATTTCAAATTTCAGGCTTTATGCTGTCGAATTTGCGAATTGAAACAATAATTCCAAATCTGAAATCTTTAATTTGGAAACAAAAAAATTATGATTCATTCTTTATTTCGCAAAAAATCCATCGCGCAGATTCAAGCCGACGCCGCTGCGGGTTTGAGCGAACACGCCCAGGAAACGGTCGGCGGCGAAGGCGGCGGTCTGCGGCGTACGCTCGGCGTTTTTGATTTGACTTTGATGGGAATCGCCGCGATTGTCGGCGCCGGTATTTTCGCAATGATCGGAAAAGCGGCGAATAACGGCGGTCCGGCGGTCGCGTTTTTATTCGTCTTTACGGCGTTCGCCTGCGGCTTTTCGGCGCTTTGCTACGCTGAGTTTGCGTCGCGCATTCCGGTCGCCGGCTCCGCTTACACTTACGCCTACGCTTCGATGGGCGAATTTATCGCCTGGATTATCGGCTGGGATTTGATCGTCGAATATGCCATCGGAAACATCGCCGTCGCTATCTCGTGGAGCGACTATTTTACCGGCTTACTAAAAGGTTACGGCATTAATTTTCCGCTGCATTTCTCGATGGATTTTTTGACTGCTAAACGCGGATTCGCGGCGGTTCAGGATGCTGTTCAAAGCGGTACGACGGTTGACGCGCTAACGCAAGCGTGTGAAAGTGCGGATGCGGCGGTAAGCTGCGCGCAAATTGACGGTTATAACGCCTGGCTAAATTCGCCAAATGTCGGAGGGATTCCGCTCGTCGCTGATGTTCCGGCACTGATGATTACTTTGATTATTACCGCGCTCGTTTACATCGGAATTCGTGAGTCGAAATTCGCCTCGAACATAATGACGATTTTGAAAGTCGGCATTATTTTACTGGTCATTTTTCTCGGGGCAACTTACGTTCAACCGGAAAACTGGTCACCCTTCGCTCCAAACGGAATCAGCGGCGTTTTAAAAGGCGTTTCGGCGGTTTTCTTCGCTTACATCGGTTTCGATGCGCTTTCGACGACCGCCGAAGAGTGCCGAAATCCACAGCGCGATCTGCCGATTGCGATGATTTTGTCTCTGGTCATCTGCACGATTTTGTATATCGCTCTGGCGCTCGTTTTAACCGGAATGGTCAGTTATACGAAGCTGAACGTCGGCGATCCGCTGGCATTTGTTTTCGGACCGGAAGGCGCAGATATTCCCTGGATCGCCGGACTTATCGCGATAAGCGCCGTTATCGCTCTGGCGACGGTCTTTCTCGTTTTTCAAATCGGACAGCCGCGCCTGTGGATGGCGATGAGCCGCGACGGGCTTTTGCCGAAAATCTTTTCGTCAATTCATCCGAAATTTCACACGCCTTGGTTTGCCACGATTGTGACGGGAACGGTTGTCGCAATTCCCGCGCTGTTTATGAATTTGACGGAAGTGACCGACCTGGCGAGCATCGGAACGCTTTTCGCGTTCGTGGTAGTTTGCGCGGGCGTTTTGTTCAAAGATAAGGAATTTAAAGAAAGCGGAACACGTTTCGTGCCTTATATCAACTCGCAAATTCTTTTGCCTGTTATTCTGGCAATTGTTCTCGGCACAGTTTATTATTTTAATCCGGCTTTTTTCAGCGATGCCGTTGCTATTACGCCGGCAGAAGGCGAAAGCTGGCTGGGAGCTTTTTCGCACAAAATCCCGCTGATATTTTTCGTTATAATCACAGTGGTTTTGGTCGTTTTAAGTTTAGTCAAAAAACTTTCGTTGATTCCGATCCTAGGACTTCTGTCGTGTTTGTATTTGATGACTGAACTCGGCGTAACCAACTGGCTTCGCTTCGGAATCTGGCTTTTGGTAGGCATTTTGATTTACGTATTTTACGGCTATCACAACAGTAAATTGCACCAGCGCGAGGAGGCTGCTGCCGGGTCGTAAAATAAAAAGGAATTAACAGTGAATAAACACGGAAGAACGCGAATAAAGAATTGTTACTGTATTTTCTTATTCGCGTTCTTCCGTGTTTATTCGTGACAAACTTTTCTGACTCTGTTTCTTTCTAATCTTCTTCAAACTGTAGTTCTTCGATAATTTCGCGCATATATTTTTTGCCTAATTCTAAATCTTCCGGTTTTAACGAAACCGCGCCGACGACCGCGTGACCGCCGCCGCCGTAGCGTTCGCAAATTTCGGCGATATTATGAAGACGCGGGCGCGGCGACCAAGGATTTGAACCGACGGAAATTTTTGTTCTGAATGCGCTGCGCGTTAGAGCAACATTATAAGTAGTTTGCGGGTAAAAATAATACGGAATAAATTTGTTGTAACCGTCAATTCCTTCTTCCGTTAAATCGAATCGAACGACGCCTCGTTCGTATTTCGCTTTGCGTTTGATAAGCTCGACCGTATTCCAGTGCTGTTCCAGAATCGGCTTCAGTTTCGCCTGAACTTCTGCGCTTTCGACGACTTCATCGAGGGATTTTTCGGTCAAATCGCGGATAATCTTTTCGCAGAAATTTGAATCCTTTTCGCCTTCTATCACTTGCATTAATTTCAAAGCCGACGAACTGAGTTCGACACATTGTGCCGGTGAATCGTAAAATGCGCCGTCAATAATATGCGCCCATTCGATCAATTCGCTCAATGATTCATCTTCGTAACCGAATTTTTCTTTAGCAATCCGCGCGATGAATTCGGCGCAAGATTTGCTCGTCGTATCGAGAAACTTTTTGCCGCTTTTATCGGCGAGAAAATGCTTTTCGTCGGCTTCAGACAAAAAAGCCGATTGGTGATGATCGAACCACCAGGTCAGGCGCTCGTCCGACGAATATTTGAAATCAACAATCGCGTTTTCGTCGCCGTCGAACTGATCCTGATCGAAAGCGTTTCCGGCACGATGCATTGTCGGCGTATAAAAAATTTCAGCATTTTCGTTTATTTTCGCGCGATAAAATTTTGAAAAAACAGCGGCGGAAGATACACCGTCGAAACAGTTTCCGTGATAAAGTATGCGAAGTTTCATAATCAAAGTTTTTGCATTTTAAGCAAAACATTTTAGAGTAGTAGGCAAAAAGGTTTTCGTCAAGGAAAATTATTTTTTTTTATGAATATACGATTGGCAGGAACGGAAGATACTGATTCGTTAGTCGAATTTAATCAGGCGATGGCGCTCGAGACCGAAGGAAAAAAACTCGATTCGGGAATTTTGCGAAGCGGCGTTGCAGCCGTTTTTAATGATTCCGAAAAGGGTTTTTACGCTGTGGCGGAAACAGGCGGCGAAATTGTCGGCGGGCTTATGGTAACTTATGAATGGAGTGATTGGCGCAATAGCTGGTTTTGGTGGATTCAAAGCGTTTACATTCTTCCCGAGTATCGGGGACAGGGCATTTACCGGCTTCTTTACGAGTACGTTAAGCGAAAAGCCGCTGAAGCAAAAGACGTTTGCGGATTTCGTTTGTATGTTGAAAAGGAAAACGAACGCGCGCAAAAAGTTTACCAAAAGCTCGGTATGAAAAGCTCGCACTATTTGATGTACGAAGAAAAGACATAATAAATGCCGAAGTTTCTGTTAAAAACTTCGGCATTAATAATTTGAAAAGCAGAATTTGAAAGCGAAATTTGCAGAATGTGAGTTAAGCAGATACCAAATGTTCACCCTATAAAGAAATATGAAATGCACTTTCAAGTTTTACTTTTCAAATAGCAAGAACTTCTTGTTTCCCGTTTATAAATCCAATTTTGAAATCGGCGGATAATAAAAATCACCAAAAGTCATCAAAGTTTCAGGATTGAATTGTTTGCGTGCCCCACAGCGTAAACAAGTCCTGTACCCCAATCTGCCCCGCGAAAAAGGTCGGCTTAAATTTGGATGCCCACAGCCAAATATTTTTGAAAAAATGCCAACCTTTTTACCAAATAACTTGTTGTCAACAACCGTCCTTTCTACACTATCTTCAGAATAATTTTGAACTGAAGTTGCTGACATGACCTTCCCCTTGTTCGTAAAAAAAATTGCCCCTGTTCGCTTTTAAAACTCGTCTCCGTCAGTTGTCCTTCCGCTTGTTCGTTTGATAACCCCTTGTACACCTTTCCGAGACACTTCATTTTAAGCAACCGATGTGCCACAAATATCACTTTTCGATTATTTTGCATCTAAGCAGGAAAACCTTGATTTTTAATAAATACAAATTATTTAAGGGTTGTTCTCAATACATACATTTTATTTTTTTCAAACGAAATCGTGTCTTATTTCAGTGCATTATGAATCATTTTCGGATTATGTTTTAATGAAATTTATGACACGGATCAGCGAAGCTGAATTTGCGAAAATCTGCGCCGGAATAATTCAGGATCGAGAAATTATTCGCAAACATAATCCTATCGGAACTTATGAAGAAACGCTGCTTTGGATGCTTTTAAGCTGTTTGGTAAGTTATCTGAATCTTTCGGAGATGGAGACGCCCTGTTTTGCCGGAATGCCGAATGCGGAAACTTACCGGCAGGCGATTTTGCACGTTTTGAAGGACAGAAAAACCGAAGAGTTCGACGCTGAAAGATATCTCAAAGAATTAACTGAAATATGATTATCGAGACATTTGTTTTAACGCCTTTTCAGCAAAACACGCGCGTCGTCGCCTGCGAACAGACTAGAACTGCAATTTGCGTTGATCCGGGCGAAGATTCACCGGAACTCGTTCGCCGCCTGCGCGAAAACGAATTTCATTTGCAGGCAATCGCTTTGACGCACGCGCATCTCGATCATATCGGCGGAGTTTCAGCTTTGCGCGAAAGTTTTCCGCAAGCCGACATTTTGCTGCACGCGGATGATGAAGATTTGTATTACGGTTTGCCGGAACAGCCCGTTTTTATGGGCGTTCCGCGCTCGCAGTTGAAAATTCTCGGTCTCGATTATGAAAGACCGCCGCAGATTACTCGATTTTGGCGCGACGGTGAAGTCTATACGGTCGGGAATCTAAATTTTGAAATTCTGCATTGTCCCGGGCATACGCCCGGACACGTTATTTTCGCTGAAAAAACCGAACGAAAAGTTTTCGTCGGCGATTGTTTGTTTGCCGGTTCTATCGGAAGAACCGATTTGCCCGGCGGCAATTACGGGCAGTTGATGGATTCGATCAACCGTAAAATTGTTACGCTCGGCGACGATTTTGAGGTTTATACGGGACACGGAAGCGATACGACAATCGGAATCGAAAGAACGACAAATCCTTTTTTAACCGGCGTGTATCAATTATAAATTTTAATTTCCGGTTAAAAATAAATCTGAAAACAAATCAAAAGGGAGAAATATAAATGCGAAGAATATGTCTGAGTTTGTTTCTAATCTGTGTTTTATCAATCGGTTTGCAGGCGCATACTTCTTTGATTAAAGGCGCTCATTTTCATCCAAAAAATCAAACGAATAATCAGGACGTAACGATCAGAACGGAAAAGGTTGCCGGAAACGTCTATGTTTTAATCGGACAGGGCGGAAATATCGGCGTCTCGTCGGGAAAAGACGGAGTTTTGATGATTGACGATCAATTCGAGCGACTCGCCGACAAAATCAAAGCCGCGCTCAAAGAACTCGGTTCGGATAAACCGCGTTATCTGTTCAATACGCATTGGCACGGCGATCATACGGGCGGAAATACGGTTTTCGGCGCGGATTCGATTATCATCGCGCATACGAACGTGAGAAAACGCTTGATGACTCCGAATTCGGGCGGTAGAGAATTTAAACCGCTTCCGGTCATCGGTTTGCCTTCGATTACTTATGATCAAGGCTTATCGGTGCATTTTAACGGCGAGGAAGTTCGCGCCGTTTATTACCCGAACGGGCACACCGACGGCGATACGGTTTTGTTTTTCACCGGCTCGAACGTCGTTCATCTCGGCGACGATTTTTTCGCCGGTCGTTTTCCGTTTGTTGATTTGAACAGCGGCGGAAGCGTCGAAGGCTTGGCGCGCAATATCGGCGAACTGATTAAACAAATTCCTTCGGACGCAAAGCTGATTCCCGGTCACGGAGCGATTTCCACATTGAACGATTTAAAAACTTATCACCAAACAATCACGGAAACGACCGCCATTGTAAGAGAAAAAATGAAAACCAAATCGCTCGAACAAATTAAAAAGGAAGGCTTGCCGGAAAAATATAAAGATTGGGGAAGCGGGTTTATCAAAACCGACGCATGGATTGAAACGATTTATAAAAGCTACTCATCGAATATGACGAACGCGAAATAAATTCGCGTACTTTTCAAAAAAAAAGCGCGTTCTTTATACACATAAAAGAACGCGCTTTTTTTGAAAATGAAGCCCTAAGTTTTAATTAATCGGTCATTAAAACCGTATCAATGACGTGAATCACACCGTTTGATTGTTTTACGTCGGCAATAGTAACTCTCGATTTTCCGCCCTTCTCATCCGTCAAAACCAGCGCATTGCCGTCCATCATCGCGGTCAGCTGGCTGCCTTCGACCGTCGTCAAAGTTGCTTTGCCGTTGCCTTTTTTAATGGCTTTCATAATCGCTTTGGAATCCATTTTTCCCGCGACAACGTGATATTTCAGAACATTTTGCAGCATCGTTTTGTTTTCCGGTTTCAAAAGCGTATCAACCGTTCCGGCTGGAAGCATTTCAAATGCCGAATTGGTCGGCGCGAAAACGGTAAAAGGTCCTTTGCTCTTTAAAGTATCAACCAAACCAGCTGCTTTTACGGCTGCGACCAACGTCGTGTGGTCTTTTGAATTGACGGCGTTGTCAACGATGTCTTTAGTTTTATACATCGCCGCGCCGCCGACCATCGGATTATCGCTTTTCATCTGCGCCGAAACGCTGCCGGCGACAAATAACATCCCGAATATTAAAAATAATACGTTAATTTTGTTTTTCATAGTCTTCCCTCTGTTTGTTTAAAATTAAAGGTTAGAAATTAACCTCTTGTTTTGTTTTTCGCACAAAAGGAAGAACCGGATTCAATAAATATATAAATTTTTCTGCCGAAGTTTATCAAAAAAGCAAAACGCGCTCGCCAACCGACGAACGCGTTTTGCTTTAAATATAAATTTTTTCCTGATTACGCTACGGTGATTTCTTTCGACAAATAAACATCTTGAATCGCGTTAAGCAGTTCGACGCCTTCTTTTGTCGGTCGCTGAAACGCTTTGCGCCCAGATATTAAACCCATTCCGCCGCCGCGCTTGTTGATTACCGCCGTGCGAACCGCGTCGGCTAAATCCGATTCGCCTTTCGATTCGCCGCCGGAATTGATCAAGCCGCAGCGCCCCATATAACAATTCGCTACCTGATAACGCACGAGATCAATCGGATTGTCGGTCGTCAAATCCGTGTAAACCTTCGGATTCGTTTTGCCGTAGCTGCTTTCCATATTCAAAGCATTATAGCCGCCATTATTGGTCGGCAATTTTTGTTTGATGATGTCGGCTTGAATCGTCACGCCGAGATGATTCGCCTGTCCGGTCAGATCGGCGGCGGCGTGATAATCGGCTTCTTTGGTTTTGAATTTCGAGTTTCTCAAATAACACCAGAGAATAGTCGCCAATCCGAGCTCGTGCGCGTAAGCGAATGCTTCGGCAATTTCCGTCAATTGCCGGGTTGATTCTTCCGAACCGAAATAAACGGTCGCACCGACTGCAATCGCGCCCATATCGCGGCACTGGTCAATATTGCCGAACATAACCTGATCGAATTTATTCGGATAAGTTAAAAGCTCGTTATGATTGATTTTAACGACGAATGGAATTTTATGCGCGTATTTTCGGGCAACTGTACCGAGCGCGCCGTAAGTCGAAGCGACCGCGTTGCAGCCGCCCTCAATCGCCAGTTTGACGATGTTTTCCGGGTCAAACAAAAGCGGATTCGGCGCAAAAGAAGCGCCGGCGCTGTGTTCAATTCCCTGGTCGACGGGCAGAATCGAAAGATAACCGGTTCCGGCAAGTCTGCCGTTATCGAAAAGCGTTTGTAAAGAACGCAGAACAGCGGGCGTTCTGTCGGAGTTAAGCCAAACGCGGTCAACAAAATCCGCGCCGGGAACATGTAAATTTTCTTTCGGAATAGTCGTCGTCGTATGATTCAGAAGCGTCTCGGCTTCGTCGGCTAAAAGCTCCTGGATTTTACTGTAATCAACAGCCATTTTTATCTCCTGTTTCAATAAAATTTTATAAAAGCAAATTTGATTTGAGCGTAATTATAGCATAAACGCTGATATTTCAGATTGGCGAGCAAAAACTTTCTTGCCTTATAAAAACGATTTGCTGTAATATATAAAAGACCGATTCACCCGGGAATAATAATGTCACAATCAGAAGCATCTTTTCAAAAAGCGGCTGTCCTGCGTTTTAACAATATATTTCCACAGTGAAACGCTTAAATTTTCGTGTTTTCAGCGTTTGAAGAAACACGTTTTTGTTAATTTGCCCGCGTTTAAGTTCAGAAATTTTTGATGAACAAAACGTTTTCGATGTAAACCCCTAAATTTAATTAAATTAGAACACCTGGCGGAAATCCCTTAATCAAGCCGTCAAAACAAGCTCACTTTGCAAAGTGACATTTTTCTAAAAGAGGTAAATAAAGCTATGTTTATTCCCGCAAAGCAACGCGTTTTGCTTGCTCTTTTTACATTTTTATTAGTTTGCTCACAAACAATCTTCGCCGGCGAAGATTGGCGTCCCGTTACTCCAGCCGAGATGCAGATGAAGACCGCCAAAGTTGAACCGGATGCTGACGCCGAAGCCATTTTCTGGGAAATTCGGATTGACGACAGCTCTTCCGACGAACTGGCGCGAAACCACTATGTCCGCGTGAAAATTTTCACCGAACGCGGTCGCGAAAAATACAGTAAATTCGATATTCCTTTTACCCGGGGAATAAAAATCAAAGATATTGCCGCTCGCGTTATCAAAGCCGACGGCACGATTACGGAAATAACGAACAAAGACATTTTCGAGCGCGAAATCGTTAAAGCCGGCAAAGTTAAAATCAAAGCGAAATCGTTTGCGATTCCGAACATCGAACCGGGCGTCATCGTCGAGTATCGTTACCGCGAGGTAATTGACGACGCCGGCGCGATGGGAATGGATTTGCCGTTTCAAAAAGAAATTCCGGTACAAAGTCTTGCTTATTATTACAAACCTTACAACAAAAAAGAGCCGAGTTATCAAGCGTATAACTTTAAGGACACAAAATTCATTAAAGACGAAAAAGGCTATTTTTTAGCCAAACGCGAAAACGTTCCGGCTTTCAAGGAAGAGCCGCGAATGCCGCCTGAAGACACCGTTCGACCGTGGATGCTGCTGCAGGGCGTAAGAGTTAATTTCACAAGCGTTTCGGAATTTGGTTTTTCCTTTGTTATTAAAGACCCGAGCAACCCGAAAAGTTTCTGGGGAGCCGTCGGTGCCGAACGAGCGGGGCTGGTCAAGTTTATGAACAGTCCGAACAAGGAAATCAAAAAAGTGGCTGCAGAGGTTACGGCTTCTGCGACAACCGACGAAGAAAAACTGCGAAAACTTTACGAATACGTACAGACGCAGGTAAAAAACACTTCGTTTGACGTTTCATTAACCGACGAAGATCGTAAAAAACTGCCGAAATTGAAAGAATTGAGCGATGTCTTAAAGTACAAGACCGCCAATTCACAGTACGTTGATATGCTTTTCGGAGCGATGGCTAGTTCGCTCGGTTTTGAAACCCGAGTTGCTTTTGCGGCGAATCGCGAAAAAATGTTTTTCCATCCCGATATGACAGTCGAATCGTTTGTTCATCCGGCAGCGATTGCCGTTCGCGTCGGTAACGAATGGAAATATTTTAATCCGGGCGTAAGTCTTCTTCCGTATGGAATGCTGGTTTGGTATGAAGAAGACGTTTGGGCGCTGCTGGTCGGGGAAAAGCAATTCGCTTGGGAAAAAACCCCGATGACCGGAATTGAAAAATCGGTTGCTAAACGCACAGGTAAATTAAAACTTCTCGAAGACGGAACTTTGGAAGGCACTCTGCGCGAAGAATACATCGGACAGTCGGCGCTGAACACGCGTTTGGAAAATTATGAAATCTCGGCTAATCAGCGCGAAGAAAATTTCAAGGCAGAAATCAAACAGCGCATCAGCACAGCCGAAGTTTCCAATGTCGTTATTGAAAACTTAACCGACGCGGCAAAGCCTTTAACTTACGAGTATAAAATCCGTGTGCCGAATTACGCGCAGAAAACCGGCAAACGTCTTTTTTTGCAGCCTGGATTTTTTGAATACGGCGCGTCTCCGCTTTTCGCAACCGCTTCGCGCAAATACGATATTTATTTTCATTATCCATGGTCTGAAAATGACAATGTAGAGATCGAACTTCCGAAAGGTTTTGTTTTAGACAATGCACAAACTCCAGCGGCGATCACAGACGGAAGCAATATCGGTTCACTTAAAATTTATATCGGTATTGATCAAACTAAAAACGAGCTAATTTACAAGCGAAATTTTCATTTCGGCGGCGGCGGAAATACTCTTTTCCCAGTTAATGCTTATCAACCGCTGAAGAATTTATTCGATGAATTTCACAAGACCGACTCGCACACAATTACACTCAAAGAAGCGGGTAAATAAAAAGATAAAGCGCAGGATTAATTTTTCCTGCGCTTTATCTTTCACAAAGAAATCCGGAGGTTTTTATTTTATGTTTCCTCGTTTAATCGTTTCACTCTGTTTTGTTTTTTTACTTTTCACCAATATTTCGGCAGCCGGCGACGGCGTTCCGAACTGGCTCCGGCAAGCAAGTTCAGCGAATGCTCCCTCATACGAAAAAGACGTTCCCGCTGTCGTTCTTCACAATGAGCAGCAAGTTTCGCTTGGCAGCGACGGCAAACTCGTCACGACTGAAAATTATGCCGTTAAACTCCTCAATCGAGAAGGCAGAAGTTTTGCCGTTGCGCGCGCTTTTTATTTAGTCAGCGCGGGTAAAATTCGCGACATCGAAGCGTGGCTGGTTCGTCCCGACGGTACGACTAAATCTTATGATAAAAAAGCGATTCTCGATCTGATTGCCGACCCGGACGACGTTTATAACGAAGGACGTATCAAGGTTATTGACGCTTCAAATGATTCGGATGTCGGCTATACTTTCGGCTATACAATCGTTTCCGAAGATACGCCGCTTTTTTATCAGGACGTTTGGGAATTTCAAGGAAGACTTCCGACGCTCGTTTCTCGTTATACGCTTAATTTGCCGTCAAATTGGAAAGCTTCGAGCATTACGTTTAACAGCGCCGAAGTAAAACCGCAGATTTCGGGAACCAGCTACACCTGGGAAATGCGAAATCTCGCGCCGATCCCGCCCGAACCGATGAGTCCGTCGGTCGTCAATATCGCGCCGCGCATCGCTGTAAATTATTCGCCGGAAAACAATTCGCAGGCGGTTAATCGCGCCTTCGCCGATTGGGCAGACGTTTCGCGCTGGGCGACCGGTCTGCACGAGTCGCAGGTGGTGATTGACGATGCGATTGCCGCAAAAGCGAGAGAATTAACGGCAAACGCCAAAACCGAACTCGAAAAAATTCGCGCCATCGGCACATACGTTCAAAACTTGCAGTATATTTCGATAGACATCGGCGTCGGATACGGAAACGGTTACAAACCGCGTTCTTCTTCGCTCGTGATGGCGCGCGGCTACGGCGATTGCAAAGACAAAGCGAATTTAATGCGCGCTATGCTGAAAACGCTGAAAATCGAAGCGTATCCGATTGCAATTTTTTCGGGCGATCCGACTTTCGTTCGAGCCGAATGGGCTTCGCCGCGTCAATTCAATCACTGCATTATCGCGGTCAGGGTAGGCGATGAAACAAAAGCGCCGACAGTTATGAACGATGCAAAACTCGGGCGGCTTTTGATTTTCGACGCGACCGACTCGTATACGCCGGTCGGCGATTTGCCCGATTATCTGCAGGGAAGTATGGCGCTGATAATCGCCGGCGATAAAGGCGGTCTGGCGCAAATGCCCGTTACGCCGCCCGAGTCCGATCTTTTGGAAAGGAATATTGAAGCTACTCTGACCGAAACCGGCGCCGTCAAAGGCAAAATTCGCGAACGCGCTTACGGTCAAACTTCGACCGCATTTCGCCGCGAGCTTCGCGCGCTTTCCGCTTCCGATTATCGTAAAGCCATCGAAGGCTGGCTGACGCGCGGCGCGACCGGCGCCCAGCTCGTCAATTTAACTTCAAACGATAGACACGGCGAAGCGGGATTTGATCTGGATGTAGATTTTTCCGTGCCGACTTACGGTCAATTGATGCAAAACCGTCTGCTCGTTTTCAAACCCGTTATCGTCGGCAGAAGAAACGGCGTTGTTTTGACCGAACCGAAACGCAATCATCCGATTGCGCTCGATTCGAACGCGATGAAGGAAACAATTATTTTTAACTTGCCTCAGGGTTTCGTTGTGGACGAAATGCCCGATCCCGTTTCTCTCGAAACGCCTTTCGGAAAATATTCGACAAAATACGAAATGAAGGACGGAAAACTTTATTTTTCACGAAGTTTAACGACTGTGAGAACAAATATTCCGGTCGAAAAGTATGGCTCGGTGAAAGATTTTTACTCGAAAATTCTCGCCGCCGAACAATCGCCCGTCGTGCTTTTGAAAAAGTAGTTTCTAGAAGATTATTTTTAATCGAGCGGTTTTCGAGCCGCTCTTTTTTATTTTCCGAGTTCGGCTCGAAAAAGTTTCATAAGAGCCTTTTCTTCGGCTTCGTGCTCGTTTTGAATCCGTTTAATTCGCCTCTTTTTTTTCGGAATAAACTCTTCGAGAGTGATTCCGGCTTCGTAAGACTTTAAAACAGCCGGATGTATGTAAGAACCGCGACACACGGTCGGCGTATTGCCGAGCTGTTCGGCGACTTTTTTGACGGCGTTCAGAATGTTTTTCTTTTGAAGCTTTTTGTCTTCGCAACAGCCGATTTCCGCTAATTCCAGTGCCGCGAGAAGCGTTCCGCCCCAGGTTCGAAAATCCTTTGCGGAAAACTCCGGGGATGTTACTGTCTTTAAGTATTCGTTAATGTCACGCGGAGTAAGCGGATGCGGTTTGCCGTTTTCATCCAGATAATTAAACAATTTTCTGGCTCCGCCAATGCTCTTCAAATCTTTCATCACACCCGCAAGCTCTTCGTCGACTAGAACCTTTCGATGCTTGATGTGATGTTTGCCGACAAATTCGAAGATCAGTTCTCCTTTTTCTCCGATTTTCAAATGACGATTTTTTAAAGTCGTTACGCCGTATGTTTTATAGTGTTTGACGCTCTTTTCCGTTCCGACGCGAATGTAAAGCGAATTTATCAGGCGCATCATTACGGCTAAAACTTTTTCGCGCGGGTATCCTTCGAGCCCTAGATGTTCGTTTGTCGCTTTCCTCAGTTTCGGCAGATATTCCCCGAATTTTTCAATTTTGGCGAATTTTTTCTTTTGCTGTGTTTCTCTGAACGTACTGTGGTAGAGATATTGAATGCGCCCCGTAGTATCCATTCCGACCGCTTGCAGTTTGCTACCCGCAATCGGCGAAATTCTCACGTATTTCCAGGCGGGCGGAATGACCAGCGATTTTATTCGTTCGATGTGTTTTTCGTCCGTAATCTTTTTTCCGTCCGCCTCAACATACCGAAACCCTCTCGTTTTAGAACCTTGACGCTTCCACCAGCGGGCGCGTTTCCCCCGCTCAATAATTTCTTTGGTTTTTCGAGTGTCGAAAATCGCCGTATTTTTTATCATTTCCCCTTCCCTTTTTCGATGTGTTTTCAGTATAAACAAATTATTTCGCGGATTTCAAAATTATTTCTCACGCTTTCGCAAATATGTGTAAAATAAGATATTTAGATTGAGTTTCGAATCTCAAAATGATAGTATAAAAGACAACTTGTTTCACAGATGCAACATCTAAACATACAAGAAAAAGAGGTAAAAGAAATGACTAAAAATTTATTTGAAACGGAAGAACAGGAAGCGATACAAAGCAAAAAGGAAATGATTCTGTCGCTGTTTAACGCCGGCACGACGGAAATCGAGAGCATCGCCGCGATTTCCGGCGCAAAGCCGAGTTATGTCGGTTCGGTTCTGCAAAAAGAAGGTTTGATTGACAATTACTTTGATCTTTATACTTCGACGGCTTATCCGATGAACATCTACTCGAAGCATTTTCGCGGCAAGCTCGGATTTAAAGACGTAGAAACGGCGGAACGCGGCGTACAGACGCTCGAACAGGCTTATCGTTATTTCGATAAAATTCAGGATCGCGCCGGACAGCATCACACGCTCGAAATGGGTTTGACGATGCTCGACCGCGCGCGCTGGACGGGAAAGCTCGACGAAGCGGAGATTTACCGTCGCTGGATCGTCGGCAAACTGAGCAAACCTCTGGTTGATAACGTCAAACCGATGGCGCTAGATGCGAGTAAAGCTCCGATTGAAGAAACGGAAGAACTTAATAACGATTTCAAAATTGCAGCTTAGTTTTATATTTTTTTGCTTTGTTTGTTTCACACTTGAAACAAAATTCCGTAAGAAGTAAAATATGTATTACGGAAAAAATAAACGAGAGGTTACACAATGGCTTTGGAATTAGTGGAAAGTCCTGTTCGGCAAAACGGTTTGACTGTCGGACAGGCGACGATTGAAGACGTTCAGGCGGAGCTTAGCCTGCGTCCGAAATGCCTGGACGAATACATCGGGCAGCCGCGCATCATCAACAATTTGCGCATTTTTTTGAAAGCGGCGCTGCGGCGCGGCGAAGCTCTCGACCACGTTTTGCTGTTCGGTCCGCCGGGACTCGGCAAAACGAGCTTAGCAATTATCGTCGCCAACGAACTCGGAGCGAGTTTAAAAACTATTCACGCCCCGGCGGTTGAAAAGAGCGGCGATTTAGCGGCGATTTTAACAAATCTGGAAGAAGGCGACGTTTTATTTATTGACGAAATTCATCGCCTTCGACCGCAGATTGAGGAAATTCTTTATCCGGCGATGGAAGATTTTCAACTCGATTTGGTAATCGGGCAAGGAACGGCGGCGAGAACTTTGAAACTCGATTTGCCGAAATTTACTTTGGTCGGCGCCACGACCCGCGCGGGAATGATTTCCGCACCGCTTCGCGGACGCTTCGGCATCGTCAATCATCTGGATTTTTATCCGCGAAAAGATTTGGAAATAATCGTGCATCGCTCGGCTGAAATTTTGAACGTTGAAATCGAATCTTCAGGCGCGACTGAGCTTGCTCGACGAGCGCGCGGAACTCCGCGCATCGCAAATCGCCTTTTGAGACGGGTGAGAGATTACGCAGACGTTTTGGGCGACGGGCGAATTACGGGCGCAGTCGCTCAAAAAGCCCTCGACGCAATGGAAGTTGACCGTTTCGGGCTTGATGAGGTTGACAGAAAGCTGCTGACGACGATTATTGAAAAATTCGACGGCGGTCCGGTCGGCGTAGGCACGATTGCCGCTTCGATCAGCGAAGACCGCGAATCTATCGAAGAAATGATCGAACCGTATTTGATTCAAATCGGCTTTTTAAATCGGACGCCGCGCGGACGAGTTGCGACAGCTGCGGCTTACAAACACTTCGGGTTTGAGCCGCCGGTAATTCAGGAAATACAAGCGGTGGCTAGTTAAAGAAGAATTAGAATTCAGTTAATAAAAAGAGCAAGGCTGTAAAACCTTGCTCTTTTCGTTTTGCGGTTCAATTTTGTTGTTGAATCGGGTTTCCTTCCGTATCAAGAAGGTAAATCGTTTTTCCGATGGCGTCAATTTCGCGCAATTTCGGTTCGATTAACGTTTTGTCGCCGACAACCAAAATCGCCATTTTATCCGGCGTGATGTATTTGTTAGCGACGCGGTTTACGTCTTCGAGAGTTACGGCGTTGATATTGCGGGCGTAATCATTATAGTAATTATCCGGCAAGTCGAAAGTTACGAGGCTGGAAAGCTGCCCGGCGATTTGCCCGTTGGTTTCAAAGTTTCCCGGGAAACTGCGAATCAAGCTTTGCTTATTCGTTTCAAATTCCTGTCTGGAAATCGGAATCGCGCCGCGGATGCCGTTAAGTTCTTTGAGAAATTCGACAATCGATTCTTTCGTTACAGCTGTTTGTACGCCCGCCGTCGCGGTAAATGGTCCCGCGCCACGACGGAACGCGAAATTGCTGTAGGCGCCGTATGTGTAGCCTTTATCTTCGCGCAAATTCATAAAAAGACGCGCCGAACCGCCGCCGCCCAAAATGGAATTCATCACTTGCAGCGCATAGTAATCCGGGTTATCGCGCGGCACCCCGACTTGCCCGATCATAATCACCGATTGCGCCGCGCCGGGTTTATCAATCAGATAAATGCCGGGACGGTCGAACGGCTTGATTTCCGGCATACTAGTTGTCGGAACATTACCCGGTTTCCAATCAGCGAAAGCCTGTTCGAGCTTTGGCTTAAGCGCGTTCATCGTCGTATCGCCAGCGACAATCAAAACCGCGTTGTTCGGGCGATAATATGTCCGGTAAAAGTTTTCGATTTCCGATTGTTTGAACGATTTGACTGACACTTCGTCGCCGCCCGGAGAGTTTCCGTACGGGTGATTTCTGCCGTAAAGCAAAGAATTGTAAGCGACGCCGGCAATCGCGTTGGCATTGTCTTTACGCTGCCGCAAACCGATCAAGGCGCGGTTGCGAAACGTTTCAAATTCCTTTTCGGGAAAAGTCGCGTTGGCTATAACGTCGGAATAAATGTCGAGCGCTTTATCGAGATTTTTCGTTAAAGTCTGCATCGAGACGCTTGCAGAATCCCAGCCGGAACCGGCGTTCAGGCTCGCGCCGATGTCCGCCAATTGATTGGAAATATCAACCGCCGAACGAGAGCGCGTGCCGCTGTTCAAAAGGCTGGAAGTAAACGACGCCAAACCGGCTTTTCCGCTCGGGTCTACCGTTCCGCCGGATTTAAAGACCATATTCATCGAAACAATCGGAAGTTCGGTTTGTCGAACCAGCCAAACTTCGAGACCGTTTGAAAGCTTCTGTTTTTCTATTGCCGGCAGAGTGAATTTTCGTTCAGGTCCCGGTTTCGGAAGATTTTTTGAATAATCCTGTTTGTCTTCTCGTTTTTGCCCGGCTTTGGTCGTCGGAGTGTTTGCCGCCGTGCTCGTTTGCGGCGCGGCTTTTTCTCTGCGCGGCACAAAGCTCATCACCAGATGATTGGCAATCAGATATTTATTCGCCACTCTTTGAACGTCGGCGGGCGTTACTTTGCGGTATTCGTCCAATTCTCTCTGAAAGTTGTCCGGTCGGTTGAAAAACGTCGCGCTGCTGTTCATTTGATCGGCTTTTCCGCCGACGGTCTGCAAACCGAAAATCATCTGCGATTCGAGGCGATTGAGCGCGCGCGAAACTTCGTCCGCCGTCGGCGCTTCTTTTTTAATGCGCTCGATTTCCATATTTATTTCCTGTTCGATTTCGTTCAGAGTTTTTTGCGGTCGCGCCGTCGCCGTGACCTGAAAAGCGCCGCCGATTTCTCTGGTCGGATGCGATGCGAAAACGTCCTGCACCAATTGTTTGTCGAAAACCAATTTGCTTTGCAGACGCGAGCCGCGCCCGTTCGAGAGAATCGAGGATAAAATGTCGAGTGCCGCTTCATCACTGTCGCCGCTCGGAACCGTATGCCAGACGAGATACAAACGCGGCAGTTGAACGGTATCTTCATATTCCTTGCGGATTATTCCGTCGAGCTTCGGTGCTGCCGGATTCGGACGCTTGACGTCCGCGCCTCTTTTAATCGGACCGAAATATTTTTCCACCCATTTTCTCGCCTGTTTCTGGTCGAAATCTCCGGCAATTACCAGAGACGAGTTGTTCGGCACGTAAAACTGACGGAAAAAGGCTTTTACATCTTCCTGCGAAGCGGCGGTCAAATCGCTGAGCGAACCGATAGTCGTCCAGCTGTACGGATGACTTTGCGGATACATTAATGCGGCGATTTTCTCGCCCGCCGTTCCGTACGGTTGATTGTCGTAATTCTGCCGACGCTCGTTTTTCACAACGTCGCGCTGGTTGTCGAGCTTTTCCTGCGTCATCGCTTCAAGCAGATTGCCCATTCGGTCGGCTTCGAGAAACAAAGTCGCTTCGAGCTGATTTGACGGCACCACCTGGTAATAGTTAGTTCGGTCGGCGTTGGTCGAACCGTTCAGAGTGCTTGCGCCGAGCTCGTCAACGACTTTTAAATAATCGCTGTTGTAGTTTTTTGAGCCTTGAAACATCAGATGCTCGAAAAGATGCGCGAAACCGGTTCTTCCGTCAGTTTCATTTTTCGAACCGACGTGATACCAGACGTTAACGGCGACAATCGGCGTCGAGCGGTCTTCGTGCGTAATCACGCGCAAACCGTTTTTTAATTTGAATTCAGTGTGTTTAATCGGGGGCAGCCGGTCGCTGTTTTGGGCGAAAGCCGTGTTAGTTGACATAGCGAAGGTAATTAACAGAAACAAAACGAAAATTCGCTTCATAAACTTTGCAAACTCCTTATTTTATTTTTAAAGACAAGAATAATTAATGATTGCACATCGCCGAAGACGAAAACAACCAAAAATAAGGATTTTGTTTAATAAAACGTTCGTTATAAAACAAATTAAGTTTGAACTTTGGCAACCGCCATTACTTTTCCGAGTTCGGAAACAACAACGCCGCCCGGTTTTTCGGCGGTGACGGCAAACATTGTCGGTTTGCCCACCTGAATTTTTGCGTCTATCGGTACGATTACTTCGCCGTTCTCGTCAACATCGAAAACGCCGCCGTCAACCGGAGTTTTAGCGTTTTGATTGGCGTCAAAAATCCAAAGCTGATAAGTTTCGCGCGTTTTATCGTTTACCGGCAGATTTTGAAAACGGATGTAACCTTTTTGCAGAGAATTGCTCCAGACGACATCGCCCTGAACATTAAAAGGTTTTTTCGGATTAAAATCCGTCCACGAAGCGCGAACCGCGTCCGGCGCCGCAGCAAGAAGCTGTTGGCGTTGCTCGGCTAAACTCGGCGGCGGTGTCGGCGAGTTCTGCTGCACCGGCGGTGTCTGAACAATTTCATTCGGCTTCCGAGTCGTCCACAAATTAATCGCCAAGGCGACGCAAGCTGCCGCCGCCGCAACCCAGCCAGCCCAATTCCAGAAAGACATTCTGCGCTGTTCGCGTTCCAAATTAATCGCGGCGTCATTTTCAATCGGCGATTTACGATTGTTTTTCGATTTAAAGTCCAGAACCTTGCCGCTGTACTCCTGACTGGAAAAAAATCTTTCTGAATCAGCCAAAATTTTAGACCTTAAAGAATCAGGCATCGGCTCGTCGGTTTTGACCGCCGATAAAGCAATAGCGGTTGCCGTCATCGCAAACGTTTCGTCATCTTCCCATTCGGGATATGTCTTTAACAACTGTTTCAATTCCCGTTGCTTTTCCTCGTCTAAGCCGTAAATTTCTCGTTCGGTTAAGAGGTCGAACAGTCTTTCTTGATCTTTCAAGTCGTTCATACTGTAACCTCCTTTCCTTGTTGTGTATTACCCAATCCTAAAAACTCTCTGACTTGCAGCAATCCGCGCCGCGCATGTGTTTTGACAGTTCCGAGCGGCATTCCCGTTGCATCCGAAATTTCCTGATGCGACAACCCCTGTATAATGGAAAGTTGAAGAACCTGCCGCTGTTCGGGACGCAATATTTCGAGCGCTTTTGCCGCTTCTTTAGCTTCGACGCAGTTTTGCAGCTCCACGTTTGAGGTATTTGCCAGTTCGACAACAATGTCTTCTATCGAATCGGCTGAAATACGACGGTTTGAATATCTGAGTCGGTCTATTAAACGCCGTCGGGCAATCATCGCGATGAAAGTGGTTTCGGAAGATTGTGACGAGTCGAACCGCTCGGCGTTTTTCCAGATGTCAATAAAAATTTCCTGCACAGCATCTTCCGCGTCATCGGTGTTCGGCGACATACGGCGCGCCAAAGACCAGATGAGACCGCTGTATGCGTTCAAACAGTCTTGAACAGCGGTTTTGTCTCCGTTAGCGATTCGTTGAAGGATGCCTTGAGTCACTATTTATTCGTTCGATTTCGTCCAATTAAAGTAATACTCTCTAAGCTACCTCATTTTTAATTCAAATGACAAGTTTCACGTTTCGCTCCGGTATATACACAACATTAATAAGAAAAATCACGCTGTTTTCGGCTTCAGCGACAACCTTCTATACAACGGAAGACAATGAATTTATTTCTTCGTCTTCCGTAATATTATTCGTAAAAATTCGGTGTTTGGTTTTAAAGCAAAGACTTACTTTGAGCGGACAAATTGTGAGATGAGAAAAACTATCAAAAGAGTAAAAGTCGTCGCCGCCGAAATAAGACAAAACTGACAGAACGCTTCGATGACGTAGGCTTGCAGATAAATCAGATAGCCGGTAAAAATCGCCATCACAAAAACCGTCGCGCCGAACAGCGTCCACATCTGCCTTTTACCGAAAGCCGCCAGAACTGCCAACACGAAAGCTAAAAGATAAGCGCCGACTCCGAAAGCGGCGGTCGGAATGCCGTACATTTCAGCATAGGCACTCGTTAAAACCTGTTCGCACCCGGAAACGATGCTGCACGGAACAGGTTCGGCGGTGTAATGATGAACAGTTAAATAAATCGAATCCGCCAAACCCATCAAAGCGACGATTGCCGCCAATAAAGGAATTTTGGCAATCGCGCTTTGGTTTCTGCCGATAAAAACTTCTTGATTATTCATTTTTTCGCGGGCGCGTTGGCTGCGTTCGCGGCATTGCCCGTGTTCGCCGCTGAATTGCTTGTATTAGCCGCCGTTGTATTAGTGGTCGTATTCGCAGTCGTATTGCCGGCGGGTGCCGTCGGCGGAACCGCTTGAGTTTGATTGTTCCCGCCTTTTTGCAGTTCAGCGTCAATCATTGCGCGCAGCGCGTCCACATTCATTTGTTGAAACGGTACGGGGTTCCCGTTAATAAATAAAGAAGGCGTTGAATCCAGCGCCAGAGCATTTCCGCGTTTAATGTCGGCGTCAACCCGCAGTTTCGTCGGCATCGCTATCATATCGCTCTGAAATCTCTGTATGTCGAGACCCATTTTTTGCGCATAGTCTACGAAAATCTGACGCGGATTCGGAGAAGTCGCCCAGCTTTGCTGATTCGTGAAAAGCTGGTTCTGCATATCCCAGAATCTGTTTTGCTGTCCGGCGGCTTCGGCGGCGAGCGAAGCGTCATACGCGTTTTTATGAAGCTGAGAGAGCGGAAAATGGCGATAAACGAAATTAATTCGGTTGCCGTAAGCCGATTGAATGTTTTTCATAATCGTATGAACCTGCGCGCAGGAAGGACATTGAAAATCGGCAAATTCTTCGACCGTGACAGAAGCTGTCGGCGAACCAAGCATATTCGCGGGCTGCGCTCCAGCAGGCGCGTTTTGGTATCGCTGAATAGCGCCTGTGTTAACAGACGGAGTTTTTGCGCCGGTATTCGGAGTTTTTGTTACTCCGTTAGTGTTATTTGTCGTTGAACTCTTGCAGCTTAATGAAAGCGCAAAAAGGGCAAGCGTTAAGAAAAACGTAAAAAGTTTTGTAGTTTGTTTCATTTGATTGTTTTGCAGTTAAATTAATTTCTTCTGAAAATCGTTTTTTATTTTACAATTTTTAATCTTTTTCTGACCGTGCGGCGTTCTTCCATTATTTCGACGGTTTCTTTGATTTTCGTGTAAATCCCGTCCGAATCAAGACCGTATTTCGCCAGCAGAAGCTTCGCGTCGCCGTGCGTCACAATTCTATCGGGAACGCCCATTCGCACGACTTTTACTTTGTCCTGCAAACCGTTTTCCTCTAAAAGCTCCAAAACTGCCGAGCCGAAACCGCCCGCCAGATATGCTTCTTCGACCGTGACAATCAAGCGTTTCGACTGCGCCAGTGCGAGAATCAATTCATTATCGAGCGGTTTAATAAAACGCGCGTTGATAACGGTTGTGTCAATTCCGTCTTTTTCGAGCTGCACGGCGGCTTCCATTGCCGGATAAACCATCGAACCGATAGCCAAAATCGCCGCGTCGCCGCCGTCTCGCAAAATTTCCGCTTTTCCGATTTCCATTTTTTTCGGCGCGGCGGAAATATCAATGCCGAAGCCGTTTCCTCTCGGATAACGCAGCGCCGACGGCGCGGGATGCTCGATTGATGTCAGAAGCATATCGCGCATTTCAGCTTCGTCTTTCGGCGCCATTAAAACGATGTTCGGATAACCGCGCAAATATGCAATATCGAGCAATCCGTGGTGCGTCGGACCGTCCGCGCCGACAATTCCGGCTCTGTCCATCGCAAAAGTAACGTTCAAATTTTGCAGACAAACATCGTGAATGATCTGATCAAAACCGCGCTGCAAAAACGTCGAATAAATCGCCGCGACCGGCTTTAATCCCTCGCAAGCCATTCCCGCGCAAAACGTGACTGCGTGCTGTTCGGCGATGCCGACATCGAAAGCGCGCTCGGGAAATTTTTCCAGAATTTTGTCAACGCCGGTTCCGTCGGGCATCGCTGCCGTTAATGCGACTATACGCTCGTCCTGCGCCATTAGTTCGCACATTGTACTGCCGAAAATTTCGGTATAAGTTGGCGCTGAAACTTTCGAAGATTTGACGCCTTTCCCTGTTTTTATATCAAAAGGTCCGGTGGCGTGATAAGCGTAGTAATTTTTTTCAGGATTCGGAAAACCTTTACCTTTCGTCGTCAAAGCGTGAACGATGACGGGGCTGTCTTCAATCTTTTTCGCTTCTTCGAGAGCGCGCACGAGCATCGGAACATTGTGCCCGTCGACGTAACCAATATACTTAAAGCCGAGTTCATTAACGAGCGCGCCCGGCAAGACCGCCGCCGCAATCGCGTCTTTGACGGTTTTCGCTGCTTTGCGCAACTGTGAGCCGAAACCCGGAACGCTTTCGAGCGTGTCGCCGATTTCTTCTTTTAAGTGATGGTAGCTTTGCGCTTGCTTGATACGATTTAAATAACGCGTCAGCGCACCGACTGCCGGAGCGATGGACATTTCGTTATCATTCAAAAGCACGATCATCCGGGTTTTTAAGTGACCGGCTTGATTGATGGCTTCCATCGCCATTCCGCCCGCCAGAGAAGAATCGCCGATTAGTGCGCAAACGTGAAAATCTTCTTTTTTCTTATCGCGAGCGACCGCCATTCCGAGCGCGGCGGAAAGTGATGTCGAAGCGTGCCCCGCGCCGAATGTGTCGTATTCCGATTCGTCGCGTTTTAAGAAACCGGAAAGCCCGCCGTATTGTTTGATTGTGTGCAGTTCGTCGCGTCGTCCGGTTAAAATTTTGTGCGCGTAAGCCTGATGCCCTACGTCCCAGACGAGTTTGTCGTGCGGCGTGTCGAAAACATAATGCATTGCCACGGCGAGTTCGACCGCACCGAGGCTTGCGCCGGTGTGCCCGCCGACACGCGAACAAGTTTCGAGCATATATTGACGCACTTCGTCGGCGACTTCCTGTAAATCTTCGACGCGCAAGCGGCGCAAATCCGCCGGTGAATTTATTTCCGATAAAAATCTCATTTAATTTTTCCTGTTAGAATTAACACTCAAACTTCAAATTTTATCTTGCATCCCGGTAAATGTTAAATGCAGAAGCCCCGTTTACCGTAAAATATACAATAAAAAATCTTTTTCATTTTTCATTAAAGGCTTTACAGACTTTACATTTCTTTACGAAATTCGAGAAAAATTCTTCGACTAATTTGATTTCTCCCGCGTCAAAAGATGCGAAGGCGAAAGCTAATACTAAAAAATCAAAGAGGTACTAAAATGTCATTAAAAAATAAATTCATTCCGGCTATTGCTTTAGCAGTCGCAGTCGGAGCATTTTCGACTTACTCTTCGGCTCAAACGACGACTGCTCCCGCGCAGCAGGACGGCATTCAAAAGCACGAAAAGCGTGAAAAAAGGGGCTTCGGCAGACGCGGCGAATTCGATAAAGGAGCGCGCGGGGACCGTGGCGGAAAATTCGGAATGCATGGGCTTCGCAGAGTTAACCTGACCGACGCGCAAAAAGAACAATTGCGCACGATTATGGAAGCAAACCGCTCGGCTAACCAGGCATCTTTCGAAGAGTTCCGCAGTCTCAGAGAAGCGCGCCGAAATGGTACGCTGACCGCAGAGCAACAAAACAGACTGCAGACTTTGCGCGAGCAAATGAAGCAAAACGCTGAGCAAACACGGACGCAGGTTTTGGCAATCTTAACGCCGGAACAGCGCACGCAGCTCGAACAGCAAAAACAAGAAAGAGAAAAAAGACGCGAAGAACGCCGACAGATGCGAAAAAATCGTCAGGCACCGAGCACTTCACAAGAAAGCTAATTTTTCTCACCTTCCTCATCTGAATCAAAAAGGCGCTGAATTGTTTCAGCGCCTTTTTGATTCAGAAAATATCAAACTTCGTAAATCAACCGATAAACATATCTTCGTCGGCGTAAACCCGATCAATTTGTTTCGGCGCTGGCGCAAATAAAACTTCCAGTCCTTTTCTTACGCCAGCCATCACCGCCGCGATTTCTCTTGCCGGTTCGACCACTTTCGTTTGAATGAAATCCGTCGTCGTCATTACCTGCAAATGCGTCCGATCAATCGTGTCGCTGATAAGCTCGACCTTATCTTTCGCAACGACGGCGGTTTGACCGACCAGAAGTTTCAGTTCGGCGACTTCTTCCCGGACAAGTCCGGCTGATTCCGCAAAATACTTTGTCGCCGTCGAAAGATTGCCGGAAATTTCGTTAAACTGCGCCGAAATCAATTTTCCCTGATCGCCGATAGCATTGACCTTGCCGATTAACGGCTCGACTTTTTCTTCGACGCGGTTGACCGTATTTACGACTCTCTTTACAACAATAGCAATCGCTACCAGCGCAATCGCCATTACGACAAAGCAGACGGCAATAACGATTGAGGCAATCATCATCCAAAATTGCGGATTATCGGCGTTCATAAACTCTTTAACCTTCTTTATTTTCGTTTCTGTTTTCCGTTCTATTTTCCGTTCTGTTTTCTATCCTATTTTCGGTGCGGTTTTCGCTCGTGCTTTCGATTCTATTATCAACCGGGTAGCTCGGACGACCTTCGATGATGGCTCTTGATTCGGTTCGACGCTTCTCTTCCGCGTAAGCATCTTTTCCGGCTTCGATGGCGGCGGAAAACGGAGTGGTCGAACGGGATGCGGCTTGCCTCGCCTTTTCGCTTAATTCGCCGGCTTTCTCCTGCGCCGAATGATACAGCTCGCCCGCTCTTTCGCGCGTGACTTCATAATAATCGCCCGCCTTTTCGCCGACTAATGCAGCGGTCTCCTTGCCTTTTTCCAATCCTTTACGCGTCGCGTCGGCGATATCGCCGCGCAGTTCCGTGCCGGATTTCGGAGCGAAAAGCAATGCCAAAACCGCGCCGATTCCGCCGCCGACGACCAGATATGTCAGTTTGGTTGTCGCGCTCGGTTCATCTCGTTCGTATTCATGTCTCATATTTTTCTCCCTGCAAAAGCTGCATTTAAATATTTTTATTTCTTGAACAAACTAGAATATAACAAAAATACGACCGTGAGGGCAAAAAAAGTTTCACCATTCGGATTGCGTTCGACAGCCCGAATTACAAAACTTATAAATAATTAAACCGTATTTTTCTTAAAGCGAGTTGTAACAAATCACCGCGCCGAGACACGCGATGACGAGCGCGCTGAAAACCGGAAGAGCTTTGAAGATTCTGTTTTGTCCGAGCGTTGAACTGCCGAAAAGTCTTCCGCCGTAGAGAAAAGCAAGCCCGACCGTCGTCAAAGTTGCCGCTAGTCCAAAACTGAAAACAAGAGTCAGAACCAATCCGTAACCGATTCGATTCAGATTGATTGCCGAAAGCATCAGCACGAGAGCCGAAGGACACGGCAACAATCCGCCTGAAACTCCGAGAGCCAGCAAACTTTTCCACGAAACGGTTTCCGGCGGCAGATGCGTGTGCGTATGTCCGTCGTGAGTGTGCGTAAACGCATCGCGTGAGTGAGAATGTTCGTTCTGTGCGTGAATATTTTCGCCGTGAGAAAGTTCATTGAATGCGGAATCGTGCGAATGTCCGTGATGATGACCGGCGGCTTCCCAGCCGAGAACTGCAAACAGGCGCGATTTGAACATCGTCAATCCGATGTATAAAACGAGCAGTCCCGAAACAAAGCTCAAAAAAGGCATCAAACGTTCCGGCAAAATGTAATTCGACGCGAAAAGCGTGATCAAACCGAGCGCAAAAACGCCGAGCGTGTGCGTAATCGTCACGGTTAAACCGAGAAAAGCGGCGTGTTTCGGCGTTCCTTTCGAGCCGACCAGATAAGCGCCGACAATCGTTTTGCCGTGTCCGGGCGACATCGCGTGCATCGCTCCCAAACCGAAGGCGATGAACAAACCCAGAATTATGATCGAAGGCGTAACTTCCGGCACTGCAATAAGCTCCGCAAGTTTGTCAGTTTGCACCGCGGCGGTCGTGTGCCCGTCGCGGTTTTGCAGAACTTTGGCGTTTTCCGGCATCGCGCCGGTTGTAAATGAAAATTCCGCTTTTCGCTCGATTAAAGGAGCATTCAGAGTTTCCTGCGGATACGCTTCCAACTCATTCGTGATGCCGCTGCCGAACGCCGTGCTGTCGAAAACATTTGTTCCGCCGGCGCGGTTAACGACGATTTCGTTCCAGCCGAGTCTTTCGGCGTAATTCGAGTTTTTAAAGACGACCCGATTAACCGCGTCTTTATTCGGTAAATCGGCAATTAAATTCCAATTAATCTTTAAAGTCGGCAGATTTCCCGCTCCGTCTTTTATTTCAGCTTCTTTTGATACAGAACGAATTTTCAGCAGTTGATCGTTCACGGAAAGATGCAGATTCGCCAGGATTTGCGGCGTGATTTTATCGGCGTAGTCATTCAATTCATTACCAGAAATTGTTCCGTCTTTGTCGGTGTCAATCTCAGCCTTTTCCTGAAAAGTCGGAATTTCCGCCAAATCGAGAACCTGCCGAATTTTTATGCTCGATTTTTCGACTTCGAGACGCGAATATTGATTGACGCTGAAATTTCCGAGCGGATGCGCCGCGGTTGTTAAAGCCGCTAAAGCTAAAACAAAAAAAACGTTTAATAAATTTAGACTCTTCCGCATCTTTCTCTTTGATCGCAAAACATTCAGAGTTGATTTTTGTCTGCCAAGGTTTGATTTCACGGTTTTTAGGCACGCAAAAACCAACTCTGAAACTGAAAGTATCTTAGCTTAGTTCCTGTAAAACCGTTCGCGCTTTTTCCGCTTGCAGCAAATCAAAAGCCGGATTGAGCTTTAAAGCCGTTTCGAGCAATTGTTTGGCTTCTTTTCTGTTGCCTAAATCTTTTTCGATCATTCCGGCGTGATAAAAAATCTTCGCGTCTTTCGTTTTCAGCTTCATCGCGTCGGCAATTGCAGTTTTGGCTTCGTTCAACTGCCCTTTTTTATATAAAGTCCAGGCGAAAGCGTCAGCCGTATAAATATCTTTTCGCGCGTCGTATTCGCGTTTTGTGAGCGCAAGCGCTTCGTCTAATTTCGTGTCACGGTCAGCCCAAAAAACCGCGAGGCGCTTCTGGTCGCCCGCCGCTCCGAGCTTTCCTTCGACGACTTCCGCCAGATCATATTGCTGCCTGGCTTTCTCGGCGTTTCCCTGTTTCGTATAAATGTCGCCGAGCAGAATTATCGTTTCCACGTTCGGAACGCGATTTTGCGCTTCGGTTAAAAATTTTATCGCCGCGTCGAAATCGTTTTGCGCGGCGCGAACGCGACCTTTTCCGGCTAAAGCGTAATGATAATTCGGAAAATTCTGTAAAGCCTCGTCGTAAACTCTTTCGGCTTCAGCGTATTTTCCGGTTTTCCAAAGCTCGTCGCCGATTTGAACCAAACTCCAGCTTTGCGCTTCCTTGTCGCTCGGCGGAGCGGTGCGGGCGGCGAGTTTGAACATTTCAAGCGAGCCTTCAACGTCGCCGTGCAAAGATCGAAGATGAGCGACGCGGGCGTAAGAAGCCATGTTCGGGCGCAAATCAACCATTTTCTGCGCCGCTTCGACCGCTCGTTCGTAATTGCCGAGTTCGACATTGGCGTCGGTTAAAACCCCGTAATAAAACGCGTCGTTCGGATTTTCTTTTTGCAGTTTCGCGGCGTATTCGAGTGCTTCCTGAAAACGATGGAAAGTTAAATAAAGCGACGCTTTCAGTTTCTTCGCGTCCGAGTTTGCAGGGTCTTTTTGTAAAGCTTTATCAACTGCCGTTTCCGCCTTTGAATTCAAACTGAAATCGCCGGTTTCGCGCGCTTTTCTGATATAAACCGCGGCGAGACGATTGTATCCGTTTGCCTCATCCGGCATTTTTTCAATGGTTTTTATAGCGGCATTGATTTCACTGTCTCCCGCGTCAGCTTCAAAATTCGTATCGGCGGCTTTGACCGTATCCGTTCCGCTCTTTTCAGTCGAGCAGGCGCTGCCGGTCAGAATTAAAAACCCGAAGAAAATTAGTAAGTAAAGTTCCGTCGCTTCTTTTCGCATTGAGTTTTTCGGCTTGATAAAAACCGGATTTGTCCGGAGACAATTTTCATCCGCCATTTAATTTATTTAATTACGGCTGTTTGAAAATGTCTCCGAACGAATCCTTTACTGGTATTTGTTGATTTATCTCAACGTTTAGTTTTAATTATCAATCAAATTTCCGGCGGCATCCACAATCGGAAAACCGTTTGAGGAGTCGGGTCTCTGTGCCGGGAAATCCGACGGACGCGGCGTATTGCCCGGATTCGGCGGCGCAAGATACGGGAAACGATTTAAGAAATCCTGTTCGTTTCGGCTGACGCCGTCGCCGACTGCGTTGTTCGGAGCGACGTTGAATGCGGGCGTAAACGGCGTTCCGCCGAGAACAGCCCGAAGAGCGATGTCAGTGACATCGTCAATCGGTCGTCGTCCGTTGGGAAATCCGGCAATGTCGCCGCCGAGAAGTCCTAAACGGCTCGGGTTCGTGCTCGGCGGAATCGCCACGTTCAGACGCAGATACTCGTGCGGTCCGTCCGTACCGGCGATAACCGTCGTGTAATTGTTTCCGGCAGGCGAACCAGCCGGGATGCCCGTCGCAAATATCTGCACAAGATCGTTTCGCGGCGCGGGCGGAATATTGATGTTAATCATATTGCCGGAGAAATCACCATAGGTAGACAAAATCAACCTGATGAGCTTCGGCAGTTCCGGATCGAGAACATATGGAGCGGCAATCGCGTCGTTGACCGGCGAAAGCGAGTTGAAAGCGTCTTTTAATCCGAGCGGGATCACGACTTCGTTGACGAGCGGGTTGCCGAGACGCGAGATTTGCTGAAAAGCTCCGGAAGTGTTTCGTGTTCCGTCCGTTTGAATCACCTGCGTAGAGCGACGGCTTGTTGTTGACCAAATTCCGACAACGGCGTCTGCCGCCAGCGTATTAGCCGGAACTGCCCGCGAACGGGTCAAATCCTGAATCGGAACTTCGAGCGCAATCGTTTTGATATTCAAAGTTCTCAAGCTATCAACGCCGCCGCTTGCGCCGAGCGAGCGAAGTGCGAAGCCGTCGAAAATTCCGCCCACATCAATAAAAAAGCTTTCATCGCGCTGCCCGGCGAAAACTCTGCCGCCGCCCGGAAGATTGTAAACTGCAGGTTGTCCGAGATTCGTTTCGTAATTCGGCGTAACTCGCGGTCCGACATTATCGGGCGGCGTGCGGAATCCGCCGCCGAGAAATCTGCCGCCGGCGCGTCGTCCCGTGCCGCGCCCTTCGACGCGAGTAACCGAATATGTCTGCGGTTCGTTGTAATCAGGATCGGTAAGCGAACTGATAACGCCGTTTTCATTAACGGCATTCATTCCGAGTATTGTGTTCGAATTGACGAACTGGGTACTGAATTGAAATTGATAACTGATGTCTTCCAAACCATCGCCGGTGTTGTCAATTTTAATTTCATACAAAACCGAGTCGTCAAACCGATAAAAATGCGGTCCGGCTGACGGCAATTGAAACGGTATAAAATTGGCAATCAAGGTAACGAAGCCGGAGCGCCCCGCTTCGGTGCTGCGAAAAGCGTAAACGTCGGTGTTATCAGCAAATTGGTCCATACTGATCAGCGGCGCTTCTCTGTGACTCGAAGCCATTGAGGGCGTGACCGACATTGAGAGCATTGAAAAGACAAGCGACAATCCTATCGCGCCTTTTCCGATTTTTTTCAATAATTTTCTCATTTTAATTCTCCCTGTAATCGTTAAGATTTGCGATTTGTCAATCGTTCCGTTTCGATTATTACGGCGCAAAACAATTTGGAAAATCTTCGCTGAAATTAACAAATCGCAAATTGAAAGTCTTTAGAACGTATTGTAGTTCGCAACCGGATAATCGCCGTTCTGCCCGAAAATCCTTCGGAAAAGAGTTCCGTCAGAGCTTCGCAAAACTAAGAAACTGGCACTCGCCGGATCATAAACCGCAATGTCGGTTCTGCCGTCGCCGTCGTAGTCGGCTTGCGCTGTAAATTGCGGTTTCGTGCCGAACTGAATAGCGGAAATAGTATTATCCGAACTGCGCAGAATAAACCAGACGTAAGGGGATCCTTGTCGAACTACTGCAAAATCGGTTCTGCCGTCGCCGTCATAATCACCGGGAACGACTAAATCGCTGCCTAAACCGAAATTGACGATGCGGACTGCACCGTTGCTGCTTTGTCGAACATAAAATGTTCCCTGCTGATTGTTATTCGGGCGGAAAACAGCCAGATCGAAACGTCCGTCGCCGTCATAATCACCGGGTGCAACAACGTCGGAAGCGAGTCCGAATTGTTCGATGCGGAAAGTATTGTTCGAGCTGTTGTTGATGAACCAAACAAGCTGACCGCCAGTACGCCGCACGACCGCAAAGTCAGTTCTGCCGTCGCCGTCATAATCGCGCGCGACCGGTTCGTCGCCCTGAATTCCGAATCCGTATGTTTGAACCTGTCCGTCCGAACTTCGGAAAACGTAGAAAAAGTTGTTTGAGGGACGATATACGGCTATATCCGCCCGCCCGTCACCGTCATAATCGCCGGGTGTTTGAATATCAGTTGCGAATCCAAACGGAACTGCGAAAAATGAGTTGTCGGCGTTGCGATTAATGTAGAAAGTGTTGTTTGTTAAACGATACAGAGCGAAATCCGCGCGTCGGTCGCCGTCGTAATCGAGCGCCGTCGTGCCGCTTGCCGCGCTTCCGAAAGCAATTGCCAACCCGCGCAGCCCGGTCGTGCCGGTTCCGATTGTGTTCACGGCGGTTGCCGCGCCGGTCGTCAAATTAATTGTGTAAAGACGCGTCGTTCCGCCGACGGTCAGAGCGGCAAAAGCCGTTCCGGTCCCCGAAGCAATGTCGAATCCGTTAACGCTTGTCGCATCTACACCGAGCGCGCCGACAGAAACGAGAGTTCCGGCATTTGCCGGATTCTGCTGAATAAGCGTGTCGGTGTTTGTGTCAATGACAAACAGCGTCGTAGTTGTCGCACCGGCAAAATTATTTGTGTAAGCTGCCGCCGTAACTTGCGGCGTTCCAGGATTCAGATTCGGATCCGTTGCCGTAACGGCACCGGTATTCGGATTGATCCGCAGATTTTGTCCCGTGTTCGATACGACGCGGATAAGGTCAACCGTCGGATTAAAGTCGAAACCGAAATCCGTTCCGTTCAAAGTAATGGCG
>DASVQY010000067.1:0-37451 GCA_036388895.1 Pyrinomonadaceae bacterium | reverse complement strand
TATGCGCGCTTCGCCCGTTGCCATCGCCGAAAGCATTGCGGCGCGATGCGAGATTGATTTATCGCCCGGCAGATTGATTTCGCCTTTTAAGTGTTTTGTCGGATGTATTTTCATCGAATTTATTTTAATCGGAAATCGGCTTGTTTGTCTTGACACAAACCGTAATAAACCGATAATTTACAAAGAAAACATTGTGCAGGAAAAAAAATTACTTAAATTAACGAGTCGTATCGAATCGGTTGAAAAAGCCGCGTTTGAAGCCGCCGAGTTCGCGCGCGAAAGCAGTTTAGGCGAAGAAGAAATTTTCGCAATAGATATGGCAGTGCGCGAATCGGTCGCTAATGCCGTGAAACACGGAAACAAATTAGATGAAACAAAGAACGTCGAAATCACGTTTTTCAATGCTGCGAGCGGTTTTGAAATCACAATCAGAGATTTCGGCGAAGGTTTTGCCGTCGAGGATATTCCCGACCCGACCGACCCGGAAAATCTTTTAAAAGCGTCGGGACGCGGCATTTTATTTATGCGTTCGTTTATGGACGAAGTCGAGTGGACAAATCACGCCGAGGGCGGAACAATCGTGAAAATGATTAAAAAACGGTAAAACGTTTTGTTTTTTGGACTTTTTCAGACGAATTGGTCTAAAATCTGCTATTCAAACTTTATTTAATATAATTACGAGGAGATAAAAATGGCTGAACTTAACATTACGGAACGCCAGGCGGGCGACGTAACTATTCTGGATATGGACGGCAAAGTAACCATCGGCGAAGGAAGCGTCGCGCTGAGAAATGCTATCCGCCGCCTTTTAGGTGAAGGCAAAAGCAAAATTCTTTTGAATTTGGGCGCCGTTGGCTATGTCGATTCGAGCGGCATCGGTGAACTCGTTTCCAGCTTTACGGCTGTTAATAAGGAAGGCGGAACGCTGAAACTTTTAAAGCTGACGCAGAAAATTCAAGACCTTCTGGCAATTACCAAGCTCTTGACCGTTTTCGATGTATTCGATGAAGAAAGCGAAGCGCTCAGCAGTTTCAAATAAATTATTCTTTGAATAATTTTTTGATTTACAGTGAAATCGTGAAATCGGAGACAAAGGCTTGAATTTGCTTTCAGCCTTTGTCTTTTATTTTTCCCATATTTTATTTTCAGGTAATTTTCCGATCACTTCAAAAAGCATCTTTGCCCTGAAAAAATTCATCTTTACAGACAGGCAAAGCTCGAAAATGTGTAAGGAAATTCCCCTTTAAGACTAATTCCCCTTAATTTCTTTACCTGTTTTGCGAGCTTTGCTTCGTAATTTACACAAAACTATTTTTTCACTATTTTTTCACCTTTTGGTTACACCGATGAAAAAAACCGCTTTATTCATTTTTATACTGATTTTTTCCGTTAATCTTTTCGCGCAGCAAAACGTCCCGGCAGGTTTCGATTTGTCGAATTACGGCGTTAAAATCGAGCCGGATAAACGTTTGATGACCGTTCTGGCGGCGCTTGAAGCGGCGCGGGCGACTTCCGGCGAAGCTGCGCCTTTGATTAAAACGCCTTTGTCCGAACAAGGATCGAAGTTTCGCGAGAGTTTACGGGCAGATTCGGAAAGCGTTCCCGCCGATTTGCGTCAGAAAATCTCGGTTTTCATCGAACAATATAAAAAACGGCATCCAAAAGCCTCTGACGCGGAAATCATTGTTCCGTTCGTTTCGATGGCTTACACGCTCTCGCCGGTTCCCGATCTCGCTGACCCGGTAATAACCAATGATTTGCCGGGCGAAACTCTCGACGTTTTGGACTTTGCGCCGCTGGCGCGCGAGTTTTATCGTCGTTCCGGCTTCAGCGCGAAACTCAACGATTACGTGAAAAATTACAACCAGGCGGCTGACGACAAACTTCGCGGCTCCGCAAAATTGATGGTCGGCGAGTTGCTCAATTACCTGCACACGCGACCGCAGATTTTTTACACCGAAAAGGTAAAAACCGAGACACAAAAAAGTAAGAGCAAAAAATCAACGCTGCAAAAAGTTGAAGTCCGCGACCGGGAACGGCGATTTTTCATTGTACCGGAAATGCTCGCGCCAGTCGGAAATATAAACTTTTTGAACATCGGCGATGATTATTACGCGGTCGTATCGCCGGAAACCGACATAAGCTCTTCGGATGTTCGCCGCGCTTATCTGCAGTTCGTTTTTGACCCGCTCGTTTTAGCCAACGCCAAAGACATAAGCACTTTCCGCCCCGCAATTAAACAATTATTAGACGAACGGCGCAAAAACAATCCGAACATTTCGCCCGACATTTATCTGGCGATTTCGCGTTCTCTTGTCGCTGCGGCTGATGCGCGTCAGATGGAATACGAAAAAGTTCGCATCGCAACGGCGCAGGCGCGTCAAAATATCCAGAAGCAGGAAACCGATGCGGGCAAAAAAGAAATTTCCGCTGAGCTTAAAAAATCCAAACAAGCGGCGGCTAAAGAAATTTCCGCTGGACTTGAAAAATTTAAACAAGCGGCGGCTGACGAAACGGCTCGGCAATTGTCCGAAGCGTTTGAACGCGGCGCGGTATTAGCGTTTTATTTCGCCGATCAATTCAAAGGTTTAGAAGATTCCGGTTTCGACATTGCATCGAGCCTGCGCGATATGATTTTATCGCTCGACACAGCCAAAGAAACGAATCGTTTGGAGCAATACGCTGAAGCCCGGAAACGAGCCGAAGAACGCAGAAAATCGCCGATAGACAGAACTGTAACCGCAGCTATCGAAAACCCTGTAACAAACAGGTTGCTCGAAATTCAAAAAACTATCGAAGCGAAGAATTATCCGCAGGCGAACGCGCAGCTTAAACAGCTTCTAGAAAAAAACCCGACTGATCCGCGCATTTTTTATAACATGGGTCGTGTCGCGAGCTTTACCGCTGAAAATATAGAAGACGCTGATTTGCGGATGCAAAAACTCCAAGAAGCGAAAGCCGCTTACAGCAACGTCATCCGTCACGCGACGCCTAATACCGACAAGGCGCTTTTATCATTAACTTATGTCGCGCTGGCGAGAATTTATGAATTTTTCGATGATAACGGCTATGCAATGAGGCTTTACGACGAAGCGATTAAATTAAACGATGTTACCGGCGGCGCTTACAAACAAGCCGTTGCCGGTAAGGAAAAGCTGGTGAAAAATCAATAGTTTTTACTAAAAAATTTTGAGGTTGGAATTGAAGGGTAGAAAAAAGAGTTTTTTACTTATCAATTCTAACCTTTATTTTTCCTTTTATTTTTCGCCTCTCACTTTTTACTTCCGTCTTATTTCTGCTAATTTCTAAAGAATGAATTCCGAAAACTTTCGCAGCGGTTACGTCGCGCTTGTCGGTCGCCCAAATGCGGGAAAATCAACGCTTTTAAATCATCTGGTCGGCGAAAAAATCGCCGCCGTTTCCAATAAACCGCAGACGACGCGCCATCGAATACAAGGCATCGTGACGAAAGAAAACGGGCAGATAGTTTTCGTTGACACGCCCGGCGTTCACAAGCCCGGATATTTATTGAACCGGCGGATGATGGCGGCGGTTCACGACGCGATTTTGTCGGTTGATTTGCTCGTTTTAATGCGCGACGCTTCGGTTTCGACCGGAAACGGCGACAAATTTGTGCTCGATTTGGTGAAAACCGCCGAAAAACCAACCGTTCTCGTTCTCAACAAAATTGACAAAGTAAAAGATAAAAACGCGCTTCTGCCGCTGATCGAAGAGTATTCAAAAGAGTTTGATTTTGAAGAAATAATTCCGATTTCCGCGCTCAAAGGCGAAGCAGTCGAAACGCTTTTGCAGCAAATCATCAGAAACCTGCCCGAAAGCGAGCCGATTTTCGGCGAAGATGAAATGACCGACCAATCAATGCGCACAATCGTCGCCGAAATGGTCAGAGAAAAAATTCTGCAAACGACCGGCGAGGAAATTCCCTACGTGACGGCGGTCGTTACCGAAAGATACGATGAGTCGGCCCCGGCGGTGACAAAAATTTACTGCGCGATTTACGTCGAAAGAAGCTCGCAAAAAGCGATTATCATCGGCAAGCAGGGCGCCAAACTCAAAAAAATAGGAACGGACGCGCGAAGAGACATCGAAAATATTCTGGGAAAAAAAGTTTACCTGCAATTGTTCGTCAAAGTAGTCGAAGATTGGCGTAACCTCGGACAAACATTAGACGAAATCGGAATTGTCGAATAGAAAAAACGCAAAAAATGGCAACAGAGAAAAATCAAAACTGGTTCGCGCTCGATATAGCCGTTGAATCAAACGCCGCCGAAGCCGTCGAATTCGCCTTAAACGAACTCGACGCGCTCGGCACGGAAATCAACAATCTCGGTAAAAAGACAGAAAAAAATCTGATTGTCACCGGTTATTTTAATGAATTGCCCGCCAATGAAAGCGCGCGCGCGCAACTCGCAGAAGCGCTGCGCATTTACGGATTTTCTTTATCGGCGATTGATAAAATTGATTCGCGCAGAGTCGAAAATCTGGATTGGCTTTACGAATGGAAAAAGCACTGGAAACCGACGATAACCGAAAAATTCATCGTCGCGCCGCCATGGGAAAACATTGAAAATACAGACAAAATCACAATTTGCATCGAGCCGAATATGGCTTTCGGAACCGGAACGCACGAAACGACAAGGCTTTGCTTGAAAGCCATCGAAGAAAATTACAGCTCCGGCGAAACTTTTTATGATGTCGGAACAGGCACGGGAATTTTAGCAATCGCGGCAGCAAAATTAATTACAAAGGCGGAAGCAAATAATTCTCAAGCACTTATAAAAGCATGTGATACGGATGAAGATTCGATAAAAATCGCCCGTGAAAATGCAGAAACAAATGATGTCAGTGAAATGATAAGTTTTACTGCGACGACAATTTCAAAAAACGATCCCGAATTCGATTTCGTCTGTGCTAACTTAACAGCAGACGTAATCATTCCGCTTTTAACTCTTTTAATTGAAAAAACAAAACGAATTTTAGTTTTATCGGGCATTTTAAAGGAACAGGAAGAATTAATAACGGCGGAACTGCGTAAATACAACATCGAAAAGCTGAAAATTGAAACTCTGGGCGAATGGATTTCAGTAACAGTGAACAAGGAATAACAAAAATGGATATAGAAATTTGAAGATTAAAAATTAAATGCTGCCCATTTTCTATTTTGTTTAATTGTCCTTTTCCTTTTTTGGAGGCGTCGCTTTTGGAATATCGCCATCATCGGTAATCGTGATAAGAGGTTGACGCGTTTTCGGTTTGCCCATACTTGTCCCGATACGCAAAATGGGCGGAACCTTTGGGGCAGATGCCGTTTTGATCGTTGAAAGAATCTCCGTACGCTTCAAAATAGAACCGCCGCGACCGGCGACCCAAAGATCAGAACCGCCCAGAAAAACGATTGCCTGCAGAGAATTACTTGTAATATTTGGCTGCGATTCCCAGGTTCTGCCGCCGTCATCCGTCCGCAAAACAGTTCCCAATTCACCGACCGCCAAAGCGCCGCCGCGACCGTAAACCGTCACAGCATAAAGATTCATTTTCAAACCGGATTCGCGATCCTGCCAGGTTTCACCGCCGTCAACCGTCGCTAGAATAGTGCCGCGCGCGCCGACGACGTAGCCGATTTTTTCGTCGTAAAAAGAAACCGCGTAAAGATTTTCTTTCAGATTTGTTTTTACCGTTTTCCACGTCAGCCCGCCGTCCGAAGTAATCAAAATCGTGCCTTTATCGCCGACGACAACGCCGCGTTTTTCATCGAGAAATTTCACGTCTTCGAGCCACTGACGCGTTCCTGATTCGATTTGCTCCCAGTAAGCGCCCGCCGAGTCCGAACGAATAACCATCCCGTTCGCGCCGACAGCAAAACCCGTCTTTTCATTGATAAAATAAACGCCGAGCAAATCCTCTTTGATGTTGGAAATACCTTTTCCCCAACTCGCACCGCCGTTAATCGTCCGCAGAACGACTCCTTTGTCTCCAACTATCCAACCGCGCTCATTGTTAACAAAACTGAGAGCATTCAGATTTTCTTCGACGCCGGAATAAACCTGAATCCAATCTTTTCCGTCATTTGTCAGCCATATTCGACCGCGCGAACCGATTGAAACGCCAAGTTGTTCATCGAACAGCGTTATATCGTTTACGTCTTCGCGTCCGCCTTGGCTAAGTCGCTGCCAACTGTATCCGCCGTCGTCGGTGCGAACGATCAAACCGCTTTCGCCGACAGCCCAACCGGTGTATTGATCGGCGAAAAACAGCGAAACCAGTTTCGGATTGGTTCGCACGTTAAATGGCAGCCAAGTCGTTCCGCAGTCGCCGGTCAGCCAGACCATTCCGTTCGCATCGGTCATCGAACCGTTTTTTTCGTCAGCAAACGAAATTGAAAGAAAATCAGCGCGGCTGAAAACATTGATTTTTTCCCACGTTCCGCCCGCGTTTTCGCTTCGGGCTATGCAGCCGCCATAACCGACGACGAGTATTTTTTCAGCCGAAAGATGCGCCGCGCTCGAAATCAAAGAACCGCCGCACGGAGCATTCAATTTCCAATTTTCGCCGCCGTCTTTTGTCGTCAAAACAGTTCCTTTCTCTCCGACGGCAACGGCTCTTTCCGCATCGAAGGCGGAAATTTTGAGAAGATGTTCGGTGTTGCCGCTTTTTTGCGCCGTCCACGTTTGCCCGCCGTCTGAAGTTTTCAATATTCGCCCGTAAGTTCCGACCGCCCAGCCTGTATTTACGTTTTCGCCGGCAAAACCGAGGCTATAAAAATGATCTCTCGCTTCGATCAGATGAATTTTCCAGTCCTTTCCGCCGTTGTCCGTCGAAAGAATCGTTCCGCGCGCCCCAACCGCGACGGCATTTTTCTTGTCTTTGACGTAAACCCCGGAAATTGTGGCGTCAACCGGGGAAATCTGTGATTTCCAGGAAAAACCGCCGTCGGTTGTCGCTAAAATTGTTCCGTCGGCACCGACCGCGTAGCCCGTTTCTTTATCCTTTGCGAAATGTATCGAATAAAGCGGATTTCCCTGCGGCGAAGGATTTTGCCACTCCCATCCGAGCGCGCTTCGCCTTTGCGAGAAAGCGAAAGAAGAAACGCAAAAAAGCACAAAAAGCGCGAAAAAAACGCGCTGTAAAATTACTAAATTTGTGTTTTTTGCGAACTTCATTTTTGAGTTTTTGCGATTCGTTGAGGTTGTCTATATTTCTTTGACACCGATTTCGGCGACTAACTCGTCGAACATCTTTTCGTCAACTTCGCCGAGTTCGGCGGTTTTTCTCGCCAGCGTATCAACAACTTCCTGCACATCGTGTCCGGCGTGCCCTTTTATCCATTCCCATTTTATTTGATGTTTCGCGGCGGCTTTGTCCAGCTTCGCCCACCACTCGTGATTCGTTTTTTTACGAAACTTTCCGGTCATTGTTTCGACTACATAGCGCGAATCGCTCAAAACGCGAACTTTGCAAGGCTCGTTTAAAGAATTTAACCCGAGCGTCGCCGCCGCAATTTCCGCCTGCTGGTTCGTCGCATTTCCCAAATACTCGCCGAAACCGCGCCAGAAACCTTTGTAACCCAGAACTGCAACCGCCGCCGCACGAGGGCTTCCCTTGCCGTTTCCCAAAGATGACCCGTCGCAGACGATTGTTACTTCTTTCATAAATTATTTTAATTTTACTCGACGTTCTGACATTTTTGACCGGATAAACTTAAACAAAAAACCAACGATGAAACTACAAATAGTAATAATAAAAGTATTTATAACTACGCCTTCAGGAGTAAATCCAATATCATTATGCGGATAACCTAAATAATTTCTATATAACTCAAAAGGAAATCCCCAGCTATAACCGTCGTGAGCAAATTTAATCTCTCTATTCATATATTTGTAATAAGAAATAACAAAACTTATGAAATTGAGAACTACAAACACGAAAATATTAAATAGAAATCCGACCTTAAATTCATAATTGTATATTTTACTCATTCCTGTTTTCCCCGACTGAAACGACGTTATCAACGTAACCTTCAAACGTATCGTCATGCGAAATCACGAAAAGCTGGTCGAAAGTTCGCTTTTCGGTAATATGGCTGATTTGCTCGGCTAGACGTTCGCGCCGCGCCGCATCCATATTCGTCGTCGGCTCGTCGAAAAACGCTAAACGAACGTCAGAAAGCTGTTTCAGCAACGCTAATCTGACCGACAACGCCGCCGCCATCTGCTCGCCGCCCGAAAGATTGACGAACGGGCGGTCATAACCGTTTTCTTCCAAAAGAATGCCGTAATCTTCCGTCCATTTCAGCGTTCTCTCGGCATTTCCGGAAATTTCGCGGAACATTTGATTTGCTTCCAGAGAAACGTGATGCACGTAGTTTCTCGCCACGCGCGGCGCGGCTTCCTTCAAAGTTTCGCGGATGAACGCGGTCGCTTCGCGAATGTTTTCGAGCCGTTCCTTTTCCAGAAATTCCGTTTGCATCTGCTTGCGTATTTCCGTCAAACGATTCAATTCGGCTTCCGCCTGCGCTTTTTGCCGCTCGGCGTTCGTCAGATTAGCGCGCGTTTCCGCCAGACGTTTTTCCGCTTCGAGAAGCGAAAATTTCTCGCTTTGATGCCGCCCGCGGTCGTAATCTTTGCTCGCTTCCCGATATTTATTTTCCGCTTCGATCAGATTTTCCGTTAATTTATTCAATTCGTCGCTCGCTTTTGCGAATTCTTTTTCGCGTTCGGGCAAAGATTCGGCGAGAGATTCGTTAATCAAAAATTCGCGGTGCGCCGCTGCCGTCCGGTCTCTTTCTTCAGAATAAATCTTCCAATTTTCGTCTAAATCCTTGTAGCTTTCGAGCTTTTCTGCGTTGATACGCCGGTCGCTTTCCAGACGTTCGATGTTTTTTTCGATTTCCGCGAGCTTCTCACGAATCTGCATTTCGTTTTTCGATTCGTTTTCGAGCAGACGGATTTTCGCTTTCGGATTTTCCAGAGTTTTCAGTACAGCTTCCGCCTGCGCCAAATCGTTTTGAATTTGCGCCAGATCGCCGATGTCTTTGAGCAGATTTTCTTTTTCGATTTTGTAGCTCGTGCCTTCATCGGCGATTTCAACCGCCCGCGCTCTTAAATTTTCCAGAGCAGCCAGATGTTTTTCGGCTTCGCGGGAAACTCTTAACGCTTCAGCGAGCGATTTCTGCTCGGCTTCGAGCGTTCCGATTTGTGTTCTCAATTCGACGAACTGATTGCTCAGAAAGCCTTCGAGCGTTTCGCCCGGTTTCAAATTCAAACATTTCTGCGACAAAATCGGACACAAACCGTTTTTTACTCCGCCTTGAAATTGCTCATCGTAGTCTAATTTTGCGCGAAAACGCGTGATGTCGCGCGTTAACTCCGAGTCGCGCCGGTGCAGCGTTTCGTAATCTTTCGCCGTCGCGCTAAGCGCTTCGGCATCTTTGATTTGCTCTTTGTTTTTTATGTATTTGCCGCGCAAATCGTTCATTTTTTCGTCGAGACTGCGAACCTGATTTTGTTTCGCGCGAATTTGCGCGATTTGTTCGATGCAGTCATCGCGCCGTTTTTCCAAAAGCTCCTGCTCGGAAATCTTCGGTGTCAGCGCGGCGATTTCCTGATGCGCCTTTAACGCTTTTTCGAGATTTTCCTGTAAACGTCGCTGATCGGATTTGACGTTTGTTTGCGCCGATTCGATTTGTTGACGCTCGCGATTGAGCTTTTCCCGCTTTTCGCGCTCTCTTTCGAATTCCTTTAATTTACCGAGCGCTTCGATGTGTTTTTGATGATCAACTTCAACGAGCTTGATTTTTTCAGCCGCATTCGCCGCTTGCTTCAACTCGTTTTCTTTTTGCGTCCTCAAATATTCCGCTTTCGTTTTTTCGGTTTGTAATTTATCAAACGACGATTTCAGCTCGTTGACTCGCGCTTCGATCTCGTCGTATTTTTTTACGGATTCTCGTTTTTCCGCAGCTTCAATTTCCAGATTTGCGTGCGATTTTGATAATTCTTCGACCTGCGCCGCATAAATACCGAGTTGTTCTTCGACCGTATCGAGCCTCGCCAATTCGCCTTCGGCGCGCGCGATTTTCTCGCGCACGGCGGTAATTTTCTGCTCGACGAAACGAACGGTTTCGCGCAGTTTTTCCGCGCCTTGCCGGTATTCTTCGACTTTTAACAATTTATCGAAAGCCTTTTTTCGCTCGCCAGCCGATTCGAGAAAAATCGCCGTAAAGGTTCCCTGCGGAACGCCGATGGCGCGGCGAAAAAGCGCTTCAAGATCAGTTCCGGCTTCGACGCCGAGATGCTGCCACAAAAATCTGGTTACTTCTTCCTTTTTCTCGTGCGTGCGAAGTTTTAATTGCGGATCGTAAATGTAATAACCGGTTCCGGTGTCACGGTAAACGACGTATTGGCGTCCGTCCAAACTGCTTTCAAACGTCACACGGGCGACGCCTTTTTTCGCGCCGCGACGAACGAAATCGTCTTTTTTATAATCGAGCAAATCAAACAAAGTCCAGGCGACGGCTTCGATCAAAGTCGTTTTGCCCGCACCGTTTTCGCCCGTAATAGCAGTCGTTCCGCGCTCAAATTCGTGCGTAAAAGCATGGTGAGATTTAATATCTTCGAGTTCGATTTTAGTAATGTGCATAGACAAAGCGGCGTTTTCAGGCTGCAAGGTTAATCTTTAAAAGGGTTTCAAATTAGATTTTAGAATAATTTTCGCCAAAGAAAAAGAACCGACGAGCATACGCGAGCGAAACGAATAGAAAAAATCCCCGTTTCGTGTTATTCGTTTATTCGCTGAATGTAAGAACTTTATGAAAATCGAACCGGGCGAGAGCGTAATCTTAATTCTTCAAAATCCGAGGGAAAAACTCCTCGGGGTTTTGCACGAAATCAGCGCGGCGGGAATATTTCTGCGCGGCATAGACTTAAGCTATTTCGACGAATGGATCAGCGCGATAAAAAACGACGAGCCTTATTTGCCGATGCAGGATTATTTCCTGCCGATGTGGCGGGTCGAACGATTGACGCGCGATGAAGGCTCGTTTGAAATGCCTTCGATGACCGAACAGTTCAATCAGAAAACCGGACTTGATTTGTCGCAGTTTTAAATTCGCGGCGTAACGATTGGAAAATGAATAAGCATTAACATTCCAATCGTTAAACCTAACTTACTTTTTGCTTCTGATTCTGATAGCTCCGCTGTTGGTTGTCAGGTTGAGCGTCGCGCCGCCGTCGCCCATCAAAGCCGACAGATTCTGCACCCTCGAAGGCGCGTTTTTTTGGATGTTTTTGAGCGGTATTTCCGAATTGAATACGCCGAAGCCGTATGAAGCCGTGATTTTGCACGAGGAATCCGTCGGAATAGCTAGCGTAATCGCTCCGTTCGACGTGCCGAAATTGTATAAACCGCCGCTTAGCAGCTCGCCGTTATACGAGATCGAACCGGAAATCGAATTGACTTCGATTTGCCGATGTTCGAGCGCTTGCAGCGCGATTGTGCCGTTGCTGGTTTTCGCTTTGAAAACGTCGCCGATTTCGCTCGGCGAGGCTTCAAAAGCGACGATATTTCCGGTCGCGCTTTCGAGCGTGAACGCGCCGCTTGAATTTTCCACCGTCACATCGCCTTCGTATGTCGACGCTTCGACGCCCTCGGCGATATTTCGTACCGTTATGTCACCGCCGATGTTTTTTATTACGACTTTTCTCACCGAATCAATAACTGCTCTGCTTTCCTGACCTTTCACATTCACAGAAGAATTTCGCGGAACGTCAATTTCGATTTCATCGCCGTGCAGACATTCGCTCGATTGTTTCGGCTGGCTTCTCGCCGTTTCGTTTCCCGTAACTTCAACCCATACGGGATTCCCGTGCTGTTTTCCTTTTTCGATAATGTTAAAGCCGATATTGCTGCCTTCGCTGACGAAAACCCGCACTTCGTTTCTGTCCCAACCGTTTACTTTCAAATTCCCTTCCAAAACGCAAAGCTGAACGGTAACTTTATTGTTTACAGCAATGGATTTTTCTGAAGTTTCATCGCGGCTTCGGTTTACCCTGCTGCGCGGCGTGTAAATTTTCGGTCGAGGATTCGGTCTGGTTTCCCGGTTCGGCTTTTCGGGTAAAACGGGCGTCGGCGGCGGCGGAATACCTTGCGAAAACACGCTTGATGCCAGAAAAGCGGTGATAAAAAGAGCGAGGATAAGGTATTTAATATTTTTCCGATTACTGTTCATTCAAATATACGCGCCGATATTATTTAAGGCTTGCCATCAGCTCGTTTCTCTCCGCCACCGAATTAAGTAAATCAATCTTGTTTTGATACGAAGCGTAAAGCACTTGTTTCGCCGATTCATTTTTCGGATTTTTTCGCACTTCTTTTTTCATTTTTTGAATCGCATCGCTGACAACCGCCAAATCGCGTTCAAAGGAAATCCGCGCGGACGGACGCAAAACCGTATCTTTCTGGCTCTCAACCGTTTCCGACAAGTTCGCAATCGTTTTCACATAGCTTTCTTCACCGGGAAGATACGCAAGAGTTTCGGTTTGCAATCTTTGATCTCTGATTTTCGGTTTAATTTCTTCCGTGTAATTAGCCTTGATGGCAACAGGCTTCACGTTGTTTTGACGCAAATCCTGACGGCTTGATGCCGCATAAACTTTCGGAGCCGCCGATTCCTTTTTATCTTCATTTTCGTTTGAAGCGTTTACGAACGACGGAATACTCGGCGATGCGTTTACTTCTCTTTGATTAGCAGAATTTACCGGCAATACAACATCTTGATTCGGTTGTTTTTTAACATCCGCTAAATCGGCATTTTTTGTTCCATCTCCCTGTTTAATCAAAACAATTGTAAAAACTCCGAAAACCAATAAAACACCGGCGGCGACCGCCATAGAAGGGCTTGAAATCAATACGGAAACCGAATTTAAAAAGCGCTGCCAAACCGACGAATGATTTTTTTCTTCAACGATGGAATCATTAATTTTCGTCCATAAACGATGCGTCGGAACTAAAGTATCAAACTCTCGTTCGAGCGCCGAAAACGCAACTGCCGTTTCTTCTTCTGCTTCGGCAAGCGAAACCGCGCAGTCATCGCACAGAGCGATGTGACGCGAAACCTTTTGCGCTAGATCATGCGACAATTCGCCGTCTAAAAAGGCTTGAATAGTTCCGATGTCGTGACATTTTTCCATCATTGTACTTCTTCTCTCCCGATTTTGCCGTAAAACCTGACAAACTCTTTTCTCGCTCGGGCGACGAATGTTCCGATGCTCGTTTCGTTTAACGAAAGGCTTTCGGCAATCTCTTTATACGATAAACCCTGTTGTTTCAATATCAAGCAGCTTCGCAAAGGTTCTTTTATTTTGCTCAAAGCGCGATTCACTTCCGTTAGCTGTTCCCTTTGCTCGTAATTCGTTTCAATCGAAAAAACACTGTTTTCCTCGTATTCTTTGACGTAATTTTCGTCTCTCGTGTTCGCTCTATATTTCGTTCGGAGCGTGTTTCGCGCCACGTTTATCGCAACTCGAATCAACCACGGTCGAAGCATTTCAGCGTCGGAAATCGAATCGAGATTGTTATAAAGCCGCAGAAAAACTTCCTGCGTCACGTCTTCAGCCAAGCCGGAATCTTGCACGACAGACCGCGCCGTGCGAAAAACCGTTCGATGATGAAGCGTAAACGCCTCCTCGAAACCGATTGTTTCCTTCGCTGTCGCCGTTACCGTTTGTTCGGACATCACGTCCACAAATATTTCCGCGCCTTCACTCATTTATTCAGCAAAACTTCTGCCTTCTAATGTAAAAACACCACAGGATGAGATTTTGTGACAATTTTTTAACTTCGTGCGAAATTAAGAAATTATAAAACAAATTTTATGGCTTTTATAGGAGCGGAGTCCTCCTACCCGAGTTGAACGCTTACGGCTTACAAAAGGTTCGACTAAAATTCGACTGCTGAATTACGGAGTCCGAATTTATCTGTAAAAATTGTTAAAAAATGCTTTCCGACCTCAATTTTAACTGATTAAAAATTTACGATTTTTGCTTTTTGAATCAACTCATCGGGAAAATCTTTTTCTCCGTTGGCAGTTATGAAAAATGTGTAACTGTTTTCCTTTTCCGTAAATATTTCATCGAGCGCTTCGGTCGAAATATTTCGGGTTTCTTCAAATCGAGGCTCGGCTAAAGCAAGAAGTTTAAGAGATTTGTGAAGCTGTTCCTTGCCGATGCCGAAATCACTTTTTTCGCCGTCAATAACCAGACGAATTTCGGCTTGTTCTTCGGTAAAGTAAGATAAAAGCGCCGCCGCCAAACTAACGCCTTTTTCAAAACGCTCGGAAATCGGAACGGAATTACCCTTTTTTTCCGCTTCTATTTTCTCGCGCAAAGTCAAAAGATTTTGCGAATTATTTTTTTCGTCCGGCACGCGCGTATCGAGAAAAATCGTTATTTTTCTATCGTCTTCGGCGGAAAATTCGCGCACTATCAAGCGATTGACGCGCGCCGTCGCTTTCCAGTCAATTCGCCGCAAATCGTCCATCGGCTGATACTCGCGCAGCGCGAGCAAATCTTGTCCCGAGCCGCGTTTTTGCGTCACGAGCTTGCCGATTTCGAGCGGCAGATTTTCGGTTTCGTCTTCGATTGAAGCCAATCTCGGAAAAATGATGATTTCCGCCGCCTGCGCCGGAAGCCGCCGTCTGTGACGGAAAAAGCCGAACGGAAATTTCGTCGAAAGCTCAAAATCTTTGATGATGAATCTGCCGCGATTAGGAAAAGTGTGTTCCGCTTTGTTTTCAACGGTTTCGAGCCGCGGTAAGCGAATGAAATAATCCAGTGTGAGTTTAATGATCGGCGAGCGGGCGAGCCTTTCCGCCAATTTTTCCGGCAGAATCTTTTTCAGTTCGTTAACAAGAAGCGATTTTTCTCGCTCTTTTCCGCGCACTTCGGCGACAATCGAATAACTCGGAAAAATTCGTTTGCGATTGTGCAGACTGACTAAAATCGGCGTCGGCTGCCCGGCAAAAATCGTTTCGGGAAAACGCATTTTCACGTCCAGCTTTTTCAAACAAAAATTGCCGAATACGAATCCGACGATAACCGCCGAAGTGAGAAACGAAAGAACGAGAAAAAGCAGATTGTTGCCGGTGTTCCACGCCGAGAAGCCAACGATCACGATAAGAGCGAGAAAAATAGCGCCGCCGAGCGTGAACTCAAACGGCAGATTCATCTGCGACGCTTCGGCGCTAGCATTTTTCGCCAATGGCGGCACGACGAAGATTAAAATCAAAAGAACAAAGATCAAAGAAGCTATCGCTCCGGCTCCGGCAAGCCGCGCTCTGCCGACGCTCTGCGCCCAAACCGTGAAAAGCGTCAATGAAAGCCCGCCGACAACGACCAAAAACGCCAAAACCGCATTTCGCAAATCGCTTAGGCTGAAAAGCTGACGAAGTAACTTAAGGTTCATTGAGTTTATTGAGTTTATTGAGTTCGTTAAGTTTGTTGGGTTCATTGAGTTCGTTGAGAAAAAGAAATTTTCCAACTCAAAAAACTCTATGAACTCTATGAACCCGATGAACTCTACGAACTCTATAAACTAAACGGGTACGGCTGTTTTTCGTAAAATTTCCTGCAAAATTTGCTCGGCTTCGCGCGTTTTGTTTCTTGTGCCGGACGTGCGCGAATTGACAATGATGCGGTGCGTGAAACACGGCATAACGAGGCGCTTGATGTCGTCGGGCGTGCAAAAATCGCGTCCTTCGATTAAAGCCAAAGCCTGCGCCGAACGGAACAACGCGAGCGTTCCGCGCGGGCTGATGCCGAGCTCGAGCGCGTCGGATTTTCTGGTCGCATCAACGATATTCAAAAGATATTCGACGAGCGCATCGTCAACGCGTACTTCCGCCGCGCGCGTCTGCAATTCGGAAACGTCCGCTTCGGTCATCACCGGCTGAACGTATTCAAGCGGATTAACCGTTTCGCGGTCGCGCAAGATTTTCCGTTCGTCCGCCAAATTCGGATAACCGATGTGCAGACGCATCATAAATCTGTCTAATTGCGATTCGGGCAGCGGGTAAGTGCCGTGATGCTCGGTCGGATTCTGCGTCGCGATAACCATAAACGGCAGCGGCAGCGGGCGCGAAACGCCTTCGACCGTTACTTGTTCTTCCGCCATCGCTTCGAGCAGAGCCGACTGCGTTTTCGGCGTCGCGCGGTTGATTTCGTCGGCTAAAACTATATTGGAGAAAATCGGTCCCGCGTTCCATTCAAAATTTCCGTTGCGCTGGTTGTAAACCGAAAGCCCGATAACGTCGGAGGGCAAAAGGTCGGAGGTGAATTGAATCCGCTGAAAAGACAAATCGAGCGCGCGCGCAACGGCGTTGGAAAGCGTGGTTTTGCCTATTCCCGGAACGTCTTCGATTAAAAGATGCCCTTTGGCTAAAAGCGCGACCAGCGCGTATTTGACGGTTTCCGATTTCCCCTTTATGACGCGTTCGATTGCCGACTGCAATTCGCGAATTTTGCCGTTCGCATCAAAAGCCAAAACAGGTTTTTCGGCAGCGGTCTGTGTTTCGGTACTAATCCAATCTCTCATCACAATTTATATTCCGGTGTTTAAGCTTCTTCTATTCTACAAAATTAACGAAGCCGTCTGCACCATATATTTTGAAACTTCCTTATCTTTATAGATTCTTTATAGATGCTCAAGTTACTGTAAAGTTCCAAAAGTTTTTCAATATTTGCAAATTTCGGTGAAAAGCAACTAAAATTTTCTAGCTTTCAACTAATTTTTTTGAAACTTATCCATACATTCTTCGTGAAGAAAGCACGGGAGGAATAATTTTCTAAATATTCTAAAATATATGAAAAACTTACGAAATAAATTTAAAGACCAGCGCGGGTTCAACTTGATCGAGCTGATGATTGTAATTGCGATTATCGGCTTGTTGATCGGCGTCGGCAGCTACGCGTGGGGCGCGATGATCCGCAGCGGAAACGAATCCGCCGCGGCGCAGTCAATCAATCAAATCCGCACTTTTCAAAGCCAATATGCCGGTAAGAATCGCGGAAAATTCGCTAGTTTCGATACGCTCGTCACCGCCGTCGGACTGGACGAAAAATTCAAAGGCGAGCGCCCGGTCGTCAACGGCTATGTATTTACGATGACCGTCGAAGAACCGTCGGGCAGCAAACCGGGTTTTTATTCGGTAACGGCTGACCCGCAAGTAGCCGAAGGAGTTTCCGCAACCGGAACCAGACATTTTTACACCGATTCCAATCTCGGCACGATCAAAGCGACCGACGAAAATCGCCCGGCAAAAGCTGACGATCCTTCAATTTAAGCTCTGGTGACAGCCTTGATTTTATACGCTTCAGCATAAGCAGGGTTTATTGCCGAACTTTGAGTTTCGATTTGCACGCACTCTCTTGCCGACTTAGCTCAGTGGTAGAGCACTCGCTTCACACGCGAGTTGTCACAAGTTCAAATCTTGTAGTCGGCATTTAACAATTTTATTATTTGTTTCGAAAGCCGGAGTTATCGCTCTGGCTTTTCTTTTTTGTCCAAACCTCGTTCAGGTCTAAAACTTCCACCGCTTTTTTTCAGCTTTCGCACGTGGGCGTAATGAAGAATTAGATGACTGTCGGAATGTCCTGAAATTAAGCCGATGGTTGAAAGGTCAATTCCTGCTTGAAGCATTTTTGTTATTGCCGTGTGTCTGGCGTCGTGAGTAACGAGACCGCCTTTTGTTTTGCCTCCGTATTTTATACCCGAACTTTCACGAACCGCTTTGAAATGCAAATAATGATCGGTAATTGAATTGCCGGTTTTGCAGAAAACGAACTCGCCGAAATCATCAATCTCTTTTTGCCGCTCGAAAATTTCGCGCATCGCCGGAGTAAGTTCTAAATAGCGCACATTTCGCGCAGATTTGAATCGCGTTTTAATTCCGATATATCTGTACGATTCCGGCAAAAAAATCAATATGAGACCACGAGAGCGCGGCAATTTCGCCGATTAGTTTCATCAAAGCGCGTCTTTACCCCGAACAATTCGAGCGCGAACAATACGGCGAACCAATTCTATTTACTGATGAACCGTGTTCAGTTTGCTTCGGCGCGCGAATGGCGGACGCGGACGGCAAAGGCTTTAGAAAATGCGCTCACTGCAAAAACGAGCGCGGCAAATCAACTGGCTTTGAGCCGAAAGGAGAAACGAACGATGAAAACTAAACCGGAACAAATCACGCTCGAAGAAATCCGGGATGAATTGAAGCGCGAAATCAAAACGCGCCAGAGAGTTTATCCGCGCTGGATTCAGCAGGGGAAAATTGACGAGCGAACCGCGGCGCTCAGAGTGCTGATTCTTGAAGCAAATCTGGCGTTAATCGAAGCCGCCCTCAAAAAGAACGCCGCACAAAAGGAGTTGTTCGGATGAGCAAAAATAAAAACCTTTCGGGCGGTTTGTTCGCCGCAAAACCGACGCCGCTAACACAAACCGAATCGTCAATTTCCGCGCAGGTCAAAGAATACTTGGACGCGCGCGGCATTTACAACGACCGGCTTCAATGCGGGCGAATCCGAACGGCAAACGGTCATTGGATTGTGATGTGCGAGACCGGAACGCCGGACAGATTGGCGATTGTGCGCGGGCAAGCGGTTTTTATCGAAACGAAAACGCGCGGCAAAAAACCGTCGTCGGACCAACTCATAAAACACGACGAACTCAGAAACAACGGCGCGCTTGTCATCGTCGCCGATTCGTTCGAGCAGTTCAAACAGCAATTTTCCGCGATTCGCGCCGCGATTGAAGAAAACGCGCGAAAGGGAAATCTTTATGATTGAGAAAATTTCACTTGTTTTAATTAACGAATCCGGCGACACCGTGCCGATTGTCAAAACGAGCGATACGAAAATCGAGATAAAAATCGAAGAGCAAATCGCCGATATATTTTCGCAAATCTGCTTTCGCAATAACTCAATCGCGGACGCGGAAATTAAAGTCGCAGAGAAGTTTTTCTTTGCGCTGAATCTCAAAAACTATTTGGAGGAAATAAAGAAAAATGACGACCGAACAAATGCAGACTTACAAAACGGAACTCGACAATTTAGCGGCTTCGATTCAAGCGAAAGCGAATCTGATTGAATCGAAACGCCAGGACGAAATCGCCATTGACGACGAAATGCAGACGCTGAAAATGTCCGAGATGATGAACGTGATGACGGCGCGTTTTGAAGTCAACAATAAATTGATGTACACGAACGACGATCAGCGCAAAGCCGCACTGCAAGCCGCGCTCGACGCAAACGAAGATTATCAAAATCTAAAATCGGCTCGTTCGGTAAAAATTGTTGAGCGTGTTTTATTGGAATCGGAAGTTGAATTTCAAAGGAAAAGTTTTCGCGCTCTCGAACTGCAAATGTTATATCACGCCAACAATCCGACGACCTAACGGCTGAGATGACGTGGGGCGAAACGACTACCACGCAACTTTAGATTTAACGAGCGACGTTTTTAAGAAAGTAGCTGTTTCGCCCTCACGTCCATTGAATTGTTATGCCTGTCTTTGATTAGACAACAGCTTTTCTAATCCTTCCGCAAATATCCTAATACAACTTTGGTCAACAATGTAAGAAATTTCTCCTGAAATACCGCTTGCCTTATAAGAAATTGTGCATTCGGTTTGTCCTCTTGGAACAATGTTGTTTCCGGTGATGCCAAATTTCATCTCGAAAAATTGGTAGTCGGTTGAAGCCGTCAAATCAGCAATGTATTCGAGCGGTGTTTCCTCAAGCAAACTCAACGGTGTTTGCAGCCATTTCGCAAGGTGAGAATAAAGCCTTTCTAATTCCCACTCGACAAGCGATAGTTGCGGTAATTTCAAAAAGCAATCTTCGACTAATTTCGCATCCTTGAACTTTCCGCTGATTGAAGCCGCATAATTCCAAAAACTGCTGTTAAAAATAACTTCAGTTGCAAACAAGCGACGATTTTCAAACTGAATCACGTCATAAAACTTCCAAGTGGTTTTGCACCAACCACTATTTGACGGCAATTCAAAAGAGAATTGATTTTGTGTCATAAATCACGAGTCTATCGGATAAACACGAAAGGCATAACGATTGAGATGAGCGAGCCGCGAGATCGCTTGAATTTAAGAAAGTAGCTTATTGCGGCTTCGCTCCATTGATTTGTTCGACGGCGTTTGATGTTCGCTCAGTCCTTACAAAAGATAACATCGTGATTATGAGCAATCTTAATTTTCTTGCTTATCAACCTGCGGCATCTTAAAGTAACGACCAATTATAAATATCGTAGTAGCATTCAAGATACTTACACAGAAGGTTACGATTACCTTAAATTGATCTGGCGAAATCGTCCATTGCAAGCTACTAAACATATTTCCAACAACCATTAATGTGACCGTTATGATTAAAATACCAACCACAAGAAGAGGCGGACCTTTAATTACCCAAGTGGGCATATTGATCGAAGCTTCAGTATTTTCGGCTTCAAAACCTGCAAACCATCTAAATATAATTGTTAATTGACCTATTAAAACCGGAATTACTATTTGAAAAACGTCCATTGCTTCCTGCTTGCTTACAGGAAGCAAAACAGTTTCGCCAAAAAGTAGAACATATGTGCCGAGTATACCCGTGATTATAAGAAAATAGATACCTAACCAATTTCGCACATCTTTTACTTTCATAGTTATCTCCTTGGAATTACACAAACATTTCTGGCTTGATTATCTACAACTTCATTAACCATATTTCCATTCAAATCTCGACATGCTTCAGCTAAAGCCTGCCTGACAGCAGTATTAACACTCGTTACGTATCTCGATTCTTGCTCTGAGGTTGCGTCCTTATAAGTCCGGCTACTAACATTAGGTGCAACCCAATAGGTTTGGTCAACCATTAAATATATATATGGGCGTGACTTTGATCCCTTTCCGGTTCCAGAATCAAAAAGGGTTACATCAGCATCTCTACCATACCATTTGACAGTATATCTTGAGATTTCATGCCAAGGTAAACCTAAAACATCGCTCCTAACTCTTTCTTTACCTAACCAATACTCTCCTGCTGGAAATTCCTGATTATTTAAAACACGAACGGAGAGAGGTGTTTTAGTAAAGTAGGCTTCAATTTTTTCGAGGAATTTAGACATTACTTGGTTAACACAAGCTTCTTTATTACTACATTGTGATATATCAAAAATTTTGTTTTTAAAAGAAGTTACATGACCAGCGTGCGATTGTATATCACTATTGAATATCTCCAAAACTACATAAGTTCCGGTATTAGTTTGCAATGCTATCGGTCTTGATGTTAGAAGCGGTTTTTCAAGCGGAGTTCCAGTTAAATCAATGCGTATACCATTTTCAAGCCATACCTTTTGAATTTGTTGGTCTTTCAACTGTTCTTTCCAAGCTTTCGGCAGTTTCAAAGTTTCATCTATAGTTTTTGATTCGTTTATATCAATTTCTCGGACGTATCTACACCTTAGTTCAATATTCTTATCTCCAATATCTTGTATGTCATAACATCCAAATAGGTAAGGATTCTCTCGTAAATTATTGAGCCTTTTCTCAATCTCTTTTAGTCTGTCATTTTCCACTAGCTTTAAAGCTAAAGAATAAGCATTTGCGTTATAACAATTCTCAGTATCTAAGCAATCTACAGGAGCTAAATAAGCTGGTTTCGGCGGATTTGGTATTATATCTTTAGGAGTATCAATAGACTGTCGCCTATTCAATCTGTTTTCTACATCATCTAAAACATTGGTTGTTAAGATTATTCCAGTCATTTTCCGCCTTCCAAAATTCGATCTTGCCTCCCAATTATCATTCTTCCACCTGCTCATATATTCAGCTTTTTTGTAAAGATTATTTGGAAATTTTGAGGATCCTTCTTCAAAAGCCTTAACCCATAATTTCAAGTATTTTGCATTATCGTCAGTTGGATACCTTTGCAAATACTCTTTGGCTATTTCATAACCGATATTAATATCCCAATCTTCATGAAGAGAAAAACGTATAAGCAACTCACTTTTCTGTTGCTCTGTTTGAATAGATGGGAGTTTCGATGTGTCTACGTTCGACTCTGACTGTCCAAAAACTGACAATGTAAAGAATACAATTGCGATAGTATTTATAATGTCTTTTATTCCCATAAGTTTAAATTTTTCCTGCTGGTCATCGTGCCGTCGAACGGTTGAGATGACGTGGGCGGAAACCAACTAGCGACAACGTAAAATGTAAAAGACGACGTTGATAAGAAAGTAGCTGTTTCCGCCTCACGTCCATTGATTTGTTAGCCGTCGCTTTAACCAAAGAGCTACTGTTTTTCTCGTATTGGAATCAACCAATTCGGATTGCCAGGGTCGCGTCGCATCATTTGCCCGCTTATCCAAAGCGAATTTTTATCTCCGACAAAACTAACTTCATCAACGCTAACTTCCAAAAGGTTAATGCTTGTTGGATTATTTGTCCGTCTCAAATATTCCTGTGTTTTTGGATAAAATTCGTTCGACAAAACAATTTCCAAGCTTTCGCCGGGCTTCAAAGGCTTTGCTTTTTTAGAAGATTTAGCCGAACTCTCTGCTTCTGTCTTACAATTCCACAAAAGACGTTCTCTAGTCATTGGCTCATTACTTGTGGCTCTCGGAAAATCAAGTGCGAGGTCGATGTGACAAATTTCTCTATCAGAGGTGTTAATGACGCTGAAAGTTAAACCGCGCAACCAATCGTCTTCAGCCTGAAAAATCTCGCCAAACTCAACAAGAGAGCTGTTGACTTTGACTGATGTTATTTTAACCGGCTCATTGCGCCAAGAATTATATTTAATGATTCTATCTTGCGTTTGTTGGGCGAGAATGGACGTAGGCAACAAAAACACAGCCAGCAAAAATATCATCAGAATTGAAGAATTTGTTAATTTTGTTCTCATAAGATTCCTCCGATTTTAACACGAGACGGCTAACTTTGAATTACACTGAATTATTTCCGTGTAATCTTGTTTTTATATGATGAAATTTAGAGACAAGTCAAGAAAAACTCTTTTTGCTGCTTTGCTTTACAGCCCGCTTTTTTCACTGACATAACCACGACCACTAACAGCGTTGACGCTCCAGCGCTTTGCAACTTTGCGACATTTGAAATTCGTGGATTTTCCGGAAGCATATTCTGCGTCTAAAGCCACATAATCTTTAGCAAATTTCACTCGAACGACTTTTCCTATAACTTTGAAGCGGCTAAAACTGTAATACTCAACTCCGGTTTTCTTCATTCTTTCAATCCGATTTCTGCTAAGCAGTATAAGTTTGACATTTTTAATTCGGGGCAAATATTTTGACGAAATATTATCTGCTAAAAGATAAACTTCTTTCTTTTTTTTTGCTTCGGACGGGGCATCGTCTTCAAAGAAATCTTCCTTTCTGAGAATTGCAGCTGCTATTTGTGCTTTATCGCTTGCTGCAAGTAATTTCTTTTGCGCTTGAATGGTAGTCGAACAAAATAGAATGAGTGCAAGGATTATGAGTTTGTTTTTTGCGTTTAATTTCATCAAGTTTCAAATTAGACGAAAGATCCGAACGTTTGAGATGACGCGGACGGAAACAGCCACCAAGTCTGCCGGAATTAAACGGATGACGTTTTCAAGAAAGTCGCTGTTTTGCCCTCACTTCCATTGTTTTGTTATGCCTCGCCGGATTAACCGAGTCCGGGATACCGTCCAAAATAAATAAGAACAAAAGCAAGCGTGTTTGAAATTCCGTGCGCGACAATCGGAACTACCAGATTACGTTTCGCGGACAGAAACAATACTCCGAGTATCAACCCGCTCAAGCCTTCCTGAATCCAGCCGGAAACGCCTTGCTCCGTATGTCCCCAACCAAATAAGATGCTGGACAACAATAAAGCCGCTAACCAAGCCATTCGGCTTTCGCCGAAAATCTGTGCAACGCGCTTCATCAGAAAGCCTCGAAAACAGATTTCTTCGCCGAACGCCGCCAGCGTCCAACTCAATGCAAGAAAAATAAACAGCAGAATCAAATTGCCGCGAATTTCTTTGAATTGTGAATAATTTGGTTCTGTGCCGAAGAAACCGCTAATCAACGGCGTTGTCACGTAAACGGCAAACAGCTCTATCAGCACGCCAGCCCCAACGCCAAACGCGATTGCCCAACCGGAATTTTCCGGTCGCGCCAGTCCAATCTCCGACCAGCGCTCGCCGCTCAAACGAAGCATTACCCAGATTAAAGGAACAAGGAAAGCGTCTGTGTGATGGGAACAAAGCCATAAGCATCCGCGACAACGACTGCGACGAAGACGGCAATCTCAATCGTGAGGCGCAAAATATTTGTTTTAGGCAGATTACTCATCACACAACTTCAGAGGCAAAACGATTGAGATGCCGCAGGGCGAAACCGATTACACACAAGCTAAGGATTAAAAGTTACGTTGATGAAAAAGTATCTGTTTCGCCCTCACGTCCATTGATTTGTTCGACGCGGTGTCACCATTAAAAGTCAACTATTAATAACGAGCCAGAAAATTTTTCGCCGCTTCGAGCGGTGCGTCTAGTCCTTGCCGTAAATCGGAAACGGTTAAGTCAACAAGTTCATCCGGGGTTACGCCCACACCTTCCAGCCTGCGGTTTTGAGGAGAATTATAAATTCGCGCACTCCAGCGAAGCGTGCCGCCGCCTTTTAGCTGCCTGCTCCAGCTGTTGAGGACGCAGCCGCAAGTTTGTCGCCCGATGACGCGGGCGCGTTTGTGGTCCTGCATCGCGGCGGCAAAAACTTCCGAAGCGCTTGCCGAAACTTCATCAACCAGAATGGCGATTTTGCCTTGATAAACCTGGTCGGATTTGTGAGTCATTATCGGTTCCGGTTGTCCGCCTCTTTTCGTGAAACTGCCGAGACTTGTTTCCGTCGGGAAAAAGAGACTGCCGATGTTAAGTTCGACATCGGTTTGCCCGCCGCCATTTCCGCGCAAATCTATAATCAAACCGGGCGTATCCATCAATTTGGCGAGTTCGGTTTTGAATCGTTCGTCAACCGGCGGTTTCCAACCGTCAAATTTAATATAGCCGATGCCTGAGGGCAGACGACGCGCCGTTAAAGTCGGAATTTCTGAAGGTCGCGCTCCGAAATGTGTCACAGGAACATCAATCACTTTGCCGTCGAAATCCTCAATGCCAAATGTCCTCGAAGGACCGAGAAAACCGCCATAAAGCAGTGCGCCGTGCATCACCTCTTTCAATGCTTGTTCGGTTGATGAACCGGCAAACCGCGAGCGAATCTCATTGTAGAGTTCTTCGATGTTTCTGCCGTTGACGCGGCGCAAAATCATACCCGGTTTGACACCGGCGCGGTCGGCATCAGAATCTGGTTCGACCTCTATAATCCTGGTTTTGCCTTCGACTTCTCCAAGCGAAATTCCGACGCTGCCCGGCGGATTGATATTGTTATTGCCGTTCGACTGCGGATGTTTGAAAACGGTGTGAGCATCGCGCAAAACGGCAAGCATTTCTTCAAACAGTCTATAAAATTCTACGTCCGATTTTGCGCCTTCGACTTTCGGAAGATAGAGTTGGTGAACCGCTTGCCAATCAACACCGTTAAATGCCGGGTCGTAATACTGTTCGTTGATTGTCTTCCACACATCTTCAAATATCTCAGTCCGGTCTTGGCGAGATAATGAGTTTGAATAATTCGCTGACTCTGAAGTAATAGACAAAGCAGGCTGTTTAGAAGTTTCGCAGGAGATAAATATGATAGACACAAAGAATAGAAATGTAATCGGATTCGGTTGTTTCGGCAGGGTGCGGAACATAATTCATCACGAATTGCTTCAAAGCAATTGTTACAGTCTAACATCAAAACTATCTGCGACCGTGATTACAGCGAGCGTCGAACAAGTTATTATACCGCTAAGTTGCGCCATAAAATCCAAATAAGAGCAAATTACCGCAAAATTGTCTCAAAAAGGGTCGTTTATGGGCTTTGTTGCAAAAGCCGCTTTTGAAACAGACTTATGAAACAAGGTTAAGCATATTTGAAACAAGAGTGAGTTAGACAGAAAAAAGCACTATCAACTACGCAATTGATAATGCAAAGGAAGAGGATATGAATACCGAATTATATCATAAAAAGTTATGTAATCTATAATTAAATCTTTATTAGGTAGTGAGTCAGGTTTAATTTAATCTTTATTTAATTCCCAACTCTTTTAACAAAGCATTTAATTCTTCCTGCTTCTGGTCTAAAAGTTTTTGATGATATTCGATATCTTTTTTTAAGAGGGAGATTAGTTTGTTCGTTTCGGCAATAATTTTTTGCGTATCATCTACTACTTTCTTGATAGAAGCTATGAGTAAGATTGATTCTTCAGGAATTTCCGCCATATAAAATTGTCTCCTGTAAACTCAATTCAGACTGTTTAATGACTTTACATTATGCCAAAACGCTAAAAAAGATTAAATTCAAACTGACCCTTTATTGGATAGCAGGTCAATTTGAAAATAAATAAATCTATATGTGTAGTAACGCACAGTGTTAATTTTTTTTCTAGTAATATACAGATAACAGATATGCTCGCGGTATTTGCTGCAGGGCGTAGCTAGGGTAGCATCCAACTTTAATTAGCTAGGTAAATCGTCCCAACTTGCCCTGCTTTTATTTAACAAATCTACAATTTAATTCCAAAACTCTGGCTTAATCCCTAACTGGAGTTGAAGGCGTAGCTTATCAATTGCTTCCCGTTGAAATTAAATTCTACGAAAGGTCCAAAAGACTTGAAGCAAATGTCTCATTAAATACATTAAGGTAAATCAAAACAACAATCCACAATGCCAAAACACTTCTTAAAGATTGAGCGATATGTGATGTTCAGAATATGAAATAAACAATACCCTAGGCTAAAAAAATAAATACTAAAAGCGTTTCAAAGATATACGTTTCTGAGGCGCTTTTTATGTTTTATTATTGTGTCAAAAAGGGTCGTTTATGACACATTAGGAAAGTCGCTGTTTCGCCCTCACGTCCATTGATTTATTAGATTTGCCTAGATTGGGTTACGAGCAATTAACAGTTCCACCGAATGTTTCGGATTGATGAGTTTCAAGCGTTTGTCCGCTTCGCTTGCATCGGCGCCGTCTTGAATAAGTTTGATGACTTGCGCGACCGTTAATTTTGGCTGAAGCGCTAACAGCTTGGCGGCAAGGTTCGCCACTTGCGGCGCGGCGGCTGAGGTTCCGCCGAACATCACTTTTTCACCGCCGGGCACTAGTGCCGGAACATTTTTGCCCTGCGCGTAGAGCAGGACATTTTTGCCGAAACTCGTAAAATTTGCCGCCGCGCCGCGTTCGTCAACCGCGCCGACGGTGATTAGATTCGGCAATTCGAGCGACGACGGAATTCTCTCGTTAAAGACAGCATCGCTGTTCGTGTTTCCGGCGCTGCAAACGAACAAAATTTCCGGCGCGTTGCGAAACGCTTCGACAATGGCGTTTTTGATAATCGTAAAACTTTTTTGTGCCGCAATTTTGCGTTCTTCCGCACTCATCTTCGGCACATTCTTTTCAAGATTTTCTTCAATTTCGGTGCGCGACATACTCCAGCTCATATTGACGACGCGCGCGTTTTGTTTTTTGAAGTAGTCAACAAACGACCTGATATTTGCCGCGAAGCCTCGCGCCCAATCTTCATTATTAATAATCGAATCGTCCTGACCGCTTTGGTCCCGCCACGTCGAGCGGGCGTTCAGAATACGCGCCGCCGGATTGCCTTCGACAGCGACTGCGGCGGCTTCCGTGCCGTGCGTGTAAGTAGAAAATATGTTGTAAAGGCGAAGCTCTTCCGCAATGTCGGCAGGCGTTTGCGTTTGGAATTTTTTCTTCAAAGCGCGGGTTTCATCGTCATCAACCTCGTTTTGTGATTTTACCAGGACATGCCGTTCTTTGATCCATGCGGCATATTTGGCGATATCTTCGCTTTTCACAAAAAACAGGGGCTCTGTCGTGTATTTTCCGTTCGCGTCAAAACCAATGCCGTGAACGTCGTCCGCAAAATTGTTGCGGTCATTGTCCTTGCCGTCAGGTTTTTCGCGACGGTTGACGAACATTTGATTTGGAAAAACAGACGGGGCAATTCCTGTGTCCCAAATGGCGACGACAACGGGCGAGAGTTTTTCTTTACCGGTTAAATTCACGGCGCGGTTTGTCCAAACGTTGATTTTCGGCGCATTACTGCGGGCGGCGATATAAAGGTCGAAACCTCTTGCAAATTCGCCCGCGAGCGGCACGATAAATTTGTGCGCCGTTCGCATACCGACTAACTGATACGCGGCATCGTTAAATAGTTTGTTTCCGTTTTGTTTGGCTTTCGACGCGAATCGCGCTTTAACGATGCCCGTGAAAAAATTCTCGTTATACAAATCGTATCCGAATCTATATTCCTTGACGCCCGGTAAAACCGATTCGGGCAGCGCGTTCAAGGTTTCAGCCAGAACGAGCCGCAAAGCCTGAAGGAATTTTTCGCCCGAAACCGCGCCCGATTGCCGCTGCGCTTTGGCGATGATTTGCGTGTCTAAGAAAGTCGGCAAATATTTTAGTTCCGGCTTTTCTTCGAGGTCGAGCGCGGCTCGCATTCTGTCCAGTGCGGAATCTAATTTGCCGTCCTGCAAATCAAGCTCGGCAAGCGTCGCTTGAATCTCTTTGAGCGTAGCTTTGTCCTCGATTTGATAATCGCGCAAAATTGTTTCCAAATCGGCGCGAACTTTCGGCGCGAAAACCTTATAAGCGGCGTCATCCGTCAGCAAATCGGTCAAATTCTCCGGCACGTCGTAAGAAAAACGCGGCAGATCAGCCGCATTCGCAACCCGCTTTTTCGGATACTGCGCCCAAACAACAATTGGACACAAAATCCAAAGCAAAATGAAGGAAGTATAAAGCGATCTTTTCATTTAAATTTACCTCCGATGAAGCTCGCTTGCGTATATAGAACGAAGAATCTAACAAGTTATTATACCGCTAAGTTGCGCCATAAAATCCAAATAAGAGAAATTACCGTAAAATTGTCTGAAAAAGGGGCGTTTATGACACATTAAGAAAGTAGCTGTTTCCGCCTCGCGTCCGTTGATTTGTACGGCTCGTCGTTATTTTTCACATTGGTTTTCGTTATTGCCACCAATTTGTCTGAGTATTACTTAATCGTTTCTCTTTTTTATCTTGTTTATAGGCTGACACGAAAAAGGTTATCATAAAGACTACGATTAAACACCAAAATATATTTGGATTAACAATTTCCGCAACATGCAGTAACACTCTAAAAGACGAAAGGATAAATGTGGCAGCAAAAACCCAAGTCACAGAAGCTAACAACCAGCTAAGTCTTTCTTTCCACGAAACACGGTGCATTTTAATTTCGGTCTTTTCACGAAACCGTTTGTTGAAAATAGAAAAAAAGAAAACGAAAATGAGTAACAAAATAACTGTGAAAACGATTAAAAAAGCAACAGTCCCAATTAATTCCATCACGTTTTCCAGTAACATAACTGTGACGAGATTTGTCGCGGCACCGACAAATGCCCAAAGCAAAATCATAATGAACAACTGAATTAAAAATTTAATCATTATTCTGTTTGAGGTAAACCGACAAAACAATAGGAAAGAGCCGAACGATTGAGATGGCGCGGCGACGAGACGGACAACTTTAATAAGAGGCACGCTGTTGCCGCTCTCGTCCATTGATTTGTTAAACCGCTTGAATAAAATGCAAAATGGTTATTTATTTTTCTCCGCAGACTGAATCTCTCTTTCTTCAGCCATAAACAATTTGTCATCCTCTCCATCAATCTCGTAGGCTTTTACCTCACCGGTATCAAAGCCTTGACGAATGCGCCCTTTTCCTCGTTTGGTAAAGACGCGTTCACCCTTTCTGAATTTGAAAATTTTATCCGCGTCCGGGTGGTCGAGCGTCTTGAAACTGTCGCGCCACTCGTTTCCGTCGCGCCAGTGAATATGGAATGGTCCGACGCCATGAACCTGAACTATGGCTGCTTCGGGCGTGTAGCCAAACATTGTGCTTCCTTTCGGAATAAATGCGTAACTGCCGGCTTTCATCTGCTTGAGAACCGCACGGTCAAATTTATCGGAGACGGCAAAATATAATGTTCCTTGAACTACCGTAATGTGTTCATCAACAGGATGTTTATGCGGCGTCATTCCGCCGCCAGGCAATTCGCGGATTCGCATCACGAACGGTTCTCCGACTTTTTCAGGGTCACCAAAAAGAATTTCAACATCTTGTGACATCGGCTTGATCGGAATAATGCGCGGTTGTCGATTGTCTCCTGATTGCCCTTGCGCGACAATCGAAACAATGAATACCGTAAAACAAACTAAAGCCCGATAGAACATAGATTTCGTTAACATATTGTCACCTCTATCAATTAGAATAAGCCACCGGTTTAACAAGTCATTATACCGGTAAGTTGCGCCATCCAAATAGGAGCAAATTACCGCAAAATTGTCTCAAAAAGGATCGTTTGTGACACTGTGTAATTTAACGGTTGAGATAAGATGGGGTCAAACCATATTTAATCAAGCCCAATGAAGGAGAGTAACTGTTGCCAGCAAGTATCTGGTTCCGCATCTTTCCATCTAACTTCGCTCAAATCAATTTCAATTTCACGCGGCTTATAGATAGGTGAGTCTATCCCTTTGATTTTACCTCTAGAAAATGAATGTAATTCGAGCACACTGTAAATATCAGGCGCATATCCGAAAGACGATTGTTCTACCGAAATGACTAAAATCCGTTGCTGTTGGACTTTTGTCCATTGAGGTATGGCTAAAAATTTAGAATCATCCGACCATACAGCCGATGGATTACATCCTTTAAAGGTCAATCCATTAGACAGTTTAAGCGTTCCATATGTAGGCGCTCCCTGTCCGACTTCGCTGGCATCATCAATAACAGCAGTAATTTGACCGTCAGGACTGGTTAAATTCAAAGAATAATCCCAAGCTGAAATTTTAGCTGCCATATCTGAGGATAATTAACTATAAAACACAAAATGAAATTCTTTATTTATCACCTAACGTTCAAATAGTCTCAAAAAGGGTCGTTTATGACACATTAGGAAAGTCCCTATTTCCGCCTCACGTTCATTGATTTATTGGGCGTGTCTCAATTACCAGGTATTTGGTTTCCGTGCGATTCATTGCTATTTTCAATCTTCTGTTTTCTTTGTCTTCTTATTCTGAATTGTATAAAACAAATAAACCATTAACAGAATGTTCGCCTGAAAAAACACTTGCATCGTGGTTAGCGAACTAACCAGCAAATGAGTCTGAAAGGCTGCATTTTCGGCTACGGTAGAAATATGTCCTTCGATGTTCGGCGGAACATTGTCTTTGCGCATGTCTGTCTTTAGATTTTCAAGCTGCCTTTTTACCAATTCATCATTCGCCTGAAGTTGTTGGTTAGCGTGAAAATACTGGACAGCCAGGATGACCAATATGCCCAAAATCGGAATTATTTGAACTATTTTGGAAGTTGAATTGTTTCGAATCATTTGTCCTAATTTTTGCGATGTTGAATTTACCACGAAACGCCCGACGTTTGATATGACGCGGGCGGAAACCGGCGGCGACAAGCCGAAAGATAAAAAGTTACGCTCGATGAAAGTCGCTGTTTCGCCCTCACGTCCATTGATTTGTACGGCTCGCTTTCGGATTAAGAGCGCGTTTTTCATTTCTCGCCAAGCACTTCAATAATCTTCGGAACAAGTTCTTCACAAAAAGCTCTTTCCAGATTAGTCATCAGGGCAATGGCGATTTTTTGTTTCGGCATCAGAAAAAGATAGGTTCTCGTTCCGGCTTGGCTTCCATCATTAAAAACTCTGAGTAATCCATCCCGATCATTGATTAAAAATCCCATTGCGTAGCCCTGTTCTTTCCCGTCGCTGGTCTTTGGTTTCGTCCACATTTGAGTGATCGTTTCCGGTTTGACAAGTTGGTTTGTATTGACGGCAATGGCGAATTTTGCTAAGTCTTCCGCCGTTGTTACCAAGCCGCCGCCCGGAACTTTGATGCTCGTGTCGTGAAGCGGCGCGTTTTGAATTTCTCCTGTTTGCGTTTTCCGGTAACCGCGGACGCGATTCGGAATAACCGCATAAACATCGTCAACAAAAGTGCGCATCATTCCGGCGGGTTTGAATATGTTTTCGCGCAGGTAATCAATGTATGACATGCCCGACGCGCTCTCAATCGCGCAGCCTAAAAGAGTATAACCGGGTGTTGAATACGAATATTTTGTTCCTGGTTCAATAACAAGCGGGTCGTCTTTGAATGAGCCGACAGCTTCCGTAATGTTGTTGTAATGCTTAGTTGAAAGAACCTCTTCGGGTTTATTGTGGCGCACGCCCGATTGATGAACGAGAAGCTGTCGCACAGTGATTGAGAATTTTTTATCCGGAGCGTCTTTTAAGGCTTGCTTTTCGGGATAGGCGGCGCAGTATTTATTGATGGGTCCGTTCAAATCAATAAGCCCGCGTTCGACAAGCTGCATCACGGCGATTGCCGTCATTGATTTAGCTATTGAAGCCAGACGAAAAGCCATGTCGCTTCGAGCCGCAACATTGTTTTCAACATCCGCTAATCCGTAACCTTTCGAGAAGCTCATTTGATTGTCAGTTACAATGGCAACTGATAAAGCAGGCGCCTTGTTCTTCACCATCCATGCGGCAATCTCCTTTTCGATTTTCTCAATTTTAGCAGCAGCTATTTTGGGCGAGTTTCCGGCAATTTGTTTTGGCTCTTTGCTTTGAGCCAAACACAAATTTGTCAAAACAATGCAAAGCAAAAAGGCGATAATTTTTTTCTTCATATATTCAGCCTCAAGGTTGGCAGCAGAAAGCGTCTAACGGTTGAGCTGACGTGGGGCGAAACCGTCACAAAGCCCGTTCAAGTCTAACGGACAAGGTAACAAACAAAGTGACTGTTTCGCCCTCACGTCCATTGATTTGTTCGATGCCGCCGTTATTTTTGAACAAACTCTAAAATTTTATTGCCGTTTCATAAATTGTGGACTTGGCAATGTCGGATTCGGTGCAGGCGGCTTGTATTCTTTCGGCAAAAGATAAAGTTCAATTTCTGCTTCTTCCTTCATTCCGCCTTCAATTATAGTTATTAGTTCTGCCGAAGTTTTTCTGACCTTAAAAATATGCGCTTTCAATTTGTCGAGAAGCGATTTGTATTGCTTCAAAGAAAGTTTATCGTCAAAATAAACTAAAACAAATCCTTTATAATGGTTTCCGTTCGAGGTATTTTGAATAATGAAATTGTCTAAACTTGCGTAAATTCTATAAAGGTTTCCTTTTTTACTAAGACTCTTGTTTTGAAAGGAAAATCTCTCAAATGAATAATGACGACCTTCTGGAGCGAATGGCGGAAAACCATCGCATCTTAAATTGTTGTCGGATCTCTTAGGAAGATAAGAAAACGAACGAAACTCTCTGTCAATGTTAGAAAAATAGTATTGTAAGCCTTGTTCGGGGTTTGTCCAAGTTCCGAAAAAAGCATCGTCGCCTGTCATAGAAAACTTGTTTTTGTCGAGTTTCAATTCTTCAAAACTTTTCCCAACATCTGAATTTGGCGAAACAGACAAACTTAAAACCGTATCCTTTGGAACATTCCAACCCTCATCACACGTATCAGTTGCGTAACTGATGGAAACGTTTTCATTCGGCATTTCATAGCGACAACAGGAATATTTATCTTCTTTAGGTTTTCCAAGTAATTTTTCAACATCTGCGCGGGTTGAGAGCAGCGGCGTTAAACCTTTCCAAGAATTGCTTTGCCCAAAAACGAAAATAGTCGAGGCAGAAATTAGAAATGAAATTGAAAGGGCAATTCTTTTCATAATGCACAAAACCTGTATTTTACCATGAGGCATCGAACGACGGAGTTCACCGAGCGCGAAACCACCCACACGCAAGCCAAACTTTAACACGCAAGCTAAACAAGAAAGTAGCTGTTTCGCGCTTCGGTGCAATGACTTGTTCGACGACGCGTTTCCTTTCACGCACTAAAATCATCGGCGATAACATACCAATCATCTATTATTAATACACGCGGCTTTTTACCTTTTAGCTCGTATTGATTACGCAAGATCAAATTTATACCGCAACTGCCCGCCGCTTCAACCACAGCTTTTGCGTAAGATAAAGGAGCTTCCATTAAAATTCCATATGGTTTTTCAAGCGTCCAATCTGAAGGCGAAGAACAGAAACGCTCAACAGAACGCCATTTTCCGTAGATTCTATTTGCAACAACGTCAAGCGCTTCGCGGAATGTCTGTCTATCAGTTACTAAAGATGTCAGATGAACAGAAACGAGCGGCTCAATGTATTTGAGCAAAAGTGGGTGATTATCAAATAACTGCAAGCCAGTGAATTGTCCTTTGCCAAGCGAAAAATCACGTTTGCCGCGAAAGTGAACGCGATGATTTTCTTTCTGCGTAAACGATTCAGCGGGAAAAGAGCAAACAGCGACAAAAAAGGTCGTCTGCATTTTTATAATTTCGCCTGTTGCGCCCAAACTAAAACGCTTAATAAGTTCTTCCAATGTTTGAAGGTCAGGCATAAATGGAAGCCGTCGAACGATTGAGATGAGCGGGGCGGAAACCTGCAACACGCAAGCCGAAAGAAACCACGCAACAATTTTAAGAAAGTAGCTGTTTCCGCCTCCGCTCCTTTGATTTGTTATGCCTCATTTTGAGTAGCGCCAACATACGGCATTTTGCCGTTCCAGAAAGCATTCAACTGCCGCCACCATTTTGCTGATTCTGGTTTTAGATAGCAAGAAAAATCTTCAGGATTGACGCCACTACTTCCTGCGACATTTTGAATCCCCTCAAGCATTCCGATTGTTGCAGCCTCTTTTACATAAGCATCTCCTTCAAAATGAAGCCTTTCGATTACTTCAAATACTGCTGGAAATTCATTGGTCTGATTTGTTTTGTGCAATTTAATAAGATGATGAGCAAATTCTCCTAAATCAACATAAAGCAAATCTTCATCGTCATAAAACGCACGATGATTTTCCCACCTCTGAGTAAATGAAGGGCAGGCTTGAAGAAAAAGGGGCATGACTTGTTCTTTCGTAATCATCACATCAACAACAGAGGCATAACGATTGAGATGACGGGGCGGCAACTCACACAAGATTGATTATAAGAGCGTCGCTGTTGCCGCTCGCGTCCATTGATTTGTTATATGCGCCGTTAGCTCTGACGGGCGGTAATGAGACATACAATTAAACAAAATATTTAATAATTTCTAACTCCCCACGAACGGGCGCGTTAAGTTGGTTTGAAATGGGAGGGCAATTGGCAATCGTTCAAGGATTTTCCGCACGTCGAACTATAAACCACGCAGATTTTCGGATTCGAGAACGCCACTCGCTTCGTTCGCGCGGCAGAGTTCGCAAATTAAATATATTTTCTCCGCGTCTTCGGCGAATACTTCTAATTGCGGCAATTCGCGCAAACAAACCCAACATCGCTAGTCGCCGTTATCATAAAAATTCAATAATTTTATAAACTTCAGTAAATATTGGCGTTCTGAATTCTCGCCAAGATGCTTTTAGCCGGCATTTAGTTTTTTCAGTGTTTTAGAGGCATCATAGCGGTGCCTCTTTTCTTATTTCTACCTTAAACTCACACTAGACAATAATTAATTTTAGTATCAAGTTTTTGATTTTAACTGATTTCTAACTGTATTCGTTTGGTAATCTGAATGTTACGAGCAAAAAAAAGCTTTACTAATTTAACAGATTTTTGGTATAAAAATATCAGGCAGCCAAGCTGCCGTACTGCGTTAAACTTCTTTTCTTCCATACTCCAAGTAATTTTTACGACTTCCAATCAATTGCAATTCAGTAGTTGATCAACTCCAAAAATCTTTTTCGACAACTTTCCCGAAATAATTGATCAAAACTTAACAAAATTTATATGTTAATAAGAATCACTGTTTTCTTAACGGCAACGGCTATTGTCTGGTTTCTTTTTGCAGCTTTCCGCCTGCGTTTCAAAAATGCTGATTTACATCGGTTTAGTAAAAAAGCTCCAACAAATGAAGAAGGCTTGGATAAAGCATCCGACGAGTTATCTATTTTTTATTTAGAGGGATTGTTAGAAAAACTTGAACGACAGTTGGAAATTATATCTTTCGATTTCGCTTCGGTGAAATCCGGTGAACAAGCAAAAGCAGTCGCTCAAGCAAAGGAAATCAACGAAAAGATACTTGTAGTAAAAGAAGCAATCGAGCAGGTTAAAGGTGAAAGAGACGAAATCGCCGCTGTGAAAGCGAGTAATATTTCACGATTTCAAAAGTTCTGGAAAAACAGCATAACGAGCTTTGCCGTTCAGCCTCCTTCGGGCTCAAATTGGTTGTATGTTTCAAGCTCGCACAACGGACTTTATCGAACTGTTCACTTCGGCAACAGCAGTGATAAATCGAACTTATAATCACTAAATTCTTTTGTAAAAATCGCTTTACTGACGAACAAATGCAATTCGTCTGCAGACAACATCAAATCCCTTCAAAAGTTTCGCTGATGATTTCACCGCCCGAAAATAAACCGCGCTAATACATAATCAGAAACATATAATCAAAGCTTAAAAAGCCGTAAGTTTGACAACCTACGGCTTTATTGAATTCTCTTTATAGCTTTTATGCTTCGGCTATTTAACATTCATATAAATGTCCTTTCTTGATTACCGTAAAACCGAAACGAAACTCACCGCGCTTGAAATCTGAACGCGGAGACGGATTTTTGATTTCGCCACAAACCGTTTTTTTCGATGCGCGCTTTTTGTTCGGCTTGTTCGTATAATCTGCGGTCGTCCCCTTTCGGCTCGTAACCGTTTTGTTGCAGATACGACGCCATTCCCGTTTCTATCTGTCTGAGATTTATATCTTGCCCGCTGCTGTAAACGGTGCCGATATAGCGTTCAGACGCGTCCTTTTTCCGAATGATGACCGTCGCGTCTTTTCCCAAAACCAAATCGCTGAGTTTTTTCTGTGATTTATCTCCAAAATACTCGCTCAATTCGGGAGCGTCGGCGCCCAGCATTCTGATTGTGTAAGCCTTGCCGTCTCTGGTTTCCAGGCTGACGGTATCGCCGTCATATACCTTTTTTATTTTTCCTTCGACGAGTATAAACAAGTTATCAGTCTGAATATTCGGAATGCTTCCTGCAATGTTTTGCGCGGTCGGCTGCATCGGCGACCCGGCGGAAGAATTAGCAAATCGAATTTGACGCAGACGCATCAAGCGCTTGCGGGCTGCCGAATTTTTTCTCTGGCGGGCGCGATTGTGATATGCTCGCCACCATTGTTTCGAGTATTTTCTGTATTTTTT